>NZ_JBVJHP010000018.1:78488-239062 GCF_055586745.1 Nonomuraea sp. NPDC049378
TTACACAAAATGGCGGGCGAGGAAAGGGTTGTCAAGAGGGGTGGGCGTGGGAAGACCGGGAGACCGGGCGGTGTGTTTCCAGGGTGTTTCGGGGGGGGGGGGCGCCTTGGGGGCCCCCCCGCGCGAGGCCTAGACCTGAATGACCGACAGGACGTTGCCCGCCGGATCCCTGAACCACGCGATCGGCGGGCCCTCCGCGCGGAAAACCCCCTTCTCGTCCATCGGCATGCCCTCGTAACGCTCGAAACGCACTCCCCGCGCCGCGAGCTCCTCCACCGCCTTGTCGATGTCCTCGACCGGGAAGTTGAGAACCGTGAACGAGGCCGGCGTGTGGGCGTCGCCCTTCGGATATACCAGGACGCCGTTGCCGCCCTCGATGTGCAGCGTCAGCATTCCGTGCTCCTCGGAAACCCGGAGCCCGAGCGTGCCGCCGTAAAAACTTCTCGCTGCCGCGACGTCATTCACGGAGAAACCGCTGAACGCCTTCGTCGTGCCGAACACGATAACCGCCCCCTCTCGTCACATCGCCGCGCGGTGCGCCTCGCTGAGCTGGATGATCTGGACGTAGTTGCCGTCGGGATCGATCGCGGTGGCGAACAGGCTGCCGTCGCGGTCCTCCAGCTCGGCCAGCCACGAAACTCCCAGACTCTCCATCCGGGCGACCACGGCGCGGGCATCGGCCACGTCGAAGTTCAGTATCACCCTGCCGGGCTCGGCATTCTTGTCCGCGATGTCCGCCCGCGTGTCGATCAGCAGATGGAAGCCGCCGTACTTCAGCATCCGGATCACGCCGACGTCGGTCTTCTCCTCCGGCTCCAGCGCCGCGGCGTACCAGTCGCGCAGCCTGTCGGGATCGGTGCTCGCGAGCAGCATGCTGTCGAGAACGGGTCGCCTCATGGCCCACTCCTCTGTCGTCGATGTGCCTTACACCACGACAGACCGGCCCGCCGCCAGAAACTCATCGCCGCCGCCGCGACGGTCCTGCGCACGGACCGGAAAAGGCGCAGCGCGCCCGCGGCGGGGGGCGCGCTGCGCGTGTTCGCGGGAAGGTCAGCCGGTGCGGAGCGTGAGCCCGTACACGCTGAGGATCTCATTGACCGGCTGGTGGTACGTCGTGCCACCGAAACTGCAGTTGCCCGAGCCGCCGGACGTCACGCCCTGGGCCTGGTTGCCGGAGATGAACGAGCCGCCGGAGTCGCCGGGCTCGGCGCAGGCGGACGTGCGGGTGAGGCCGCGTACCGTGCCCTGCGGGTAGGTGACGCTGGCGTTGTGCTGCTGGATGGTGCCGCAGCGCCAGCCGGTGGTGGAGCCGGAGCGGCAGATGGAGGAGCCGACGGAGGCCTGCGAGGAGCCGCGTACGGTCACGGTCGAGCCGCCGGAGCCGCGCACCAACGGCTGCGGGGTGTTGCCGGGCGCGGCGACCCAGGCGTAGTCGTTGCCAGGGAAGGACGAGCCCTGGAAGGTGCCGGTCGGGTTGGTGGTCCTGGAGCCGGCCCGGCCGCAGTGCCCGGCGGTGACGAAGCCGGGGGTGCTGCCCCGCGTGACCGAGAAGCCGACACTGCAGCGGCTCGAGCCGATGTAGTAGGCCGACCCGCCGATGATGTTGATGAACGGCTTCGGCTGCTCAGTCGTCGCCGACACGGTCAGCGCCTCCTTGTCGACGCCCGCGGCGTCGGCGAGGGCCTGCGCGGCCTCCACCGTGGAGGCCTGGACGGAGACGTTGTTGGCGGTCACGTCCACGTACCAGAGGGCGGCACCGGACCTGGCGGTCTCCGGAGCCTCGTCGATCTTCTGAACGATCCCCTCGAGCTCGGCCAGCGTGCGCTTGACGACGACGGGCTGCGCGCCCTGCTCCTCGATGGCGGCGGTCTCGGCGGCGTCGGTGGTGGCGACCATGAGCTTGGAGGCGTCCTTGTTGAGCCAGGCGCCGCCGAACGAGTCGGCACCCAGCTTGCCGCTGAGCGAGGCCTCGGTGGCCGCGGCGCGCTGCTCGTTGGCGAGCCGGGTGATGACCTGCTCCTCGGAAAGGCCGAGGTCGCGTTCGAGTGCGTCGATCACGGGGGGAGGCGCGGAGGGGGGAGCTGATTGCGGTGCCGGCTCAGCGAACGCTGGGCTG
Source organism: Nonomuraea sp. NPDC049378 (assembly GCF_055586745.1). Taxonomy (NCBI): domain Bacteria; kingdom Bacillati; phylum Actinomycetota; class Actinomycetes; order Streptosporangiales; family Streptosporangiaceae; genus Nonomuraea; species Nonomuraea sp. NPDC049378. Next base: position 80,605 of record NZ_JBVJHP010000018.1, read on the forward strand.
AGGGGGGTGGCCAGGCAGGCGGCGAGGATGATGGATCCTGCCACCGCACCGCGTTTACTCAACATGAGCACTCCTCGGTTGGGGGTGCTGTCAAGTTAACGGAGGTTAACGCTTCTCGTCAGATGTCAAACAGGCCCTATTTCGGTGTTATATCCGCGGTTTCGGCCGTGGGCCCGAACCGGCGGCCCTCCGCCCATAAGGCCGTCCCCGGCGGCGAGCAGGGCCGCCGCCGGGGAACGGCCCCGGTCACCGGCGCGCCGGGGCGAGCGCCGTCGAGCGCGCCGTCACCAGGGCGATGAACGCGTACGGCACCACCATGAGGGCGAACGTCAGGCCGTTCGACACGTACGACGACGTCGCCCCGTACGCGGCGTACACGGCGAGCGTGACCACGTTCATGCCCAGACCGGCGACCGACGTCACGGTGGCCCTGGCCGTGCCGGTGATCTGCTCCTGCATCCGCGCGTCCGCCACCACCCCGGCCAGCTGGAACGCCCCGAAGGCCAGGGCGATCAGCACGAACCCGGCCGGGTGCCCGCTCACCGCCCCCGCCGCCATGGCCAGCGCCGCGAGGGCGAGGGTCAGGGCGTATGCGCGGGGCGGCATGTGCCGGGCGCGTCCGGCCAGCAGGCCGCCCGCCGTGGCGCCGACCCAGGTCAGGAGGATGAGCATCGGGATCACGGCCTTGGTCACGCCCGCCTCGATCGCGAGGTAGGGGACGTACTCCTCCAGCGCTCCCCAGATCGCCGTCACGAAGGCGACCAGCAGCACAGCGCGCAGGACCCGGCGATCCGTGCGGACCTCCGTCAGGCCGGCCTTCAGGATCGCCAGGTAACCCTCCTCAGCGCCGTCGCCGCGCGTGCGGTGCTCGGGCAGGGTGAGCGCCGTGGCCGCGCACAGGACGCAGGCCAGCACGCTGGCGACGCCCACGGCCGGATAGCCGCCGGCCGCGAGAACGGGCGTGGCCAGGCCGATCGCCGCCGCGGCGGCGACGGTGCCCACGGCGGTGGCCCGGCCTATGACCGCGGTGTAACGGTGCGCCTGGCCGCGGCGCTCCAACTCCTCGTAGGAGAGGGCCTCGAACGCGCCGGAAACCAGCGCCCCCTCGGCGCCCCACAACACGAAGCCGAGCGCGAACGCCCAGTAGGAAGGGAAGACCAACCACAGGGTGAAACCCAGCCCGGCCAGCAGCGGCCCGAGGAACAGGGTGACGCGCCTGGACAGCCGGTCGGCCCAGGCACCGGACGGGATCTCGAGCACCATGCCCGTCGCCGACCAGATGACGAACAGGGACGAGGTCTCGGCCACGGACAACCCGGTGTCGATGAACAGCAGCGTGTAGACCGGGTAGATCAGCAGGAATTCGCCGAGGAACGCGTAGACGTAGAGTGATGCGACAAGCATGAGGCCTTCCAGGGGGACGAGTAGGGACTCCGAGTGCTTGTCGCCTCGGAGGCCCGCGCGCCCCGCGCCGGCCCCTGGTTATGGATCAATGTCGCCAGGTCATGCGAGCCAGTCTAGTGCACCCTCTGTCACCGTCCACCCCTCCGCGACCCCAGGCCGAGCGGACGGGCCCGCCGGTGGAGGGGGTCGCGTCAGCGGTCGTCGTCGTCGAACGACTGCAGGACCCGCTCGAACGCGTCGCCGACGGGCCGCAGCACCTCCGTGAACGCGTTGACCAGCGGGCCGAAGATCTCGGTCACCTCGGTCATGAGGTCGGGACTCTTGCTCTCGGGAGGCGCCCAGCGCATGGCGTCGGCGCTCAGCGTCTCCCACTCGTCGACTACGCCGTCGATCGCGTCGAGCACATGGTCAGGATCGCTTGGCATGGCCGTTTCCCCTGGAAGTCACCCGGTGGAATCGCTCCGTGGCGAAGGAGCCGTCATCACCACCGTACTTCAGGCCGGGACGGACACGCCCACGCCGCCTCGGGTCCGTGCGCCGTACCGCTCCTTGTCGGCGCTCAGGTCGAGCGGGCGGATGCTGGAGCGGGCGGCGAGCACCTCGTCGGTCAGCAACGCCGCGGGCACCAGCCACGACACCTCGAACTCCAGCCCGTCGGGGTCCTTCGCGTAGAGCGCCTTGGTGGTGCCGTGGTCGGAGGCGCCGACCAGCGCACCGAGCTCGCGCAGCCTGGCGGCGATGCGATCGAGCTCGTCGAGGGTGTCGACCTCCCAGGCCAGGTGGTAGAGGCCGACCGAGGTGCGGCCCGCGGGTGAGGGGGCCGCGTCGCCGCCGATCTCGAACAGGCCCAGGTCGTGGTCGTTCGTCGAGCCAGGGGCCTGCAGGAAGGCGGCGCCCGGCAGGCTCATGACGACCTCGAAACCGAGGGCTTCACGGTAGAAGGCGACGCTGCGCTCCATGTCGCGCACGTAGAGGACCGCGTGGTTGAGCCGCTGAACCGGCATGGTGTACCCCTTTCGATGGAGCCACCTCAAATGTATGAGAATTCAACCACTTGGGGAGCCCCGCTGCCGCCGAGCGACGGCCGGTGGGGCCTGCCGGGGCCCATCGGCTGCGGGGAACACGCGGGCGGGGTGTGGCGCGCAACTGTCGGGCAGAGGCCGTACCGTTCTCCGGGTACCCGAACCGAGGAGATTGCCGATGCACGACACCGAAGAGGCGCTGTTCAGGGCGGTCCACGGCATCGCGGGCAGGCTCGCAGGCCAGCCCGTGCCCGTGGTGATGGACGCGTTGCTGCGCGACCTGCCCAAGGCTCCCGGCCTCGAGGTGACGGAGATCCGCAGGATCGCCGAGGAGATCAGCGTGGGCCGCGACCCGTCGGGCTTGTGAACACCTGATCGCGGGGGGAGCATCGAGACATGGGCGAGCTGACCGCGCCGACGGGCGCATCTCCCGGACGGCTGCGGACGCCCTGGTCACCCGCGCCCCCGCCGGGCGCGGGTAGCATTCCCCCCATCTCAACCAGTTCGGCGCTGGAACACGTGTTAGGAGTACGCGGGTGACGCTGGTCGCAGGGGTCGATTCCTCCACGCAGAGTTGCAAGGTCGTCATCCGCGACGCCGAGACGGGCGCGCTGGTCCGGCAGGGCCGGGCCCCGCACCCCGACGGCACCGAGGTCCACCCGTCACACTGGTGGGCCGCACTACTGCAGGCCATCGAGGAGGCCGGCGGGCTCGACGACGTGGCCGCCATCAGCGTGGCCGGCCAGCAGCACGGCATGGTCTGCCTCGACGCCTCGGGCGACGTCGTCCGCGACGCCCTCCTGTGGAACGACACCCGCTCCGCCCAGGCCGCCGCCGACCTGGTCACCGAGCTGGGCGGCCCTCAGGCGTGGGCCGACGCGGTGGGCTCGGTGCCCGTGGCGTCGTTCACCGTGACCAAGCTGCGCTGGCTGGCCGAGCACGAGCCGGCCGGCGTCCAGCGCACGGCGGCGGTGTGCCTGCCGCACGACTGGCTCACCTGGCGCCTGGCCGGCGCCTTCGCCTCCGGCCCCTTCGACGCGCGGGCCTGGCGCGAGGCCCCCACCCCGCCCCTCGACCAGCTCGCCACCGACCGCGGCGACGCCTCCGGCACCGGCTACTGGTCCCCCGCGACCGGCGCCTACCGCACCGACCTGCTGAAGACCGCCCTCGGCACCGTCCCGCACCTGCCCAAGGTGCTCGGGCCGCAGGAGGCGGCGCCGGGTTCCGGACGCGTGCTGATCGCGCCGGGCACCGGCGACAACATGGCGGCTGCGCTCGGCGTCGGCGCCCGGCCCGGCGACGTCGTGGTGTCGCTCGGCACGTCCGGCACCGTGTTCGCGGTCGCCGAGACACCCAGCGCCGACCCCACCGGCGCGGTCGCCGGGTTCGCCGACGCGACGGGGCGCTTCCTGCCGCTGGTGTGCACGCTCAACGCCGCCCGCGTCATGGACGCCGCCGCCCGCATCGCCGGCGTCTCGCTCGACGAGCTGAGCGACCTCGCCCTCCAGGCGCCGCCGGGGGCCGAAGGGCTCACGCTGGTCCCCTACCTCGAAGGCGAGCGCACCCCCAACCGGCCCACCGCGACGGGGTCGATCCACGGGCTTACCCTGTCCACCGCCACCCCCGCCCACCTGGCCAGGGCCGCCGTCGAAGGCATGTTGTGCGGGCTGGCCGACGCGCACGACGCGCTCGGCCTGCGGCCGGAACGGGTGCTGCTGATCGGGGGCGCGGCCCGCTCGGAGGCGGTCCGCCGCATCGCCCCCACGATCTTCGGCGTGCCGATCGCGGTGCCGCCACCCGCCGAATACGTCGCCGACGGCGCCGCCCACCAGGCCGCCACCCTGGTCACCACCCCCGACTGGCGCTCGGGGGACACCCAGACGTACGAAGGTCAGGCGGTGCAGGAGATCCGCCACCGCTACGCCCGCGCGACCGCGCACATCCTCGACTGACGCCGGCCCGCCGCGCCGGCTCCGCGCCGCGTGGCGGCACGGGCGCGCGCCCTGCCCACAGATGAGGACTCAGGGACGGGTCAGGGTCGGGTCGGGGGCGGGGCCTGATGCGGGGGAGCGGTCGCCAGGGGCAGGGTAGGGCCTATGACCGCAGCAAAGAGGCTCTACCCCCTGATCGCCTGCGCCTCGATCCTGTTCTCGGTGGTCGCCGTGGTGGCCGGCCAGTTCGGTTCGGCCCCCTACCTCGACCCCATGAACGTGACCGTGAGCGAGTTCGCCGTGTCCGACCGCGGGGGCGTGACGGAGATGGCGATGGCGGTTCTCGGGGTCGGGTCTCTGGTGTTGCTGGCGGGGCTGCGGTCCGCGGGGGCGCCCGTGCGGGGGATGCCCGGGCGGTTGCTGATGGTGTGGTCGGGAGCGCTGATCGTGGCGGCGATCATCCCGACCACACCCATCGGCCAGGATCCGGATCTCGCGGCGCAGATCCACAGGTACGCGTCGGTCGCGGCGTTCGTGAGCCTGCCGGCCGCGGGCGCGCTGCTGGTGCCCCGGCTGACCGCGCACGCGGCGTGGAAGCCCGTCGCGCGGGCTGTGGAGTGGGTGGCGCTGGCGGGCGGGTTCGGGCTGCTGGCGATCACCTACGTGGCGCTGCCGGGCGAGCGGGTGATGATCGGGTTGGTGGAGCGGTTGCTGCTGGCCGCGGAGGTGTCGTTGCTGGCGGTGCTCGCGGGGTGGCTGGCGTGGCTGGCCTGGCGTCCGGCCGCCGCAAAGGCCGTCAATTTCCCGACATATCACAGATTTATCGCTAGTCGATCTTAAAAGCATCTGTTTCGGTGCTATTCTCTCCCGCGATCTTCTATCCGGGAGCAGGTGTCATGGCATCGGGCAGATCCATCAGATTCAAGATCTCGACGCTGCTCGTCATCCCCTTGGTCTCCCTGATCGCGCTCTGGGGCTTCGCCGCGAGCACAACGTCGGGAGAGGCGCTCAGCCTGCTCAAGGTCGAGACCATCTGGACCGGTGTCATCAACAGGGCCGACGCCCTGGTGTCCGGCCTGCAGGCCGAGCGGCTGGCCTCGGCCGAGCGGCTCGCGGGCGCGGTGCAGGATCCGAAGGCGCTGGCGCAGGCTCGGGAGAAGGTCGACGTGGCCAGGAAGGAGCTGCGCGACGGAGCGATGGCGCAGGACACCCAGGACGTCCTCACCCCGGACATGCGGACCCAGCTCCAGACCGTGCTCGCGGAGGCCGACCGGCTGCCCGACATCAGGAAGAAGGTCGACGACCGTAGGTTCGTCGCCGGCAACCTCGTCACGGAATACTCGAAGGTCTCCGACGAGATCCACCTGCTGTACTCCAGGCTGGTGGTCAGCACCGACCTGGAGCTGTCCCTGCAGGGGCAGGGCCTGATCACCGCCGACCAGGCGCGCGAGCTGCTGAGCCGTGAGCACGCGCTGATCGTGGCCACGAACGGCCGCGCCACCATGCACGAGACGCACATGCTGGCCGGAATCGACGGGGCCAGGACGTACCTGTATCCCCAGGCCCTGGCCAACCTCGACACCGAGCTGCGGGCGCCGTTCGAGAAGCTGTACTACTCGCCCCGATACGTCACGATGGAGAACCTCCTGGAGGGCTACATCGGCGGCCAGCGGGTGGACATGCAGCTCTGGCGCGGCATCGCCGATCAGGTGCAGGCCGAATATCGGGAGGCCATCGGCACCACCGGCGACAAGCTGCTCGCCAGGATGGAGCCCGCGGGCGTGTCCGTCCTGGTGCAGGCCGGCGTCGCCGGCGCGCTCGGCCTGATCGCGGTCGTGTTCTCCGTCGTCGTCTCGATCAGGGTCGGCCGCCGCATCACCCGCGAGCTGGCCGCGCTGCGCCGCACGGCGCTCGACCTGGCGGAGATCAGGCTGCCCGAGGTCGTGTCGAAGCTGAGCAAGGGCGAGAGCGTCGACATCGCGACCGAGGCCCCGCCGATCAGGGTGAGCGAGAACTCGACCAGCGAGGTCAGCGACCTCGCGGCGGCGTTCGACAGCGTCCAGAGCACGGCCGTGGACGCCGCCGTCGAGCAGGCCAGGCTGCGCGAGGGCGTGTCGGAGGCGCTGCGCAACCTGGCCAGGCGCAGCCAGTCGTTGCTCCAGCGCCAGCTCCGGCTGCTGGACGAGATGCAGCGGCAGACGGAGGAGCCCGAGGCCCTGGAACGGCTGTTCAGGCTCGACCATCTCACCACCCGCATGCGCCGCCACGCCGAGGGCCTCGTGCTGCTGTCGGGCGGCTCGGCGGGCCGCAGGTGGCGCGGCGTCATCCCGATGGAGGACGTGCTGAGCGGCGCGGCCGCCCAGGTCGAGGAGTACACCCGCGTTCGCGTCTACCCGATGGCCGAGTGCGGCGTCTCCGGCGCCGCGGTGGCCGACCTGATGCACCTGTTCGCCGAGCTGATCGAGAACGGCACCTCGTTCTCCTCCCCCGGCAACGAGGTCTCCGTGCGCGGCGAGATGGTCGGCAAGGGCTTCGCGGTCGAGATCGAGGACCGCGGCCTGGGCATGGACGAGCACACCCGCAGGGCCATCAACGAGCGCCTGGCCAGCGCGCCGGAGTTCGACCCCGCGCAGACCGAACGGCTCGGGTTCGCGGTGGTCGCGATGCTCGCCGCCAGGCACGGCGTCAAGGTCACGGTCAAACCCTCACCGTACGGCGGCACCACCGCCATCGTGCTGGTGCCCGGTTCGCTGGTCGAGCCCATCCCCACGCCCGTGCAGCCGATGGACTTCGAGCCCGTCTCCGTGTCGGTCGTCAGGGAGGAGCCGACCGGGCCGGGCGAGCTGCCGCGCCGGATCCGTACCAGCAGACGGGCGGTGGGGAGCGGCCCGGCGGCGGTGCCGCAGCAGGGTCAGGGGAACGCTCGCACGGTGGTGCCGCAACAATCCCAGGGGAACGGTCGTACGGCCGTGCCGCAGCAACTCCAGGGCGGCCCGACGGCGTTGCCACAGCGGCAGGACCCCGAGCCGGCCGAGCCGCCGCAGCGCGAGCGGGAGACAGGGCTGCCGCAGCGGGAAAGGGAGACGGGGCTGCCGCAGCGGGAAAGGGAGACAGGGCTGCCGCAGCGCGAGCGGGACGCGGGGCTTCCGAGGCGCGAGCGGACGACGGGCCTGCCCCAGCGGGAACGGGAGACGGGGTTGCCGCGGCGCGAGCGGCAGGCGAACCTGCCGCAGCGGCTCAAGGAGGCGCCGCCCGCCGAGCAGCCGGTCGCGGAGCGCTCACCTGAGGAGGCCAGAGCGCTGCTCTCCTCGCTCCAGTCCGGCTGGCAGCGCGGGCGGCAGGACAGCGAGCAGGATGGGGGATCTGGATCGTGAGTCGCGAGCACGAGTGGGTCGACGAGGAGGCGGGGCCGGTCGTCCGGCCGTACGCGGTCACCCGCGGGCGCACCAGGCCCACGTCGTCGTCGGCGCTCGACCTGCTGGCGACCGTCGCCTCGACGGGCCTGCCCGCGCCCGCCAAGGCGGAACTCGGCTCCCAGCACCGCCGGCTGCTGACCTGCGTGGCGGGGCAGTCGAAGCCCGTCGCCGAGGTCGCCTCGACCCTCGGCCTGCCGGTCGCCGTCGTGCGGGTGCTGCTGGGAGACCTGCTCGACCACGGCCTGGTGACCGTACGCCCGCCGCGCGACAAGGCCGCCGCCCCCTCGGAGTCGTTGCTCCGAGAGGTGATCAACGGCCTGCGTGCCCTGTAGCCGGGGCCCGCGCGTCAGTTCGCCGAGGCGAGGGTCCGCAAGGAGTGCTCGACCAGGGTGATCATGACCTCCTTGGCGGAGGTGCGCCGCCGCACGTCGCAGAGCATCACCGGTACGTCGTCCTCGAGGTCGAGCGCGATGCGCACGTCGTCGACGCTGTGCCGGGCGGCGCCGTCGAAGCAGTTGACGGCCACCACGAACGGCGTGCCGCGCTGCTCGAAGTAGTCGACGGACGGGAAGCAGTCGGTCAGCCGCCTGGTGTCGGCGATCACGACCGCGCCCAGCGCGCCGTGGGACAGCTCGTCCCACATGAACCAGAACCGCTCCTGGCCCGGCGTTCCGAACAGGTACACCACGAGCCCGTCGCGGATCGTGATGCGACCGAAGTCCATCGCGACGGTGGTGGTGGACTTGGCCTCCACCCCGTCGAGGTCGTCGACGCCGATCCCGCGGTCGGAGAGCACCTCCTCCGTGCGCAGCGGCTTGATCTCGCTGATCGACCCGACCAGTGTGGTCTTGCCGACGCCGAACCCCCCCGCGACAAGAATCTTGAGCGCGACGGGGTCCTCAGAGAGCACGGAGTCCATTGATCACTTCCTTGAGAATGCGCTCGTTCGAGCGCGCCCCTCCAGCCGAGGGCGACGTCACCGAGATGAGGCCGTTGTCACGCAGGTCGCCGAGCATGACCCGGACGACGCCGACGGGCAGGTCGATCTCGACGGCCAGGTCCGCCACCGAGATCGGGTTTCGCGCTGCCCGCAGGATCAGTTGCTGTTCTGGGCCGAGCTCGTCAGGCGGGTCGCCGATGACGCGCACGGTGGCCACGAGGTCGAACGTGTCTCCGGAGGAGTGCGTGCGACCGCGGATGAGAGCATAGGGCCGGACGATCGGCCCCGCCTCCTCATCGAACCACTGCGGGCTATCGCTCATGACGCTCCAGCGCGTGGGTTGGTGCTGATGTGCTGACCCACCCGCTTGACCAGCATCGCCATCTCGTAGGCGATGTGGCCGACGTCCACGCTGGCATCGGCGATGACGGCCAGGCAGGTGCCCTGTCCGGCCGCGGTGACGAACATGAACGCGCTCTCCATCTCCACGATGGTCTGGCGCACGTCGCCGCCGCCGAAATGCCGCCCGGTGCCGCGGGCCAGGCTCTGGAACCCGGCCGCGACCGCTGACAGGTGCTCGGCGTCGTCACGGGTCAGCGCGCTGGAATAACCCACCGCCAGCCCGTCCGTCGACAGGATGACCGCCTGGCGGACCGCGGCGACCCTCGTCGCGAGGTCGTCCAGCAGCCAGTTCAGTTCACCGGTGTTGGTGGCCGGCACACTCATGCATCCCCCTTACTCATGGGCCCCTCCTCAGAGGCTTCTTCTCGGGCGCGTTGCGTTCCCCGCTGGAACGCGGAGAACAGGTCGCGTACCTCTTCGGGAGAGCGTTCGGCCTGCGGCTCCGGCTCAGGCGGTTGTTGCTTGAGCTGCGGCGCCAGCTTGGCCTGACGCACTCGCCTGGGCAGCCCGGCGTGGGTGCCCGAGGTCACGACCGCGAGCGCCTTCTTTCTCGTACGGCTCGGCAGGGCGGCCTTGCCGTCGCCGCCGCCCGCCTCCAGTGTCGCCTGGTCGGACACCAGCGTCCGCGGCACGAGCACGATGGCCGTCGTGCCGCCGAAGGGCGAGCGTCGCAGCAGCACCTGGATCCCGTGCCGTTCGGCCAGCCTGGCCACCACGAACAGGCCGAGCCTGTCGCTGTCGGCCAGGTCGAACTCGGGTGGCGCGGCCAGCAGCGCGTTGAACTGGGCGTATTCGCCGGCCAACAGCCCGAGGCCTTTGTCCTCCACCTCGATGGCGTAGCCGTTGCTCACCATGTCGCCGCTCACCCGGACCGTGGTGTCGGGCGGCGAGTAGATGGTGGCGTTCTCGACCAGCTCGGCCACCAGGTGGGTGATGTCGGCCGCTGTGGTGCCGTCGACCGCGCCGACCGGCATCGCCTCCACGGCGACCCTGGTGTAGTCCTCGACCTCGGCGACCGCGGCCCTGACGATGTCGATCACGGACACCGGCTTGCGCCAGGCCCTTCCTGGCTCGGCGCCCGACAGCACCATCAGGCTCTCCGCGTGGCGGCGCATGCGGGTGGTCAGGTGGTCGAGCCGGAAGAGCTCTTCCAGCCGGTCGGGGTCGTGCGTGCGGCGCTGCATGCCGTCGAGGAGCGCGAGCTGGCGGTGCAGCAGGCCCTGCTTGCGGCGGGCGAGGTTGAGGAAGACCTGGCCGACGCCGCGCCGCAGCGAGGCCTGGCCGACCGCTGCGTTGACGGCGGTGCGCTGCACGGAGCCGAAGGCCCTGGCCACGTCGGTGATCTCAGCGGAACCGCTCACCTTGATCGCCTTCGTTTCCTTCCGTACGTCGACGTCCTCGCCCCTGCGCAGCCTCGCCACGATCTCGGGCAGCCGGGTCTGCGACAGCTCGACCGCGGCCGAACGCAGCCCGCCCAGCTCGCCGGCCAGGCGGCGACCGAAGCGTACAGAGATGATGATTGACGCGAGCACCGCGATCAAACCGACGCCGCCCGCGATGGCGATCTTGACGATGGTTGAGGTGGCGGCCTCGGCCGCGCGCGTGGCCACGGTCGCGGACGACTCGGCGCCGATCTCGTCGAGCTGGGTGGTGAGCCGGTCGACGATTTCGTGCCAGCGGTCGTTGTCGGCGGGCAGCTCGCCGGATCCGGCGACGCGCGCCTCCAGGCTGGTGAAGGAGAGGAAGGGGTCGGTGGCGAAGACCAGCTTGTACGGCTCGCGCAGCCGCACGTCGAGCCCGGCCAGCCCGCGCGCGTGCAGGAACTTCCTGGAGGCGACGTACTCGGTGAAGGCGGCCGCCTCGGCGTCGCTGAGCCGTTCGGCGCCGCGCGTCCCGACGATGAGGGCGTGCTCCCTGGCGATGTACTCCCGGGCCATGCCCATGGCCTGCATCGCGGAGGCCTGCTGGTAGATGGCCAGGTCGGAGACGGTGACCAGGTGGTCGTAGACCAGGAAGAGCCGGTCGAGCACGTGGTTGTAGGCGTTGAGCGTGGTGAGGCGGTTGCCGCGGCTCTCGTCGACGCCGGCCCTGATCTGGCCGAGCCGGTCGAGGGCGACGTTGAGGTTTCCGATGGGGCGGCGCAGGTCGCTGTCGACGGCGTCGCCGGCCTCGTCGACGGCCCGGCGGAAGTCGTCGACGGCCTTGTCGGTGCGGGAGCGCTGGCTGCCGAGCACCTCGGAGAGCTCACGCGCGGTGAGCGGTTCCATCGAGCGCACGCGTTCGGCCTGCAGCTGTAAGCCCAGGTCGGTGGAGGTCACACCGATCGTCTGGTAGAGCGTGTCCGCCCGGAGCAGTGACTGGGTGTCGCCCATGGTGAGGTTGAGCACGAAACCCCACAGCGCGCTCAGAGACAGGAGGGGTAGCAGCAGCAATAAGAAGATCTTGAACCGAATTGACCGGTTTCGCGAGCCCATGTCCCAACCTCGAGTCGGGGGCATTTCCACACCTTGTGTAAATACACCTCCGGAAGATCGCACAGGAGACTAGCACCGTTTATGGTCCCCGCGCAGTGGGGGGAAGACGTTCATTACCGGGATTATTGGGACGGGATCTGGGGCTCTCGGCGGGCCGAAGCGGGTTGATGGCGATCCTTCGGATCGCGGCTCGGTCGCTTGGGTCCGGTGTCTTCCCTCGTCGTTCGGTCGCTGCGCTCCCTCTCTCCTCAGTCCAGACACCGGCGCTCCCTCGCGGGTTGATGGCGATCCTGCGGATCGCGGGCTCGGTCGCTTGGGTCCGGTGTCTTCCCTCGTCGTTCGGTCGCTGCGCTTCCTCCTCCTCAGTCCAGACACCGGCGTCATCGCCCGAGTTCCGCGACGGCGCGCAGCGCGGCGGACACGGCCGCGTCGGCGCGTCCGACGGGCGCGGAGTCGGAGCCCGCGATCGCGATCCTGCCGAAGCTCCTGCGCGCGACATCCGCGGGGAAGGGCCCGTCGGGATAGTACGGGTGCCAGGGCCGGCAGTACTCGGGCGTGTTCGCGTGCCCCCACCGGTCGACCGTGATCGCCTCGATGTCCGCCGCGGGGTCGAAGCCGGCAGGGCCGAGCAGCCGGGCCAGCTGGTCGCGGATGGTGTGCTCGAGCCGCCCGTACGGCGTCCTGACCAGTTCCCGCCTGCCCGCCGCGGCGCCCGCGCCGGGCCCCAGCTCGGAGCGGCAGGGCGCGGCCAGGAGGTGCACGGTGGCGGGCGGTTCGAGCTCGCAGAAGCACCAGTACGCGCCCGTCCAGCGCACCCGCCGGACGCCGAGCCGCCGCCATGCGTGCGCGTCGCGCACCTGCACCGTGGCGTGCAGCAGCGGCACCCTGATCGCCGAGCGCAGCGCCCGCCGCTGGTCCTCGGGGAGTTCGGGCACCAGGTACGGGACGACCGCGCTCCAGCAGGCCAGGATCACCGCCCCGGCCTCGACCGTCATGACCTGGTGGCCGTCGAAGTAACCCACGGTCGCGGCGCGGGCGCCGTCGCGCGCGAACACCACCGGGCTGGACAGCCGCAGCCGCGCCCGGCCGTCGGACGGCGGCGGGGCGACGTGGTCGCCTCGGACGCCGGCCTGCCATTCCTGCCGCACGCTGGGCGAGTTGAGCCGGGAGGGTTTGTCCCGGTCGAGCCCGAGGCCGGCGAACCCCGGATAGCCGGTGCCCCAGGCGTCGATCGCGCCGAAGGCCCGGGTGTCGTAGGCCCATTCGCGGCACGGCATGGTCCGGCAGAACCGCTCGACGTCGGGATGGACGCCGCACACCTGGAGCAGGAACTCGGAGTACGTGAGCGCGGCCAGCCGCTCCTGCTTCTCCTCCGCCGACAGCCTGGGGAACCAGTCGGGCGGGTTCTCGTGGAGCATGCGCAGGTCGCGCCTGGCCCGCTCGGCGATCGGCGCCTCGCCGGCCCATCCGGGCGAGTCGAGCCTGACCAGCGTGTCCGCGCCGAAGGTCTCCGCGTCGCACATCACGCTGTCGGGCCGTCCCCGCTCGGCTCCCTGGCGGGTCCTGCGGCGCAGCGCGTCGCGCCGGGCCTGCCCCGCGGCCTCGTCGTGGTTGTCGAGGACGAGGACGGAGGCGCCGGGATCGTGCCGCAGCCATGCGGTGGCGGCGCTCATCCCGCTGCGCCCGCCGCCGGCCACCACGAGGTCGTAGCGCTCGCCTGTCGCCTCCGGCGCGCCCGCGTGGGCCCAGAACCGCCCGTCCCGCAGCGCGTGCGGCACGCTGAGCGCCTCACTGGTGTCTCCCCGCACCGTGAAGCCGCCCGGCCCGTACGCGGCGTTCTGGGGCGTCTCAGCCTGCCCAGGGGCGCCATGCGCCACTCGTGCCGCCGCCGGGCTCCCCAGAGCGCTCACGGCTATGCCGTCGAAGAAGTCCCGGCGGGAAATGATCTGTTTCATCCCGAGGTCGCGTGGAGTCAGGCCCATGGCGCGATCATCAGCAGCCGGGTGAAAAGCGGCGTCATGCCGCGCAGTGGTTCGAGAAACATTTTGCGCGACCTATTACGGCGAATGCCTGATCGGGTCACCCGTCCGGCATGTCAGGCCGGAGAGTCAAGTGGCCGGCACGCCCCTCTTGGCAGCCTCCTGGCGGTGGCGGGTGCCTGACCAGCACGATCGCGGCACCCTTCGTGGGCCGCGGAACCGGAAAAGCCGCGAAACCATTGAATTCCGCGAATAGCGACGTTGCCCGGCTGCGTACTCTCCGCTTCCTCTAGCGTTTTCGACAATGCCGCGCGAGCGAATTGGAGCGTATATGCTTAAGACCATTTCTGGCATATGTCTGGGCATGCTGGCCCTAGCCGGATGTTCCTCCGGGGAGGAGCCGCAGGCCCCCGCCGCCTCGGCGTCCGCGTCCTCGCCGTCCGCCGCATCGGCCAAGCTCCGCGCCGCCCTGCTGCCGGTGCCCGACGGCATGCACGTCGCCTACGGCCCCGAGCTGGGCGCGTTCGGCAAGCTCAAGTCCACCCAGCAGGGCATCGCCGCGCTGCGCCAGGCCAAGCTGCAGCGCCCGGAGTGCGCGGGCGCGGCGCAGCTCGACATCGAGCAGCCCGACATCGCGGGGGCGCCCGCCGCAGTGATCGCGTTCGCCGCCGAGCGCGGCTCGATCACGCAGGCGGTGGTGTCGCTGCCGTCGGAGTCCTTCCCCAAGCCGCTGCCGCGCCAGTGCGCCTCCTACACGGCCGACGTCGGCGGCACGCAGGTGACGTACACGACCAGGACGCTGAAGATGCCGCCCAAGGGCGACGAGTCGCGGGCCTACCTCACCTCGGCGGCCGGCGGCGAGAAGAACGCGCAGATCGGCTCCGTCATGATCAGGCGGGGCACCGTGGTCATGAGCATGCTCGTGGTCGGCCAGAAGGTGAAGGCGCAGGGCCTGTACGAACTGGCCCGCCTCGCCGACAAGAACCTCGAACAGGTCGCCTGACGGGTCAGATGAGCACGTGGTCGTCAGGGCGGCCGACGAAGGCGAACTGCGCGTTGCGGGTCAGCTTGATGTGGTCGGCCTGCCACGTGTGCATCGAGGCGTCCGCGCTGCGCCAGTAGACGAAGTTGAAGCGGTCCGCCGAGTAGATCTTGACGGAGTCCTCCTTCAGCCGCCGTACCAGCTGGGTGTCCTCGCCGCGGGTGATGTCCGCGAAGCCGTACGAACGGAACATGTCGGCCTTGCCGAGGAACGTGCCGCCCTGGACGAGGAACGAGTAGCGGTGCTCCAGACCGGGCAGGCGCAGCATGGTCGTGTTCATGCCCTCGAAATAGGCGTAGTGCGCGCCCTTGCCGACCAGCTCGGCGTCGGAGTAGTCGAACGCCCTGACCAGGTCCGACAGATAGTGCTCGCCGTAGAGGTTGTCGTCGTCCATCTTGGCGATCAGGTCGCCCTCGGCGGCGGCGATGCCCAGGTTCATGCAGGCGCCGAGCGAGAGCGAGGCGTCCGCGGGCAGGACGACGACGTCGGTGATGCCCGCCATGCGGGCCTTGTCGGCGACCACGACCGGGTCGATGTCCAGGCCGTGCAGCACCATGACGAGCTGGAGCGGCCGGTGGATCTGGCGGGCCACCGACGAGATCGCGTGCTCGATCTGGGCGGCGCGGTTGGTGGGCAGCACGACCGAGATCGAGCGCGACCTCGCCGGCGTCTGCTGCCCGAGGAGCTGGAGGATCTGGTCCACGCGGTGGGAGAACAGGTGCTTGTCGAAGACCTCGCGCATCGCCAGGTGGCCCGTCCTGGCCCGCAGCTCGGGGCTGTTGATCAGGTGCAGCACCTGGTTGTACGACTCGACCGGCTCGCGCGCGATGGGGACGAGCTCGCCGAAGGTCTCCTCGATCGCCCGTGACCACCCCGACACGACGGGGGTGGCGCAGGCCGACAGCTCGAAGACGCGGCGGGCGCACATGGTCGGCGAGTCCAGCACCGAGTTGACGTTGAGGAAGACCTTGTACATCCGGTACGCGGCCAGCATCCGGTCGTAGGGCAGCTCGCCCACGATGTGCGGCCGGTACTTCTCCGGCCAGGCGTACTTCTCGTCCACCTCGCCGTTGCGGGCGAAGATGTGCAGCCCGAGCTCCCTGATCGGGTCGAGCACGGTCTCCATCTGCTCGCGGCGCTCGGGGTGCTTGTCGCGGAAGTACATCCCGGCGAACACCACGTCGTGCAGGCGGCCCTGGCGCTGCTGGATGGGGTTGTGCACGCGGGGCTGGGCGGCGAACTGCAGCACGTCCACCCGGTCATGTCCGAGAACTTCGCGATATTTCGGCAACATGTCACCGTCGCAGGTGAACACGTAGTCGAACAGCTTGGCCGTGTCGATGAAGAAGTCGAAGTTCGGCGGGTCCTCCTTGTTCCAGAAGACCGTGGGGATGCCCTCCTGCCTGCACCAGGCCACCAGGTCGCGCAGCGGCTCCTTGGGAGCGTTGGTGCCGGTCATCTGGTAGCGCCAGCGGCCCTGGTTGCCGTGCCAGGCCGACTCGCAGAACAGCAGGTCGGGCCGCTTGTCCGCGAAGATCTCGGGCCAGTCCTTGAGCCCGAACTCGATCTGGTCCCACTCGTAGCGGAAGGCCATCCTGGAGAAGTCGTCGAGGATCACCGCGACCTTCAGGTCGGGCCGGTTGACCGGGCCCGCCGGCCACTTCACCGCGGGCACGTCGACCAGCGGCGGCCGGTTGTTCGCCGCCTCGATGGCCTCGGTGACGGGTGTGGGCGGCTTGGGGGCCTTCTGCTTCGACCTGACCGCCTCGACGATCTTTCCGGGGCTCTTCGTGCCCAGCGCCTCGCCCAGCTTGAACGTGCGCTTGGCCTGCGTGGCCTCCAGCTTCCAGCCGGCGTACGCGGCCTTGGCCTCGGCGATCTCCAGCCGCCGCCGCAACTCTCTCAGCTCCGCCTCGTACCGCTCGACGACCTTGCGGTCCTCGGGCAGCCAGTTGACGGGGCCGAGTCGCTGGTACACGAACTCGGAGGGTTCGTGTTGGGAAGATCCGTGCGAAGCACCGAGATTCTCGGGGGGAACGCGGGGGGCCTGCCCCCCGCGAGGATTTTCGGCCATGGTGGGACGCCTAACGCTCAGCGGAGGTACATCATGCTACGGCGGAAATGGCCACTATTCGGGGCGTTTGCCCTGAGAGGCAGGGGCCAGGTTGTCCCCCTTGAGCCAGGCGGAGATCACCTTCGCGATCCGCGGGCCGGCCTGGCCGTCCCACAACACCGGGAGCTCGCCCGCGGGCGTCAAGGCGCCGTCGGCCAGTGACTTCTCCGCCGCCGCCGGCAGCAGCGCGGGCGTGACCAGCCGGTTCGTGCCGTGGGTGATCGTGATCGGCCGCTCGGTGTTGGGCCGTACGGTCAGGCACGGCACGCCCAGCACGGTCGTCTCCTCCTGCACGCCCCCTGAGTCGGTGACCACCAGCGCCGCCCCGCGGACGAGTGAGAGGAAGTCCACGTAACCCAGCGGATCCACCACCTTGACCGACGGGCCGTCGACCAGGCCCGCCTCGGCCAGCCGGGCCTTGCCCCTCGGGTGCACGGGCACCACGAGCGGGATCTGCCGCGACACGTCCAGAACCGCGTCGACCAGCTCCTTGGCGGCCTCGGCCGTGTCCACGTTCGCCGGCCTGTGCAGGGTCGCCACGGCGTAGCGGCCGGGCAGGCCGAGCCGTTCCACCACGGGCGCCGGGTCCAGCGAGGGCAGGGCCGCGTACAGGCTGTCGATCATGGGGTTGCCCACCAGGTGCACCTTCGACGCGGGCACGCCCTCGGACGCCAGGTAGGACAGCGCCTCGGGCGAGGTGGCGAACAGCACGTCGGCCAGCGCGTCGGTGACGACCCGGTTGACCTCCTCCGGCATGCCGCGGTCGAACGAGCGCAGCCCCGCCTCCACGTGCGCGGTCTTCACGCCCAGCTTGGCGCAGACGAGGATCGCGGCCAGCGTCGAGTTGACGTCGCCGTACACCACGACCAGGTCGGGCTCCTGCTCCTGCACGACCTCCTCCAGGCCGACGAGCAGCGCCGCGGTCTGCCTGGCGTGGCTGCCCGAGCCGACGCCCAGGTTCGCCACCGGCTCGGGCAGGCCGAGATCGGCGAAGAACACGTCCGACATCAGCGCGTCATAGTGCTGACCGGTGTGGATGATGCCCTGCCGCACGCCGAGTTCACCGAGTGCCCGGACCACCGGGGCCGCTTTCACGAAATTGGGACGAGCACCCAATACGTGCAGGACCAGGGGGTTCTCCCTCATTGACCTCGCCTTTCATAGCGGAAGGGAAAAAACGCTGCCTATGGTACGGTCACCGCGTGGCATCCGACGCCAGTCGTCAAGACTCCTCCCGCTCATCCGACAGGGTTTCCGCGAAGTCCGCCCGTGCCGGCGTCGGTGGACTTCTCAAAGGCTTCGTCCAGCACCCGATCATCGTTTCCCGGGTGGTCATGACGAAGGTCAGATCCGACCCCGTCCGCGTGGCCCAGGCCGCCGCCGACACGCTTCCGCCCCGGATGCGGCCCATCGTGGGCAGCGTGGCCTGGCCGGCCGCGCGCCGGGCCCGGCGCATGGTGCGCAAGTTCGGCATGCGCGTGGTCAAGGGTCCGTGGAACGAAGCCAAGACCCACTGGGACGCCGGCCGCGTCAGCGAGGCCGCCGCCGTGCTCGAGGCGCACACCAAATACCCCTTCGTCAAGCGCAGGGCCGCCTACTACCGAGGCGAGTTAGCCGCCATCAGCCCCGACCCGATCCCGCCGGCCCCCAAGGTGGCCATCCTGAGCCGGGTCGAGAACCGCGTGCTGCACGTCGTCACCAACGCGCTGCCGTACACGCAGGCCGGCTACACCGTCCGCACCCACCGCATCGTCAGCTCGCAGAAGGCCGCGGGCATCGATCCGCACGTGGTCACGAGCTGGGGCTGGCCGATGTTGCAGGGCCACGCCGACGCGGCCCCGTACGAAGAGATCGACGGCATCCCCTACTACCGGCTGCTGCCGGACGGGCACGGGGAGATGCCGTTCGAGACCCAGGGCCGCATCACGCGGGGCGCCGACGGGGTCACCAAGCTGGTGACCGAGCTGCGGCCGCGGGTCGTGCACGCCGCCACCGACCACCGCAACGGCTCGATCGCCCACGCCGTGCGCGACAGGACGGGCACGCCGTTCGTCTACGAGGTGCGCGGCTTCCTGGAGGAGACCTGGGCCTCGCGCGACCCGATCCGCGTCGGCAGCCAGCGGCACGTGCTCCAGCGCGAGCGCGAGGCGTTCCTGATGCGCGAGGCGGACGCCGTGGTGACGCTGGCCGAGACGATGGCCGCCGAGATCGTCGAGCGCGGCGTGCCCAGGGAGAAGATCCACCTGGCGCCCAACGCCGTGGACGACTCGCTGCTGTCGGCCCACTACGACGGCGCCTCGTTCAGGCAGGCGTACGGCATCGAGCCCGGCGAGATCGTGGTCGGGTCGGTGTCCAGCATCGTGGCCTACGAGGGATTCGCCACACTGTTGCGGGCCGCCGCGCTGCTGCGTGACGACCGCACCCCGGTGCGGGTGCTCATCGTCGGCGACGGCACCGAGCGCGACAACCTGCTCGAGCTGGTCGACGAGCTGGGTCTGAGTGACGCCGTCCTGCCGGGGCGGGTCGGTCCCGAGGAGGCGCTGCAGGCGCAGGACGCCATCGACATCTTCGTCTGCCCACGCGAGGACCTTCGCGTGTGCCGACTTGTTACGCCATTGAAACCGGTCGAGGCGATGGCGCTCGGCAAACCCGTCGTGCTGAGCGATCTGCCCGCGCTTTCCGAGCTCGTCGGCTCCGACGGCGCCGGAATGCTCGTGCCGCCCGGCGATCCCGCCGCGCTGGCCAAGGCGCTCGCCGGGCTCAGGGAAGATCCCGGCAAGCGCGCGGAGATGGGCGATGCGGGACGGGCCGAAGTGGCGGCGAAGCGCACGTGGAGCCGGGTTGCCGAGACTTATCAAGCTCTATACCGGTCTCTTGGTGAATGATGACCTTCGTGTTGGCTGTCTCTTACGACGGGTTCGGTCGCATTAGGCGTGAGCTAGGTGGACTTGAGATAACCTTTGCGACCATGAAGTGTTGTTTCCGGCTCCTCAAGGCACAGCTGTGACAGAAATCGACTTGGCTGTCATCGGTCTGGGCTACGTCGGCATGCCGCTCGCCAAAGAGGCGGCGGCCGCCGGGTTGCGGGTCGTCGGCGTGGACGTCGACCCCCGCAAGGTCGACGCGCTCAACGCCGGGCAGTCCTACATCGATGACCTGACCGACGCGGACCTCGAGCACATGCTGGCCAACGGGTTCAGCGCCACGCTCGACGAGACCGTGCTGGCCAGAAGCAACACCATCGTCATCTGCGTGCCCACCCCGCTCGACGAGGACCACCGTCCTGACCTGTCGGCCGTGGAGGGCGCCACCAAGACCGTCGCCCGCAACCTGAGCAAGGGCACGCTCGTCGTGCTCGAGTCCACCACCTGGCCGGGCACCACCGACGAGGTGGCCAGGCCGCTGCTGGAGAGCTCGGGACTGCGCGCCGGCGAGGACTTCCACCTGGCGTTCTCACCCGAGCGCATCGACCCGGGCAACCCCAAGTTCGGGCTGCACAACACCCCCAAGGTCGTCGGCGGCTACACGTTGACCTGCCGCGACCGGGCGACGGCGTTCTACGGGGGATTCATCGAGCAGGTGGTGCCGGTCAGCGGCACTCGCGAGGCCGAGATGGCCAAGCTGCTGGAGAACACCTACCGGCACGTCAACATCGCCCTCGTCAACGAGATGGCGATCTTCTGCGACGAGCTCGGCATCGACCTGTGGGAGTCGATAGAGGCCGCCGCGACCAAGCCGTTCGGCTTCCAGAAGTTCCTGCCAGGACCGGGCGTCGGCGGGCACTGCATCCCCGTCGACCCGTCCTACCTCTCCTACACCGTGCGCAAGCTCGGCTACCCGTTCCGGTTCGTCGAGCTGGCGCAGGAGATCAACGAGCGGATGCCGTCGTACGTGGTGGCGCGGGTCCAGCGATTGCTGAACAGCAACAAGAAGCCCGTGAACGGCGCCAAAGTGGTTATGCTCGGCGTCACGTACAAACCGGATATCGCCGACGAACGTGAAACCCCGGCGCTCCCGGTGGCGCGGGCGCTGCTGGAACTGGGAGCGGAGCTCTCGTTCGCCGATCCGTACGTCAAGGAGTGGTCGGTCGACGGCACCGCGGTGCCGCGTGAGGAGGATCTCGCCGAGGCCGTGACCAACGCGGACGTGACGCTGCTCCTGCAGCAGCACGCCGCGTTCGACCTCGACATGGTCGAAGCGAAAGCCAGGCTCGTGCTGGACACCCGAGGCGTTCTCGCCGAGGGTGAACGCGTCGAGCGGCTGTAGCGACGGAGGGCTGCGCGCAGTGCACGTGCTCGTCATGACGGTGGTGCATAACCCCGAGGACGCGAGGATTCTGCATCGGCAGATACGCGCTCTCGTGGACGCCGGTCATGAGGTCACGTACGCGGCGTCCTTCACCGCTTTCGGCGTCGTCCCCCGTCCCTGGGTCACGGGCGTCGATCTGCCCAGGGCCGCGCAGCGCAAACGCCTGTCCGCGGTGTGGGCCGCCCGCCGGCTGTTCAAGCGCATGCGCGACAAGGTCGACCTGGTCCTGGTCCACGACCCCGAGCTGCTGTTCGCCGTGTGGGGCGTACGCAACAGGCCGCCCGTGGTGTGGGACGTGCACGAGGACACCCCGGCCACGCTCTCGCTGAAGCCCTGGCTCCCCTCGCCCCTGCGGCCGCCCGTGCGCTTCATGGCCCGCATGCTCGAAGGCACCGCCGAGCGCCACATGCACCTGATGCTGGCCGAGACGGCGTACGCGGGCCGGTTCAAGCACGCCCACCCCATCGTGCCCAACGAGACCTGGGTGCCCGACTCCGTGACCCCGCCCGGCGACGACCGGGTCGTCTATCTCGGCTGGCTGTCGCGGGCCAGGGGCGTGATCGAGGCCGTCGAGGTGGCCAAGCTGCTGCAGCCGTACCGCGTGGCCGTCGAGCTGATCGGGTACGCCGACCCGCAGAGCCGTCCGATGCTCAACCAGGCCGTCACCGAGGGCCTGCTGGAATGGCGCGACTTCATGCCCAACGACGAGGCGCTCAAGCGGCTCGACGGGGCGCTCGCGGGGCTTTCCTTACTCCACGACGAGCCCAACTACCGGCATTCCATGCCGACGAAGATCGTTGAGTACATGGCCCACGGCATCCCCGTCATCACCACCCCCTCCCCGCGCGCTGTCGAGCTGGTCGAACGTTACGACAGCGGCGTCGTCGTGCCGTGGGAGGACCCCAAGGCGGTCGCGCAGGCGGTGCTGACCCTCCGCGACGACGTGCGGGAGCGGCGGGCCCAGGGGGCGCGCGGTTACGCGGCGGCCCGCACCAACCATCACTGGCCCAACTCCGCGAAGCGGTTCGTCGCCCAGCTGGAGTCGTGGGCGGGCCTCAGCCGATAACGGTTCTCCTTCAAGGGCGGTAGGTACCTGAACGTGCGCTGGCTTTTCCTCGCTGTGGGCGCGGCCATTCTCGCCGTTGTGGCGGCGGCGATCATCGTGTTTCCCATCTCGTCGGAGAAACCGGTCACCCGGCCGGCCACGCCCAAGCCGTCGAGCACCCAGCCGACGCCGAAGGTGAGCGCGGTCACCGACCGGTGTGGAACGTTCGAGACGAAGGAACAGGCCCCCTACGCCGTCACCGGCTACTGGATCACCCCCAAGTCCAACCCCTGCACCTGGCGCAAGCAGTTGCAGGAGATCCACAGCGTCGGCGGCGACACGATCATCAGGATCGGCTACGGCCTGCAATACCGCCCCGTCACCCGCTCCGGCGAGATCAAGACCAAGGACGGCGAGCTCGACTCGCTGTACGAGGCGTGCGAAGAGGACGGCCTGACCTGTCACGACGCCGCCGAGCGGGATCTGAAGAAGGCCAACCCCGGCAACCGGATCGGCCGCACGTACGTCTACCGCACCGACGAGTCGTTCGGCGAGGGCCTGTTCCGCTGCCCCGAGATGGAACACGCCATCCAGACGCCCAAGCGCACCTATTTCCGGCTCATCACCCAGCCGGACGGCTCGGACGACTCCACGTGCGACTTCAGCGGCAAGGCCGTCTCCTACGACATGATCCTGATCGCGGGCAAGCCCACGGACAGCCTGACGGAGCTGCTCGGGCTGGCCGACCAGTTCGGCATGCGGGTCTTCCCCGCGCTGCCGCTCGCGCCCCGCGACCCCAAGACGCCGACGAGGGCCAACAAGAAGCACATCGGCACGCTCACCACGGTGACGCGGCGCATCCTGCAGGACTACGGCGTGCGCTTCGCCGAGCGCGAGTCGCTGGGCGGCGTCTACCAGCCGTTCGAGGTCCAGATGTCCGACACCCTGGCCGACAACCCGACGCTGGAGGTCTACGCCGACCAGCACCGGATCGTGGAGCAGGAACTCCCCGGCAAGCCCATCCTGATCAGCCCCTACCTCGACGCCCGCAAGCGGGTGGCGTTCGGCCAGACGCCCAGGCAGGTGGCCGAGGGGTTCAGGGCGCTGACGAAGACGGGCGTCGGCATCATCGCGCCCCAGGACAGCCGCGGCACCGGCAAGGTGGGCCTGTTCTGGCCCGACGAGCGCGAGAGCGAGGTCGACGAGCGGCTGCGGCCTGTGGTGGGGGAGTCGACGTACGAGACCGCGTACCACGGCTCCACGCGCGACTACTACCGCGAGATGTCGCTCGCCCGCGAAGAGCTGCTCATGGCCGGTTACGAGGTGCAGCTGTGGGCGAACGTGGAGGCGTTCGAGCCGTCCGGCGACCAGCCGTGCGCCCCGCACGGCACCCGCGGCAAGACTGACAAGAAGCGGCTCGACCAGGCCGTGACCATGGCCGGGCGCTACGTGCAGAAGATCGTCTCCTACATGTGGAGCGACTTCATGACGTGCGGCCAGCCCTCGCTGGAGCAGGAGATCACCGCCGACTGGCGGCGGCCGCTCGCGGTCGACGCGATCCGCCGCGGGCGTGACGTCCAGGACGGCGTGGAGGTGCGCGGCTACAACTTCAGGGGCGGCACGGTCACCGTCCAGTGGTCCGGCGGGACCGAGGAGCTGGTGGTGTCCGCGGTCGGCTGGCTCGACGAGGACCCGCTGGAGGAACTGCCCGAGGGCATGGCCACCGCGTGGGTGCCGTTCAACTGGTCACAGGTGCCGGCCGGAGAGTGGGTCAGGATCGGGGTGAAGCTGCCGTCAGGCCAGTCGACGACGGAGCCGTTACACGTGCGGATCGACACCTGACCCCGAGGGCCGTCGCAGCGTTCGCTCCCCGTCCGCGGCTGCGTGTAACGTGCCTGCCATGGTCCCGAGCATCCCGGTCAGCGTCGACCTGGTCGTGCTCACCGTCCGCAACCAGGCGCTGAGCGCGCTGGTGTGGCGGCGCGACAATCCGCCGTTCCTGCGGCGCTGGTCGCTGCCCGGCGGCTTCATCCAGCTCGACGAGGACCTGCCGGCCGCCGCCCACCGCATCCTGGCCGAGCGGGCCGGCCTGCCGGGGGCGCCCGTGCACCTGGAGCAGCTCCAGACCTACGGCTATCCCGACCGCGATCCCCGCCAGCGGGTGCTGAGCGTCGCCTACCTCGGCCTCGCCCCCGACCTGCCGGCCTCGGAGAAGGCCCACATGAGCTGGCAGCCGGTCGACTCGCTCGCCGTCATGGCCTTCGACCACCGCCGCATCATGAAGGACGGCGTCGAGCGGGCCCGTTCCAAGCTGGAATACACCCCGCTGGGCGCGGCCTTCTGCCCGCCCGACTTCACGGTGGCCGACCTGCGCCGCGTCTACGAGATCGTCTGGGGCCGGGTGCTCGACCCCCGCAACTTCCACCGCAAGGTCACCAAGGCCGAGGGGTTCCTGGTGGAGACGGGCGCGACCACGACCCGCGACGGGGGCCGCCCGGCCAAGCTCTACCGCCGGGGCCCGGCCGAGCTTCTCCACCCGCCGATGTTGCGCACCCTCAAAGACTGACGCGCTCGCGCTTCCCCAGAAAACCGGACAATCAGCTCCGTACGCCCGTAAGATCACATGTCAACATGCGGGCCGGTCGCGAATCGAGGGAGACGGCGGATGGCAGGGGATCCCTTCGGCGCCGGCGACGGCCCGATGACGCCGCTGCTCGCCGACCGCTACCGGCTGCTGGCGGAGCTCGGCCAGGGCGGCATGGGCACGGTCTGGCGGGCCATGGACGAGCTGCTCCAGCAGGAGGTCGCCGTCAAGGAGGTCAAGCTGCCGCCCGACCTCGACGCGGCGTCGCGCGAGGAGCTGACCCAGCGCACGCTGCGCGAGGCGCGGGCCGCGGCGCGGCTGCGCTCCCACCCGTCCATCGTCACCGTGCACGACGTCGTCCTCGACGGCGGCCGGCCGTGGATCGTCATGGAGCTGGTGCGGGGCCGCTCCCTCGACCAGGCCGTACGCGAGGGCGGGCCGCTGCCGCCGCACAGGGTCGCCTGGATCGGCACGCGCATGCTCGACGCGCTCGGCGCCGCGCACGCGTCGGGCATCCTGCACCGGGACGTCAAACCCGCCAACGTCATGCTCACCGACGACGGGCGGGTCCTGCTCACCGACTTCGGCATCGCGAGCGTCTCCGGGGACGCCGAGCTCACCCAGACCGGGTTCCTGAGCGGCTCGCCCGGCTACATCGCCCCCGAGCGCCTGCGCGGCGAGGCCGACGGCCCGCTCGGAGACCTGTGGTCGCTCGGCGCCACGCTGTTCACGGCGGTGGAGGGCACGCCGCCCTTCGCCCGGCCCAACCAGGCGGCCGTGATGGCGGCGGTGCTGATGCAGGAGCCCGACCCCGCACGGCGGGCCGGCCCGCTCGCACCCGTGCTCGCCGCCCTCCTCGACAAGGACCCGGCGCGACGCTGCACCTCCGACCAGGTGGCCGGCTGGCTCGACGCCGTCGCTCAGGGCAACCCCACGACCGACCCGGCCCTGAGCAGGCAGCGGACCGCGCCCGGCCGCCTGCCCCGCCGCCCCCGCCGCCGGGTCGTCGTGGGCTCCACGATCGCGGTGGCGCTGGTCACGGCGGCTGCGGTGGCCATGGTGCCGTTCATGCCGAACATCATCCGCACGATCGCGTTCATCGTGACGCCCCGCGCCACCTACTCCGTGCCGCAGACGTTCGCGAGCGTGCAGCCGTCGCCGTCGCCGCCGAAGAAGAAGACCCGCGACTTCGAAGCCTGCGACCTGCTGACGGCCGCGCAGGTGCGCAAGGTGCTCGGAGGACCGGCGAAACGCCAGTTCGTCGTCGCCGCCAGCTGCGGGTGGAGACGGGACGACGGCAGCAACGTGAGCCTCGTGGCGAGCCGCATGGCCATGGGCGTCGAGATGGCCTTCGACCAGTCGGTCGTGACCATGAAGGAAGAGCCGAAACGTGTCCCGGGGACCAAGCTCCGCAAGGGGCCGAAGGTCGGGGACGAGGCGTTCAGCTACACCCAGAAGAGCCCCTTCTCGTTCAGCGGGCAGCTCTACAAGACCGACATCACCTTCCGCTCGTCGGACGTCTGGGTGCAGGTGGCCGTCACCACGCGTAGACCCGGGTTCGCCGCGGGCGACAGGGCGGCCAGGTTCGTCCAGGCGTCCCTCGTCAAGCTCCGCTGAAGGCAGGGACGGGTGATGCTTCACCGCGCCGCGCCTTCTACAGTTGGGCCATGCCTCGTTTCCGCCACATTCTCGACACCATGGCCCCGTACAAACCGGGCAAGGCCGTAGCGGCTCCCGATGGGCGGTCGTACAAACTGTCGTCCAACGAGACGCCGTACGACCCGCTGCCGTCCGTGGTCGAGGCCATCGCCGAGGGGGCGCGGCAGATCAACCGCTACCCCGATCCCGGTGCGACGAAGCTGACCGAGGCCGTCGCCGAGCGCTGCTCCGTGCCGCCCGAGCACGTCGCGCTCGGGGCCGGGTCGGTCACGGTGGCGCAACAGCTGTTCGAGACGGTGGGCGAGCCGGGGGTCGAGGTCGTCTACGCGTGGCGCTCCTTCGAGGCCTACCCGCTCCTCGCCGACCTGGCCGGGGTCACCTCGGTCCAGGTGCCGCTGGCCGGTGAGGACCACGACCTCGACGCCATGGCCGAGGCGATCAACGACCGCACGCGCCTGGTGTTCGTGTGCAACCCCAACAACCCCACGGGCACGGCCATCCGCTGCGGCGCGCTGGAGGCGTTCCTCGACCGCGTGCCCGAGCACGTGCTCGTCGTGCTGGACGAGGCCTACCACGAATACGTCCGCGACCGCGACGTCCCCGACGGCCTCACCCTCTACCGCGACCGGCCCAACGTCTGCGTCCTGCGCACCTTCTCCAAGGCGTACGGGCTGGCGGGCCTGCGGGTCGGCTACCTGATCGCGCAGGAGCCGGTGGCCTCGGCCGTGCGCAAGACGATCATCCCGTTCGCGGTCAACCACCTCGCGCAGGTCGCGGCCATCGCCTCGCTGCGGGCGGAGGAGGAGCTGTTCGACCGGGTCGAGCAGGTGGTCAAGGAGCGCACCCGGGTGCGGGAGTCGCTGCTCGCGCAGGGCTGGACGGTGCCGCCCACCGAGGCCAACTTCGTCTGGCTCCGGCTCGGCGGGCGCACCCTCGACTTCGCCGCCGCGTGCGCGGCGGAGGGCGTGGCGGTCAGGCCCTTCGCGGAGGAGGGCGTCCGCGTCTCGATCGGCTCTCCCGAGGCCAATGACGCGTTCCTGGCCGCCGCCGCCACTTTCGCCAGGTAGGGCCGTCAATCCTGCCGGCGGGCCTGCCAGTTGAGGTAGCCCACGCCGGCGATGTGGGAGCCCTGGCTGGGTTCCAGCGCGCGGGCTTCGTAGATCGACCTGGCGTGGTCGAACACCACCCGGTCCCACTGCGCCACGGCCATCCACCGCGGCGCCTGGAGATACTGGCCCGAGGAGGCCAGGCCGCCGGTGCCGTCGACGCGCAGGAACGTGGTCGGCACGCCGTCGGGATCGGTGGTGGCCATGTTCTTGCTGTAGGACCTGGCGAACCTGGCCATGTCGGCGCCCTTGAAGCCGAGCCCGTGACGGAAGGCGAGTGCGGCGAACTCGACGTCGATCGCGCCGTGGCTGAGGTCCTCGATCTGCTTGGCGCCGTTGCCCGACGGGGTGAACTCCGAGATGCCGTCGGCGGCCGAGAAGCCCCGGTAGGTCACGCCGAAGGACGGCCAGTAGGACCAGGTGTAGGCGTCCTTGTCGTTCGTCCTGAGCTCGCGGGCGAAGGTGCGGGCCATCCGTCTGGCCCGGTCGGCGTAGGCGGGGTCGCCGGTGGCGGCGGCGATCTCGGCGTAGGTGAGCCCGAGCGCGAGGAACTGGTTGGTGGGCATCTCGGTGCCGTCGTAGCCGAGCGGGGTGCCCTTGACCCAGGCGAGGTGCCCGCCGCCGTCGTCGCTCTGCCGCCATTCGCGGTCGTGCACGGCGGCCGCGGCCTTGGCGGCCTCGAGATACTCCGCGGCCTTGGCCCGGTAGCGCGGGTCGGCGCGGAGCTTCGGCGTGCGCATCACGATCCGGGCGAACGACGCGATCGGGTAGGTGATCATGCCGGTGTGCACCGCGAAGATCACGGGCTGGGAGACGAGCTGGGTCGCGCCGTGGGCGGGGGGCGCGACCTCCCCTCCCTCGCGCAGGTCGCGCGCGGTGACCTGGGTGGGCGTGGGGTAGGCGTCGAGGATCCTGCGTACGGCGTAGTCGGGGGAGCCGGGGTCCATGGACAGGTCGGTGAAGGTGGCGACCGCGCCGGTCCTGCTGGTCTTCACCTCTAACGTGAAGCGGTCCTCGCCGCTGCCCGCCCGTACGGTGGCCGTGGTCAGGTCGGCGTAGGACAGCGAGCTGCGCACCTCCAGCACGGGCCGGCCGGTCGCGTCCTTCAACGCGGCGATGCCGACCGTGTAGGGGTGCATCGCCCGCCACGCGGGCAGCGACTCCCCGCGATAGTCGGCCACGCCGCGCTCGGAGTCGCGGTTGCCCAGTACGAGGTCGATGTTGGTGACCAGCCGGTCCAGGTAGTGGGTGTCGCGGTAGGCCTCGTACATGCGGATGAAGGCGGCCAGCACGTAGGACTGGCCCCAGGCCAGGCCGCCGTGTTCGTTGGTGTCGGTCGGCTGCCCCACGCCGCCGCTCTCGTGGAAGGTCCGCTCGAAGAGGTCGAACGTCTCCCGCGCCGTGTAGTCGTGGCCCGCCGAGGCGCGAGCCGTGCCCGTGTGCACGGTTCCCAGCACGCCCATCGCGAGCGCGCCGAGACCGAACTGCCTGCGTGTCACCATCGATCCATCACCTCCGGCGGCGTCAGCCCTTGACCGCGCCGCGCATGCCTTCGAGTACGTGCCGTTGCATGATCATGAAAACGATGACGACCGGGATGATCGAGATGATCGTTCCGGCCGCCAGGCTGCGAACATCCGTGCCGGTGATTCCGGCGAGATAGGCGATCCCCAGCGCGACCGGGTATTTCGCCGAGTCCTTCAGCACCACGAGCGGCCAGATGAAGCTGTTCCAGACCGAGATGAAGCCGAAGATGCCGAGGATCGCGAGGGTGGGGCGGGCGGCGGGGAGCATGACGTGCCAGAAGATCCGCAGTTCGTGGCAGCCGTCGGTGCGGGCGGCGTCCACGACCTCGCGGGGCACGCCCGCGAACGTCTGCCGGAGCAGGAAGATCCCGAAGGCGGAGAGCACCCCGGGCAGGATCACCCCGGCGAACGTGTCGGCCATCCCGAGTTCGGAGACCACGAGGAACCTGGGGATGAGCATGACCTCGCTCGGCAGGAACATCGTGGACAGGATGGCGAAGAAGATGAGGTTCTTGCCCCTGAAGGTCATCAGGGCGAGCGGGTAGGCGCACAACGCGGAGACGACGATGTAGAGCGGCACCGTCACGCCGACGTAGATCACCGAGTTGAGCAGGTAGGTGGGGAACGGGATGGCGGTCCAGGCCTCGACCGCCCAGTCGAGCACGGGCGGCCGGGGGATGACGTCGGGCGGGAAGGAGAAGACCGCCTGGCCAGCGGGCTTCAGCCCCGCGCTGAGCAGGATCAGGAACGGGCCGACGAAGACCAGGGCGATCGCCGTCAGCAGGATGTACATCCCCGCGCGCCGCAGTTTCATGGGCAGGCTCATGGGGTGACCGTCCGTCCGCGGGTGAGCCGGTAGTTGAGGATGGCCATGGCGATCATCAGCACCCAGAGCACCAGGCCCATCGCGCTGGCGTAGCCCATCTCGTAGTGCTCGAACGCCGCCGACCAGATGTAGTAGCCGAGGGTGAGGGTGGCGTCCTGCGGGCCGCCCCTGGTCATCACGTAGATGGAGGTGAAGGCCTGCATGGCGTCCAGCATCTCCACCGTCACCGCGACCGCGATGTACGGCACCATCAGCGGCACCGTGATGTGGCGCA
Source organism: Nonomuraea sp. NPDC049378 (assembly GCF_055586745.1). Lineage (NCBI taxonomy): Bacteria > Bacillati > Actinomycetota > Actinomycetes > Streptosporangiales > Streptosporangiaceae > Nonomuraea > Nonomuraea sp. NPDC049378. The sequence continues at coordinate 110,656 of NZ_JBVJHP010000018.1, forward strand.
GCCGGTGCCAGGCGGTGGCGCCGTCGACCTTCGCGGCTTCGTACAGGTTGGCGGGGATGGTCTGCAGCCCGGCCAGATAGATCATCATGTAGAAGCCCATGCTCTTCCAGCCCTCGACCAGGACGAGCGCGGGCAGCGCCCAGAAGGGGTCGAGGAGGTACTGGATGGGCTGGTCGAGGAGCCCGGCTCCGGTGAGGATCCAGTTGAGCACGCCCTGCTGGTGGAAGACGTATTCCCAGGCGACGCCGACGGCGACCATCGAGGTCACGACCGGCAGGTAGTAGAGCATCCGGAACGTTCTGATGCCGGGGAGTTTCTGGTTGACCAGCACGGCCAGCAGCAGTGGCACGACCACCAGCAGCGGGAACATGCCCACCAGGAAGAGCAGCGAGTTGAGCAGCGCGGTCCAGAATCTGCTGTCTCCGACGATCCTGGTGAAGTTCTCCACCCCGACGAAGACCGGCTGCGACACCACGTCGTACTCGAGGAATGACAGCTGGATCGCGGTGATCGCCGGCCAGGCGAAGAACACGCCGAACAGGGCGAGTGCCGGGATCACGAACAGGTAGGGCGTGTACCACCGCTGCCCTGGGATCCGGCCGGCGGCCATCGCATCACATCCTTTTTGCCGTCCTAAGATTTGATAAAGGCTGGCCAGAATTTGGGGAAGCGTACATTCGGCTGATCGACATGGTCAAGACCTGCCTCTTGACGTTCCGTCTCAGGGCTGACATGGTGCCGAAAGTGGCGATAAAGGACGGCCATATCTTGCAGGAGGCTCGCGGAGATGACTCGATGTGCCTTAACGATCGGCGCGCTGGCGCTGTCCCTCTTCACCGCCGGCTGCGTCGCCGGCACGTCGCCCCAGACCGCCGCCGCGCCCGCGGACGACCAGCCCTTCGAGGGTGAGGTCGAGTTCTGGACGATCAACCTGAAGAAGAACTACAGCGACTACATCACCGGCCTGATCGCCCAGTACGAGAAGGAACACCCCAAGGTCAGCATCAAGTGGGTGGACGTCCCCGGTCAGGAGAGCGCGACCAAGCTGCTCGCCGCCGTCGCCAGCGGCGACGTGCCCGACGCGGTCAACGTCAACTCGGTCGAGCTGGGCAGGTTCGTCCCGTCGCTGGAGCCGCTCGACGCCTTTTTCGGCCAGAAAGAGCTGGCCGACTTCCAGCCCAACCTGGTCGAGCCGATGCGGATGGACGGCAAGCTCTACGCCGTGCCCTGGTACAACGGCGGCTCCCCGGTCGCGATGTACCGCAAGTCGGTCGTCAGCAAGGCCGGCTTCGACGAGAAGGCTCCGCCCACCTCCTTCGCCGAGGCGCTCGCGCTGGCCGACAAGGTCTACGAGAAGACCAAGGTCAACGGCACCAACGCCATCCCCGACCACACCGCGCTGCGCTATCACGGCGTCTCCCTGCTGACGGACGACAAGAAGAAGGCGGCCTTCAACACGCCCGAGGCGATCGCCGTCCTGGAGACGTTCAAGAAGAGCTACGACAAGCACGGCATCGCGCCCGGCGCCATCTCCAAGGACATCCGCAACCTGCCCCAGTCGCTGGAGAACGGCCAGGTCGCCTTCAAACCGATGGCCAACGCCGCCGAGCTGCTCAACATCCAGAAGAACGCCCCCGACGTCTACAAGGACCTCGTCATCACCGAGCCGGTGAAGATGAACACCGGCGGCTACCTGCTGCTCGCGCAGCAGGCCTTCTCCATCCCGAAGGCCTCCACGCACAAGAAGGCCGCCGCCGAGTTCATCAAGTTCTTCACCAACGGCGTCAACCAGCTGGCGTTCTGCAAGATCGTGCCGATCTACCCGTCCACGGTCTCGTCGACCAAGGACCCCTTCTTCACCGAGGCCGCGGGCGACGACCCCATGGCCGCCGCCCGCCAGGTGATCGTCAAGGGGCTGCCCCAGCTGCAGTACCTCCCGCTCGGCACCAGCAAGGACGCCGAGCTCGCCGAATACCTCATGGAAGAGGTCAGAGCCTTCCTCCAGGGATCCCAGAGCGCCGAGGAAGCACTCGACGCCGCCGAGAAAAAATGGAATGACGCACTTGCCTGAACTTCGCATCGGGATCGTCGGCGCCGGCCTGATGGGCCGCGGCCACGCCGAGGTCCTCGCCGCCCATCCCGCAACCGAGATCACCGCGGTCGCCCGCAGGCCCCTCGAACACGCCCCAGGAGCGACCGTCTACCCCGGCTACCAGGAGCTGCTCGACTCCGGCACCGTGGACGCGATCTCCATCACCACACCCGACCACCTGCACGCCGACGTCATGGTGGCCGCCGCCCGCGCCGGCGTGCACATCCTGGTCGAGAAGCCGTTCACCACCACCGTGGCCGACGCCGACCGCGCCGTCGCCGCGATCCGGTCGGCCGGCGTGGTGGCCATGTGCCTGTTCAACCACCGCTGGGTGCCGGCGTACGCGCAGGCCAAGGAGCAGATGCGGGTGATCGGCGAGCCGGTCGTGGGCTACGCGCGCAAGGACGACACGATCTACGTGCCCACCGAGATGATCGGCTGGGCCGACCGGACCACCTGCGCCTGGTTCCTGTCCAGCCACGACATCGACCTGCTGACCTGGCTGTACGACGACGAGGTCGTCGAGGTGTTCGCCACGGCCAGATACGGCAAGCTGCGCGGCCGGGGCATCGACACTCCCGACGCCATGCAGATCCAGGCCAGGTTCGGAAGGGGCGCGGTCGCCACGTTCGAGTCGGCCTGGATCTACCCCAACACCTTCCCGACCATGGTGGACAGCTACGTCACCGTGGCCGGCGAGACGGGCGTCATCCAGCTCGACCGGCAGAAGGAGAACATCCAGCTGGCCACCGAGGACGGCTACACCTACCCGAGGAACATGCTGCAGCGGGTCGTGCACGGGGTGCCCGCGGGGGCCTACCGCGACGCCATCCACCACTTCGTGGACTGCGCGATCGCCGGCACCGAGCCGCTGATCACCGTGGAGAGCTCCCGGCACGTGACCGCGGTCCTGGCGGCCGCGCACGAGTCGGCCCGGACGGGGCAGCCGGTGAAGCTCTGATGGGGACGTACGTGGAGAAGCCGCCGCACGTTGACCAGGCGCGGATGCGGCACATCACCGACGAGGCGCTGCTCGCCGAGCTGGGCGTGACGACGGTCGCGCAGGCCCGGCCGTGGCGGCGGCCCGACCCGGTGTGGCCGCAGCCCCGTCCCGAGGACGTGGCGGAGGCGGACCGGCTGATCGGGACCGAGGTCGACTTCCTCGACAAGGGCCACGGCCGGTCCCGGCTGTACGGGTTCCACTACCTGCGGTGGATGATGCCCCTGGTCTCGGCCTACGCGCAGACCCGTGACCCGCGCTACGCCCGCGAGTGGGACCGCTTCTTCCGGCAGTGGTACGCGAGCCGCGACCAGGTCGAAGGCGACTGGCCAGGGCTCGACGTGGTCTGGTACTCCCTCGGGGTGTCCTCCCGGTCGATGCACGTCACCCGGGCGCTGGCCGTCTTCTCCACCGAGCCCGCGCTCAGCGACGAGTGCTGGCTGCAGATGATGAAGACCGTGCTCGGCGGCGCCCGGTGGGCGGCCGAGGAGCACGACGAGTTCCGGCACGGCAACTGGCAGTTCGCCACCGTCTGCGAGCTGCTGCACGTCGCCCGCGTGTTCGCCGACCTGCCCGAGTCGGGGCAGTGGGCCGAGGTGGCCAGGGCGCGCATCCTGGAACACCTGGAACGGGACGTGCGTGAGGACGGCGGCCACCACGAGCGCTCCCCCGGCTACCACGGCATGTGCCTGGGAGGCGTGCAGCGGGCCGCGTCCGTCGACTCCGACCTGGTCGCGCACCCCCGTTTCCGCGCCATGCACGACTGGCTGGTCTCGCTGACGACCTCGGGCGGGTGGGTCCCGCACCTGCAGGACAGCGGCGTGGTCTGGCCCGCCGAGATGGTGCGCACAGGGGAGAGGCTGCTGGGTGAGGCGATCGCGCCCGCCGAGGGCTCGCACGCCCTGGAGGACAGCGCCTACACGATCTTCCGCGCGGGCACCCTGCACACCGTGATCAACCACGGCCCGTACATCGGGCACGAGCTGGAGCCGCACAGCCACCACGCGGCGCTCGACTTCGTGCTGTCCGGCTGGGGGGTGCCGCTGGCGTGGGAGGCGGGCGGCCCGCCGTCGTACGACGATCCCGGCTACTACGACTGGTTCCAGGCCACCAGGGGCCACAACACCCTGCTCGTGCCCGGCGAGGAGTACACCGAGGACCGCAGGGCGGCCCGCGACCTGTTCCACGCGGGCGAGCACGTGGACGTCTTCGCCGGTCACCACCACGGCTACCGGGCCAGGCACGACCGCCGGATCGTCTTCGTCAGGAGCGAGCCGTCGTACTGGCTGATCACCGACGCGATCGACGCGGAGGCGATCTGGCTGCTGCACGGCACGTCGCCGTGGGTCGAGCACGGCGGCGGCTACGCGAGCAGCCAGGGCCCCGGGCTGCTCGTGGTGCCCGTGGAGCCGCCGGACGAGGTCACGTTCGGCAGCGGGCGGGCCAGGATCCCCGACCCGGAGACCGCGACCGCCCCGTACGGCGAGATCCACTCGCTGGGGCTGCGCCGCCGCGACGGCCGGTTCACGGTCGCGGTCTTCCCGTTCAGGGACGCGCCGCCCGAGGTGCAGGCGAGCCCGTCCACCATCAGCGTGGGCGGCGTGACCGACACGTTCACCGCGCACGGCTGGGCGCGGGACGGGCTCGCCGAGCACTGGGGCGGCCGATGAGCGAGGACCGGCCGGTCCTGATCGACGCGGACGTCATGCTCGGCCGCCATCCGCGTCGCGACGTGGGCGGGGGGACCGTGGCCGAGCTGCTCGCCGCGATGGACCGCGTGGGCATCGCCGAGGCCGTGGTCGGCAGCATGACGTCGTGGCTGCACGACCCGGCGCGGGGCAACCGCGAGCTGATCGGCCGGCTCGCGGGGGAGCCCAGGCTCAGCCCTTGCTGGGTGATGGTGCCCGACACGTGCGGCGAGACGGGCGCCGGGTTCGCCGGGGCCGCCGTGGAGGCGGGCGTGGTCGCCGTGCGCGCCTTCCCGCTCGATCACGGCTGGGACCTCGCGGGCCCCGACGCGGCCGCCGTTCTCGGCGCCGTGGAGTCCGTACGCCTGCCGCTGCTCGTGGACGCCGGCCAGACCAGCTGGCAGGAGGTGGAGGCGCTCGCGCGGGCGCACCCGTGCCTGCGGATCGTCGTCGGCGGCGTGGGCTACCGGAAACTGCGGCAGATCGCCGGCGTCCTGGACAGGACCGGCAACGTGCACATCGGGCTGGCCGACCTGTCCTCCCACCGCGGGCTGGAGTGGCTGGTCGCCCGGTTCGGCGCGGACAGGTTCGTCTTCGGCACCGGAGCGCCCTACCGCGATCCCGCCGAGGCGGTCACCCGGCTGCTCTGGTCGGAGCTCGGGCAGGCGGAGGTCGCGGCCATCGGCGCGGGGAACGTGCACCGGCTGCTGAGGAGGGAGATCAGAGCGGCATGAACGAGCTGACGACGGCTCTGTGGGAGCGCCGCCCGCAGCAGGCGACGAGGATCGTCGACGCGCACGCCCATGCCGGGCCGTACAGCGTGTTCTTCATCCCCGACCCCGACCCGGCCGGGATGATCGGGGTGATGGACCGGTGCGGCGTCGCGCACGCGATGCTCTCCAGCCATCTGGCGATCCAGCTCGACGCCGCCAGGGGCAACGCGGTCACCGCGGAGATCGTGGACCGGGCGCCCGACAGGTTCACCGGCTACCTGACCGTCAACCCGTGGCAGGACCCGGTGGCCGAGCTCGACCGGTGGGGCGGCGACCCGCGCTTCGGCGGGATCAAGCTCCATCCCGACCTGCACGAATACCCGCTGACCGGCTCGCGCTACGCGCCGGTCTGGGAGTACGCGGAGCTCACCGGGCGGCCGGTGCTCACCCACACCTACTCCGGCTCGCCGTACAACGACCTGCCCCTGGTCGACGAGGTGGCCGGGAGGCACCCGCGGGCCACGATCCTGGCGGGGCACTCGGGGGTGACGCCGCTGGGCATCGACCAGTCGATCGAGGTGGCCGAGCGGCACGAGCGGGTCGTCCTGGAGGTGTGCGGGTCCTTCAACACGGGCGCGGACATCGCCGAGATGGTCCGCAGGCTCGGCGCGCACCGGGTCGTGTACGGGTCGGACTTTCCCTTCATCGATCTGCGCATGTCGCTAGGGCGGATACTGTTCTCAGATCTCGGCGACGACGACAGGGCAGCGGTACTCGGGGGCACGATCACCGCTCTGCTCGGGAGAACAGGGGCATAGAGGTGGACGGGCTACGATCCAAGATCGCGATTGGTGTGGTGGGGCCGCACGATCTGGTCGAGCAGATCGTGCACATCGGCGCGAGCCTGCCGTCGGCCGCGTCGTTCCGGCTGGTGGGCGCCCCCCACGCGGGTGAGCACGAGACGCGCGAGAAGCTCGCCAAGATAGCGGGCAACATCGACGCGGTCCTGTTCACCGGGCCTCTCCAGCACGACCTGGCCACCGAGGCGGGCGAGCTGCCGGTGCCCGCCACGTTCGTGCCGGTGAGCGGGGCCGGCCTCTACTCCAGCCTGCTGCGCGGCACGCTGTCCATGCGGATCGACCCCGCCAGGGTGAGCATCGACTCGATCGCGCGCGCCGACGTGGCCGAGGCCTACCAGGAGATCGGCGTGCCCATGGACGGCGTGCACGTCTCCGAATACCGCCAGCCCGACTCGGTGCGCGACTTCGTCGGCTTCCACGAGCGCCTCTACCGCGAGGGCGCCACCACGGCGGCGCTGACCACGGTCAGGACCGTGGCCCGCAAGCTGGAGGCGGCCAAGGTGCCGGTGTTGCGGATGATGCCCACTCCGCACACGCTGCGCCTGGCCATCAACACCGCGACGCTGCTGGGCACGGGCAGCCGCCTGGAGGAGTCGCAGATCGCCATCGTGCTGGTCGAGCTCGCGGCCTCGGCCCGCCCCGCCCAGTCGGGTCCTGGCAACTACTGGCAGCAGGAGCTGAAGCTGTCGTTGCACAGGTCGCTGCTCGCCGAGGCCCGGCTGATGGGCGCGACCGTGGCCCCGCGCGAGGAGAACAGCTACGTGATCACGGCTACCGTGGGGGCGCTCTCGCAGGCCACCGACGGGTTCCGGGTGGCGCCGTTCGCCGACCGGGTGCGCGCCGACCTTGGGATGGTCGTCGAGGTGGGCATCGGGCTCGGCAACACCGCCCGCGACGCCGACGCCCACGCCCTCATCGCCGTCGAGCGGGCGCGTGCGGCCGACGCCACCGCCGCCTTCCTGGTCAGCGGCGACGGCACCGCGACCTCGCTGCCCCTGCGGCAGCGGCGCAGGCGGGAGCAGGTGGACGAGCCCATGGCCGACTCCAAGGCGGCCAGGACGCTCGACCGGCTCCTCCAGCGGCTGGGCGACGACCCCGAGGCGATGGTGGTCGACGCGGAGAGCGTGGCCGAGGTGCTGGGCGTCGCGCCGCGCAGCGCCCGCCGGGTGTTGCAGAGCCTCGTCGAGGAAGGGCTGGCGTGGGCTCTCCCGCCGGTCAGGTCGTCGCAGGCGGGGCGGCCGAGGCAGCCGTACCGGCTGGTGTCGCGCGTCGACTAGCGCGCCCGGGTGCGGGTCTCACAAGGGCAGGGGCCGGTGGTTGCGGCGATATTCGCTGGGCGAGCAGCCGACGTGGCGCTTGAACACGCCGCGGAACACCTTCGCGCTCAGATAGCCCGAGCGGGCGGCGACCGTGTCGATCGGCGCGGTGGTGGCGGTGAGCAGGACGCGGGCGTGGCGCAGCCGCAGCCCGGTCAGGTGGCGCAGGAACGTCGTCCCGCGCACGTCGGCGAACAGGTGCGCGATGTAGAACGGGCTGGCCGAGACGGCCTCCGCGACCGTCGCGAGCCGCAGGCGCGGGTCGGTGTAGTGCGCCGCCATGTAGCTCTCGGCCATCGAGAGGATGTCGCGCGCGGCGGGCGGCATCAGCCGCCACAACGTCTCCTCGATCCAGATGTGCAGGTAGGAGCGCTCGTGGATCTGGGTCACCGTCGTGAGCTCCTCGATCGGCAGGCGCGCGAAGGCGTCGACCCAGTCGGTGGAGCCGCCCGCGAGCCGGCCCCTGTTGACCACGTCCACGACGAAGAGCAGTTCGCCCATCAGCCAGTTGTGCAGCGTCCTCGGGGACAGGCCGCGCTCCTGGACGCACCTGTCCACCCAGCCCGCCAGCAGCCCGGCCGCGCCGCCCCTGTCGCCGGCCTGGATCCGGCGGGCCAGCTCCGCCTCGATGCGCACGGGCGGCGCCGCCTCGGAGGGCTCCTCCTGCGGGGCCGTGATGACCCTGTCGCCGCCGAGCAGCAGCTTGTAGGCGTTGGTACGCCGCGCGTCCCGTTCGGTCGCCGTCGTGCTGTCTGGGCCCCGCCGAGGGGTGCCCAGGCTCACGGTCGCGGTGAGGTCGGTGGCGCTGACGATGCCGGCGCGGATCTGCTCGGCCAGCGCGGTCGCCTCGCCCATCAGCCTGTCGGGGTCGTCGCCGCTCAGCCGGACCAGCCACTCGTCGGGAGGCAGCGGCTCGCAGGAGGCCGGCCGTCGTGCCGCCACCGCGCGCACCGCGCGATCGGCCTGGCCGAGTTGCCGGCGTGCCCACTCCCGGCCGCGGGCCCGCGTCGAGGCGACGTAGTCGTCGATGTCGATGAGGGCGCCGACCGTGAAGTCCATGCCTCCAAGGGTACGAGTAAGGTGCGCCGATATCTATGGTTTAGGCGGGCCGAAAGTCGACACGGTTGACCAGAGTGCCCACGCCCTGCACGGTGGCCCGCATGACGTCCCCGTCACTGAGCGGGGCGATCCCCGCGATGGTGCCGGTGGCGATGAGGTCGCCGGGCAGCAGCGTCATCCCGTCCGACAGGTCGGCGATCAGCTCGGGGATCCCGAACACCATCTGCTTGGTGTTCGCCCGCTGCCGCACCTCCCCGTCGACCTCCAGCGTCAGCTCCAGGTCCTGCGGGTCGGGCACCTCGTCCACCGTCGCGAGGTACGGCCCGGCGGGGGCGAACGTGTCGAACCCCTTGGACTGGTCCCACGGAGCGTTACGGGCGATGTTGGCCAGCTGGAGGTCGCGGGCCGTCATGTCGTTGATCACGGTGTATCCGGCCACGGCCTCCCGCCAGCGCTCGGCGGGCAGGTCGCGGACCGTCGAGCCGATCACGACCGCCAGCTCGACCTCGTGCTCCAGATGCCTCGTACGGGCCGGAGCGGTCACCGGGCGGTTGTGGCCCGTCAGCGCGGACGGCGGCTTGAAGAACAGCACCGGCTCGGGCGGCACCTCCAGCCCGCTCTCCTCGGCGTGCGCGACGTAGTTCAGCGCCAGGCAGCAGATCTTGGTGCAGGTCGCCACCGGCGGCTCGAACACCACCGACGACTCGTCGAGCACGGCCGGCGTGCCGGCCCAGAGCCGGTTCACCTCGCCGGTGAGCCGGTCCAGCCCGTACCGATCGAGCAGGGCCACCGGATCGTCACCGGCGTCCAGCCCGGCCAGGCTGAGGAGTTCGCCACCCTCGCGCCAGGCCACCAGTTCGACTTGCTCGGCGGGAGACCGCCGGATGCGCCCGAGAAACACGGCCGTTCCTTCCTGGAAGTCGCTTCACTCACAGGAAACCTGCTCAGACGTCTTCTCCGGTCAGGCCGTGGCGGCAGCCCGCTCAGCAGATCTCCATGAGCAGCTCACCAGGAGCGTCGCGGGCCTCACAAGGGCCCGTCCTTGCGATGCCGCCCTCCTTGTTGCTCTCCTCCTTGTCGGCGGGCGGAGCCGCGGCCTTTGATGGTCACATGAGCAGGACCTTGCACGTCAGCCGTGACCTCTATGCCGCCGGCCGGCACTACCTGGCCGGCGGCGTCTCCAGCGACGCCCGCCGGGTGGCCGGTGTCCCCCTCTACGTGGACCGTGCCCAGGGCGCGCGCCTGTGGGACGTGGACGGCAACTCCTACGTCGACTACGTGCTCGGCCAGGGGCCCGCGCTGCTCGGCCACTGCCCGCCGGCGGTCGTCGAGGCCATCGCGGCCCAGGCGGCGCGCGGCATGGTCTACTCGGCCCAGCACGCCGCCGAGGTGCGCGTGGCCGAGCGGATCTGTGCCATGGTGCCCTCGGCCGAACGGGTCAGGTTCAACACCGTCGGGTCGGAGGCCGTCCACGGCGCTCTCAGGCTGGCCCGCGGCTACACCGGCCGGTCGAAGATCCTCAAGTTCGAGGGTCACTACCACGGCTGGCTCGACCCCGTCCTCTACAGCGTGCACCCGGCGGTGGACGCGGCCGGGCCGGCCGGCGCCCCCATGGCGGTGCCCGGCACGGCGGGACAGCAGCCGGGGCACGCGGACGACCTGGTCATCTGCCCGTGGAACGACCTGGAGACCCTGGCCGGCCTGATGGAACGGCACTCGGGGGAGATCGCCGCCGTCATCGCCGAGCCGATCCTGTGCAACACCGGGGCGATCAGCCCGGACCCCGGCTACCTGGAGGGCGTGCGGCGGCTGTGCGACGAGCACGGCACCCTGCTGATCTTCGACGAGATCATCACCGGCTTCCGGCTTGCCCCCGGAGGCGCCCAGGAACACCTCGGGGTCACTCCCGACCTGTCGGTGTTCGGCAAGGCCATGGCCGCGGGCATGCAGGTGTCGGCGCTGACCGGCCGGGCGGCCGTCATGGACCACATCTCGACGGGCAAGGTGGCCCACGCGGGGACGTTCAACTCCCAGCCGGTCGGCATCGCCGCCGCCGAGGCCACGCTGCGCATCCTCGACGAGCAGCGCGACGAGATCTACGGCACGCTGTACGAGCGCGGCAAGTCGCTGATGGAGGGCCTGCGGTCGGCCGCGGCCGGCGCCGGCGTGCCGATGCTCGTGGACGGCCCGGGACCGGTGTTCCAGACGTACTTCACCGACGCGCCCGCCGTGCGGAACTACCGGGACTTCGCCGCCACCGACCGGGCCGGGATGGCCAGGCTGCACGCCGCGCTACTCGACCGGGGAGTCAACATGGTCCCGCGCGGCCTGTGGTTCATGTCCACGGCGCACACCGAGGCGGACGTCGCCGCCACGGTCGACGCGTTCGCCGGCGCGCTGCGGGACCTTTGACCTGCGTTCGGTCGAGATGACCAGCGCGACGCCGACCAGGATGATCACGCCGCCCACGAGGATCCGCGGCGTGATCGGCTCGCTCAGCACCAGCGCGCCGAGCACCACCGCCACGGCGGGGTTGACGTAGGCGTACGTGGACACGAGCGAGATGGGGGCGTTGCCGAGCAGCCACGAGAACGCCGTGAACCCGATCAGCGATCCCACGAGGATGAGGTAGGCGAGCGCGATCCAGGACCTGCCGGTGATCGTCGACGGGTCGAGCCGCTCACCCGTCGCGGTGCCGAGCACCGCCAGGCCGAGGCCGCCCGCGAGCATCTCGATCGTGCTCGTCGCGAACGAGTTGGCCGGCATCGTGACGCGGCCCGACAGGAACGCTCCCACGGCCCACAGCAGCGAGGCGACCAGCACCACCGCGATCCCCGTGGCGGCCGCCCCTTCGTTGCCGGTGAGTGAGAGCGCCGCCACCCCGCCGAGGCCCACCAGCACGCCCGCCATCGTGGCGGCCCTGGGACGGTCACGCACCGCGAACCTGAAGGCGACGAGCCACAGCGGAACCGACGCCACGAGCAGCGCCGCCAGCCCGGTCGAGATGTACTGCTCCGCCACGGACAACATGCCGTTGCCCAGGGTGAGCAGCAGCACGCCCACCAGCGAGGCGCTGAGGAGCTGCCGCCGGGTCATCGTGAACGCCCGCCTGCCGGACGTGAGGAGCAGGAACCCGCCGAGGAGCACGGCCGCGGCGAGGAACCGCATGGAGGCGCCGAGCAGCGGCGGGATCGACTCGACCACGATGCCGATGCCGAGGTAGGTCGACCCCCAGACCACGTAGACGATGGCGAGGGCGCCCCAGACGATGAGCGGGGATCGTTGGTCAGGAGCGTTGCGGTCCATGGGTCATGACAGTAGTCGAGCAGCCCGACAGAAACCGCGCGACTATCGGACAACCTACTGGCCCGATCCTTGCGGTTGCGGGGAGCTCTCACCTGCGCGCGCCGGACGAGGGACCATCGAAAGATTGGTGCCCCCGTCCGAATCCCGTCGATCGGGGGCGTCGCAATTCATACCCCTTCTCACGAGGACCAACCGCCATTTCCCCAAATGTCAACCGCCAGTTGGCCAAGTGCTGGCCCGCCGGACAGTCGCCAGGGCACGGGAGGCCCCGCTGCGGGGCAACCGGAAGCGGGCCCGCCGCCGTCGGAGGGGGAAGGTGCGGCGGCGGGCCCTGTATCCGGTGGATCAGCCCTCCGGGGGTCAGCCCGGTGGAGGATCGGCCCGGATCAGCCCTGACGGATCAGCGCGGCCCGAGCTTCTCCACGATCAGCCGGTACAGCTGCCGGGGCCGGCCGGGCTGGGGGGTGCGGTTGGGCGGTAGCGGCCACGCGAGTCCCTCGTCAACCAACGTGCGCAGCAACCGCCGAGCCGTACGGGGTGTCACCCCCAGCATCTTGCCGGCCCCTTCGGCGTCCACGACCGTGTCGCCGCCTTCCAGCTTGGCCGCCAGCCGGGCCAGCACCTCGACCCCTTTGGGTTTGAGTGCGGTGGCCCCGGTCGGCGGCATCCGCGGGGCCGGGATGAGCGCCCGCCCCTCGCGGTCGACCGCGAACCCCTGCGCCTGCTTGCCCGCCTGCGTGCGGGCCAGCGCCGCCCGCGCGTGCGACTCCGCGTCGTGGGTCGTACGACCCATGCCCACGCCGACCTCGACCGCCAGCCCCAGCTCGTCCCTGATCCTGGCCGCGAACGGCAACACCCGGAAGCCGTCGGTGGCCGCCGCGATCGAGCCCCTGGTCGCCGTGACCAGATAGCTGTGATCGTCGATGGGCCAGACGGTGGCGTTGATGCGGTTCGCCTCCTGGACCAGCAGCCGGTGCAGCGACAGCCGCAGCTCGTCGCGCCAGTAGCGGGGCGCGGCGCGGCGCACGGGCTCGCGCAGCGTCGGCACCTCCACCAGCACCACGGTCAGCTGCGACTCCTCCAGCCGGTGATGCGCCCCGAGCAGCGCCGCTGTGTGCAGCGCCGTGCGGACCGCGGCGGAGGTCGGCCTGATCCTGATGACCGGTACGCCCGCCGTGTGCAGGCGCTCGGCCACCGAGGGCAGGCACGTCAGCGCTCCCGTGGTCGCGCCCTGCCTGGCCAGGCGTTCGTGGTAGGCCGCGATCGTGCCGGTGGCTCCCGGCTCGTCGCGGCTGTGCACGTCCGTGGCGGGGATGCCGAGGTCGGTGTACGCCTCCTCGACGTCAGCCCGGCTGACCACGTCGATGCTGACCCGTTTGGGGTCCATCCGGGTGTCGATCGCGGCCTTGGCCAGCGCCGCCACCAGTGCTGCTCCGCCGAGTTGCACGTAGGTCGCGGGCATCGTCAGCACGCCGGATCGCCTGGCCAGGTCGTAGGGGACCGGGCTGGCGAACAAGCATGCGTCGACACCGGGCCCGAGCCTCGTCACCTTGTCGGGTGCCTCCTGCTCGTCGCGGTAGGCGGCCGCCACCAGTCGACATGGCAGCGGTGCCGCGGCGTGACCCATCAGCATGACTCGCTCGACAAGGTCGTGGGGTCCGACCACGCCGATGGTGAGGTCCGGTGTCATGGCGCCCGGGCGTGACACTCGGGGAGTTTCTTCGGCCCTCTCGACCAATGTTCGTCCCATCCTGCTGTCCGTTGCAGTGCTCTCTTTTGGAACGATCGCTCGCGGGGGCCGTAATGTCACGCCCGACTTTTCCGGAAAGCCGTTCAGGTTGACCGCCCGACAAGATGTCCTAGCAGCTCAACGAGGTTTTTCTCGCCTTTGTTAGTGCGTGGAAATCTCTCGTGTAATGTCCGCGCCGAGCGCGCGCATTCGGGCGGCGAGATGCGCGTGGCCGCGGTCGATCAGGTAGCCGGAGCCGATCACGGTCTCGCCTTCAGCGGCGAGTCCGGCGAGCACGAGGGCGATCCCGGAACGCAGATCGTGGGCCGTCACCTCGGCGCCGGTCAGGGGTGTGCGGCCGCGCACGATGGCCCTGCTGCCGTCGACCTCGACGCCGGCGCCCATCTTGTTGAGCTCGCCGGCCAGCGCGAAGCGGCCGTCGAAGATGCGCTCGTGGATGTAGCTGGTGCCGTCGGCGAGCGCCGCGACGGCCATCATCGGCGACTGCAGGTCGGTCGCGAACCCGGGATAGGTGTCGGTGATGATGTTGATCGGCCGCAGCGGGCCCTCGCAGCGCACGTGCAGCACCGCGCCCTGCCGGGCGAACTCGACGCCCATCTGCTCCAGTTTGTAGCGCACCACGCCCAGGTCGAGGCCGGTGCCCACGAGGCTCAGCTCGCCCCCGGTGATCGCCGCGGCCATCGCGAACACGCCCGCGTCGAGCCGGTCGGGCATGACCGTGTGCTCGACGGCGTGGAGCTCGTCGACGCCCTCGACGGTGATGAAGCCGGTGCCGCCGCCGCTGATGCGCGCGCCCATCTTGGTGAGCATGTCGATGACGTCGAGCACCTCGGGCTCGAGCGCGGCGTTCTCGATCACGGTGGTGCCGTTGGCCAGGGAGGCGGCCATGATGAGGTTCTCGGTGCCGGTGTGCGAGGGGGTGTCGAGGTAGAGGGTCGCCCCGGTCAGGCCGGACGCCTTGACGTGGATGACGGTCTCGCCCTCGTCGACGATCGCGCCCAGCCGCTTGTAGCCGAGGTAGTGGAAGTCGAGGTTGCGGCTGCCGAGGTTGCAGCCGCCGACGCCCTCGACGACGGCCTCGCCGAGCCGGTGCAGCAGCGCGGGGGTGAACAGCACCGAGCCGCGGAAGCGCCGGGCGATCTCCGCGGGCAGCACCGGGCTGGACAGCCGGGAGGCGTCGATGACGAGCGTGCGCTCGGACTCGTGGAGTTCGACGTACGCGCCGACCGCCTCGGCGAGCTCGATCGCGCGGCGGACGTCTTCGATGATCGGCA
Organism: Nonomuraea sp. NPDC049378; assembly: GCF_055586745.1. Lineage (NCBI taxonomy): Bacteria > Bacillati > Actinomycetota > Actinomycetes > Streptosporangiales > Streptosporangiaceae > Nonomuraea > Nonomuraea sp. NPDC049378. The sequence continues at coordinate 125,714 of NZ_JBVJHP010000018.1, forward strand.
CGTTGCGCAGGACGGTGCGGCCCTTCGCGGCCAGCAGAGCCGCACCGATCATGGGAAGCACGGCGTTCTTCGCGCCCTGGATGAACGCGGTTCCACGCAGTGCGTTGCCACCGCGCACGCGGTAACGGACCATTTCGTGCGGCTCCTTGAATTCTGGCGGTGAGGCTCGATCGGGCCAACAGTAGTCGCTAACACCACATGACCCAGCCGAATCATCCGCTAAAGGGAGCTCCCGTGATGCGCTCATACGCTTCTAGGTATCGTTCGCGTGTGCGTTCCACGATGGGGTCAGGTAGGCGAGGTGGGGGGTTTCCAGATGCTTTGTCCCATCCGGATTCGGGCGATAGTAGCCAATCGCGTACAAATTGCTTATCGAAAGAAGGTTGCGAACGGCCTGGTCGCCAGGCGTCAGCCGGCCAGAAACGCGACGAGTCGGGCGTCAGAACCTCATCGCCCAGGGTGAGCACACCGTCGGAGTCCCAGCCGAGCTCGATCTTGGTGTCGGCCACGATGATGCCCCGCTCGCGGGCGATCTCGGCGCCGCGCGTGTAGACGGCCAGCGTGATGCGGCGCAGCTCCTCCGCCGTCTCCGCGCCGACCTCCGCCACCACCTGGCCGTAGGAGATCGGCTCGTCGTGCTGTCCCATCGGCGCCTTGGTGGACGGCGTGAAGATCGGCTCGGGCAACCGCGACCCGTCCTGCAGCCCTTCGGGCAGGCGCACCCCGGAGACGGTGCCGCTTTCGCGATATTCGGCCAGCCCGCCGCCCGTCAGATAGCCCCGGGCCACGCACTCGACCTGGACCATCGTCAACGGCCTGCACACCACGCTGCGCGGCTCGTCGCCCCTGGCCACGATGTGGTTGGGCACGACGTCCTTGAGCTGGTCGAACCACCACAACGACATCTGCGTGAGGATCGCGCCCTTGTCGGGGATGCCGGGCTCCAGCACGTGGTCGAAGGCCGAGACCCGGTCGGAGGCGACCATCAGCAGCAGGCCGTCGTCCGTCTCGTAGAGATCGCGCACCTTGCCGGAGTGCACGTGCTTCATGGGGCGATGTCCGTCCTGTAGTGGGAGCCGCGCAGCGTGATCCGCGCGGCGAGGTCGTAGGCGTTGCGCCGCGCGCTCTCCTGGTCGGGGCCGTGGCCCACCACGCTGAGCACCCGCCCGCCGTTGGAGACGATCGTGTCGCCCTCGCGCCTGGTGCCGGCGTGGATCACGTAGGCGTCGTCGGACGGTTCGATCCCCGTGATCACGTCGCCCTTGACCGGGGTGTCGGGGTAGTTCTCGGCGGCGATCACCACCGTGACGGCGGAGCCGCCCTTGAACACCGGGTCGAGCCCCAGCTCACCGGTCGCGCTCGCCATCAGCAGCCCGCCCAGCGGCGTCTCCAGCCGGTCGAGCAGCACCTGCGTCTCGGGGTCGCCGAAGCGCGCGTTGAACTCGACCACCTTCGGGCCCTTCGTGGTCAGGGCCAGCCCGACGTAGAGCACCCCCTGGTAGGGCAGCCCGCGCCGCGCCAGCTCCGCGATCGTCGGGTGCACGACCTCCCGCATGACCTGGTCGGTGAGCCCGTCGGGCGCCCACGGCAGCGGCGTGTAGGCGCCCATGCCGCCGGTGTTGGGGCCCTGGTCGCCGTCGTGGGCGCGCTTGAAGTCCTGGGCGAGCTGGAGCGGGACGGCGGTGCTGCCGTCGCACAGCGCGAACAGCGACACCTCGGGCCCGTCGAGGAACTCCTCGATCACCACGCGCCCGCACGACCGCGCGTGGTCGAGCGCCGCCCGCCTGTCATCGGTGACGACGACGCCCTTGCCCGCCGCCAGCCCGTCGTCCTTGACCACGTAGGGAGGGCCGAACTCGTCGAGCGCCGCCGCGGCCTGCTCCTCGCTGTCGCAGGTCCGCGACCGTGCGGTGGGCACGTCGGCGGCCTGCATGATCTCCTTGGCGAACGCCTTGCTGCCCTCGATCATGGCCGCCTGGCTGGACGGCCCGAAGCAGGCGATGCCGGCCTCGCGCACCGCGTCGGACACCCCCGCCACGAGCGGCGCCTCGGGCCCGACGACGACGAGATCGACCCGCAGCCGCGTCGCCAGGCCGGCCACCTGGCCCGGGTCGAGCGGATCGACCGCGTGGACGGTCGCGACCTGCTCGATGCCCGGATTGCCCGGAGCGCAGTGGAGCTCGCTGATCTGGGGATCGAGCTTGAGGGAACGGCACAGGGCGTGCTCACGCCCACCGGAACCAATGACTAGAACGCGCACCCGCTCATTGTCGCAGGCCCGCCGCCATGCGCACCCACAGGTCCGCCGCGCCCGACACGTGCCGGAACAGGCGACAATCTTTGGTGAGTTCTACCGGAGACGCGTGCTCTCAGGCGAGTATCGTCAGATTGGTTCACCCGCCTGTGATAGGTTGAGGCGGCTTTGCGGCGTCCCTGTGTGATTGGAGGTGGTCCGGGATGAAACCTGGTGATCCCAGCAGTACGTGCTTTTTCACGTACTCCGTGCGTACCCCCGACCACTCCAATACGGCAGCCTGATCGTGCCTCCACGCCCTTGTTCTTGATTGAGGTGACTTCTCGTCGCGCGTGGAGCGTGCCAGGTCGGGCGGAAAGGGCCCGCCATGCGCTCGTCCACTCTTTTCCGTCGCATCAACCGTCACCCTGTGCGCCAGCACGTCGCACGCCAGCACGCCGCTCCGGCGGGCGGCGCGGTGCGCGACGTCCGCGTCCCTCCCGTTGACTCGGTCGTCGAGTTCGGCGCCTACGTCCACGGCGAGAAGGTCGCGGCCCCGGCCATCGTCGAAGCACTCGACCTCGTACGCGAGCACAACGAGAGCGCCGAAGGCGCCAACGCGTTCGTCTGGGTCGGGCTGCACGAGCCCGGCGCGCCCGAGGTGGAGTGGCTGGCCGAGGTGTTCGACCTGCACCCGCTCTCCGTCGAGGACGCGGTCAAGGCCCACCAGCGCCCCAAGATCGAGCGGTACGGCGACTCGTTGTTCATGGTGCTCAAGACCATCGCCTACCTCGACCCCGTCCGGGCGCCGGGCACCAGCGAGATCATCGCCACCGGCGAGATCATGGTGTTCCTCGGCGCCGACTTCGTGGTCACCGTGCGGCACGGCGAGCACTGCCCGCTCACCGCGGTCCGCGAGCGCCTCGAGGACAAGCCCACGCTGATGAGCCGCGGCCCGGCCGGCGTCCTGCACGCCATCGCCGACCACGTGGTCGACCAGTATCTCCAGGTGTCCGACCTCATGCAGCTCGAGCTGGAGGAGGTCGAGGCGACCGTGTTCGCCGACGTCAGCTCCCGTGACATCAACCGGATCTACCAGCTCAAGCGCGAGATGCTGGAGATGAAGCGGGCCGTCACCCCGCTGCAGGCGCCGCTGTCGGCGCTGCCCCAGCGCCGCGTCGTCCCGTCGGAGATGCGCGAATACTTCCGCGACGTCGGCGACCACCTGTCGCGGGTGTGCGAGCAGGTGGAGTCGTCCAACGAGCTGTGCAGCTCCATCCTCCAGGCCGCGCTCGCCCGCTCCAACGCGCTGGCCAACGAGGACATGCGCAAGATCTCCTCGTGGGTGGCCATCCTCGCGGTGCCCACCATGATCGCCGGCATCTACGGCATGAACTTCGACTTCATGCCGGAGACCGAGCAGGTCTGGGGCTATCCGGCGGTGCTGGGCGTCATGATCACGGCCTGCGTGCTGCTCCATCGCGGCTTCCGCCGCAACGGCTGGCTCTAGGCACCGGCCGGCTCCGGCCCTCTAGACGCCGACCGGCTTGAGCGGGCCCACCGGCTCGGGCAGCTCCAGGCCGCGCTCGCGCCACAACTCCCGCATCCGGTCGGGATAGTCGGTCACGATCCCGGCCACTCCCAGATCCAGCATCCGGCCCGCCAGCTCGGTGTCGTTGACCGTCCACACCGCCACGTCGAGACCGGCCGCCCCCACCTGCGCCATCAGGGCCTCGTCGACCATGGGGTGCTTGGGCGAGAGCGTGGTCGCACCGGCCTCGCGCGCGGTGGCCGGCATGTCGTCGCCCAGGTCGTCGTGCCAGTGCAGGGTGTCGGGCTCGATCAGCGCGAACCTGCGCGTGCCCGGGACGAGCCGGGCGGCGTGGCGGATGATCCGCCAGTCGAAGCTGAGGACGGCGACGTTGTCCAGCCGTCCGTGCCGGTCGAGCTCCTCCACGACGAGCTCGGTGAAGGCCTCGGGGTCGGGCGTCAGCTCGGGCCTGGTCGGGTCGGACTTCAGCTCGACGTGCAGGCGTACGCTCTCGGCGTCGTAGGCGTTCACCAGGCCCAGCACCGCGCCGAGCGTCGGCATCCGGGTCTCGGGCATCGGCACCTGGGTCAGCGCGAAGGGGTCGTCGGGATGGCGCGGCAGCCGCACGCCCACGTCGAGCGTGCGCAGCTGCGCGAGGGTGAGCGCGTTGATCGGCCGGCCGACATAGGGGAAGAGCGGGTCGCCGGCGCGGATGGGACGCCTGTCGGCGCTGGTCACGGCGGAGACCGTGAGGTCGTGCGTGAGCACGAGGCGCCGATCGGCGGTGAGCGCGACGTCGAGCTCGAGCGCGTGCACGCCCAGCTCCATCGTGCGGCTCATCCCCGGCAGGGTGTTTTCCGGCCAGAGGCCGCGAGCACCCCGGTGACCATGAATCTCAACGCGCACAACCCGGACCCTACCTGGCTGGAGGGGCGACTAGACAGTGCCACGCCGTGTCCTTTTTATCCTGCTACGCCCGGTCGATGACTAGACCTCAGACAATAGGCTGGATTGCATGACGGAGGTTCTCAAAAAGGCCCATTCCGCAACGGTCGGGGCATGGGTGGACGGGTGGGTGATCTCCCGCAGAGCCCCACGGCCCGTACCCCAACCGTGGGGGTGGAGAGTCGACGTCGGCCTCCCCGGACACGTGGCCCGCCACATCGTGGCCGCCCCCACCCCCGACATCCTCCACCAGCTGACCAGCAGGATCACGACCCCCGGCACCTGGCTCAAACTCTGCGCGCCCGCCGAGGCCGTCGTCCCGCACCTCCCGCCCTCCTGGCGCATCCAGGAGCCGGAGTTCATGATGACCACGACCCGCCTGCCCCGCACGGCCCGGCCCGCGGCCCCGGCGGGCTACACGGCGGCCGTCACGACCAGGGCGGGCGTCACGGTGGCCCGCCTGCTCACGAACGCCGGCGAGGTCGCGGCCAGGGGCCAGTTCGCGCCGGCGGGCAGGACGGCCGTCGTTGACCAGGTGGAGACGGCCACCCGCCACCGCCGGCGCGGCCTCGGCACCGTCATCATGCGCACGCTCGCCTCGGCCGCCGCCTCGGCGGGCGCGCGGCAGGGCGTCCTGGTGGCCACGGCAGACGGCAGGGCCCTGTACGAAACGCTCGGCTGGACCCTGCACACCCCGATGACCGCCGTGGTCCTCACCGGCCCCTGAACCGCCGTCATGGGGCACGGCTTCCCGGGACCTGCGGGGGGCGTGACCCACCCCCGCAGAAACGGCTAGACGAGCGGCCGGACCACGACGGTCTGGTCGCGGCCGGGGCCGACGCCGATGGCGGAGACCGGGGCGCCGCTCATCTCCTCCAGCGCCCTGACGTACGCCTGGGCGTTCGGCGGCAGGTCCTCGAAGACCTTGGCCCCCGTGATGTCCTCCTGCCAGCCGGGGAACTCCTCGTAGATCGGCTTGGCGTGGTGGAAGTCGGTCTGCGTCATGGGGATCTCGTCGTGGCGCACGCCGTCCACGTCGTACGCGACGCACACCGGGACGCGCTCCAGCCCGGACAGGACGTCCAGCTTGGTGAGGAAATAGTCGGTGACGCCGTTGATGCGGGTGGCGTACCGGGCGATCACCGCGTCGAACCAGCCGCAGCGGCGGTCGCGGCCGGTCGTGACGCCGAACTCGCCGCCGGTCTGGCGGAGCCACTCGCCCATGTCGTCCGTGAGCTCCGTCGGGAACGGCCCGGAGCCGACGCGGGTGGTGTACGCCTTGAGGATCCCGATGATCTTCGTGAGGCGGTTGGGCGGGATGCCGGCCCCGGCGCACGCGCCCCCCGAGGTGGGCGACGACGACGTGACGAACGGGTAGGTGCCGTGGTCGAGGTCGAGCAGCGTGCCCTGCCCGCCCTCCAGCAGCACGAACTTGTCGTCGTCCAGTGCCTTGGACAGCACCAGCGAGGTGTCGGCGATGTGCGGCTTGAGGCGCTCCGCGAAGGAGAGATATTCCTCCACGACCGCCGCCGGGTCGATCCCGCGCCGGTTGTAGACCTTGGTCAGCACCTGGTTCTTCTCGGTCAGGGCGACCTCGATCTTCTTCGCCAGGATGCCGGGGTCGAGCAGGTCCTGGACGCGCACCCCCATGCGGGCGACCTTGTCGCCGTACGCGGGCCCGATGCCGCGCCCCGTGGTGCCGATCCTGGCCTTGCCGAGGTAGCGCTCGGTGACCTTGTCGAGCGCCTTGTGGTGCGGCATGATCAGGTGCGCGTTGGACGAGATGAGCAGCCGCTCCGCGGAGATGCCCCGCGCGGCCAGCCCGTCGATCTCGCCCAGCAGCACGCCGGGGTCGATGACCACGCCGTTGCCGATGACCGGCACCACCTCAGGCGACAGGATCCCCGTCGGTAGCAGGTGCAGCGCGTATTTCTGGTCTCCGATGACCACGGTGTGACCCGCGTTGTTGCCACCCTGATAGCGGACGACGTAGTCGACGTCGCCACCGAGCAGATCGGTGGCCTTGCCCTTGCCCTCATCGCCCCACTGGGCACCAACGAGTACGGCAGCCGGCATGGTTCAGTCTCCCGAGCACAAAACGAAACCCCTGGCGCAAGCGCGACAGGGGCTCTTGCGTGGAGAGACTACCCGAACGTGGTTATTCGTCCCAAGGGCTAGCTCTGGGTCAGCGCGTCGTAACCCGTTTCCGTGCTGTCCTTGAGGAACTGCAGGCACCGCTCGGCTTCGTCCTTCTCGCCGATGGCCTGGGCGGCCCTGGACAGCGCGTAGAGGCAGCGCAGGAAGCCGCGGTTGGGCTCGTGCTCCCAGGGAACGGGCCCGTGACCCTTCCAGCCGTTACGGCGCAACTGGTCGAGCCCGCGGTGGTAGCCCGTGCGGGCGAAGGCGTACGAGGTGACGGCGTGCCCCTGGGCGAAGGCCTCTTCCGCGAGCGAAGCCCAGGCCGCGGGGAATGCGGGGAAGCGGGCGGCCACGTCGGAGGCCTTGGCCCCGGATTCGAGCGCCTCCCTGGCCTCGGGCAGGTCCGGCAGGTGCGTCGGGGGCGGCCCGGCGAGAAGGTTATCCATACGACAAGTCATACCCGCCGGGCCGCCGAAGTGGCTAGGAGATCTTCGTCCCACTCGACTTCAGGCTCTGGCACGCCTCCGCGACGCGCGCGGCCATCCCGGCCTCGGCGGCCTTGCCGTAGGAGCGCGGGTCGTAGGTCTTCTTGTTGCCCACGTCGCCGTCGACCTTGAGCACCCCGTCGTAGTTGCGGAACATGTGGTCCGCGATCGGCCTGGTGAAGGCGTACTGCGTGTCGGTGTCGACGTTCATCTTCACCACGCCGTACGAGATGGCCTCGTGGATCTCCTCGAGCAGCGAGCCGGAGCCGCCGTGGAAGACCAGGTCGAACGGCTTGTCCTTGCCGAACTTCGCGCCGACCGCGTCCTGGATCTCCTTCAGCACGCTCGGGCGCAGCTTGACGTGGCCGGGCTTGTAGACGCCGTGCACGTTGCCGAACGTGGCGGCCAGCATGTAGCGGCCCCTGTCGCCGATGCCCACGGCCTCGGCGGTGGCCAGCGCGTCGCCGGCGGTCGTGTAGAGCTTCTCGTTGATCTCGCCGACGACGCCGTCCTCCTCGCCGCCGACGACGCCGATCTCCATCTCCATGATGATCCGCGCCCGGGCGCACTTGTCCAGGAGCTCCTTGGCGATGTCGAGGTTCTCCTCGAGAGGTACGGCGGAGCCGTCCCACATGTGCGACTGGAACAGCGGGTCGAGCCCCTTGGCCACCCGCTCCAGCGAGATGTCGATCAGCGGCCGCATGAAGCCGTCGAGCTTGTCCTTCGGGCAGTGGTCGGTGTGCAACGCCACCGTGACCGGATAGTTGGCGGCCACCACCCTGGCGTATTCGGCCAGCGCCGTCGCGCCCGTGACCATGTCCTTCACCGTGGTGCCGGACAGGAAGTCGGCGCCGCCGGTGGAGACCTGCACGATGCCGTCGCTCTCGGCTTCGGCGAAGCCCCGCAGGGCGGCGTTCAGCGTCTGCGATGAGGTCACGTTGATCGCCGGGTAGGCGAATCCGCCGGCCTTCGCCCGGTCGAGCATCTCAGCGTAGACCTCTGGAGTCGCTATAGGCATGATTCATCTCCCTGAGAAGTAAACGGCTTCGCGCGAGCCCAGTATCCCGGCTCCCTACCCCGCGTGGTAGAGACAACGCGACCTCATTGGTCATCTGGCGCCTCTCCAGTACAGGTAGGCTCTCCTGGTGGACTGGCTTTGGAACCTCCTGGACCCGACGTGGTGGCTGACGATTCTCGGCGCTTTCGCCACGGTCGGCGTTCTGGCGATCATCTTCGCCGAAACCGGTTTGCTGCTCGGGTTCTTCCTGCCCGGCGACTCGCTGTTGGTGGCGGCGGGAATCTTCAGCTCGGCGGCGGTGGCCCAGGGAATGGGCATCACCCCGCTTTCGCTGCCCGTGCTGCTGGTCGGCACGCCGCTGTGCGCGATCGCGGGCGCCCAGCTCGGGCATTACCTGGGGGCCAGGTTCGGCCGGAGAATGTTCGACAAGCCGGATTCACGGTTGTTCAAGCGCGAGCACGTGCTGCGGGCCGAGGAGTTCTTCGAGAAGTTCGGCCCCGCGAAGGCGGTGGTGCTGGCGAGATTCGTGCCGATCGTCCGCACGTTCATGAACCCGGTGGCGGGCGTGCTGGAGATGCCGGCCAAACGTTTCCTCGTCTGGAACGTCATCGGCGGCATCGTCTGGACCGAGGGGCTCATCCTGCTCGGCAACGCCCTCGGCAGAGAGGTCGATCCCAAGCAGATCGACAAGTACATCCTGCCCGGCGTCTTCCTCATCGTGTTCATCTCGATCATCCCCATCATCGTCGAGGTGATCAAGAAGCGCAGGGGTGACAAGGTCGCCGCCGTCCCCGGCGGCAGGCATCGGGTGACCAACGGCCGGCACTAGCCGCGACGGCGGATCATCCGCTGTACGCTCCCCCTGTGGGACGCCACAGGTCAGATCCGATGGGCATGGCCCGATTAGCCCTCACCGTCCTGGCGGCGGGAGCCGTGGTGACACTGCTGGTCATCGGCGGTCGCGCGCTGCTCGTGTCGCCCGGCGAGCAGGTCCCTGAACGCGAGCGCGCCTCCGCTCCGGCCACCGGCCTCGCCACCGCCCCGGCCTCCGACGCCACCGCGCGGGTGCCGACCGTGCGCATCGAGTGCCTGGCGGAGACCTGCCCCGTGGTCACCGTACGCGTGCCGGGCGGTGACGTGCTCCACCACCACGAGATGGCCAGGGGCGAGGAGCTCAACTACTTCGAGCCCGAACTCGACGTGGTGCTCAGCGACGCGGGCACGGTGCGGGTCACCGAGAACGGCAAGCCGCGCGAGCAGGGCGAGAGCGGCGAGAGAGAGGCGTTCACCGTCCGGGAGCCCGGCTAGAGCCCCAGGTCGCCGAGCGTGTAAGCGGTGCGGTAGTCGAGGCCCTCGCTGGTGACGCGCTCGGTGGCGCCCCTGTCGACGATCGTCGCCACCGCCACCACCTCGGCCCCGGCCTCCCGCAGCGCCTCCACGGCCGTCAGCGGCGAGGCGCCCGTCGTCGAGGTGTCCTCGACGGCCAGCACGCGCCGCCCCTTCACCTCGGGCCCCTCGATCCTGCGCTGCATGCCGTGCGCCTTCTGCGCCTTGCGCACCACGAACGCGTCGAGCGTGCGGCCGCGCGCCGCCGCCGCGTGCATCATCGCGCCCGCCACCGGGTCGGCCCCCAGCGTGAGGCCGCCCACCGCGTCGTATTCCAGGTCGGCGGTCAGGTCCAGCATCACCCTGCCGACGAGCGGCGCGGCCACCCCGTCGAGCGTGATGCGCCGCAGATCGAGGTAGAAGTCGGCCTCCTTGCCCGAGGAGAGCGTGACCTTGCCGTGGACGATGGCCTTGCTCTTGATCTCGGCCAGCAGGTTGTCGCGATCCGTCATGCGCCCAAGCTTATGGCCCGCCCGTGATCGCCTCCGCGCACCCGGTTTAGCCGTGACAGGTAATGCGGAATGTATGCGCGGGGCAACCCTTCGTAATCGTGGAGCCGATCATGGGTGTCGAATTGCCGCAAAGCGATGCAAGCCTGCTACAGGCCGCCCGACAGGGCGATGCCACCGCCTACGGGCGGCTCTACGAGCGGCACGTGGCCGCGGCCCGTGCCATGGCCAGGCAGCTCGTACGGCGCGCCGAGGCCGAGGACGTCGTCACCGAGGCGTTCACCAAGATCCTCGATCTCGTGGGCAGGGGCGGCGGGCCGGAGTCCGGCTTCCGCACCTACTTGCTGACCGTGGTGCGGCGCACGGTCCACGACCGTTCCAAGCTGGCGGGCCGCCAGGCGGGCGAGGTCGAGGAGTACGACCCGGCGGCGCCGTTCGTCGATCCCGCGCTCGCCGGGCTGGAACGGTCCCTGATCGCCAGGGCGTACCTGTCGCTGCCCGAGCGCTGGCGGGCGGTGCTCTGGCACACGCAGGTGGAGAGGTGCAAGCCCGTCGCGGTGGCTCCGCTGCTCGGGTTGTCGGCCAACGGCGTGGCCGCGCTGGCGTACCGGGCCACGGAAGGGCTGCGGCGCGCGTACCTGCAGATGCACCTCGGCGCCGCGCCGCCGCACGACTGCCGACCCGTGCTCGGCAAGATGGGCGCCTACGTGAGGGGCGGGCTGGCCAGGCGGGAGGCGAGAGCCGTCGAGCGGCACGTGGACGGCTGCGAGGAGTGCCACGGGGTGATCCTGGAGCTCACCGACGTCAACCGCGGGCTGCGGGTGCTGGTGGGGCCGTTGATCGCGGGGCCCATGTTCGGCGGGTACGCGGCGGCGCTGGCCAGGCCGGACGCGGCCGAGAGCGGGCCGCCCCCGGGAGTCCGGCGGCTCTGGCGGGCACGCCGGCGGCAGCCCGTCATGCTGGTCGCCGGCGTGGCCCTCACGGTGGCCGCGGCGGCGTCGTTGTGGCAGACCGCCGGCAGGGCGCCCGACGGCACACCGGCGACCGCGACGGTGGCCGCCCAGCCGTCGGAGCCCGTCCACGCGGTGGGCGTGCCGCCGCACGGCGGCGACCCCGAGCGGATGCCGCCGCAGGAGAACCCCGATCAGGCGCCGCCGCGGGGCGGGGAGCCGGAACGGGTGCCGCCACCCCCCGCGGAGCGGGAGCCGGCGGGCCAGGCGCGGCTGCGCGCCACCATCGACGTGCTCGGCGCACTCGTACGTGCCCAGCCCGGCATCGTCGGTCTGCGGCTGCGCAACTACGGGGGGCGGCCGAGCGAGAAGCTGACGGCGTACGTGACCCTGCCGCCGGGCGTGACGCTCATGCCGCCCGCGCGCCGCGGGCTTCCGTCCGTCGTGGGGCCCGCGGACGGCTGGGAATGCCGTTCCTCGGTGGGCGGCGCCCGCTGCGCCAGGAAGCCGCTGGCGGAAGGGCGGGCGACGGCCGTCTTCCTGCGGGTGACGGTGGCCCGACGGGCTCCGCGGAGCACGGGACCCGCCGCGCGGGTCGCCGCGGGCCCGCTGCAGGTCAGGGCGCGGGCCGGCAAGGGAGTGCGCGCGACGGGCGCGCCGGCCAGGTTCGCCGCAGACGGGAGGGTGACGGTCAGGGCGGTGGGCAACGCGCTGCTGAGCTGCCCCGAGGAGAGCCCCGGCTGCGAGCAGGCCCGCGGTCGCGAGGGCGGCAGGCGCGACAACGACCTCTGGCCGATGGTCGCCGTGGACCGGGACGACACCCTCGGCACCGGCGCCTCCAGCGGGGCGAGGCTGTCGTTGCCGAAGGGGGGCAGGGTCGTGTGGGCCGGGCTCTACTGGTCGGCCGGTGGCGCGAGGACCGGGCCGATCAAGTTCAGGCCCCCTGGGCGGCGCAAATACGCGACGATCCGGCCCAGCCACGTGGCCGTGCGCGAGCTGCCCCAGGGCCCGGCCTACCACGCGTTCGCCGACGTCACGGGGCTGGCGGCGGGCGCACGCAGGACCGGCGTGTGGTGGGCGGCCGACGCTCCCATGGAGGAGGGGGCCTCGCGCCACGCGGGCTGGAGCCTCGTGCTGGTCGTGACCGATCCGGCGCAGCCGTACAGCCAGGCCATGGTGCTCGACGCGGCCACCGTGGTCGGCGGGCCCGCCCGTCGGGTGCGCCTTCCGCTGGGCGGGCTGCACCCCGCCGCCACCCCCGCGAGGGCCGCGCTGGTGACGTGGGAGGGCGACGCCGATCTGAAGGGCGACAAGGTCTCGCTCGGGTCCGGCGCGCTGCGGCCGGCGGGCGGCGACCGCGATCTCGCGAACGTCTTCGACGGGTCGTCGGGTGGGGTGTCGGGGATGACGTTCGGCGTCGACGTCGACACGGTCAGCGCCCGGCTCGGAACGGATCCCTGGCTGACGATCGCGACGGGCAAGGACGCCGTACTCTTCGGGGCCGCGGCCATAAGCGTGCGAGCACGGTCGTGACCATAATCAGGACAAAATGGTACCGTCGGCCTGAGTGGTCCGGCGCGACGGTGGCTGAGGGGCGAATCGTCAGGATTAACCCTCGCACGATCACCTGCTTTCATTACCCTGAGAAAGGGCCGCCGAGTCCGGTCTCTGACGGTGCAGAGCCAGCAAGGTCGGACCACCAGGAAAGGGGCGGTGTCAGTGGATCGCTGTGCGCTGTTCGTGGACGCCGGCTATCTGCTGGCTGATGGCGCGATGGCCGTGCACGGCACGCGTCATCGTGAAGCGGTTTCCTGGGATTATCCGGGTCTGCTCCAGCTGATGACCGGCCTGTCACGCGAGCGCACAGGCCTGCCGCTGCTGCGGTGCTACTGGTACGAAGCGACCGTCGAAGGCCGCCGCACACCGGAGCACGACGCGCTGGCCGACATACCGGGTCTCAAGCTCAGGCTGTCCCGCATCCGGCCGGGCCGGCGCGAGGGCGTGGACGCCCAGGTGCATCGCGATCTCATGACCCTCGCCCGCAACAACGCCATCTGCGACGCCGTGGTCCTGAGCGGCGACGAGGACCTCACGCAGGTCGTGTGCGACGCCCAGGATCTCGGCATCAGGGTGAGCGTCATCCACATCGCGGTCGAAGGCAGCTGGGCCGTGTCGCGCTCGCTGCGGCAGGAGTGCGACGACCTGGTCGAGCTGGGCGCCGTCCACCTGCGGCAGTACGTCAGCCTGGTCAGCGGCGCCGCCGAGGCGGCCAACGGGCACCACCAGCCGATCAGCAACGGGCAGGCCACCCACTCGCTGCCTCCCGGGCAGAGCTCCACGCCGTCGCTGCCCTCGTTGCCGCAGGCCCCGCCGTCCGGCAGCCACGCCTCAAGCGGGCACACCTCAAGCGGGCACACCTCAAGCGGGCACACCTCGGGCGGGCACACCTCGGGCGGGCACACCTCGGGCGGTCACGCCACGGGTGGGCATGCGGCGGGCAGTCACGCATCGGGGAGCCATGCCACCGGGAGCCACTCCGGCAGCCACGCCGCCGGCGGTTCCGCCGCGCCGGGCCAGCCTTCGGTTAACGGGCCATCGCCGTCGGGGCAGGGCCAGTCGTCCCCGCCTCCGGTGCTGCCCACGTACAACTACCAGCCCGAGCCCCAACCGCAACAGCAGCAGCCGGCCACGCCGCCGCCCTCGGCGCCCGCGCAGCCGCAACAGCCCAGCACCGGCCAGTTCTCCTCGCCGACCGGCGGCTACCAGCAGTCGCAGCACGGCCCCTACACCGGTCCGCAACCCGCGCCGGTCACGCCGTCGGCCTCGACGGCCGGCGCCACCACGCTGTCCGACGCGGTCAAGGCCGCGCACCGGGAAGGGCACGACTTCGGCGAGTCGGTCGCGCGGGACGCGCCCGCGCTCTGGCTGGAGGCGGTGCTGGCCCGCAAGCCGCGCATGCCCTCCGATCTGGAGGCGCGGTTGCTGCAGGGGTCGTCGCTGCCGATCGACTTCCTGCTGCACGACGAGGTGCGCCACGCCCTGCGCCGCGGCTTCTGGGACGCGCTCGAACGCGCCCGCCAATGACCCCTCGACGTCAGCGCGCGCGGCCCTGGCGTCAGGACAGGGCGTCGAACCCCGCGCGCAGGCTGTTCACCCGGTCCGTCAGGTCGGCCAGCGGCGCGGCCAGCGCGGGGTCCTGGGACTTGCGGGCCAGCTCGCGCACCCTGGCCAGCTCGTCCTCCACGGCCGTGAGCCGCCGCGACAACTCGGGCAGCACCGCCGCGTGGTCGCCGGCGCCGGGCGGCAGCTCGCCGGTCAGGCGATCCCTGAGCATGGACGCCTGCTCCGCCAGGCGCTTGTTCATGTTGTACAGCTCGGTGAACACCGACACCTTCGCCCGCAGCACCCACGGGTCGAACGGTTTGGTGAGATAGTCGACCGCGCCCGCCGCGTAGCCGCGGAAGGCGTAGTCGGGGGCGCTGTCGACGACGGTCAGGAAGATGATCGGGATGTTCCTGGTGCGTTCGCGCCGCTTGATGTGCGCGGCCGTCTCGAAGCCGTCCATGCCGGGCATGCGCACGTCGAGCAGGATGAGCGCGAACTCCGTGTTGAGCAGCGCCTTGAGAGCCTCCTCGCCGGACCTGGCGCGTACGGGCACCAGGTCGAGGGAGCTGAGGATGGCCTCGAGGGCGATCAGGTTTTCCTCGCGGTCATCTACCAGGAGGATCTTCGCACGGTCTGTCACCGATCACGACCCTTCGGCTGGTGAGTCGGACGCGGCGCCGCGTCCGCGGCTGAGCCAGCCGCGCAGGCGTTCGAGCAGGCGGTCCACGTCGACCGGCTTGGGCACGTAGTCGGACGCGCCCGAGGCGATGCTCTTCTCCCGGTCGCCCCGCATGACCTTGGCCGTGAGCGCGATGATCGGCAGATCGGCGAACTGGGGCATGCGCCGGATCGCCGACGTCGTTGCCCAGCCGTCCATCTCCGGCATCATGATGTCCATCAGCACGAGCGCGACGTCCTCGTTCCGTTCGAGCTGCTCGATCCCCTCACGACCGTTTTCAGCGTAGACGACCGTGGAACCATGTCGCTCCAGCACGCTCGTCAGCGCGAAGACGTTGCGGATGTCGTCGTCGACGATGAGGATCTTCGCGCCGGCGAGCGGATCGTCGCCCTGCCACTGCGCGGGCGTCTCGGTCGGCGTCTCGACCAGCTCGGGCAACGGCAGGTCGAGCGGCATCGGCGGCTCGGGCGCCGGCGACGTGGGCTCCTCCGCCGGCTTGGTCATGAGCTGCCTGCGCGCGGCGCCGCCGTCGGTCACGGCCAGCGGGCCGGTGTAGGAGGCCGGCAGGTAGAGGGTGAACGTGCTGCCCTTGCCGAGCTCGCTGTCGACGTGGATCTCGCCGCCGAGCAGCCGGGCGATGTCGCGGCAGATGGCCAGGCCCAGGCCCGTGCCGCCGTATTTGCGGCTCGTGGTGCCGTCGGCCTGCCGGAACGCCTCGAAGATGACGTCCCGCTTGTCGGGGGCGATGCCGATGCCGGTGTCGATCACCTGGAAGGCGAGCAGGTCGTCGGCGTCGTGCAGGGTGTCGTCGTCGAACTGCACCCCGGTGGGCGGGGTGGAGATGCGCAGCTTCACCTCGCCCCGCGGCGTGAACTTCACCGCGTTGGAGAGCAGGTTGCGCAGCACCTGTTGCAGGCGCTGCTCGTCGGCGCGCAGCTCCTGCGGCACGTCGGGCGCGACCTCGACGCTGAACGACAGCCCCTTGTCCTGTGCCAGCGGCGCGAACGCCGCCTCCAGCAGGTCGACCATCTTGGGCAGCGACACCTGGATGGGGTGGATGTCCATCCGGCCCGCCTCGACCTTCGACAGGTCGAGCATGTCGTTGATGAGCTGGAGCAGCGCCGAGCCCGCGCTGTGGATCGTACGGGCGAACTCGACCTGCTGCGAGGTCAGGTTGCCCTCGGCGTTCTCGGTCAGCAGCTTGGCCAGCACCAGCAGGCTGTTGAGCGGCGTGCGCAGCTCGTGAGACATGTTGGCGAGGAACTCGGACTTGTAGCGCGAGGACACCGCGAGCTGCTCGGCGCGCTCCTCCAGGGTGCGGCGGGCCTGCTCGATCTGGAAGTTCTGGATCTCGATCGCGCGGTTCTGCTTGGCCAGCAGCGCCGCCTTGTCCTCAAGCTCGGCGTTGGACCTGCGCAACTCCTCCTGCTGGCGCTGCAGCTCGTCGGAGCGCTCCTGCAGCTCCCTGGTGAGCCGCTGCGACTCGGTCAGCAGGTCTTCGGTGCGGGAATTGGCGATGATCGTGTTCATCGTGACGCCGATGGTCTCGACGAGCTGCGTCAGGAAGTCGAGGTGCACCTCGCCGAACGGCGTGAACGAGGCCAGCTCGAGCGCGCCGAGCACCCGGCTTTCGAACAGGATGGGCAGCACGACGATCTGCGCGGGCGTGGACCTGCTGAGCCCGCTGTCGATGGTGATGAACTCCGGCGGGACGTCGTCGAGGATGATGTGCCGGCCCTCGGCCGCCGCCTGGCCGACGATGCCCTGGCCGATCGCGAAGCGCTGGCGCGGCCCCCGGTCGGGGCGCACGCCGTAGCCGCCGATCAGCATCAGCTCGTGGTCGCCTTCCGGGTCGATGCTGTAGAAGGCGCCGTAGCGGGCCGACACCAGCGGGGTCAGCTCGCTCATCGTGAGCTTGGCGACCTCGAGGAGGTCGCGGTGGCCCTGCATGAGCCTGGAGATGCGGGCCAGGTTGGACTTGAGCCAGTCCTGTTCCTGGTTGGCCTGGGTGGTCTCGCGGAGGTTGGCCACCATCGAGTTGATGTAGTCCTTCAGCTCCGCCAGCTCGCCCTGCGCCTCGACGGCGATGGAGCGGGTGAGGTCGCCGCGCGCCACGGCGCTGGTCACGGTGGCGATGGCGCGCACCTGCGTGGTGAGGTTGCCGGCCAGCTCGTTGACGCTCTCGGTGAGCCGCTTCCACGTGCCCTCGACGCCCTCGACGCGGGCCTGGCCGCCGAGCTGGCCTTCCGAGCCGACCTCGCGGGCGACTCGGGTGACCTCGGAGGCGAACGACGACAGCTGGTCGACCATGCGGTTGATGGTGGTCTTCAGCGCGAGGATCTCGCCCTGGGCGTCGACGTCGATCTTGCGGGTGAGGTCGCCGTTGGCGACCGCGGTGGTCACCTCGGCGATGTTGCGCACCTGGTAGGTCAGGTTGTTGGCCATGAAGTTGACGTTGTCGGTGAGGTCTTTCCAGACGCCCGACACGCCCTGCACCCGGGCCTGGCCGCCCAGCTGCCCCTGCGTGCCCACCTCACGGGCGACGCGGGTGACCTCGTCGGCGAAGGACGACAGCTGGTCGACCATGGTGTTCAGGGTGTCCTTCAGCTGGAGGATCTCGCCCTGCGCGTCGACGGTGATCTTCCTGGACAGGTTGCCCTGCGCCACCGCGGCCGAGACCGCCGCGATCTGGCGCACCTGCGAGGTCAGGTTGTTGGCCATGGAGTTGACGTTGTCGGTGAGGTCCTTCCAGACCCCGGACACGCCGCGCACCTGTGCCTGGCCGCCGAGCTGGCCCTCGGTGCCCACCTCGCGGGCGACGCGGGTCACCTCGGAGGCGAACAACGACAACTGCTCGACCATCGTGTTCATGGTCGACTTGAGCTCGAGGATCTCGCCCTGGGCGTCGACGTCGATCTTGCGGGTGAGGTCGCCGTTGGCGACGGCCGTGGTCACCTGGGCGATGTTGCGCACCTGGTAGGTCAGGTTGTTGGCCATCGAGTTGACGTTGTCGGTGAGGTCTTTCCAGACGCCCGACACGCCCTTCACCTCGGCGCGGCCGCCCAGCTTGCCCTCGGTGCCCACCTCGCGGGCGACGCGGGTGACCTCGTCGGCGAAGGACGACAGCTGGTCGACCATGGTGTTCAGGGTGTCCTTCAGCTGGAGGATCTCGCCCTGCGCGTCAACGGTGATCTTCTTCGACAGGTTGCCCTGGGCCACCGCCGTCGCCACGGTCGCGATGCTGCGCACCTGGGAGGTGAGGTTGTTGGCCATGAAGTTGACGTTGTCGGTGAGGTCTTCCCAGACCCCGGACACGCCGGGCACCTGCGCCTGGCCGCCGAGCTGGCCCTCGGTGCCCACCTCGCGGGCGACTCGCGTCACCTCTTCCGCGAAGCCGGAGAGCTGGTCGACCATCGTGTTGACGGTGTTCTTCAGCTCGAACATCTCGCCCACCGCGTCGACCGTCACCTTGCGGCTCAGGTCGCCCTTGGCCACCGCGGTGGTCACGACCGCGATGTCGCGCACCTGCGCGGCCACGCGGGACGACATCGTGTTGACGGCCTCGGTGAGGTCGCGCCAGCTGCCCGACATGCCCCGCAGGTTGGCCGAGCCGCCCAGCCGGCCCTCCGTGCCCGCTTCGCGCGCGACCCTCGTCACCTCGGTGTTGAACAGCGCGAGCTGGTCGACCATGCCGTTGATGGCCTTGCCCAGCCGCCGCACCTCGCCGCGCGCCGTGCGGTCGAGGTCGATGCGTCGTGACAGATCGCCCTTGGCCACCGCGTCGATGACGTCGGCCGCGCCGCTCACCGGGCTGACCAGCGCGTCGATCAGGATGTTGACCGACTCGACGCTCTCCGCCCAGGCGCCGACGCCGGGACCGGGGGTCAGCCGCTCCCCGAATCGGCCTTCCTTGACGACTTCCTTGCGTACGCGTGTGAGCTCGTTGGAGAGATGCTCGCGCCGGTCGGCCACTTCGTTGAGCAGCAGCCGCACCTCGCTGAGTATCCCGGGAGGGGCATGAGGGACCCGTCGCCGGAAGTCGCCGTCCCGCCAGGAGAACAGGGTCTCCAGGATGGGAACGAGATCCGACTCGGTGTACGTCCTCTCCTCCGGGGTTAGCGTGGCTTTGGCCGTGGTCATGGGGCCTCCTTCACTCGCGGCGTGCTCCGGCGAGTGATTCAAGTCTGTCACGATGAGTAGCTCGTAGTCCTGTCCTTGGATTTACCCCAAGTCAACGGGAAGTGTGGTAGGCACGTTGGGATGACTGCTTCTCCCCATGCGGTGCTCGCTGCGACGTTCGCGCCGGGCGGGACCGCTGTGACCGCTGCGATGAGGTTCACGCGCGAGGTGATGACCGCGTGGGCCACCGGTGGCGTGCTCCACACCGCGGAGCAGGTCGCGGGGGACTTGGCGGAGCAAGTCGCTGACGAGCCGTTTGAGGTGATTTGGAAGCATTTTGGGGACGCCGTACAGGTCGAGTTGCGGCAGCAAAACCTCTCCCAGAGTGATCCAAAGGCTCCTTCCGCGAATGTCGAAGAGTGGGGAGTCACCTTCGCGGGTGATTCCCGTGTCCACTGGGCTAGGATCACGGTACCCGGCTCGGCGGACAGAGTGGCAGCCGAATGGCTGGAAGAAAGTTCCAGGGGTCCCCATTGGCTGGGGTTCCTCGCCGACGCGAGTGACCTGCTGGCGGGCACGCTCGATCCCGACATGGTCCCCGCGATCGTCGCCCAGGTCGTGGTGCCGAGGCTGTCCAGCTGGTGCGCCGTCTACACCTCCGACAACGCCGTGGGCCCGCTGCGGCTGGTCTACCTCTGGCACGCCGACGAGGCCAGGATCGACGGCCTGCGCGAGCAGCTCGACGGCATGGACGTCGACGGCGCCGACACCGGGGCCACCTCCGCGTTCCACGTGAACGACTCGCACGTCCTCGCGGTGCCGCTCACGGCGCGCGGCCGCAGCCTCGGCATGATGTGCCTGGGCCGCCCCGACCGCTTCCCCGACGAGGTCATCCAGTTCGCCGAGGACATCGGCAGGCGCGCCGCGCTCGCCATGGACAACGCCAGGCTCTACGCCCAGCAGGCGGCCGCCAACCGCGCGCTCCAGCGCAGCCTGCTGCCGCCCAACGAGCCCGAGGTCCCCGGCCTCGACTACGGCGTCATCTACGAACCCGCCGGCGAGGCCAACGAGGTCGGCGGCGACTTCTACGACCTGTTCAAGGCGGGCGACGGGTCGTGGCGCTTCGCGATCGGCGACGTCTGCGGCACCGGCCCCGAGGCCGCCGCCGTGACCGGCCTCGCCCGCCACACGCTGCGGCTGCTCGCCAGGGAGGGGTACGGCGTGGCGGCCGTGCTCGGCCGGCTCAACCAGGCGATCCTCGAGGAGGGCGAGCGGGCCAGGTTCCTCACGTTGTTGCACGGCGAGATCACGCCGGTGGAGACCGGGCTGGAGTTGCGCCTGGTGTCGGCGGGTCACCCCGAGGCGCTGCGGCTCAAGGGCGGCAAGGTGGAGGCGGTGACCACCCCGCAGTCGCTGCTGGGGGTCTTCAACGAGGTGACGTTCGAGGCCGACACGATCCGCCTCGACCATGGCGACGTGCTGCTGGCGGTGACCGACGGGGTGACCGAGCGGCGCTCCGGCGGGCGGCTGCTCGACGACGACGGCGGCCTGGCCAAGCTGCTGGCCGAGTGCGCGGGACTGTCGGCCAGAGCGGTGGCCGAGCGCATCCGCAGGGGTGCGGCCGACTTCGCCTCCGAGCCGAGCGCCGACGACCTGGCGATCGTGGTGTTGCGCGCCCGCTAGCACGTCAGGCCGGCGGTCGTGGTGCTGCGCGGCCGCCGGCACGTCAGGCCGGCGATCGTGGCGCGCGTCCGCTGGCACGACAACGCGGCGATCGTGGAGCTCCAAGTACGCCCTTCCGGCTCGGCGGTGGCGTGATGGTGGCAGCCGGGAAGCCCGACGATCAAGCGACGGAGTCGCCCAACTTCTTACGACATGTCAGTGGTTAGTGCAGTTTGACGTGCTTTCGGGCGAAATCGAGTTGGCACGCGAGCTGGGCGATGCGCTCCGAGACCAGGAGCGAGCTCGCGGCGGCGTCGTAGGCGTAGACCTCGTGATCGCGCCCGTGCTCGGCCAGCTTGGCCACGTACTTCTCGATCTGGCGCATCGGGCAGCGGGCGTCGTTCTCGCCCGCCAGGATCAGCAGCGGGCTCTGCACCTGCTCGACGTAGGTGATGGGGGAGCTGGCCGCGTACCGCTCGGGCTGCTCGTCGGGTGAGCCGCCGAACAACGCCCGATGGTAGGCCCGCAGGCTCTCCGCCTCGTCCTCGTACGACGTCTGGTGGCAGGCCAGCGGCACCGCGGCGATGCCGGCCGCCCACAGGTCGGGCTGGGTGCCGAGGCCGAGCAGCGTGAGATAGCCGCCCCAGCCCGAGCCCGCGAGCACCGTCCGGCCGGGGTCGGAGATGCCGCGCTCGACCACGCACCGGTGCACGGCGGCCACGTCGGCCAGCTCGGTGTGCCCGACGTCGCCGCGGAGCGCGTCACGCCAGGCCGACCCGTAGCCGGTCGAGCCGCGGTAGTTGACCCGCACCACCGCGAACCCGGCGTCCACCCAGGCCGCGACCTCGGGTGAGAAGGCGTCGCGGTCGTGTGCCGCCGGCCCGCCGTGCAGCAGGAAGATCGTCGGGTAGGGCGAGGTGCCGGTCTCCGGCCTGCTGACCAGCGCGTGGATGCGGCCGCCCTCGCCCTCGACGTCGAGGTCCTCCACGGGGACGCTCGGAGGGGCGGGCGGGCCGCTGGAGTTGACCACGACCTGGTCGTTGCTCGACCGGATGACCGGCGGATGGGAGGCGCTCGACCAGGAGTATTCGACATGGCCGCCGGGCCGCGGGGCGGCGTCGTCGATCACGCCGTGCGGCGTCTCGATGAGCTTCAGCACGCCGCCGGCCAGGTCGTAGCGGTGCAGGTGGCTGCGGGCGCGGTCGTCGCGCAGGATGAGCAGGCCGCGGCCGTCGTCGTACCACTCGGCTGCCAGGTCGCCGGAGTCCCGCAGCCAGATCTCGCGCTGCTCGCCGGTCACCGGGTCCCACACCAGTGGCTCGTGGCGCCGGCGGCGCTCGTGCAGGGCGAGCAGGCGGCGGTCGCCCATGACCGGGGCGAAGGTGAGGCCGAGGACCCCCTTGCCGGGGCCGTCGTGGAGCTCGCCGACCGTGTCGCCGTCGGGGCGGACGACGCGCAGCGCCGGGTGCCGGTAGTCGGCGTACTCGCCGTGGTTGATGGCGATCAGGGAGCCGTCGAGTGACATGTCGGTCACCCAGTTGGCCTCGGGGTGCTCGTACAGGAGCGTGGCAGGCTCGCCGGCGCGTACCAGGTGGATGCGGAACGCTCCGCCGCTGGCCAGGCTGATCGCCGCGACGCCTGTCGCGGACAGCGCGATCCCGCCGGGCTGGCCGGGCGGGATGCCGGGCGCGACCGGCTCGTCGGGGCCGCCGTTGAACGGCTGGCGCCACCACGAGCCGAACTCGTCGCCCTCGGTGTCGGCGAACCAGTAGATCCACTGGCCGGTCGGGTCGATGGCGGCGTACACCGCGCCCCTGGGCCGGTCGGTGACCTGGCGGGTGGAGCCCGACACGCGGTCCCACGCGTAGACCTGCCAGGTGCCGGTGGCGTTGGAACGGTAGATGGAGCGGTTGGGGGCCTGCCGGGCCCAGGACGGCAGCGTCATGCGCGAGGCCCGGAACCTGGCCTGCCAGCGTTCCTCCGCCTTCATCCGGCGCGCTCCCTCCCTGAAGTCCTTCGCCTCGGGGCGATGGATGTCGTCCAGTATTGCGCCTGTGCCGGGGAAATACTTAGGAAATGTGGGGGAATTTCGGACTAAATGCCCCATCAGTAACATCGGCCACGTGGGCCCGTCAAGGAACGGGACTTGATCGGGGGACGGGTTCATAGATAGACAGGTGAAACGCCGCGTGCGTCGTTACTTTATGACGTCCTTTCGCGACGTTATGGGAGATAAATGAGGCAATTCGCTCATCGAGCGTAGTCGCATCGGTATGCCACGCACTCGGGCCCATTCCGATCACCTGGGCGATGTCATCGTGCCCCAACTCCATCTCGAACTCCACCGAACGCCGCTCGCGCTCGGCGAACCCCTCCAGGCTCCGGGCCACCCTGCGCTCCTTCTCGTCGTCCACGGAGAGCAGGCCCAGCTCCTCGACCAGCGGGCTCAGATGAGCCCTCGCGGGAGTGACGACCACCGCGACGCCGCCGGGCCGCAGAATCCTGCCGAACTCCGGCCCGTTCCTGGGCGCGAACACGTCGATCACCACATCGGCCACCCCATCCCGGATCGGGAGGGGCCGCCACACGTCGGCCACGAACGCTCCCGCCCTCGGATGCACCCGCGCCGCCCGGCGCACAGCGTGCTTCGACACATCGAATGCCATCCCGATGCCATCGGTCACCGCGTTGAGCGTGGCCGCCAGGTAGTGCCCGGTGCCCGCTCCTGCGTCGACGATCACCGGCGCGGCCCTGCCCTCCGCGCGACGACCCTCGACGATCTCCGGCCCCTGCCCGGGGCCGGCCGGCCCCGGGCCGTCACCGGCCTCCATTTGCGCCCCACGGTACGCCCTCAGCTCGGCGCCGTCACTCGTTTCCGTGGAGGACTCATGTTCTGCCCGCCGCGTGACATGCGCCCGCACGGTTTGCGCCACGGCGTCCGCCAAAGGGGCATAGTGCCCCGCGTCCAGGAAACCGGCCCGCGCGGCCACCATCGCGGCGGTGTCGGCGGTGCCCGGCGGCCTGGAGCCGACCAGGAGGCTGACGTATCCCTGCCTGGCCATGTCGAACGTGTGCCCCTGCGCGCACCGCACCGTGGCCGCGTCGATCCGCAGCCCCGCACGGCACACGGGACAACTCAGACAGTCGACGATGTCAGCCAGCATGCGCCCATTCTGGTGCACGCACGTCACGCGCTCGCTTCCAGGAGGAACGCGGCGTTGGACGGGGTGGCGCGGAGCTTGCCGACGAGCATCTCGAGCCCCTGCTGCTTCTCCTGCGTGGTGAGCATCCGGCGCAGCCGCCAGATGACCTGCCGCTCCTGCGGGTGCAGCAGGATCTCCTCCCGCCGGGTGCCCGATGCGTCCAGGTCGACGGCCGGGAACAACCGCCGCTCGGCCAGCTCGCGGGTCAGGTGCAGCTCCATGTTGCCCGTGCCCTTGAACTCCTCGTACAGGCTGTTGTCCATCCGCGAGCCGGTGTCCACCAGCGCGGTGGCGAGGATGGTGAGGGAGCCGCCGCCCTCGACGTTACGGGCGGCGCCGAAGAAGCGTTTGGGCGGGTAGAGGGCGGTCGCGTCGATGCCGCCGGTGAGCACGCGTCCCCCGCCGGGCGCCAGGTTGTTGTACGCGCGCCCGAGCCGCGTCAGCGAGTCGAGCAGCAGCACCACGTCCTGCCCCGCCTCGACGAGCCGCTTGGCCCGTTCGACGGCCAGCTCGGCGAGGGCGGCGTGGTCGCGGTCGGGGTGGTCGAAGGTGGAGGAGAAGACCTCGCCGTCGATGGTGGCGCGCATCTCGGTGACCTCCTCTGGCCGCTCGCCGACCAGGAGGACCATGAGGTGCACCTCGGGGTGGTTGCGGGAGATCCCGGCGGCCAGCGCCTGCATCGCCATGGTCTTGCCGGCCTTGGGCGGCGCCACGATCAGGCCGCGCTGCCCCTTGCCGATGGGGGCGAACAGGTCGATGACGCGCGTGCTGAGCGACTCCGTCTCGATGCTGAGCCGTTCTGTCGGGTGGATCGGTGTCAGGTCGGCGAAGCGGGGGCGGTCCCGCCATTGTGCGGCGCCGTTGACGGACTCGACACCGACCAGCTTGTTGCCGGCGAGGGTGGCGGTCACGTGGTCGCCGGGACGCAGGTCGTACTGGCGGAGCTTGTCGGGTGTGAGGCGTACGTCGCCCGGTCCTGGCAGATGGCCGGCCCGGAGAAATGCGGATTTTTCGCGTACGTCCAGAAGGCCGGTCACATGCCGGACCGACGTGGAGGCACGCTGCCGCGGAATGGTTTGCACAGACATGATGGACCCCTCAGGGGAATGCGCCGAACCCGTAACGGGTTGGCAGAGAAAGGAACACGAGCCGGGCCCCCGTGAAGCGGGGCGGGGCTGTGAGATGAGGATCAGCGGAGCCTGAGCTCAACGCTGGTTGGGAACATACCACACCATCTGGCCCATGCAACGCCTAGCCCGCTCGGACTATTCCCGGGCCGTTCCCGTGTCTTGACCGGCGAACGCCGGGTGGACGCGTGACAATGTTCTTCTCGACACCGCGGGGCGAGGAAAATTACCGCGCTCGGTGTACCGAAGGACACAACTCCCATCGACGCAGCGGCGTCATATCTAGTGGCATGCAGGATCCCTGCAACTCGATGGGGGTTCCATGAAGGCGAAGAGAGAATCTGGGGGAGCATCATGAAGACCGTCAACTGCCCGCGGTGCCACAACGAGCTCGACGAAGGCCCGATCATGTACAGGTGCGCCCGCTGCCGCCGCGCCGTCTTCGCCGCCGACGTCGAGAACGAATACGTCCCGGGCGAGCCGGTCGCCGCCTGAGCGACGGCGTAGCCTTACCGGGTGCCGCACCGACCGATCACCGTGTCCGGCGTCGACGTGACCCCGCTCTGCGACGCCGTCGGCCCCATGGGCCCCGCCATCCGACGCCCGCTCGACGAGATGTTCGCCGGCTCGGGCCTGCCCGACGAGCCCTGGGTCCTGCACTTCCACTGCTACCTGCTGCGTGACGCGGCCGGCCGCCTGACGCTGGTCGACACCGGCATCGGCGGCGTCGACTCACCGGCGGCCAGCTGGGCGCCGGTCCCCGGCACGCTGGCCGGCGAGCTCGCCGCCGTGGGCGTGTCGCCCGCCGACATCGGCACCGTCATCCTGACCCACCTGCACGGCGACCACGCCTCGGGCGCGGTCGCGGACGGCAGGCCCGCGTTCGAGAACGCCCGCTACGTGCTCCAGCGCGCCGAGCTCGACGCCGCCGCCGGCCCGATGCTCGACGACGTCGTCACCACGATCAAGGATCAGCTGCACGTCGTCGAGGGCGACGCGGACGTCGCGCCGGGCGTGCGCGTGCACCTCGCACCCGGCCACACCCCCGGACACCAGATCGCCAGGGCCGGCGACGTGGCCATGACCGGCGACCTCGTACTCCACCCGGTGCAGCTGGACGATCCGAGCCTGCGCTACCTCTACGACGGCGACCAGGAGGCAGCCGCGCGCACCCGCGCGGAGACCCTCGCCGCGCTCCGCGCCGAGCGGGCGATCCTCGCCACCGCGCACTTCAGCGAGCCGTTCCTGCGCCTGGCACCGGCCGGCGCGACGCCTGTCACCGGCCCTCTCACTGACCCGGCCACTAGGCCCGTCACCGGCCGCTGAGCACCGGCTGGCCGGCCAGCAGCGACGAAGGCAGGGCGACCATCGCGGTCAGCCCGCCGTACGGCGAGGGCGCCAGGGTGACCTTGATGCCGTGCCTGGACGCGAGCCTGCCGACCACGAACAGGCCGAGCCGGTCGCTCTGCGCCAGGTCGAACTCCGGCACCGTCGACAGCCGCTCGTTGAGCTCGTCGAGCTCGACGCGGGGCAGGCCGAGGCCGCGGTCCTCGATCTCGATCATGAGGCCGTGCGCGGTGCTGGAGCTGCGCACGTCCACCTTGGTCTGCGGCGGGGAGAAGAGAGTGGCGTTCTCCACCAGCTCGGCCACCAGGTGGGCCACGTCCGTGACCACCGAGCCCAGCAGGGAGACCGGCGGCGGCTGGAGCACCTCGACCCGCTCGTACTCCTCGACCTCCGCGACGGCCGCGCGCAACACGTCGTGCACCGGCACCGGGTTGCGCCAGCCGCGCCCCGGAGCCTGGTCGGACAGGATGATGAGGCTCTCCGCGTGCCGGCGCATGCGGGTGGTGAGGTGGTCGAGCTTGAACAGGTCCGCAAGCGTCTCCGGCTCCTCGGTGGCCCGCTCCATGCTGTCGAGCTGCAGCAGCTGCCGGTGCAGCAGCGACTGGTTGCGCCTGGCCAGGTTCACGAAGACCTGGCTGACGCCGTGCCGTAGCTTGGCCTGGCCCAGCGCGGCCTCGACGGCCGTGGACTGCACCTCGTTGAACGCCTGGACGATGTCGCTCACCTCGGAGGTGCTGGTCCTGACCTTCAGCGGCGCCACCTCCTCGGGCTTGGGCGGGTCGACGTTCTTGCGCAGCCGCCTGACCAGCTCGGCCAGCCGTACCTCGGCCAGCTCCGTGGCGGCGTCGCGGAGCCCGGCCAGCTCGCTCACCAGGCGCCTGCGGAAGCGCAGCGAGAGCACGATCGAGGCGATGACGGCGATCAGGCCCACGCCGCCCGCCACGCCGAGCTTGACCAGCATGCCGATGGCCGTCGGCGTGACCCGGGCGGTGATGCCCCGCACGGCCGCGCTCTGGTTGTCCTCGACGGCCTGCCACAGGTTCTGTGCGTCGACGGGCCAGGTGGCCGCCGTGGGCGGCAGGCCGATGGCGGCGGTCCGGGTGCGGATGGTGTCCTCGGTGCGGACGAACTCCCGGTAGACCGGCGACGCGGACAACCGCTCGTACGGGCCGCGCAGTTCGTCGTCGAGGTGGGAGAGCGCCTGGGAGTAGAGCAGCCGCCTGGTGGCGACCATGGCCGTGAACGCCCCCCGCTCCCTGGGCTCCACCTTGCCCTTGGCGAGCACCACCGCGATCACGGCCTGCTCCCTGGACAACATGTCCTTGGCCTCGCCGAGCATCGTGATCGCCCTGGCCTGCTTGTAGAGGGACATGTCGGGCACCAGCACCATGGCGTCGTACATGCGGAAGGACGCGTCGACGATCTGGCTGTAGCCCTCGACGATGTCGAGCGGCGCGGCCGTGCCGCCGTCGACCGCGCGCCTGAGGTCGGGGAGCCCGCCGAGCTTGGTGTTCAGCGCGTTGAGCTGCGTGGTCATGGCGGGGGTCAGGTCCTGTTGGACCCTGGCCAGCCTGCGGAACGTGGCCATGGCCTGGTCGGTGGACTTGCGCTGCTGGGCCACCTTGCCGGCGCCCTTGCCCGTGGCCAGGAACTGCGTCGAGACGAGCCGCTCGTTCTGCAGGTGGATGTTGACCTGCTCCGACGGGATGGCCAGGTTGCCCGCCAGGTCGTTGATCGCCAGCAGCCGGACGCCGTCGCCGCCGGTCAGTCCCGCGGCGAACGCCCACAGGCCCACGAGGGACAGCAGCGGGACGAGGAGGAGGATGAGGATTTTCAGCGCGATGGGGCGGCCACGCGTGGGGGGCATGCGACCTCCGGGTGCATGATGAGATCGCCTCGCAGAGTACACCCCCCTTTGGAAGGATTTCTGTGCGTCTCCCGCGTTCTTTTTCGGGCTGGACCATCGCGGTCTTCGGCTTCCTCGCCTTCGCCCTCGGCCTGCTCGGTCTGATCTCTCCTGACACCCTGCTGGTCATGCTGGGTTTCGAGGTGCTCGACACCAGGCCGACGGGGGACTACACGCTGGTCTACATGGCCGCTTCGTCGATGGCTGCGGTCAACATGGGCGTCTACTACGTCTTCGCGGCCTCGGCGAACTACACCCCGTTCTTCCGCTGGACGGTGCCGTTCCGGCTGGTGACGTTCGCGGTGTTCACCACGCTGGTGCTGACGGGCGCGGCGCCGGCCAAGTTCTTCGGCGTCGGGCTCTGGGAAGGGCTCGGCGCGCTGATCACGGGGTTCGCGCTCTGGCGTGAGGGCAACCTGCTACCCGCACGCCAGAGCGTGAACGCCTGACCGGCGTCACGGACGCGTGTCCTGGGGTCCGCGCGACACGAGGCGGTCACCGGAGGAGCCGTCGCGTTCGAGCTTGCGTTCCAGATCGCGTTTCTCGTCCTCCAGCCGGGCCACCCGGCTGGAAGCCTCGGCCTTGGCGCTGCGGAGCCTGCGGCGCTGCCTGGCGGTCCTGCGGGACCCCGAGCCGATCAGCCAGAACCCCGCGAGCAGGACGGCCGCGACGGCCGTCCCCGCGAGGAACATCTCCAGGTGACTGGGCTCGAAGGTGT
The DNA here is from genome assembly GCF_055586745.1 of Nonomuraea sp. NPDC049378. Lineage (NCBI taxonomy): Bacteria > Bacillati > Actinomycetota > Actinomycetes > Streptosporangiales > Streptosporangiaceae > Nonomuraea > Nonomuraea sp. NPDC049378. Next base: position 154,716 of record NZ_JBVJHP010000018.1, read on the forward strand.
ATCCGAACAGGATGTACCTGGCGCTCTCCTCGGTGAGGACCAGCGCGACGGCGGCGCCGGCGAGCAGGACCAGAAGCACACCTAAAAAGATCATCCAAACTCACCCCTTGTCGTCAGAGCGGGTTTTCCCCTGCCCTGGCGGCGGCGGGATATGCGCCATGATGGTCATCATGAGACCTGGACCGGGCGAGGTGCTGCACTTCTCCGAGGACCCGACCATCGAACGGTTCGTGCCGCATGTCGCGCCGACGTCCGTACGGACCGAGCCCTACGTGTGGGCGGTCGGCCACGACCGGTGCCCCGACTACTGGTTTCCCCGCGACTGCCCCCGGGCGATGGCGTGGGCCGGCCCGCGCACCTCCCAGGAGGACCTCGACCGGATCGTCGGCGTGGGCTGCGGCGAGCGGGTCCACGCCGTCGAGTACGGCTGGCTGCGGGCCATCATGGACGTCCGGCTCTACGCTTACCGGCTCCCGGCCGACGACTTCAAGCCCATCGGCGATCCGCCGCACGCCGTGGTCGCGACGGTTCCCGTGGCGCCGTTGGGTCCGCCCGAGCCGGTCTCCGACCTGTTCGAGCTGCACGAGGAGGCCGGCATCCAGCTCAGGGTGATGGCCGACCTGTGGCCGTTCTGGAACGAGGTGACGGCGAGCACGCTGGAGTTCAGCGGGATCAGGATGCGCAACGCTCGTCGATGAGCGCTCGCAGCGTTTCCAACCGCATCGAGCCGGGCGGCAGCTTCTCGCGGGCGGCGCTGTTGGCCTCGCGCCGCAGGACCTCGTTGACGGGGGTGGGCACGCCGTGCAGCCGGCCGAGCAGGACGATCTCGCCGTTGAGGTAGTCGGCCTCGATCGAGCCGCTGCCCCTGGCCAGGCTCTGCCACGACGACCCGCCGCCGCGCTGGGCGCCCTCGACCGGGCGGATGTCGACCCGCCGGCCGCGCACCTCGGCTTCCTCCTCGTTCGTCGAGTACGCGATGCCGGCCGTGTCGAGCACGGCCATGGCCTCCACCCTGGCCCGCGTGACCACCTCGGCGACTCCGTCCACGCGGCCGAGCAGCGCCTCGACGGCGTTGCCCAGGTTGCCGATCAGCTTGCCGTGCTTCCAGCGCATCACGTCGGGGACGGCCAGCCCGACGAGTCCGTGCTTGCCGAGGTCGGTGGCGATCTGCTCGGTGAGTTCGTCCACACCCTGTGGATAGCGGCCGACGTGCAGCATGCCGGAGTACGGGTGGCCGTTCGCGGTCACCACGCCGGGCCGCAGATGTTCGGCGGGCAACCACACGCACATGCCGTGGACGTGCTCGAACCGCCGCAGGGCCATGCGCTCGTTGGCGACGCCGTTCTGGGCGCAGACCACGGGCAGGCCGGTCGGCCACGGGTCGAGTGCGGCGATGGTGTCCTGCGACTTGGTGGCCAGGATCAGCACGTCGCCGTCGCGGGTGGGCACGGGGCCGTCGGCGGTGGGGATGTGGAGGGTTTCGGTGGAATCCGGGGTGATCAGGCGCAGGCCGTCACGTTTGAGCGCGTCGTGGTGGGCGCCTCTCGCGATGAGCAGAACGTCGTGGCCGCCTTGGAACAGGCGGGCCCCGATGGTTCCCCCGACTGCTCCCGCTCCGATCACTATGTAGCGCATTGTCAGAGAATGTCACTATTCACGTGGCGGGCGCCACCGGCTCACTTCGCCAGGGCCACCTGCGCCTGGGCCGTGACGGCGCTGCCGCGACCGCGCTCCCGCAGGATCGTTCTGAGCACGCGCCAGCCGTCGCGCAGCGCGTGCAGATTGCTCTCGCCGTGGATGCGGGAGCGCTCGTGGCTCGGGACCTCGCGGATGACGAGGCCGGCCTGGGCGGCCCTGACGTTCATCAGGGTCTCGATCTCGAACCCGTCGCAGTCGAGGTCGAGGGCGTCGAGGTGGCGGGTCCAGAAGGCGTTGTAGCCATAGCAGAGGTCGGTGTAGCGGGTGCCGTAGAGGAGGTTCGTCAGCCCGGTGAGGACCTTGTTGCCGAGCGAGCGGATCGGGCTGAGGTCGTCCGAGCCGCCACCAGGGGCGTACCTGGAGCCCTTGGCGAAGTCGGCGCCGTTGACGAGCGTGGCGACGAACGAGCGGATCTCCCGGCCGTTGGTGGAGCCGTCGGCGTCGATCATGACGATGATGTCGCCGCGTGCGGCCTGGAAACCCTCGATGAGGGCGTTGCCCTTGCCGCGCCGTGTCTGCGTGACGACCCGGAGGCCGGGGCGCAGCTCGCGCGCCACGGCGACGGTGTCGTCGGTCGAGTTGCCGTCGACGAGGATCACCTCGTCGATCCACTCGGGCAGCGTGGCGAACACGTGGGGGAGGTTGTCGGCCTCGTTCATCGCGGGAACGATGACGCTGACGCTGACGGCGAAAGGCTGGTTGTTCATGGCAGAAAAATCCCCCCTTTCGCATGCAGTTCACTTGACGATTCCTTGCATGGGTCAGGGTTCTTATCCATCGCCTCCTATTTGAGCCTCTCTGACCCGAGAGATAATCTCGTTCACGGTTTCTTCCGGGCGCTGCCGGGAGGTGTCGAGCCACAGGCCGAGGCGCGGCGTCTCGTCGCGCAACACGGCGTCCAGCTGGGCAATCGTCCATCCGTCCGCGTATCCGCGCTTGCCGCGCGCCCGCTCGCGGCGCTCCACGGCCGCCGGGTCGGGAGCGAGAACGACGATCTGCAAAGGCCGAGAACGGACCATTTCCGTGAACCGCTCCAAATCCCCACCAATAACGACGTCCTGAACAATTGATGTGAATCCGGCTTCGCAATACATGTCCGCAGTATTCGCTGCAATGCGGTAACGAAGGTGGAGCTGGCGTTGCGCCTCGTCCGTCTCCTCCGGCGTCATCTCGGCGCGGCCGCCGACCACCATGCGCCGGAACACGTCGCCCCGCACGTGGGCGGAGCGCGGCAGCCGCTCGGCCAGGGCCTGCGCCACGGTGGACTTGCCGGCGGCCGAGATGCCGGTGATGAGGACGACGCCCCTCATGCGCCGACGAGCTTGCGCACCCGGTCGGCGCCGACGGCCATCAGCAGCGTGGGCAGCCTGGGGCCGGTCTCGCGGCCGACGAGCAGCTTGTAGAGCAGGGCGAAGAAGGCCCGCTGCGCCGCCTTCAGCTCCGGTGTCGCCTGGGCGTCGGCCGGCAGCCCGGCCTGGACCTTCGGCACGCCGTACACCAGCGCGGTGAGGCCCTCGATCGACCAGTCGTCGAGGCCGTCGGCCAGCAGCCGCAACGACTCGCGCGCGCCAGGGCCGAGCGAGTCGAGCAGCTCGTAGTCGGGAGTGCCGCGCACGCGGGTGCGCAGGTCGGGGGGCAGGTGGTCGTCGACCCAGCTCTGCGCCTTGTCCAGGCGCGGGCGGGCGTCGTCGAGCGAGCCGACCCCGTCGAGGTCGCGCAGGATGCGGATGGTCTGCCCGGCGTGCCCGGTCGTGATGTCGAGGACGGAGGCCAGCGTGCGGTAGGGGATCGGGTGCGGCGTGGCGGGCAGCGGGCCCGCGGCGGTGCTGACCGCGCGCCTGTGCGCGGCCAGCTCGGCCGGCTGGGCCTGCCCGGCGCCGACCTTGCGGCCCAGCGCGTCCCACTCGTCGTAGAGGCGCTGGATCTCCTGGTCGAAGGCGATCTTGAAGGACTGTGCGGGCTTGCGGCGGGCGTACAGCCAGCGCAGCACCGGCGCCTCCATGATCTCCAGGGCGTCGGCCGGGGTCGGCACGTCGCCCTTGGAGCTGCTCATCTTGGCCATTCCGGTGATGCCGACGAACGCGTACATGGGGCCGATCGGCTGCCGGCCGCCGAACACCTCGCCCACGATCTGCCCGCCGACGATCCAGGCGGAGCCGGGAGAGTGGTGGTCGACGCCGGACGGCTCGAAGATCACGCCCTCGTAGGCCCAGCGCATCGGCCAGTCGACCTTCCACACCAGCTTGCCGTGGTCGTGCTCGGCCAGCCGGACCGTCTCGCCGAAGCCGCACTCGCAGGTGTAGGCCAGCTCGGTGGTCTCGTCGTCGTAGGCGGTGACCGTCGTCAGGTCGCGCCCGCACAGGTCACAGTACGGTTTGTACGGAAAGTAGTCCTCGACCTGCTTCGAGCGGTAGCGCGACAGCACGGCGTCGATCGCCGCCCGCTCGCGCACCGCCCGCAGGATCTGCTCGCGGTAGGCGCCCGAGGTGTACTGCTCCGTCTGGCTGATGCCGCGACAGTCGACGCCCAGCTCCTTGAGAGCCTCGGCCATCGGCGCCTTGAAGTGCTCGGCCCAGTTGGCGTGCACGCTGCCGGGAGGGGCGGGCACCGAGGTCAGCGGCTTGCCGATGTGCTCGGCCCAGGACGGGTCGACGCCCGCAGGGACCCGGCGGAAGCGGTCGTAGTCGTCCCACGACAGCAGGTGGACGCAGTCGAGGCCGCGCCGGCGGATCTCGTCGGCGACCAGGTGGGGGGTCATGACCTCACGCAGGTTGCCCAGGTGGATCGGGCCCGACGGGCTCAACCCCGACGCGCAGACGATCGGTTTGCCCGGAGCGCGTCTCTCCGCCTCGGAGATCACCTCGTCCGCGAACCTGGAGACCCAGTCGGTCTCGGCACTTTCCGCCATCGCGCCATTCTTGCGGGTCCGGCCGGTTCAAGCCAACGCGATACCTCACGGGTCGGTCGCGCTGCTGCCTGCGATCCGGCTTGCCCGAGGGGGAGGGCGGGGTCTCGGTGGGGGCGCCGCAGCCGGCAAGCACGACCACGGCGGCCGCGGCGAGGAACGATCTTCTGGGCATGGCGCTAGACCATACTCCGTGCAACGGAGTATGGTCTAGCGCCGGATCAGGACAGGGTGGCCGCGTGCGGATCCCAGTCCGCCGGAAGCGGCTCCGGCGCGGTCGTGGTGGAGGAGATGGGACGGAACTCCGAACGCTCGCCCGACTGCGCGATCGACGACATGAGCTCCAGCACGTGGTAGGCCAGCTCGCCCGACGCCCGGTGCGGCGTGCCCGCGCGCAACGATCTGGCCAGGTCCAGCACGCCGATGCCGCGGCTCACCGTCGTGCCAGACACGGGCAGCTCGCGCCAGTCCGTCTCGCGCGGGCCGCGGGCCAGCAGCGGGCCCTCGAACGTGTTGGGATCGGGAAGCGACAGCGCGCCCTCGGTGCCGATGACCTCGATCATCCTGCGGTTGATGGGCGAGTCGAAGCTGAACGTCGCCGTCGCCGTGGCGGCGCCGGGGAAGTCCAGCAGGGCGTTGACGTGGGTGGGGACATCGACGGGGAAGGCCGTGCCCGCCTTGGGCCCTGACCCGACGACGCGCTGCTCGCGGGCCTTGCGGGTGCCGGCCGCGACCCGCTTGACCGGGCCGAACAGGGACACGAGGGCGGTCAGGTAGTAGGGGCCGAGGTCGAAGAGCGGGCCCCCGCCGGGCTGGTAGAAGAACTCGGGGTTGGGGTGCCACGACTCGGGGCCTAAGCTCTGCGTGGCCGCCGCGACCGCGACCGGCGTGCCGATGAGGCCGGAGCGCAGGGCGTGCAGGGTCGACTGGAGCCCGGCGCCCAGGAACGTGTCGGGGGCGCAACCGAGGCGCAGGCCCCGGTTGGCGGCCTCGGCCATGACCTTGGCGCCCTCGTCCATGTCCATGGCGAAGGGCTTCTCGCCGTACACGTGCTTGCCGGCGCGCAGGGCCTCCAGCGCGACGGCCGCGTGCGCCGACGGGACCGTGAGGTTGACCACGATCTCCACCTCGGGCAGCGCGAGCGCCGTGCCGAGGTCGCCGGAGACGGGAACGCCGTGTTCGCGGGCGACGGTCGCGGCCCGGTCGGCGTCGAGGTCCGCGACGGCGAGCACGCGCACGTCGGGGAAGGCGGTGAGGTTGCGGAGGTACTGGCCACTGATGACTCCGGCGCCGACCAGGGCGACGCCGACGGGGCCGTTGCTCAAAGGCTCTCCAAGGAGGTGAGATAGGCGTGGCTGTCCGCCAGGGCGGCGAAGATGTCGGTGGCGCACTCGTCGAGCTCGACGACGCGCCAGGCGTCAGGGGCCGCGGCGAGGATCTCCGGCACGGGCATGACACCCCTGCCGACCGCGGTGTGCGGCTCGCCCTTGACCACCGGGCCGTCCTTGACGTGCAGCGCGATCACGCGCTCCCCCAGGCGGCCGAGCAGGGCGGGCACGTCGGCGCCGCCGACCGCCGCCCAGTAGGTGTCGATCTGCAGGAACACCTCGGGAGCCAGCCGGTCGGCCAGCACCTCGATGGCGTGCCGGCCGTCGATCTTCGGCTCGAGCTCCCACCAGTGGTTGTGGTAGCCGACCCGCATCCCGTGCCCGGCCGCCTGCTCGGCCAGGCCGTTCAACAGGTCGGCCGTTCGGGCGATGCCGTCGGCGGTGGTGAACTCCTCGTGCGCGATCCCGGCGGGGACGATCACCAGATCGGTGCCGAGCGTGGCGACCGCGTCGAAGACCTCGGCGGGCTCCTGCCGGAGCAGCGCGCCCGCGTGCGTGCTCGACACGCGCAACCCCAGGTCGTCGGCTACCTGGCGGAAACCCTTGGGGTCGGAGGTGGGGTCGTACGGCTCGACCGCGGTGTAGCCGATCTCCGAGATCCGCCTGAGCACGTCGTCGCGGCCCGCGGCCAGCGGCTCCCTGACGGTGTAGAGCTGGACACTGACGGGTTTCGTCATCCGCGTACCCCCATGAGGTGCTCGAGCGCGAGCTGGTTCAGCCGGGTGAAGTGGAAGCCGCGCTCGGCCGCGGCCTCGGGGTCGAAGTCGTCCTTGGCCAGGTCGGTCCACGTCTCGCCGGCCGCGAGGGTGGGCTGGGCGAGCTCGTCCACGCGGGAGGCGCGCAGGGCCTCCCGCACTTCGGGGTCGGCCCGGTAGGCGCGCGACTTCTCCTTGAGGATGAGGTAGGTCCGCATGTTCGCCGCCGCCGAGACCCACACGTCCTCGCGGTCCTCGGTGCGCAGCGGCTTGTAGTCGAAGTGCCGGGGGCCGTCGTAGCCGCCGTTCTCCAGCAGGTCGACCAGGAAGAACGCGCTCTTCAGGTCGCCGTGGCCGAAGACCAGGTCCTGGTCGTACTTCGGCCCGTGCTGGCCGTTGAGGTCGATGTGGAAGAGCTTGCCGTGCCACAGCGCCTGGGCGATGCCGTGCACGAAGTTGAGCCCGGCCATCTGCTCGTGGCCGACCTCGGGGTTGAGGCCCACCATCTCGGGGTGCTCCAGCTCGTTGATCAGCGCCAGGGCGTGGCCGATCGTGGGCAGCAGGATGTCGCCGCGGGGCTCGTTGGGCTTGGGCTCCAGGGCGAAGCGCAGGTCGTAGCCGCGGTCGCGGACGTACGAGCAGAGCAGGTCCAGGCCCTCCTTGTAGCGCTCCATGGCCGCCTTGACGTCCTTGGCGGCGTCGGACTCGGCGCCCTCGCGGCCGCCCCAGCACACGTACGTCTTCGCGCCCAGCGAGGCGGCCAGGTCGATGTTGCGCATGACCTTGCGCAGGGCGTAGCGCCGCACGTCGCGGTCGTTGCTGGTGAACGCGCCGTCCTTGAAGACCGGGTGGGTGAACAGGTTGGTGGTGGCCATCGGCACCTTCATGCCGGTCTCGTCGAGGGCCTTCCTGAACGCCGCGATGGCCTTGTCCCGGTCGGGTTCGACCGCGAGGAGGTCGTCGTCGTGGAAGGTGACGCCGTGCGCGCCGAGCTCGGCCAGGCGGTGCACGCTCTCGACCGGGTCGAGCGGCGGCCTGGAGGCGTCGCCGAACGGGTCGCGGGCCTGCCATCCGACGGTCCAGAGGCCGAAGGTGAAGCGGTCGTCGGGGGTGGGTGTGAATGCGGTCATGGTGCGTCCTTCGGTCTTTAGTCCATAATCTGTACATAATCCTGAGGAGGTGAGCATGGTGGCGTCAAGAGGGGTCCGTCATGATTCCATGCGTGCCCGTAACCTGGCCGTCGTACTCGGCGCGATCCACCGGTCGGGGCCGCACACCCGCGCCGCGCTCGCCGAGCTGACCGGGCTCACCAAGACCACCGTGTCCAGCCTCGTCGCCGACCTGCTGGAGGCGGGGGTGGTGACCGAACGCGGCGCCGTCAGGGACGGCGAGCGGGGCCGCCCGGGAGTCGCCGTGAGCCTGAGCGGCCACCGGGTGGCCACGCTGGGGCTGGAGATCAACATCGACTATCTGGCGGCCTGCGTGGTCGACCTCACCCGCACCGTACGCCTGCGCCGCACCCGCCCGGCCGACAACCGCAACTCCGACCCCGCGCACATCCTGCACGAGCTGCGCGGACTGGCCAAGGAGACCATCGCCGAGGCCGAGGCGGCCGGGTTGCGGGTCATCGGCGCCGCGCTCGCCGTGCCCGGCACCGTCGAGGGCGAGACGCTGCGCAGCGCGCCGCACCTCGGCTGGCGGGACGTACGGGTGGCCGACGTGGTCGACCTGCCGTTCGCCATCGACAACGAGGCCAACCTGGCGGCGCTCGGCGAGTTGTGGTTCGGCGCGCGGGAGACCGACTTCCTCTACGTGTCGGGCGAGATCGGCGTCGGCGCCGGGCTCGTGGTGGCCGGCAGCCTGTTCAGGGGCACGTTCGGGCTGGCGGGCGAGCTGGGCCACGTCGTCGTCGTGCCCGACGGGCCCGCGTGCCGGTGCGGCGGCCGCGGCTGCCTGGAGGTCTATGCCGGGCAGGACACCCTGCTCGGAGCGCTGGACTCGGTCTCCGAGCTGGTGGCACGGCTGGAGTCGGGCGACCCGCGGGCGCTGGAGACGTGCGAGCGGGCCGGCGAAGCCCTCGGCGTGGCGCTCACCTCGGCCGTGCACCTGCTCGACCCGGGCATGATCGTGCTCGGCGGCGTCTTCGCGCCGCTGTTCCCGTGGCTGGAGGGGCCCGTGGCCGGCGGGCTGGGGGCCAGGCTGGCGCACATGCGCGACGGCCCGCCCGCCCTCGTGGTCTCGCGGACCGGCCCGGACGCGGCGGTGCTGGGGGCGGCCGGGATGATCATCCAGCGCGTCATCGCCGAACCCGCCGAGGTCCTCGGCGTCTAGTAGTAGCCCTTCCTCCCGTCGAGCAACTCGCGGATCGTGTCAAGGTGGCCGGCGTGCCTGGCGGTCTCCTCGACCATGTGGATCACCATCCAGCGCAGGCTCGCCGGCGCGGCGCCGAAGTGCGGATGCCTGCCGGCGTCGTCGAGCGAGTGAGCCGCGATGATCTCGTTGGAGGTCCGGCACTGGCGTTCGTAGTCGTCGAGCAGCCGGGCCGTCGGCACGCCGTCGGCGACCATGTCGGCGTCCTCCTCCGCCTCCTCGTCGAACTGCGGGTTGCCGGCGGCGGAACGGCCCAGGAAGAGCACCTCGAACCAGCAGTGCTCGGTCCAGCGCAGGTGGGCGAGCACGCCGGCCACCGTCATGAGGGGAGAGGTGGGCAGGACGGGGCGGTGCGCGTCCTCCTCCGACAATCCCTCGCACTTCCACTGGACGATCGCACGCTGCATGTCGAGCCAGCCCACGAGCTGCGTGCGCTCGTCGGCCATGAAGGGAGGTCGTTCGCGGGGGAGTGTCATGACGGCCGACGCTACTTCAACCGCACCGATATCGCGCGATCTTTTCGGCCGGCCCGCCACGACGGGAGAGCCCGGCGCTCAGGCGCGGGCGCTGAGCGCGAAGACCTTCAGGTCGGGGGTCGGGGAGCTGGTGAACGAGACGGCCTCGCGGGCCGGGTCGACCGGTACGGACACCCGCCAGATGGTGACCTTGCGGCCGTCCGAGGTGCCGTTGACGTGGTAACGGGTGTCGGCCGTGAGCGCGGCCTGCTCCCCGAAGTGCGGTGACGCGCTCGCCCAGTCGGTCACCCGCAGGGGCGCCGCCGACGTGCCGCCGCCGGCGTAGGTGATCGTGAGCTCGGTCCGCTGGTCGCCGTTCACGGCCGTGACCAGCAGGTCGAGCGCGCGGTAGCGGCCCTTCGTCAGGTAGGTGCGCTGGCCGCGCAGGCTCATGAAGTTGACCGCGGTGCCCTTGGTCTCGGGGATCAGGTACGCGGTGCCGTCCACGGTGTGCGGGCCGGGTTCGGGCAGCTGCTCGGCGGGGAAGCTCCAGCCCTTGCCGTCCAGGTTGCCCTGCGCCTTGGCGTCGGCGGTGGCGACTCCGTCGACGTCGTACTGCGGTCGGTGCAGGCAGACGCCGCCGGACGGCTCGCACGGGGCGGGCAGGTTCGGGACGGGCTCCCGCGCGGCCGGGACGTGGTCGACAGGGAGGTCGCGGGCGGCCGTGCCCCACGACCTGTCAGGGGCCGTGCCGACGTCCACCACGACGTGCCCGCCGCCGTTGACCAGCGACTCCGGCAGCCAGGAGCGGGTGTGGCGCTTGCCGTTCACCCGTACGTCCCGGATGTAGATCGCCTCAGGGGAGGCCTGCGGCGCGGTCACCGTGATGGTCCTGCCGTTGCCGCGCCTGATCCACGCCTTCGGGAAGATCGGGCTGGACAACAACATCTCGGCGCGGCTGGGCGTCTGGGGGTACATGCCGAGCGCGGCGAAGACGTACCACGCGGACATGGTGCCGAGGTCGTCGTTGCCGGGCAGCCCGCCGGGGCCGGTCCCGTAGACCAGCCCGGCCATCGCGCGCACGGTCTCCTGCGTCTTCCACGGTTGCCCGAGCGCGTTGTAGAGCCACGGCACGTGGATGCCTGGCTCGTTCGTCGGGTCGTAGCGGAAGCCGTCGCCGCCGGTCGCCCACGAGCCGTCGGGGCGGTGGAAGAACGTGTCGAGCCGCTCGGCTGCCCGCTCCTTGCCGCCCATGGCGGCGGCCAGCCCGGACACGTCGTGCTGCACCATCCACGTGTAGGTCGCGCTCGTGCCCTGCGCGAACCCGGCGTCCGAGGTGGGCGAGAACGGCCACGACCAGCTTCCGTCCGCCCTGCGCGCCTGCTGGTAGCCGCCCTCGGCCCCGGCCGAGGGGTTGAACGTGCTGCGCCACCAGCTCGCGCGCGGCATCAGCCGGTCGTGCTCGGCCTCGCGGCCGAGCCGCCTGGCCCAGTCGGCGAGCGCGAAGTCGGCCGTGGCGTCCTCCAGCGTCTCCGCGGCGCCGCCCCAGCAGTGACAGGTGTCCTGCGGCGCGTAGTGCAGCCGCAGGTACTCGGCCAGGTTGGGGCGCTGGCCCTCGCACTGTCCCGGGCAGCCCCTGTCGGACAGGCCCGACGGGTGCGGCACGGTCGCCTGCCTGACCAGCGAGTCGAAGGCGCCGCGCACGTCGAAGTTGCGCACGCCGAGCGCGTGGAACCCGGCCAGCGTCGGGGCCGACGGGTCGCCGGTCATCACGTGGGTGGGGCCGTTGACGTGCACCCAGCGGTCCCATACGCCGCCGTTCTGCCGCGCGAGGTTGTACAGCGACTGGGCGTAGTCGCCCGCCACCTGCGGCTCCAGCAGCGCCAGCAGCTGGGTGTGGGCGCGGTACTGGTCCCAGCCGGAGAAGTTGCCGTACTGCGCCCGCTGGCCGCGCGCCAGCCGGTGCACCTCGCGGTCGCTGCCGAGGTAGGTGCCCGAGACGTCGCTGGCGATGTTGGGCTGCAGGTAGGCGTGGTAGAGGGCGGTGTAGAACGTGGTGCGCAGGTCGTCGGAGCCGCCGGCCACCTCGATCGTGCGCAGCCGGTCGTTCCAGGCGCGGCGTGCCCTGCCGGCCACGTCGCCGACGTCGTCCCCGGGGCCGATCTCGCGGGCGAGGTTCTCCTTCGCCGCCGCCAGGCTCGTGTACGAGATGCCGACCTTCATCCGCACGTCGGCGTCGGACGCGGTGTCGAAGGAGACGTAGCCGCCCGATCCGCGGCCCGCGCGGTCGGCGCCGGTCGCGTACCCCTCGCCGCCGCTCGCCTTCGTGGTGCCGGGCCGCAGCTCGCCGTCCACCCACGTGCCGGTGCCGGAGAAGGCGCGGTCGAACGTCGCGGCGAAGTGCAGCCGGTAGTAGCTTTTGCGGTTGTTCTCGCCGCCGTTGGCGCGCCGGCCGCAGAAGGCGCCCGTCAGCACCGAGCCGGTCACGGCACGCCGGGCGGGGTCGATCGTGATCTCGGCGTCCTCGCTGCCGTTGAGCGAGTTGGACACCCGGAACAGCAGGCTGGCGGGCGAGCCCTTCGGGAACGTGAACTCGCCGACGCCGGCGCGGGTCGTGACCGACAGGTCAGTCGTGACGCCGGAGTCGAGCGTGACGGTGTACCTGCCGGGGCGCGCGGTCTCGTTGTCGTGGCTGAAGCCGCTCGCGTAGACGGCGTCCTTCGTGTCGGCCGTGGGGGACGAGGTGACGTCGCCGGCGTACGGCATGATCGGGACGTCTCCCGCCGCTCCTGGATGGCAGCCCGCGCCGTTGACGTGGGTCAGCGCGAAGCCGCGCACGCGCGGGGTGTTGTAGGAGTAGCCGTTGGAGCCGGCGGCGTTGGTCTGGTCGCCGGCCGTGTTGGTCGGGCTCCAGGAGATCATCCCGAACGGCGTGACGGCGCCGGGATAGGTGTTGCCGCCGCCCGCGGAGCCGATCAGCGGATCGACGTGGCTGACGGGATCGGCGACCTTCGCCGGGGAGCGGTGGGCGGAGGCGGGCGTGGCGGGCGCGAGCGTGGCGACGAGCGTGCCGATGAGCGTCACGGCGAGCCACGAGCGGGGGGAGAACACCTCGTGATCACACCGTCCCACATTAACCGGATCATTGACGGCGTTGTAAGAGCGCGGGAACATCCGGTTCCTCGGCCATCGCTCGACCTGATACCTTGCTACCCGAGGTATCAGGTCGTACCGTGGTCGTATGAGTGAGGATGTCGAGGCGACGCCGGGATCGGCCACCATCGCACGGCTCCGTCGCGAGCTCGCGCGGGGCACGACCGAGCTGGCCGTGCTGTCCGTCCTCAGCGTCCGCCGCCGTTACGGCTACGAGCTGCTGAAAGTGCTGCGCCACGCGGGCGAGGGCGTCCTGGAGGTCAAGGAGGGCACGCTCTACCCGCTGCTGCACCGGTTGGAGGACTCCGGCCACATCGTCGCGACCTGGGAGGCCGAAGGGCGCGCCAGGCCGCGGAAGTACTACGTCATCACCCCGGACGGCCGCGCCTATCTCGCCATGCTGCGCGTGGAGTGGAGCGGCCTGGTCGACGCGATGCGACAACTACTCAACACCCTTGGCGAGGTGCAGGAATGAGCGACGTACGGCAGACCATCGACGACTACACCGACAGGGTCGCGCGCCACCTCACCGGCGCGGCCCGCGACAGGGCCAGGGCGGAGCTCGGCGACCATCTGTCCGAGGCGGCGGAGGCCGGCGAGCTGCCCGAGGCGTTAGGCCGGCTCGGCACCCCGGCGGAGGCGGCCGCCTCCTTCGCCGAGCTGCGCACCGCCCAGCCCGCGTCCATCAATGTGCGCTTCGTCGCCGTGCTGGTCGACAACCTGCCGCTCGTCGGGGTCTCGGCCGCGCTGTTCCTCCAAGGGCTGTACGGGATCATCGAACATGGCACCGGCTTCGCGCTGTCGTTCCCGCCTTTCGTGTACGTCAAGATCGGCGACGGCTGCGTCGCCCTCATGACCGTGCAGTGCGGCGCCTACGACGGCGCCGGCCTGACCTACGCCCTGGGCCTCCCTCTCGCCCTCGCCTGGTCGATCGTCGGGCTCGGCCTGCTGGAGGCGCGCACCGGCACGACACCGGGCAAACGCCTGATGAAGCTCCGCGTCGTCACCGAGACCGGCCTGCGCATCCACCCGGTCACGGGCATCGTCCGCAGGCTCAGCATGCTGCTGGGGCCGGCCGCCTGGCTGGACTGGCTCCCCGTCGTGTGGGGCGACCGGCGGCGGGTGCTCGACCGCCTGACCGAGACCAAGGTCGTGCCCGCCACCCCCGCCGAGGAGCCGTAGGAGGAGGTCCTCAGCGGACCTCGACCTCGATGATGCGCGTGTAGTCGTTGGCGCCGTTGGAGGCGAGCGCGACGATGCGGACGGCGTCCGCGGTGACGGGCGCGAAGTCCGAGCGCACGTTTCCGGCGGTGTTGCCGCGCACCTGCGCGACCGTTCGCCACTCGCCGTCCACCTGGGCCTGGACGTCCCAGTCGCGCAGCCCGTGGCGCGATGCCGGGTAACGCTCGGTGTCGAGGGTGTACAGGTCGACGCGGGAGACCTGCTTCGGCCCGCCCAGCGCGACCGCGATGGTGTCGGGCCAGGCCCGGCCGGTGGCGTCGTTCCAGCCGTTGCCGCCGGCCCAGCCGTTGGAGGAGGTGTCGCCGTCGGCGACGCTGCACGGCGGGTAGTTGGCGTTGGTGTGCTGGGAGGAGGCGGTGACGGGGCGGTGCAGCGCGAGGTTGCCGCCGTCGTCGAGCCTGTCGAGGGGCACGACGTCGACCGGCACCTTCAGCGTCCTGGCGGGGGTGCGCAGCCGCAGCTCGTACGTGCCCTCCTCGGTCTCGGGCGGGACGGCGACCAGGAGTTTCGCGCCGAGCTCGTACCCGGGCGGCAGGTAACTGGTCAGCATCGTGCGGGAGGCGGTCAGCGGCGGGTCGATCTCGACGTCCATCGTGGCGTACGCGGGCTTCTTCGCGTCGCTGCGCATGCCGATCTCGATCTTCGCGGGGCAGGCGGGGTCCACGCCGAGCGCGGCGACGAGCCGGTCGGCGCCCGCGATGGGGGTGAGGTCGCCGGAGGGCTTAACAGCGGTTGCGGCGGGGTGCCAGGCGGCTCCCGTGGTGAGCGTGACGGCGGCGGTGGCGACGGTGAGCGCGGCGGCGAGGTGACGCATGATCGTTCCTTCCTAGAGCGCCTGCAGGCCGGGGGCGCCGTCGAGCGTGACGAGGCTCGCCCTGGTGGAGACGGGGGCGCCGGGGCGGTCCACGTACGGGACGACCTTGAAGTCCGCCCGCCACTGGTCGCGGGTGACCTCGCAGGAGACGTAGCCGCGCTGGTAGCTGGAGAAGCGCAGGTGGGGGTTGACCGGGTCGGTGCCGCCCGGCGGCAGGCCGGCGTCAGGGTTGCCGTTGCCGCCGCTGCTGACGGAGGTGCAGACGAACTCCACGCCGGCCCGGTGGAGGTGGACCTCGGGGACGAGTGGGACGTCGAGCTCGTCCCGACCATGGACGACACCTGGTCGGACTTCGGTCTCACCACGGCAACCGCCACCGCGTCCGCCACCGGGTCCGCCACCGGGTCCGCCACCGGGTCCGCCACCGCGTTCACCACCGGGTCCGCCACCGGTTCCGCGTACGCCGCCGGAGTCGGCGGCGACACCGGTGCCCGCGTTGAACGCTGGTCGTTGCGCAGGCCCGGCGGAGAGACCGCGCACGTGACGTTCGGCCCGCGCGGGGAGCAGCGCGTCGGCGACGGCCCGTGGACGCCCTCGGTGTGGTCGACGTCGCGGGGCCTGCACAAGGACCCCATCCACCGGGAGACCCTGGGCCCCAAGGGACACGTGCCGGTGGAGTTCCTCGCGTTCGGCCGGGTCGCGGCCGGCGCCGAGGCGCGCTTCCGCAGCGTGCTCACCGTGCCGGAGGGCGCTCCCGTCTGGCTCGCGATCGGCGCCGGCGCCGCCAAGGCCCTCCGGCTCGACGGCGAGGAGCGGCCGCTCGACGACTCCGGTTACGCCGCCGTCACGCTCTCACCCGTCGCGCCCGGCGACCACCTGCTGGACCTGGCGCTCGTCCCTGACGAGGAGCACGACCTGCGGGCCTACGCCTGCCTGGTGGACGATCCCGGCGACGCCGCCCGCCCCGAGTGGATCGCCGGCACGCCCCTGGAGACCACCGTGCACGTCCAGGAAGGAGGCGGGCCGCTGCTCCAGGTCGCCTCGACCGCGTTCTGCCGGGTGCTGGTGAACGGTGTGGAGGCCGGCCGCCAGGGCGGCTTCGACCCGTACGCGGAGGCCGACATCCCGCGCGTACGCCGCTACGACGTGGCCCGCCTGCTGCGCCCCGGCGACAACACGATCAGGATCGAGTCGGACGGCTGGGTGCTGGCCGACGGCCTGGCCGTCTCCGGCCCCGGCTGGACGCCCCGCCCCCGGGTACGCCGCCGCCAGCAGGGCGACCCCGCCGCCCTGTGGTCGCGGGTCCGCCCGCACCCGCTGCCGGAGGCGGGCTGGCTCGACGGCCGCCCCTCCGCCCCCGCCGCCACGTTCACCGCGCCCGGCGCCCGCCCCCGGACCGAACGGTTCCTCCTCGACCCGCCTCCGGGCGCGACCGGCGTCTCCGTGGACGTCGCGGACGGCGTCGAGTGCGTCGTGGACGGCGGCGAGCTGCGCGTGACCACGGTCCCCGGCCGGCAGTCGGGCGCCGCGTTCACCGGCCCCGTCCGCTTCACCTGCGGCCCTGGCCGGATGCGGCTCGGCGACTGGGAGGAGCGCGGCCTGGCCGGCTACAGCGGCGGCGTGCGCTACCGCGCCACCGTCACCGCCCAGGCCGGGCCGGGCGAGCTCGACCTCGGCCGCGTCAGGGGCACGGCGGAGGTCACGGTGAACGGCCGCCCGTGCGGGATCAGGGTGTGCTCGCCGTACGTCTTCGACGTCGAGCTGGACGAAGGCGACAATGCCGTCGAGGTCCTGGTGCTGGGCACGCTGGCCCCCTATTTCGACGAGGTCAGCCCCACGCACTTCGTCTTCGCCGGCCAGCGCGTCACGGGCCTGTTCGGCCCCGTACGCCTGCGCGCGGCGATGACGGAACCGCACACGCCCTGAGGCGGGCCCGCCCGGACGTGCCCTTCCGGCTGCGTCACCGGCGACGATCGCGAAGGCGCGGGGTGAAAGTTTCACGCCGTCACCGCCGCTTGACGTGTGGCGGTGAGGATTCCTTTCCCGCCGGTGTTTCCTCCCGCCGGATGCGGCCTTACGGTGACCCCACCTCCTGTCGGAACCGGTCTCGGCGGCCCCGGCCTCGTCGAAGCGCTTCGACACGGCGGTTTCGACAAGGCGCCGCCTGCCACCGGCGGACAACAGCGGAAAGGGAGATCATGCTCAGGACGCTCCGCCTCTTCGTCCCGGTGTCCATGCTCGTCGCGCTCCTCGGAGTGCTCGCTCAGCCGGCCCAGGCCGCCGTCTGGTCCTCGTCGGACCGGTGGGGCACATGGACCAACGGCGGCTACACCCTCTACAACAACATCTGGGGCAGCGGCGCCGGCCCGCAGACCATCTGGGCGAACTCGTACGGCGACTGGGGGGTCTGGGCGGACCACCCCAACACCGGCGGCGTCAAGTCCTACCCCAACGCCACCAGGAACGTGAACCGGCGGCTCAGCGCACTCCGCAGCGTGACCAGCAGCTTCAACGTCACCGTGCCGAGCGCCGGCGCCTACGCGAGCGCGTACGACATCTGGTGCGACGGCCACACCTACGAGATCATGCTCTGGATGAACAAGTACGGCCCGGTGGGCCCGCTCGGTTCGTGGCAGGCGAGCGCGTCGGTGGGCGGCCACAGCTGGGACGTCTACCGCGGCTCCAACGGGTCCAACGAGGTGTTCTCCTTCATCCGGCAGGGCAACGCCACCTCGGGAACCGTCGACATCAAGGCGGTGCTGGACTGGATCAGGTCCAGGAACTGGTTCGGCGACGTGACGGTCGGCGACGTCCAGTTCGGCTACGAGATCACGTCGTCCGGCGGCGGGATGGACTTCCGTACCAACGGTTTCTCGGTGTCGGCGAGCTGACCACGGGACTCGGTCAGGATCGGAGAAGCGCTGGTCGCCGGGCCGCGGTTAACGTGGCGCCATGGACGTCACCATTCACACGACCTTTCTTCCGCACGACGACCCGGAGGCCTCCCTGGCCTTCTACCGCGACACCCTCGGCTTCGAGGTGCGCAGCGACGTCGGGCAGGGCAGGATGCGCTGGATCACGGTCGGCCCGCCCGGCCAGCCCGGCACGTCCATCCTCCTGGCGCCGCCGGCCGCCGACCCCGGCATCACCGAGAACGAGCGCCGCACCATCATCGAGATGATGGCCAAGGGCACCTACGGCTGGATCCTGCTGGCCACCCGGGACCTCGACGGCGTCTTCGAGAAGGTGCAGGCCGGCGCCGCCGAGGTCGTCCAGGAGCCGACGGAGCAGTCGTACGGTGTCCGCGACTGCGCCTTCCGCGACCCCGCGGGCAACCTGGTCCGCATCCAGCAGGTTCGCTGAGCCGCTCGACGAAAGGGGTTTGCTCATGTGCCATCCCGCATGGGGGCGCGCTCTCACCGCGGCGGCACGCCTGAAGGACCTGGCGCGGCTGCGCCGCGTCCGCGACCGCATCGACAGGGACTACGCGCAGCCGCTGAACGTCGAGGCGCTGGCCCGCGGCGTGCACATGTCGGCCGGGCACCTCAGCCGCCAGTTCCGGCTCGCGTACGGCGAGTCCCCGTACGCCTATCTGATGACGCGTCGCATCGAGCGCGCGATGGCGCTGCTGCGCCGTGGCGACCTCAGCGTCACCGAGATCTGTTTCGCGGTCGGCTGCTCGTCGCTGGGCACCTTCAGCACCCGCTTCACCGAGCTGGTCGGCATGCCGCCCAGCGACTACCAGCGCCGCGCGGCGGGTGTCGTGGCGGGGCTGCCCTCCTGCGTGGCCAAGCAGGTGACGAGACCGGTCAGGAGCCGGGAGGCCGAGCCGCAACCGGCGTGAGTCACGGACGCCGCGGTCAGAAGTACAGCGAGCTGTAGTCCACCGAGGGCCACGTGGCGATCCTGTCGGCCACGTCGTACAGGAGGTCGCCGATGACGCCGAAGGCGGCGGGCCCGTCACCCTCGTCGCGGCGGTTGAAGCAGGCGGCGTAGGTGACGCCGTCGTACCTCCTGACGAGGTAGGTGTAGGTGCCGGCCAGGCCGCCGGTGTGCCAGGTGTTGTACCCGCCGTTCTTCTCGCGGACGTACCAGCCGGCGCCGTACCAGGAGCCGGAGGCGAACGTGCCCCACTCGGGCCTGGCGAAAGCCCGGGAGATCGACCGTGAGTCCAGGACGTTCGCGGCCGAGGGCACGTCGAAGACCCGCTCGAACCTGACGAGGTCCATGGCGGTGGCCACCCAGCCGCCGCTGGCGTCCTTGTTGTCCATGTTGAACCCGCCGTACGGGTACGGGACCTTCGCGCCCGACTCGTCGAGCACGGTCGTGGCGGTGTAGCGCGACTCGTAGGGCACCTCGCCCGGGGTGTCGGCCTTCAGCGTGCTTCCCAGCCGCATGCGGGTGATCCCCAGCGGGCCGAGCAGCCCGCCGGTGACGTACGACCCGTAGCTCCGGCCCGTGATCTCCTCGATCACCCGGCCGAGCAGCAGGTAGCCGTAGTTGCAGTAGGCGAACCTGGAGCCGGGCGCGAAGTCGAGGGGCAGGCTCGTCATGTAGGTCATCATGTCGGACTTGTCGTTCGGCAAGCCGGTGCCGAGAATGTCGGCGATCTTGTGCTCGATGACGCCGGGGTCGTCGGAGATCTCGCGATCCCAGCCTCCGGAGTGCTGCAGCAGCCGCCACATGGTCACGTTCGCCAGCCGCGCGTCCGCCTGCCTGCCGGCCATCGGCCTGAGGTCCAGCAGGCTGGTCACCGGGGTGCTGAGGTTCAGTCTCCCCTCCTGCGCCAGCCGAAGGACGGCGGTGGCCGTGATGTGCTTGCTCAGGCTCGCGATCCTGAACAGGCTCGTCGGCGTCACGGCGGGCACCGGCTTTGCCGGGGTCGACAGCGTGTAGGCGCGGGTGAAGACCAGCTTGCCCTTGCGGGCGACGGCGAGTTGCCCGGCGGTGATCCCGCGTTCGATCATGTACTTCTTCATCGTGGTGTCGAACGGGATCAGCGCGGTGGGCACGTGGCCTCTGGCCACCACGGCTTCCCACGGCTCCGCGGATGACGCCGCCGCGGGTCGTGCCGCTTCCAGTCCGATCGGCGCGACCAGGGCGGCCTTCAGCACATCTCGACGATTCAACACCATGGGCCTCGATCGGTAGTCACGGTCAGAATGGGACGCATGCTACTTATGGGGCGCTTGTGAGCGAAGGCGAATGATCTAGCGGCGGCCCGATGTGTGCCAGCTCATAGCGGGCTGCCGGAATGTGTGTCCTTCTCACCTGGTCCACCGGCCCGGCTCCCACTTAGCGTTCACGGTTACGGCGGCCTGAGCGTGACGCGGGTCACGTCATGACGCGCGAGGAGGGCGCATGGGAGCAGATCCGGTGGGGAGCGGGCACGGCGCCGCCCCGGGCGGATCCGTCCCCGTCCTGAAGGTGCGCGGGCTGAGCAGGGAGTTCCGTGGCTTCCTCGCCGTGGACGGCGTGGACCTGGACGTGGCCGAGGGCAGCGTGCACGCGCTGGTGGGACCCAACGGCGCCGGCAAGACCACCCTGTTCAACCTGCTCACCGGCTTCCTGAAGCCGACCGCGGGCAGCGTGCTGCTGGCCGGCGGCCGGGAGCTGGCCGGGCGCAGCCCCGAGGCGATCACCCGGCTGGGCGTGGCGCGCTCGTTCCAGATCACCAGCCTGTTCGCCGAGCTGACCCCGCACCAGCACGTGGAGCTGGCGCTGGCGAGCCCCACCGGTCTCGGCTGGCGGTTCTGGCGTTCCGACCGGGCGCTGGCCCGCTTCGCGGAGCGCGCTGAGGAGCTGCTCGACCAGGTCGGGTTGTCCGGCCACGGCGGCGTCCCGGCGGGTTCGCTGCCGTACGGGAGCAAACGCGCGCTGGAGCTGGCGCTCGCCCTGGCCCTCGACCCCAAGGTGCTCCTGCTCGACGAGCCGACCGCCGGGATGGGCGTGGAGGACGTCGACCGTACGTGCGAGCTCGTCCGCAAGATCCGTGCGGGCCGCACCGTGGTCCTGGTCGAGCACAACATGAACGTGGTGGCCAGCCTCGCCGACCGGGTGACCGTCCTGCAGCACGGCAAGGTGCTGGCAGAAGGCCCGTACGCCGAGATCCGCCACGACCCGCGGGTCATCACCGCCTACCTCGGAGACTCTCATGCTGCGCGTTGACGGGCTGTCGGCCTGGTACGGCGAGGCGCAGGCCCTGCGCGAGGTGTCGATGCGGGTCGACGAGGGCGAGATCGTCACGCTGGTCGGCCGCAACGGCGCCGGGAAGACCACGCTGCTGCGCTGCCTGATGGGGCTGCACGGCGCGTACGGCAGGACCACGGGCACGATCGCGTTGTCCGGCGAGGACATCACGGGCCTGGCCCCGCACCGCAGGGCCCGCCGTGGCCTGGGCTTCGTCCCCGACGACCGGGGCGTGTACGCCACCCTGTCGGTGGAGGAGAACCTGCTGCTCCCGCCCGTGACCAAGGGGAGCCGGGAGCCGTGGTCGCTGAAGCGGGTGTACGAGACTTTCCCGCCGCTGCGCGAGCGGCGCCGCTTCCCGGGGACGAAGTTGTCGGGCGGCGAGCAGCAGATGCTCGCGCTGGCCCGCGTGTTGCGGACGGGCGCCCGGCTGCTGTTGTGCGACGAGCCGACCGAGGGCCTGTCGCCGCTGATCGTCCAGCAGATCGGCGAGATCCTGCGCGAGGTCAAGGCGGCCGGCGTCACCGTGTTGCTGATCGAGCAGAACGTGCACTTCGCCGCCACCGTCGCCGACCGCCACTACCTGCTCGCCGAGGGCCGGATCGTCGAGTCGCTGGACAACGACCAGGTCCGCGAGCGCGAGCACGAGCTGCTCGAATACCTCGGAATCTGACGACCACCCCGCCGGGAAAAGAGGAGATGCCTGAATGAGAGTCACAGGCTGGAGCGGCTGCCTGGCCGCCACGGGGCTGCTGCTGGCCGGGTGCGGCGGCGGTCCTGGCGGTGGTGACGAGAAGATCAGCAACGGCAAGGTGGTGCTGGCCGTGCTGAACGACCAGTCGGGCATCTACGCCGACACCTCCGGGCGCCTGACGATCGAGGCCGTCAGGATGGCGGTGGCCGACCATCAGGCGAAATATGGTGACAAGGCGGTGGCCAAGACCATCGAGGTGAAGGACGCCGACCACCAGAACAAGCCCGAGATCGCCAACTCCAAGGCGCAGGAGCTCTACGATCGGCAGCAGGCCGACGTGATCCTCGACGTGCCGACCTCCTCGGCCGCGTTCGCCGTCGCCACCATCGCCAAGAACAAGAAGAAGGTGTTCATCGACGTCGGCGCCGCCAGCACCGAGCTGGAGGGCAAGCAGTGCAACAAGTACACCTTCCACTACGGCTACAACAGCTACATGCTGGCCCACGGCACCGGCACCGAGGTCACCAAGGACGGCTCGAAGAACTGGTACATCGTCTACCCCGATTACGCGTTCGGGCAGGACATGCAGAAGACGTTCAGCACGGCGATCAACGCGGCCGGCGGCACCGTGGTCGAGTCCGACCCGACGCCGTTCCCCAACGACAACTTCTCCACGTTCCTGCTCAAGGCGCCGAACCTGGACCCCAAGCCGCAGGTGATCGGCACGATGCAGGCCGGCGGTGACCTGGTCAACCTGGTGAAGCAGTACAACGAGTACAAGCTGCGCGACAAGGGCGTCGGGCTCGCGGTCGGGCTGCTGGCCCTCAGCGACATCCACTCGCTCGGCGCGGACGCCCTGGCCGGGACCCGCTACACCGACATGTGGTACTGGAACGCCGACGAGCAGTCCCGCGCCTGGGCCGACAAGTTCCACGCCAGGACCGGCAAGCGGCCCACCGCCAACATGGCGGCCAACTACTCGGCCGCCCTGCAGTATCTCGAGGCCGTCCAGCGCGGCGGCACCGACAACTCCGACGAGGTGGTCAAGCAGCTCGAAGGCCACAAGATCGAGGACATGTTCGCCCGCAACGCCACCATCCGCGCCCAGGACCACCTGCTGCTGCACGACGCGTACCTGTCGCAGGTCAAGCCGTCCAGCGAGGTCAAGGAGCCGTACGACTACGTGAAGGTGCTCAAGACCATCCCGGCGTCGGAGGCGTTCCAGCCGCAGCCCGACCCCGCCTGCAAGCTGTAGGCGGCCGGCGTGCTCCAGCAGGCGTTCAACGGGCTGGTGGGCGGAGCCTTCTACGCTCTGCTCGCCCTCGGCCTGTCCGTCATCTTCGGCATGCTCGGCGTGGTCAACCTGGCCCACGGCGCGTTCTACATGCTCGGCGCCTTCGGGGCGTTCGTCGCGCTCGACGCGTTCGGCCTGAACTTCTGGGTGTCCCTGCTGCTGGTGCCGCCGCTGCTGGGCGCCGCGGGGATCGTGCTGGAACGGCTGTTCATCCGGCGGCTGACGCCGCTCGACCCGCTCTACGGCTTCCTGTTCACCTTCGGTCTCGCGCTCATCCTGCAGGACCTGGTGAAACGGGAGTACGGGGTGAGCTCGCAGCCGTACCCGCGGCCGCAGGCCCTGGACGGCACGGTCGACCTGGGGCTGTTCACCTACCCCGCCTACCAGGTGTTCGTGCTGGCCGTGTCGGTGCTGATGTGCGTGGCGGTGTGGCTGGTGCTCACCCGTACCCGCGTCGGGGTGATCGTGCGGGCCGCGACCGAGCGGCCCGAGCTGACCCGGGCGCTCGGCATCGACGTCGGCCGGTGGGTGACCCCGGTGTTCGGCTTCGGCATCGCGCTGGCCGCGTTCGCCGGGGTGCTGGCCGCGCCGATGCGGGCGGTCAACCCGCTCATGGGCGCCGACCTCATCATCACCGTCTTCGCGGTCGTGGTGATCGGCGGTCTCGGCTCGGTGTTCGGCTCGGTCGCCGCGGGCTTCGCCGTCGGGCTGGTGTCGGCCCTCGGCAACCTGTACGTGCCGGCGCTCTCCCAGATCCTGGTGTTCATCCTCATGGCCGCCGTGCTGTTGTGGCGCCCGGCCGGGCTGTTCGGACGCGAGGAGGCGTTCCGGTGATCCTGACCAGGCTGGCCCGCTCGGGCCGGGGCGGGTGGCTGCTCCTGGCGGCCGGGCTCGTCACCGCCTTCGCCCTGCCCTGGCTGATCTACCCGCCGGTGGCGCTCGACATCGCCTGCTGGGCGCTGTTCGCCGCGTCGGTGGACCTGCTGCTGGGCTTCACCGGGCTGCTGTCGTTCGGGCACGCCGCGTTCTGGGGCGGGTCGGCGTACTGCACCGGCCTGATCGCGCTGCACAGCGGGCTGCCGTTCCCGGTCGCGATCGCGGGCGGCGCGGCGTTCACGGCACTGCTGGCGCTCCCGATCGGATTCCTGTCCGTACGGCTCAGCGGCATCTATTTCGCCATGGTCACCCTGGCCTTCGCCCAGATGATCTATTTCGTGGCCAACCAGTGGCGGGACGTCACGGGCGGGGAGAACGGCCTGCAGGGGATCCCCCGGGAGCTGTTCGGGCTCGACCTGTCCGACTCGTTCTTCTTCTACTACGCGGGCCTGCCGTTCGTGCTGGCCGGGCTGTTCGTCGCCTGGCGCATCGTACGCTCGCCGTTCGGCCGGGTGCTGGTGTCCATCCGCGCCAACCCGGACCGGGCCCGCGCTCTCGGCTACCCGGTCGACCGCTACAAGCTGCAGGCGTTCGTCCTGTCCGCCGCGCTCGCCGGGACGGCCGGAGGAGTCTTCGCCATCGGCCACGGCTTCGCCTCGCTCGAAGGCGTCTACTGGACCACCTCCGGGCAGGCCGTGATGATGGTCATCCTCGGCGGGATCGGCACGCTGTGGGGCGGCGCCATCGGCGCGGCGCTGATCGTCCAGCTCCAGGACTTCCTGGCCACCGCCGGGTTCGCCGAGACCGGGATCATCACCGGCTCGATCTTCATCGTGGTCGTGCTGCTGTTCCGCCGGGGCATCTGGGGAACGGCCCGCCACCTGCTGGCCGCCCGGCGTGCGCCCGACGCGCCCGCGGACGTGCCCGCCGAGCCCAAGAAGTCGGTCGACACCCCGGCCTGACCGTGAAAGCCCGCCCGTTGCATGGGTGAACGCCCCGTGAATTCACCTATCTCCGCAGCAGCCTGGTAATTGGCGATCCGCGGGACTTGACTAGTGCCCATTGTGGAAGCGCGAGTGCTACAACGATGGGCAAGGGCGTGAACAGGCGCAGTTTCCTCCAGCTTCTCGTGGACGGGGCCCCGCTGCCCCACTACGACGAGGTCCTGCACGACGCGGTGGCCGGCGCCGCCTCACCCGCCGAGATAGCGGATCTGCACGCCGAGCACACGCTCGCGCTCCAGCTCCGCGACACGCTGGAGAAGCGGCGCAGCCGCCACGAACAGCAGCGCGCGCTCGTCGAGTGCGCGAAGGAGCTGGCGGAGGACCGCAGCGACCCCGACACGATCCTCAGCCTGATCGTGAGCCAGGCACAGCGGCTGCTCGGCTGCGACATGGCCTACCTCAGCCTCAACGACAACGAGGGCCGGGCGACCTGCATGCAGGTGATGGTCGGCGCGACCTCCTCGGCGTGGAAGGACGTCAGGATCCCGTTCGGGATCGGCATCGGCGGCAGGGTCGCCGCCACCGGCACGCCGTTCTCGACGCCCGACTACTTCAGCGACGAACGGCTGACGCACGACCCGGCGGTCGACACCTCGGTCAGGGCCGAGCGGCAGGTGTCGATCGTCGGCGTGCCGCTGCGGACCAGCGCCGTCATCGGGGTGCTGTTCGCCTCCAACCGCACGCCGGGGTGGTTCTCCCACGACGCCATCGCTCTGCTCGGCTCCTTCGCCACCCTCGCCGCGACCGCCATCGAGCAGGCGCGGTCGAGGGACGACCAGAAGCAGACCCTGGCGGCCCTCCGGCGGGAGAACGAGGCTCTGCGGCAACGTACGGTCGACCAGGAAAGGGCGGTCGCGGCGCACGACCAGAGCATGGCCATCGTGCTCCGGGGCGGCGGCGTGCAGGAGGTCGTGGCCGCGGCGGGCGACCAGCTCGGTGGCGTGCTCGCCATCTTCGACGAGTTCGAGACGCCCGTCGCCTGGACGCCCGGGGCCTCCCATGAGGTGTTGCGGGCGATGGCCGCCGCCGCGGGCGGGGCCGCGGGCCGCTCCGCCGTCGCCCACGACGGGACGTACTGGGTCACCGGCCTCGTCGCCGGCACCGAGAACCTCGGCACCCTGGCGTGGGGGCCGCCGGCCGCACCGTCCGAGGTCGGCGACCTGGACAGGCGGCTGCTCGCCCGGGCCGCCGTCGTCGCGTCGTTGCTCCAGCTGTTCAGCCGCAACCTCGCCGCCGCGGAGGCCAGGGTGCGCGGCGAGTTGCTGGACGACCTCCTCACGCCCACCCCACGCACGTACTCCTCGCTGGCCGAGCGGGCCCTGCGGATCGGCTACCAGCCCCAGAAGCGGCATGCCGTCGTCGTCGCGCACATCCGGGCGGAGAACCGGCAGAGCCTCGCCTCCGTGGCGTCCGACCTCGCGGCCGCCCGCGACGGTCTGAGCACGGTGCGGGACGGCCAGGCGATCCTGGTCGTCCCCTCCGACGACCCGTCGCTGACCGGCCGCCAGATAGCACGCTCGCTGACCACGCGGCTGGGCTCGCCGGTCACCGCCGGCGCCGCGGGACCGGTCGACGACCCGGCCGACCTGCCCAGCGCGTACGCGGAGGCGCTGGCCTGCGTGCAGGCCCTGCTCCGGCTCGAACGGGTGGGAGCCGCCGCCACGGCCGACGACCTCGGATACGCCGGACTGCTGCTCGGCGACGGCGCGTCCGCGGTGCGCTTCGTGGAACGCACCCTCGGGCCGGTCATCCGGCACGACGAGCAGCGGTCCACCGCGCTGATGGAGACGCTCGGAACCTACTTCGCCACCGGGCAGAGCCTGGTCGCCAGCGCCAAACGGCTGCACATCCATCCGAACACCGTCACCCAGCGCCTCGACCGGGTCAGACGCCTGCTCGGCATGGACTGGAACAGCCCGGACCACACCCTGGAAGTGCAGCTGGCCCTGCGGTTGCACCGGCTCCGCCGCGAGCTGCGCGAGCCCGACGGCTGACGTGCCCGCAGGCGGAAACGGCAGGGAAACAGGCGGCGGTGCATAAAGGAGCGGAACCGCAGAAGACCGGCATGTGCGGCCCTTCGCGTGCCCCGCCGGATCACCCTCCGCCGAAAGGACCTCGACCAGTGAACCGTGCGACAGCGGCCCGCGGGTTGTTCTCGGGAGCCCTGCTGATGAGCTCCCTCACGGTCGGCGTGCCCGCCGCCGCCGACTCCAAGCCCAAGCCCTCATCCATCACCTGGCAGAAGTGTCAGGAGTTCTCGGACGAGGACCTCCGCAAGCAGGGCCTCAAGGAGAATCAGTTCGCCGAGTTCAGGCGGCTGCTCGCCCGTACGGACTGCGGCACGATCCGCGTCCCCCAGGACTACGGCGACCCGGACGGCAAGCAGATCACCGTGGCCCTGACCAGGTTGCGGGCCTCCGACCAGAAGAACCGCCTGGGCAGCATCGCGCTCAACCCGGGAGGGCCGGGCGGCTCCGGCTACCTGATGTCCATCAACCTCGCGATGAGGGGCGCCAGAGCACTCAACGAGCGCTACGACCTGATCGGGATCGACCCGCGCGGCATCGGCCGCAGCACCAAGGTCTCCTGCCCCGACATCCCGCGCGGCACGCCCGCGCCGGGACCGATCACCGAGGAGCACGCCAGGAAGGCCTACGCCGACATGGTCGCCTGGAGCAAGCAGTGCGTCCAGCGGGATCCCGTGTTCCTCAGGCAGCTCACCACCCCCAACGTGGCCCGTGACATCGACCGGATCCGCGCCGCCCTGGGCGAGCGTAAGATCAACTTCTACGGCGTCTCGTGGGGCACGTGGCTCGGCGCCGTCATGAGGACCATGTACCCCACCAGGGTGGGCCGGATGTGGCTGGACAGCGTGACCCCGCCCGACATCTGGAAGAGCTTCTGGACGAAGACCCACACCGACGCCGTCGACCGCAACTTCGAGCGCATGGCCGCCTGGATGGCCGAACGCGACGACACCTACGGCCTCGGCACGTCGAAGCGGCAGGTGGTCTCCGCGGTGGAGGACATGGTCAGGCGGTACGACGCCGAACCGCTGACCTTCACCGACATCGGCCTCACCGTGGACGGCGGGCTGATCTCCCGGGCCGCCGGCCGGCCCAGCGGCCAGTGGCCCAGGATGGCCCAGGTGCTCAAGGAACTCGCCGACGCCAAGGGCCCGGCCGCGCCCCCGGCGGTCAAGGAGGCGTTCGGCAAGCCGGGCGAGGGTGAGGGCGGAGGTGGGGACGGGGGGACTGACAAGACGGCCGGCCGCGCGTTCCACTGCAACGAGGATCCGACCGCGAGCACGTTCCAGCCGAACTGGAAGGCCTACCAGCAGCGTCTCAAGCACTATCCGGTGACCGGCCGGACGGGCAACTTCGTGCACATGTGCGCGGGGTGGCCGTTGCCGGCGAAGACGCCGAAGGTGCGGCCCACCGGCGGCTCGCTGATCCTGTCGGGCCACCGCTACGAGACCGTGACGCCGTACGAGTGGGCGCGCGCCATGCGCGCGGCCGTCGGCGGCACCCTGGTGACCGTCGACGACGACGTCCACGGCTCCGCCTCCCAGGTGCCCGGCTGCGCCGAGAAGATCGTCGCCTACTTCGAGACCGGCAGGCGCACCACCACGTGCCCGGGAAAGCCGGCCCCCGCCACGACCGGCTGACCCGCACCGCGCACGGAGCGATTCTTGTCCCGATGCTCGGACGGCCATGAGGCTCGCTTGGCACGCGTCCGGGCACGTAGATCGTGATTGCGGCCGCTCCGGAAGACAGCGTGTGGAACAGACGTCAGGCGAACGGGTGACGGGTGCGGCCCTGCGGCCGGCACGCGCGCTCGGCGTGCTGTCGCTGCTCGCCATGGTGACCCTGCAGGTGGCGTCCGGGCTGGACGCGCGGCCCGAGCGGTACACCGGGCCGATCGTGGTGCTGCTGGCCGCGTGTGCCGTGGCCTTCGCGGCCGGCACGTGGGGGACGGCCAGGGCGGTGGCCGCGTTCGGCGCGGCGGTGCTCACCGGTTACGCGGCCGAGGTGGCCGGGGTGCTGACCGGATTCCCGTTCGGCGTCTACCGCTACAACGACGTGCTGTGGCCGCAGGTGGGCGGCGTCCCCGTCGTGGTGGCGCTGGCCTGGGGCGGCATGGGGCTGGCGGCGTACGCGGTGGCGGCCGCCGTCGCGCCGGCGGGGAGGTGGGCGCGGGCCGCCGCGGGCGCGGGCGCGCTGACGGCGTGGGACCTGTTCCTCGACCCGCAGATGGTCCGGCTCGGGATGTGGACGTGGGCCGAGGGCGGCGCGTACCGCGGCATCCCGCTGAGCAACTTCGCGGGCTGGCTGCTGGTGTCGGCGCTGGTCATGCTGGCCGTCGGACGCGTGTGCGGCGACGCCGGGCCAGGGCGGGGCCTGCTCGTGCTGTACACGGTCATGGCGGTGATGGAGACGGTCGCCTTCGCGGCGGTGTTCGAGCCCGCCGACCCGCTGGTGGCGGCGGC
The DNA here is from genome assembly GCF_055586745.1 of Nonomuraea sp. NPDC049378. NCBI lineage: Bacteria > Bacillati > Actinomycetota > Actinomycetes > Streptosporangiales > Streptosporangiaceae > Nonomuraea > Nonomuraea sp. NPDC049378. The sequence goes on from NZ_JBVJHP010000018.1 coordinate 183,982, forward strand.
CGGAGGGATCACGATGGGCGTGTTCGCCGCGCTGGCCTGGAGGCGGTCATGGCAGAGGTGACGGTGATCGGCGGCGGCGTGGGCGGCATGGTGTGCGCGCTGCTGCTGGCCAGGCAGGGGCACGAGGTCCGGCTGTACGAGCAGTCCGCGCGGCTGGGCGGCAAGCTGGCCGAGCACCGCCGGGACGGGTTCGCCTTCTCCCTCGGGCCTTCGCTGCTCACCATGCCGGAGCTGTTCCGCGAGCTGGGGCTGCGGCGCGAGCTCGTCGAGCCGGAGCTCCTGTGCCGCTACCGGTTCGCCGACGGCACGGTGCTGGACGCGCCGCGAGACCCGGACCGGATGGCGGCCGAGGTGGAGCGGCTGGCCCCCGGAGAGGGACCGAGCTGGCGCGCCTTCCACGGCTGGGCGCGGGGCTGCCTGCGGGCCGCGCACCGGACGGTGTTCGCCGGGCCGCTGATCCGCCCGCCCGGCCAGGCCCGGCTGTCCGATCTGCTGGCCGTGGCGCCCGCGCGTACGCTGGACGGGCTGGCCCGCCGCTACTTCCGTGACCCCCGCCTGCGCCAGTACACCGGCCGCTACGCCACCTACGCCGGGTCGAGCCCGTATCTCGCGCCCGCCGCGCTGGGGTGCGTGCCGGCGCTGGAGCACGGGCAGGGTGTCTGGTACACGCCCGGCGGCCTGGCCCGGCTGGCCGACGACCTGGCCCTGCTGCTGAAAACGGCAGGTGTGCAGGTGTTCCTGTCGGAGCCGGTCGCCGCCGTCGAGGCCGGCGGTTCCCGGGTCACGGGGGTGCGGCTGGCGAGCGGAGAGCGCGTGCGCTCCGACGTCGTGGTGGCCAACACCGACGCCGCCGCCCTGTACGCGCGCCTGCTGCCGGACCGCCGGCGGCTGCGCCGCATCGCGCGGCTGGGGCGCTCGTCGTCCGCGCTGCTGCTGCTGGCCGGGGTGGAGGGGCGCACGCCGGGACTGCCGCATCACTCGGTGCTGTTCTCGGCCGGCTACGAGCGGGAGTTCGCCGACATCTTCGAACGCGGGAGCCCGCCGCGCGACCCGACGATCTACGTCGGCTGCTCGGCCGTGGACGACCCCTCCCAGGCACCGCGCGGCGCCGAGAACTGGACCGTGCTGGTCAACGTGCCCGCCCGCGACCCCGGCCGATGGCCGATCGGGGTGCCGGCGTACCGGGATCTCGTGCTGGAGCGGCTGGCCGAGCGCGGCCACGACCTGGCTGGTCGGCTGCGTTTCGTCGACGTCTTCACCCCTGCCGACCTGCGGGAACGCTACGGATCCTGGGGCGGCGCCATCTACGGGAGCGCCTGCGGGGGCAGGCTGGCGCCCTTCCTGCGCCCGGGCAACCGGGGGCCGCGCCGCGGCCTGTACCTGGTGGGCGGCTCGGTGCACCCGGGCGGCGGGCTGCCGATGGTGGCTCTGGGCGCGCGCATCGTGGCCGGGCTGGTGGCACGGGACCTCCCCGGGGGCGCGCCGTGAGGCCGCTCACCGCGGCCCAGATCGTCGCCGCCGCTGTCGTCGCCGCCAGGCTCGCGCGCGGCCGGCGGCGGCTGCCGCGGCTCCGGCCCCGCCTGGACGCCGGCACGACGATCTCCGTGGTGATCCCCGCCCGCGACGAGGCGGCCAGGATCGGACCGTGCCTGCGGGCCGTGCCGGCGGCGCCCGCCGTGACCGAGGTGATCGTCGTCGACGACGGCTCCCGCGACGGCACGGCCCGGGTGGCCGCGTCGCTGGGCGCCAAGGTCGTCACCGCGGGACCGCTGCCACCGGGATGGGTGGGCAAGCAGTGGGCGCTGCACCAGGGGATGGCCGCCGCCGCCGGCGAGGTCGTGGTGACGCTCGACGCCGACGCCCGGCCCGCGCCCGGCCTGTTCGGCGCGCTGGCGGCGGCTCTGGAGCGGTACGACCTGGTGAGCGCCGGTCCCCGGTTCGTCTGCGACGGCGTGCTGGAGCAGGCCCTGCACGCTTCCATGCTGGCCACGCTGGTCTACCGGTTCGGGCCCATCGGCCCGCCGAGCCCGCCGCCGCCGCGCCGCGTCGTCGCCAACGGCCAGTGCATGGCCTTCCGGCGGGCCCGGATGGCCGAAGTGGAGGGGTTCGCGCTCGTACGTGATCGCATGACCGACGATGTGGCGCTGGCCCGCTGCCTGGCCGGGCGAGGCTGGACGGTGGGCTTCCTGGACGCGGGCGGCCTGCTGGAGGTGGACATGCACGACTCGGTCCGCGAGCTGTGGCGGGAGTGGGGCCGTTCGCTGCCGCTGCGGGACGTGACCGGGCCCGGCCGGCAGGCGGCCGACCTGGCCGTCCTCTGGCTGACCGGGGCGCTGCCCGTGCTCCGGCTGGCCGCCGGCCGCCCGGCCGCGCTGGACGTGGCGCTGCTGGGGATGCGGCTGCTGCTGGCCAGGGCGTTGCGGGGCAGCTATCGCGAACCGGGCGCGGGCGTGCTGCTGTCGCCGCTGCTCGATCCGGCGTCCGCGTTCCGGCTGACCCAGGCCACGCTGCGACCCGTCCGCGCGTGGCGTGGCCGCACGTACCCGCGCGTCAGCGGCGGCGGGCGGCCAGCGCGGCCAGGCAGAAGCGCAGCCCGATGAGGCACATCAGCCCGCCGGTGGCCGCCACCACCTCCACGGGCGCGAACAGCAGTTGCAGCACCGGCACCGCGAACACCGCCAGGCGCGCCCCCGCGGCGAACGAGCGCAGCGCCAGCGCCGTCACGACCAGCACGGCCACCGCCAGCACGAACGCCGGCGGGCAGATGACCGCGACGCCGCCGGCGAAGGTGAGGACCGAGCGGCCGCCCCGGAAGGAGGCGAAGACCGGCCACGCGTGCCCGGCCATGGCCGCCGCCACCGCGAGGTACACCGGCACCACGCTCGGGCCCGACACCACGCCGAGCCCGGTGGTGTGGCCGCCGCTGACCAGCAGCCCCGCCAGGGCCGCCAGCGTGCCCTTCAGCGTGTCGCCGGCGAACACCGGCACGGCCGCCCGCCGCCCGAGCTGCTCCTTGACGTTCCAGTACCCCGGGTTGCGGTCGCCGACGTCACGCGGATCGACGCCGTGCCCGCCCGCCACCACGACCGCGACCGGCACCGAGCCGAGCAGGTAGCCGGCGGTGACCGCCACGAGCACCTCGACCATCGCCTCGTTCCACCTCGTCCGGTACGGCAGCGCGGGCGCCATGAAGCACATGGCCTTCGACCGGCCGCTGCTGCGGGGCGCCGGCGGGCTGCTGTTCTGGCGGCTGCTCGGCACCGGCCGGGGCCGCTCCATGTCGCTGGGAGCCGATCTGCGCCGGTGGGCGCTGTTCGCGGTCTGGCGCGGAGAGGACGACCTGGAGGAGTTCCTGCGCGTCTCGCCGATCGCCGCCCGCTGGCGTGCGGAGGCGTACGAGAGCTGGCACGCGCGGCTGGTCCCGCTGGCCTCGCGCGGCGCCTGGGCCGGGCGCGACCCCTTCGACGGCATGGCGGCCCGCCCCGAGGGCGGGAGAGGGCCGGTGGCGGTGCTCACCAGGGCGTCCATCCGGCCCGGCCGCCTGGTCGCCTTCTACCGGTCGGTTCGGCCCGTCGACGACCTGCTCCGGCGGCAGGACGGCTGCCTGCGCTCGATCGGCATGGGGGAGTGGCCGCTGGCCCGGCAGGCGACGTTCTCGTTGTGGCGGGACCAGGAGGCGGTGCGCGCCTTCGCCTACCGGGACGGGGCACACCAGCGGGTCATCCGCAAGGTACGGGCGCACAACTGGTACGCCGAGGAGCTGTTCGCCCGCTTCGCCCCCTACGCCAGTGAAGGAACCTGGAACGGCGCCGACCCGCTGCGCTGAGCGGGTCATGTCACCCGCTCCGCCGCCGTCGCCTCGATGCCGGTCCCCGGTTCCGGCCCCGCCAGCGCGTACGCCACCACGCACGCCCTGGCGATCGTGGCGGCCGGCGACGAGCCGTGGGCGACGACGACGGTGCCGCGCAGGCCGAGCAGGGCGGCGCCGCCATGGGTCTCAGGGTCGTAGCGGCGGGCCACCTTCGCGAGCTGCCGCGGGGAGGCGATGCCGGCCTGGGCGACCATGGTCAGCGCCGTGCGTACGCACCCCTCGACGTTCTTCAGCACGACGTTGCCGGTGAACCCGTCGGTGACGATCACGTCCACGGTGCCGGCCAGCACGTCATGGCCCTCGACGTTGCCGTGGAAGCGCAGCGGCAGGGCGGCGAGCAGCTCCCCGGCCTGGCGGGTCAGCCGGTTGCCCTTGCCCGGCTCCGACCCGATCGACAACAACCCCACGACCGGGTCGGGGCGGCCGAGCACGGCTCGCGCGTACCCGGCGCCCAGCTGCGCGAACTCGGCCATCATGGCCGGGCTCGGATCGGCTGTCGCGCCGGCGTCCACCAGCACGCTCGCGCCGCCCCGCAGCGACGGCAGCGCCACCGCCAGCGCGGGCCGCAGCACGCCGGACCGTCCGATGCCGCGCACCGCGCAGGAGACCACCGCGCCGGTGGATCCCGCGGACACCAGCGCCCCGCCGTGGCCCCGGCCGACCAGCTCGCAGCCGACCGCGAGGCTGGAGGTCGCCAGCGCCGTGGCGGCGGGGCCGCGCTCGGCCATCGGGACGGCGTCGTCGGCGTGCACGACCGCGAGCTCGCCCGCGGCGCCGTGCCTGCGCAGCTCCCCGGTCACGCGCGCTTCGTCGCCGACCAGGATGACCGGCACCTTGTGCGCGCGCCACGCCGCCACCGCACCGGCGACCGTCTCCGCCGGTCCGTGGTCGCCGCCCATCGCGTCCAGGACCACCGGGCGCACGGCTGTCACGGGAGTTCCACGCGGACGCGGCGCTCGGTCCTGCCCGCCTCGGCGGAGGCCAGCAGGTGGCGGGCGAACACGGCCGCCTGCCGCCGGCGCGGCACCCGTACGCGGCCGGCCAGGACCTCGAACCCGCCGCGCTCGATCTCGTCGAGGATGCCGCCGTAGAGATCGACGGCGGCGCGTACGCAGGGCCGTGACGAGGCGACGAGCAGGCCGATGCCGCCGGCGGCGGCGCGGTAGTGCTCGCGGGCGCGCCCGGCCTCGAAGGCCAGCAGCCGCCGTACGGCCCGTCCGGTGCGGGCGGCGCCCAGCTCGCCCGGCTCGACGCCGAACTTGCCGAGGTCCTCCATCGGCAGGTAGACCCGGCCGCGGGCGAAGTCCTCGCCGACGTCACGCAGGAAGTTGGTGAGCTGGAAGGCCAGGCCGAGCTGGCGGGCGGGCTCGCGGGCCGCCTCTTCGCAGCCCGGCGCCGGCTCCAGCACCGGCAGCATCATCGTGCCGATGGCGGCGGCCGATCCGGCCATGTAGCCGAGCAGGTCGTCGTAGGTGGCGTACCGGGTGACCGACAGGTCCGCCCGCATCGAGGCGAGGAAGGCGGCGATGTCGTCGTGGTCGATGCCGAAGGAGTTGACGGTGTGCAGCAGCGCCGGCAGCACCGGATCGTCCGGTCTGGCCCCGGTGAGCCCGGCCTCGACCCTGGCGCACAGCCCGTCGAGCGCTCGGGACCGGTCGGCGGTCATGGTGAACGAGTCGACGATCTCGTCGGCGTAGCGGGCGAAACCGTACAGCGCGTGCACGTGCCGCCGCTTCCACTGCGGCAGCAGCCGGGTGGCGAGGTAGTAGGAGCGGCCGTAGCGGGCGTGGAGCCGCCTGCACCGTTCGTAGCTGGCGGTGAGCGTCAACGGGCCTCCTTGAGGATGCGTTCGGCGGCGAGCCGGCCGGAGATCAGCACCGTGGGCACCCCGACACCGGGTGCGGTGTACATGCCGGCGAAGTGCAGCCCGGGCACCCGCCGGGCGACGGCGGAGGGGCGCAGCCAGGCCGTCTGGGTGAAGCGGTGGTCCAGCGCGAACGGCGTGCCCGCGCTGTGCCCGCGCGCCGCCCAGGCGGGCGGGTCCACCACCAGCCGGGGCGCGCCCGCGAGGTCGCCGTAGCCGAGCGTGGCCAGGCGGCCGAGCAGCCGCGCCTCGAGCTCCGGGCGCAGCCGGCCCCAGTCGGCGACGCGCTGCAGGTTGGGCGCCGGTTCGAGGACGCTGAGCGTGGCGTGCCCGTCGGGCGCCGCGTCGCCGTCCGGTTCCGGGCAGGTGACCAGCAGGCTCGGGTCCGGCTGTGGCCGGCCCGCCGCCAGCGCGGTGAACGTCTCCTCCCAGGCCCGCCCGAAGTGCAGCGTGTGGTGCGCCTGGCCGGCCGGTGGGCGGTCCAGGCCGGCGTGCATCACCAGGCAGGAGGGGGAGTGGTGGGGGCGGCGCAGCCGCCAGTCGTCCGCCCGTGCGGGCAGCAGCCTCCGGGCCGCCAGCCGGTCGCAGGCCACGACCACCTGCCTGGCGGGCAGCCGTTCGCCGCCCTCCAGCAGCACCCCGGTGACGCCGTCGCCGTCCGTCCCGATCTCGCGAGCGCGCACGCCGTAGCGGATGCCCGCGCCCAGCTTCTCCAGCAGCGCCGCCATGGCGGCCGGTATGGCGTGCATGCCGCCGCGTTCGGGAAAGAACACGCCGCCGACGGTGTCCATGTGCGCGATCACGGCGTAGATGCCCAGCGCGTGCTGCGGCGACAGGCCCACGTACAGCGCCTGGAACGTGTGCGCCCTGATCAGCCGCGGGTCCGTCAGATGGCGGGCGGCCAGGCGGTCCAGCCGGCGAAAGCCGCCCAGCCCGGCCAGCCGGAGCAGCGCAGCCGGCCGGGCCAGGCCGCGCAACCTGGTCATGTCGGCGTTGATGAACGCCGGCCACTCGATCCGGAAGAGCTCGCCGAGCAGCCGCCGGTAGCGCTCGTAGCGCGCCGCCTCCGCGGGCCCGCACACCATCCGCACCTGCTCGGTCATCGCCTCGCGCTCGGGCAGCATGTCCAGCCGCGACCCGTCGTCGAAGACGAGCCGGTAGGACGGTTCGAGGCGGCGCAGCGGCAACCAGCGCCGCAGCTCCTCACCGGCCGCGCCGAAGACCTCGGCGAGCACGCCGGGCATGGTCAGCACGGACGGGCCGGCGTCGAACCGGTACGCCCCGACGCGGGTGGTGCCGCAGCAGCCCCCGGGCTCGTCGAGAGCCTCGACCACGGTGACCTCGCGGCCGGCCGCGGCCAGGTGGACGGCCGCCGCCAGGCCGCCGAGACCGGCTCCGACGACCACGACAGGACTCATCCGGGGGCTCCCGCGGCGCACAGGGCCGCCAGCTCGACCAGAGCCTGCCTGGCCTCGGGCGGGATGCCGGGCGGCTCGTCCAGCGCCGTGACCGCCTCGCCGGCGAGCGCGGCGATGCGCTGCTCCGCCGCGTCCAGCGCGCCGCACTCGACGATCAGCCTGCGCGCCGCCGCCACGCCGCGCTGATCGGTGACGCTGTCCAGGACCGGGCTCCCGGTCCGCCTGCGGGCGACGGCGAGCAGGTAGGTCGCCTTGCCCTGGAGCAGGTCGGCCCCGGCGGGCTTACCGGTGCCGGCCGGGTCGCCGAACACGCCGTTGACGTCGTCCCTGAGCTGGAACGCCTCCCCCAGCGGCAGCGCGTACGCGCTCAGCAGCCGCAGCGTGCCCGGGCAGCCGCCCGCGACGGCGTGCCCGAGGTGCAGGGGCCGCTCCACGGTGTACTTGCCCGACTTGTAGAGGGAGATGAGCCTGGCCTGCTCGTCGTCGCCGTTGCCGCCGGGCGCGCGGGCCAGGTCGAGGTACTGCCCGCAGATCGTTTCCACGCGCAGCCGGGTGAGGACGTCGAGCGCGGCCTCCAGACGCGGACCCGTCTCGAGGAGGACCGCATCGGCCCAGCTCAGGGCCAGCAGCGCGAGCAACGTCGCAGCCGACTCGCCGAACCGGCCGGCGTCGCCCCGCCGTCCCGACCGCCGGTGCAGGCCGGCCAGCGCGACGTGTGCCGCCGCCCGGCCGCGCCGCGTGTCCGCCTCGTCCATCACGTCGTCGAGCAGCAGCGCCGCGGCGTGTACGAGCTCCATGGCGCACGCCGCGGGCAGCACCTCCTCAGGTCGCCCGCCGCCGGCGGCCCGGTAGCCCCAGTAGACGAACGCGGGCCGCAACCGCTTGCCGCCCTCCAGGACGAACGCCACCAGGAGCTCGCGCACCAGGTCGACGTCCGGGCCGTCCAGGAAGTCGAGCCGCCCCACCTGCTCGTCAAGCAGTCGCGCCAGGTGCCGGTCGATCAGCTCGCGCACCTGGCCGGCCTGCGAGGTCACCGTGTCCAATTCACGCAGCTCCTTCTGTCGCCGTACACGCTTTCGCAGGAGGAGCGGACCTGGTTGCACACGATCCGGAATGCTTCTTTACGGTAACCACCGGACACTGGATCCCAAACGGGACACGCCCAGGGTGTCAGGCGTTCCTGTCGAGCCAGGCGACGATGCTGCGCACGAACGCGTCGACGTTGATCAGCGGGCGGCCGTCGAGAATCCCGATGAGATGCCCGACACCGAACGGCGCATCGTAGACGCGGGCGCGCCGGTACGTCTCCGGATCCACCGCCCGCCTGACGTTGTCCCAGCCGTGCCAGGCCATCAGAGCCGCGTCGATGGCGGGATCGAACAGATGGGCCTGGTCCCAGTCCAGGACGCCGATCAGCCGACCGTCCGGGCTCCAGTGCACGTTGGAGGCCCCGAGGTCGCCGTGGACCAGCACATCGGGCACGGCCTCCAGGTCCCGCGCCGCCTCCAGCCGCCTGCGGCACTCGTCCCTCCATCTGCCGGGCAGGTGCGGGACGACGTGCTCGGCCAGGGCCTCGGCCCAGCCCTTCTCCCGGGGGGCGTTGAGCAGCCGCCGCAGGCGTGGGGTGACGGTGGCCTCGCGCACGGCGCGGAGCAGCCTTCCGATCTGCTCGGGGTCGCCCTGCCCCTCGGCCTGCGGCTCACCGTCGATCCACGAGACGGCGGCCGCCGTACGTTCGCCGAACCTGGTGACGGGGGTGAGCGGCTCCGGCACCGCGAAGGGCAGCCCCGCGTCGGCGATCTCCCGCAGCGCCTCCATCCGCCGCGGCATCTCCTGCGCCGAGAGCGGGGTCTTGGTCACCCGTACGGCCGCCGTTCCCGGCAGGAGGACGACGTGATGGAGGTTGCCCTCGGTGAGCCGGGCCGAGCCGAGGGAGTGGCCGGGGAGCAGGGCGCCGGCGATCTCCAGCAGTTCGCCGGCGCTCGGAGCGGCTGGCGCGGGTTTCACGGTCATGCCGTGAACAGTACGGCCGGGCCCTCCGGGATGAACCTCACGGTCAGCTCAGCAGATCTTGTACGCCTGCCGCGTCGAGTTGTACGAGCAGGAGTCGACCAGCTTCCCGGACGCGTTCCGCAGGTAGGCGGCGTCGCTGGCCTGGTTCCAGATGTAGGCCAGAGTCCCGCCGCTCCTGCCCCAGTAGCGGGTGGTGGTGGTGTTCTTGCCCCTGCCGGTCCGCAGGGTGACCGTTTTGCCGGCCCTGAGGGTGAGCCTGCCGAAGGTGTAGATGTGATCGGCCCGCCGGGTCCTGTCCCGGACGGTCCAGCCGGCGAGGTTGACGGCCTTCCTGGTCATGTTCTTGATCTGCACGTACTCGCCGTTCAGGCTGCTGTTCGCGCCGGAGTCCGGCGATCCCGGCGAGTCGTAGTAGATCTTGGTGATCTGGACGGCCGGGGCGGCCGCGTACGCGGGCTGGGCGGCGACGGCCGCGGACGCGGCTAACAGGGCGGCGGCGGTCAGCAGGGATCCGATACGCACAGGGACACTCCTGAGGTGTGAGACATGATCTGGATTGATGGTATTGATGGGAGTCGGATCCGTATGGACCGTTCCCATATCGGTTTGGTGTCCGTTGCGCAGCCACTCCGTCCCTTCCGCCACGCTGAGTGCTCAACGCTGATCCGGTCACCGGCACCTGGTACGCGCGCAGATGTCCTTCAGGGCGGCCGCCAGCCGGTCCACGTCGCCGGCGGAGGTGAACAGGGCGGGTGTGACGCGGACGGCGTCGCCGCCGCTCATGCCGCTGCGGGCGACGGTGAAGATGCGATGCCTGGTCATGAGGTCATCGGCGATGGCGACGTTGTCGTCCTTGGAGGTCCGGCCGTGGAGCCGGAAGGCGGTGATGGCGCCGTACATGCCGGGTTCGTCCGGGGTGAGGATCTGCACGGAGCCGAGTTCGTGCGCCTGCCGCACCCAGCGGTCGCGCAGGAAACGCAGGCGGGCCTGCTTGACCTTCGCCCCCAAGGCCTCGTGGAAGTCCAGGGCGGTGTCCACGGTCAGGTGCGGCGCGACGTTCATGGTGCCGGAGTGCACCCGGGAGCGGATGTCCGAGGCCGGGTAGGTCTCGTCGTTGTAGAGGAGGTCGATGTCGGCCAGCCGGCCGTCGCGGATGTAGAGGAATCCGGCGCCCAGGGGCACGCCCATCCACTTGTGCAGGGAGAAGATGGCGAAGTCGGCGTCGAGGTCGGCAAGGGTGAAGTCGAGCTGTCCCCAGGAGTGGGCGGCGTCCACGATGACGTCGACGCCTCGCCGGCGGGCCATGGCGACGATCTCGCGGACCGGCGTGACCAGGCCGGTGCGGTTGTTCATGTGGCTGAGCAGGAGCAGCCGCACCTTGGGATGCTGGTTCAGCGCGCGCTCGTACGTGTCGAGCACCGCCTGGCGGGTGGCGGGTTCGGGGATGACGATGCGCTCGACGTGGACGCCTCGCCGGGCCGGGAGCCAGTTCATGACGTACTGGGCGCTGTGGTAGTCGAGGTCGGCGTACATGATCGCATCCCCGGGGCGCAGGCGGTTGTAGCCGGCGATGAGGTTCTGCAGGGCCTCGGTGCCGCCCCTGGTCAGCGCGATCTCGTTCCCGGTGACGCCGAGCAGGGCGGCGATGCGCTCGCGTACCTCGTCGGCGCGCGGCTTGTACTCGGTGCGCAGCAGGTGCGAGCTGCGTTCGTTGAGGTGGTCGACGTGGTGGTCATAGGCCCGCCGTACCGGGTCCGGCATGATCCCGTAGTAGCCGTTCTCCAGGTTGACGAAGTCGGGGCTCACCTGGAACTGCCTGGCGACCGTGCCCCAGAAGCGCTCGTCGCGGGCCAGAAGCTCGGGGGCGACACCTGGCGGCACGGTCAGCGCCTCGGCCGCGGCGGGACGGATCGCGGCACCGGCCGCCAGCGCGCCGAACCCGGCGACCATCCGGCGTCTGGACAAAGTCATCACGGGCTCCACTGATATCAGCGAAATGAACGGACGATGAACACGGCCGATATTCCGCGCGGCACAATTTCTTCCTCAACCGTGCCGGCGGGATACGGCGTAAATGGCAGAACACTCAAGAGGATGAACACGCAGGGCCGTACGATCTTCGTGCGACGCGCGCTGCACGTCCCATAAAGGCGAGAGCTTTACTGGAACCTTTGCTGCCGCTGGGCGCGTCAAACCGCCTCGCGGGCACTATCACCCAGTGATGCTCGCGACACGATCTGCCCGATCTCGCCGCCCGGCCGCATGCGGAGCCGGCCGGCTGATGGCGCATGTGGTGCTCGCGATCACCCTGGTCGTCAGCGTGGTGTTCGCCCACGGCGGCGCGTGCGCGGCCGTGGAGTTGTCGGAAGGGTCCGCCCACAGCGCTCACCTGCCCGGCGCCGACCGCGCACACGCCGACCACGACGCGCGGTGCCTGCACCACAAGCTCCCGGCCCGCCACCGGCACGGAACGGAAGCGGACTGCCCGGTGACCAGCCCCGCGGGCGTGCCGGCTCCCGTGGCGCTGCCCGCGTCCGCGTCCCTCTCTCCCGCCCGGCCCGCAGGAGAGGCTCCTTCCGCGCGGGCGGACCTGGGCTGCCTTTCCGCACCCCATCTGGCGGGCCTCTGCGTGATGCGCATATAGGACTGGCGGCGTTCGTCAGCCGTCCACCGTCCGTTCACATCGCGGCTTCCTGTTCCGCGAATCGCGCTCTTCACTTCGGGGATTTCACCAATGTCATCGCAAACGACTTTCGCGCGCCCGCAAGAGGCGCCGCCCGCCGGTTATTCGGCGCTTTCTCTCACCGTCGGGAACACGCCGCTGGCATTCATCTCCCAGCCGTTCGTGCCGGGCGGCGGAGGTTTCTGGGCCAAGCTGGAGGGCTTCAACCCGGGCGGGATCAAGGACCGTCCCGCCCTGCACATGGTCCGCAGGGCACGGGCTCGGGGAGACCTCCTGCCGGGCGCGACCATCATCGAGTCGACCAGCGGCACCCTGGGGCTCGGCCTGGCGCTGGCCGGGATCGTCTTCGGCCACCCGGTCGTGCTGGTGGGCGACCCCGGCATGGAGCCGCTCATGTGCCGGTTGCTGGCCTCCTACGGGGTACGCCTGGAGATCGTCACCGAACCGCATCCCGTCGGCGGCTGGCAGCAGGCCCGCCGCGAGCGGGTGCAGCGTCTGCTGGCCGAGATCGGCGACTCCTACTGCCCCGACCAGTACAACAACCCCGACAACGTCGAGGCCTACGCCGGGCTGGCGCACGAGTTGCTGGCCCGGCTCCCGCACATCGACCTGCTGGTGTGCTCGGTCGGCACGGGCGGGCACAGCGCGGGCATCTTCAACGTGCTGCGCCGCCACTTCCCGGACGTGAGGCTGGTCGGCGTCGACACGGTCGGCTCCACCATCTTCGGGCAACCCGCGCGGCCCCGGCTGATGCGCGGTCTCGGCTCCAGCATCCACCCGCGCAACGTCGCCTACGACGCCTTCAGCGAGGTGCACTGGGTCAGCCCCGCCGAGGCGGTGTGGGCCTGCCGCACGCTGGCCGGCGGTCACTACATCTCCGGCGGCTGGAGCACCGGCGCCGTGGCGCTGGCGGCCCGCTGGCTGGCCGGCGTGCACCCCGGCCAGACGATCGTGGCGATCTTCCCCGACGGGCCCTGGCGCTATTACGGCACCGTCTACGACGACGCCTACTGCCGCGCCCACAACCTGCTCGCGGGCCCTCCGGCCGATGAGCCCGACCTGCTGGCCTCCGCCACCTCGCGCGAGGTGCACCGCTGGAGCCGCTGCACCACGGTGACCGACCCGCTGGGCGGCACCCGGTGAAGGACACCCTGCGGCAGTTCCGCTCCTTCGACCGGCCCATCCAGCTCCTGCAGATCAACCAGCTCGGCATCAACCTCGGCTTCTACATGCTCATGCCCTACCTCGCCCGCCACCTGGCCGACGACGTGGGCCTGGCGGCCTGGACGATCGGACTGGTCCTGGGCCTGCGCAACGCCAGCCAGCAGGGCCTGTTCCTCATCGGCGGCACCCTGGCCGACCGGCTCGGCCACAAGCCGCTGATCATGGCCGGATGCGCGCTGCGCACCCTCGGGTTCGCGGCGTTCGGGCTGAGCACCTCGCTGCCGCTCCTCGTCGGCGCCGCGGTCGTGACGGGGCTGGCCGGGGCGCTGTTCAACCCGGCGGCGCGTGCCTACCTCGCCGCGGAGGCCGGCGAGCGCAAGGTGGCCGCCTTCGCCGTGTTCAACGTCTTCTACCAGGGTGGCATCCTGCTCGGCCCGCTGCTCGGCCTCGTGCTGCTGGGCGGCGGGTTCACCGTCGTGTGCCTGAGCGCGGCGGCCATCTTCGCGGCGCTGACCCTCCTGCAGGCCCGATACCTCCCCCGCCGCGGCGCAGCCCCGGCCGGCGAGCGGCCTCCGGTGCTGAGCGAATGGCGGCAGGCGTTCGGTGACCGGGCCTTCGTCTCCTTCGCCACCGCGATGATCGCCTCGTACGCGCTGTCGTACCAGATGTATCTGGGCCTGCCGCTGGAGGTGGCGCGCATAGGCGGCGGCGACGCCGGCGTGATGGCCCTGTACGCGCTGTCCGCGCTGCTCGGCATCGCCGGGCAGGTGCGCGTCACCGCCTGGTGCGCCGCCCGCTGGAGCCGGGGTCAGGCGATCGCGCGGGGCCTGGCCCTGCTCGGGCTGGCCTTCGTCCCGCTCGCGGTCACGGCGCCGCTGCCGCTGCCGCCGCCGTGGGGGATGGCGGCGATGATCTCCTGTACGGCCCTGCTCACCCTCGGCACGCTCGTGGCCTTCCCGTTCGAGATGGCCACCATCGCCGACATGGCCGGAAACCGGCTGATCGGCACCTACTACGGCCTGTACAACCTGCTGTCCGGCATCGGCATCCTGGCAGGGAATCTGGTGGCAGGCGCCCTGGTGGACGTGGCCCGCTCCTCCGGCATGGTGAGCCTGCCGTGGCTGCTGCTGGCCGGTGCGGGTCTGGTCTCCGCGGCCGCGGTCGCACGGCTGGAGCACCGCAACCGGATCCCGGCCGCCGGCCCGCTGCGGGCCACCGCCTGAGCCCGCCGGACGGAAGCCCGGGGAGCCCTCCGCTCCCCGGGTGAGGCGCATTCGAGGGTTTCTGCCACAACATGTCGATTCCGGGCTATCATCGCCATATGGCGATCAATCAGGAGTCCGGCCTGTGCGTCAGCGCCGACATCGCCGCCGGCGTCCCCCCGGCGGCGGCGCTGTTCCACTCCCTGGCCGACGAAACCCGGCTGCGCATCGTGGCCCGACTCGCCCGCGGCGAGGCCCGCGTGGTCGACCTGACCGCCGAGCTCGGGCTGGCGCAGTCCACGGTGTCCAAGCACCTGGCCTGCCTGCGCGGCTGCGGCCTGATCGACTATCGCGCCGAAGGGCGGCAGTCGTTCTACTCCCTGACCCGGCCCGAGCTGATGGACCTGCTGGCCTCGGCCGAGCAGTTGCTGGCGGCCACCGGCCACGCGGTCACGCTCCGCCCCGCTCCCGGCGCCGCGCTCGACGCAGGGGACGTCATGGCATGACGGCGCTCAACCCGCCCGCCCCTGACCGGCGGACGTCACTGCGGCGCCGCATCCGCCTGCTGGTCGCGGCCACCATCACCTACAACGTGATCGAAGCCGCCGTGGCCATCACCGCGGGCAGCATCGCCTCCTCGGCCGCGCTGATCGGATTCGGCCTCGACTCCGTCGTCGAAGTCGCCTCCGCCGCCGCCGTGGCCTGGCAGTTCTCCGCCACCGACCACGAGGCACGGGAGAAGACGGCGCTGCGCGTCATCGCGATCTCGTTCTTCGCCCTGGCCGCCTACGTCACCTTCGACGCCGTACGGGCGCTGCTGGGCGCAGGCGAGGCCGAGCACTCCACCCCCGGCCTGATCCTGGCGGCCCTCTCGCTCGTGATCATGCCCTTCCTGTCGTACGCGCAGCGCCACGCCGGTCGCGAGCTCGGGTCCGCCTCCGCGGTGGCCGACTCCAAGCAGACCCTGCTGTGCACCTACCTGTCGGCGGTGCTGCTGGCGGGCCTGGCGCTCAACAGCCTGTTCGGCTGGTCCTGGGCCGACCCGATCGCCGCGCTGGTGATCGCCGCCGTCGCCGTCAAGGAAGGCCGCGAAGCGTGGCGCGGCGACGCCTGCTGCCCGCACCCCCTGGCCGACGAGGTCTCCAGCACGGAGAACGACGCCGGCTGCTGCCCGCCGACCCCCGCCGCAGGACAGTCAGGGCTGCCCCGAGCCGGGTGGGGCCAGGCCGGTCAGCCGGGTCAGGGCGGCGAAGCCGTCGTCGGTGCCCGGCCAGTGCCGGCGTACGACGTCGATCCCGGCACGGCGCACCACCGACCGGAGCACGGCGACCACGATGATGGCGTCGTCGGCGTAGCCCAGGACCGGGATGAAGTCCGGCACCACGTCGACGGGAAGGGCCAGATAGGCCAGCAGCAGCGCGAGCCGGACACGGACGCCGCGGGGCAGGGCACGGTCGGCGGCCAGGCGCCGGATCAGGCGTAGCACGTCGGGCAGCAGGCGCAGCGCCTCGCGCAGCAGGGCGCCGCGCGGCCGGACGGCGGCCAGGGCCGCGAGCAACGCCGACCAGGTGACCAGCAACGCCACGGCGACCCCGATCAGCAGATCCCATCCCCAGGCGCCCATCACGACCGAGAGGCTATCTGGCGCGCCAGAGGCCGGGTCGGCGTGCAGCATGACGACCGCTTCCGCACGGGTGGGAGACGCACGTCACATCCGGTTGGTGGTGACATCTCGCCGGACTGCTTCGTCGGTGGGGTGTAGCAGCCAACACGGCAAGGAGAACAGCATGAACACCCGTCTCGACTTCGTCGGCACCCCGATCGCGGCGAAGCTTCTGAAGTACGTCCTGTCCGCGGGCAGGGTCGTGAACGACTCGGCCCTGCCCGTCGCGACGCAGGAGCTGGTGGCGCTGCGCGTCAGCCAGATCAACGGCTGCAGCGTGTGCGTCGACATGCACACCAAGGAGGCCGCGCACCGCGGGGAGACCTCGGTGCGGCTCAACCTGGTCGCGGCGTGGCGGGAGGCGACGGTCTTCACCGACGCGGAGCGGGCCGCCCTGGAACTGGCCGAGCAGGGCACCCGCGTCGCCGACGCGGCCGGCGGCGTCACCGACGAGGTCTGGGCGACGGCGGCCAAGCACTACGACGAGGACCAGCTCGCCGCCCTGGTGGGCCTCATCGCCATCATGAACACCGTCAACCGGCTGAACATCATCACCCAGCAGCCCGCCGGCGACTACCGGCCCGGCCAGTACGGCCAGCACGGATAGCGGCGCTGTCTCGGTGAGGGCAGTTGCGACCAAGGGAGTCGGGCGACGTCATGAGCACCCCATCCGATCCAGGTGACGGCCGGTTCGATCCGGGGCTGAGCGCGATCATGAGCGAGCGGCGTCAGCTGATCAATCTCGCCTACCGGATGCTCGGCTCTCTGGCCGATGCCGAGGATGTCGTGCAGGAGACCTACGCCCGCTGGTACGCCATGACCCGGCGACAGCAGGAGGCCATCGAGTCGCCGGGCGCCTGGCTCACCACGGTCGCCAGCCGCATCTGCCTCGACCTGCTCGGCTCGGCGCGGGCCCGGCGCGAGCGCTATGTGGGCGAGTGGATTCCTGAGCCGCTGCCCGATCTCACGGAATGGAGCGACGGCCGACCGGGCGGCAGCACGGCCGACCCGGCCGACCGGGTCACCCTCGACGAGTCGATCAACATGGCCTTCCTCGTCGTGCTCGAAGCGATGACCCCGGCCGAGCGGGTCGCTTTCGTCCTGCACGACGTCTTCCGCTACTCCTTCGCCGAGGTGGCCGAGATCGTCGGCCGTACGCCGGCGGCGTGTCGCCAGCTGGCGTGGTTGGCCCGCCGCCGCATTCGCGCGTCTCGGGCGCCCGCTGCTCCGACGGCCCGGCAGACCGGGATCGTCAGGGACTTCAAGAGGGCATGGGAAGCCAAGGACATCGACGCCCTCATCGGCCTCCTCGACCCTGAGGCCACGGGGACCGCCGACGGCGGCGGCCTGGTCAGCGCCATGCTCCGCCCGATGGAGGGCGGCGAGCGGATCGCGCGCGCCTTCGTCGCCGTCGCCGGCCTGGCACCCGGCCTGACGATCCTGGAGCGTACGGTCAACGGTCAGCCCGGTCTGGTGGCCCAGCAGGACGGCGTCACCGTGGTGGTGCTGGCCTTCGATGTCGTGGGTGACCGGATCAAGCGCATCTGGTCGGTGTTGAATCCCGACAAACTTCGTCCCTGGACGACGGGCTGACGTGCCCTGTCGCCAGGGGCGAGTCGCTGATGTCTCGTGTTCGACCGGAGGAGGAAACAACTGATGACGGAGCAAGGAAGGTTTTCCCTGGCGGGGAGGGTCGCGGTCGTGACCGGAGCGGGGTCCGGAATCGGCGCGGCGACCGCGGTGGCGCTGGCGGCCCTGGGAGCGCGGGTGTGCTGTGCCGGGCGTACCCTCGACAAGGTCGAGCGGACGGCAGGAGAGATCGTGGCGGCCGGCGGCGAGGCGTTCGGGTTGCGGGTCGACGTGGCGTCGCCGGAGGACAACGATGCGATGGTTCGCGAGACGGTCGCCCGTTACGGGGCCGTGCACATCGCGCATCTCAACGCCGCTACGGGGCACTGGGGCGGTCTTCTGGACTACCCGCTGGAGGAGTGGGACCGCACGATGGCGGTGAATCTGCGGGGTGTGCTGCTCGGTCTGCAGGCGGCGGGCCGGTCGATGCGCGAGGCGGGTGGGGGCTCGGTCGTGGTCACCTCGTCGGCGGCCGGGCTCACCGGAGTTCGGATGTCGGCTGCGTACGCGGCGTCGAAGCATGGTGTGCTCGGTCTGGTCAAGTCGGCTGCGCTGGAGCTGGGGCCGGTCGGGATCCGGGTCAACGCCGTCTGCCCGGGGTACATCGCCAGTAACGATCTCACCAGGAAGATGGGTGAGGAGCTCGACGTCGCCAGCCGCTTTCCGCTGGGCAGACCGGGGCGCAGCGAGGAGGTCGCCAACCTGGTCGCGTTCCTGGCCAGTGAGAACGCGTCGTTCATCACCGGCAGCGTGCTCACCATCGATGGCGGCTGGCTGGCCGGCGGCATCGACCTCGGACATGACGCCGAGAACCGAACAGCCGCCGTCCACGCGTACTCCCATAACCCGTAGGGCCGTCAAGGCCACGCTGCATGAGCCCGTGCAGGCGGGCCATGGACCGTGCCGGGTGGCGGCGTGGACCCCGTCGACGCCGGCGCCCGGTCACGCCTGCTCGCCACGGGTCAGCTCGCGCTTGCGGCGCAGCAGCGCGGCCCGGCGCGCGTGCGCCCGTACGACCAGCACCAGCGACACCGCGACGAGCGCGCCCCCCGTCGCCAGTGCGGTGCCCGGGCCGGCATCGCGCTGGGTGGCGATGCCCGCCAGGCCCGCGGTCGTGACCAGCGACGCGCTCAGGGCGATCCAGGCGGCGATCACCCGGTCGGTGGCGAACAACGGCACCCTGCGCGTCAGCAGCCACGTACCGTAACCCGCCCAGGCCAGGCAGAACACGGCGAGCACCGCGAACGCCAGATGCGTACGGCCGGGCACCTGCCCCGGCTCGCTCCACCACAGCGCGGTCACGAACACCACGCCGGCCAGTCCGGCCAGCAGCGCCGCCACGGCGCGCACCCGCCGCCACGGTGACAGCGGCGATTCGAGCCGCTCGATCAGCTCCTCCGCCGACAGGCGAGGCCCCTCTTCGGTCATGGCTGGTATCCCCTTTTCTCCAGGTGCTCCCGCAACATCCGGCGAGCCCGATCGAGTCTGGATTTGACCGTGCCGGGCGGGACGAGACAGACCTGTGCGCACTCCTCCACCGACAGGTCCTCCAGGTAGAAGAGGACGAGAATCTCCCGTTCCAGGACCGGCAGCCCGGCCAGTGCGGCGACGAGCTCGGCGCGGTCCACCATGGCCTGGACGGGGTCCTCCACCATGGCCTCGTCGGTCGTGACGCCTTCCACCCTCTCCCTGGCGTACTCACCGCGCAGGCGGTCGGTCACCGAACGGCGGGCGATCGTGAAGAGCCAGGGTGCGAACCGGCCGGGCTCCCGCAGCCCCGGCAGGCCACGGACCACGGCCAGCCAGATCTCCTGCGTGACGTCGTCGGCTCGCTCCGCATCCAGCATCCGCCGAACATAGGTCCACACCGGCACCCGCCATCGGGCCACCAGCTCGGCCCATGCGGCCCGCTCTCCCAGCTGGGCGCGGACCACCAGCAGCTCATCGGTCATCTCGCCCCTTCCCGTCACCCTGCACAGTCGGGCGAGAAGCCGCTCAGGTTCACCACGATCGGCGCGAGCATGGGCGTGGCGCTCCCAGGAGAACCGCGGCCTTCTCCCGCACCCCAGCCCTCGTCGAGGGTAAGGCGCATGAGCGACGCGCCCACCGTGGTCACCTCCGCACCGAAGACCGGCCGCCCCTGGTGGATCCTGCCGGCGGCCGCGCTGGCCGCCGGCCTCGCGATCTTTTCGGTACGCCCGCATCCGATCGGCGCCCCCGCAGCCGATACGGCCTCACGAGGAGCACAGCCGATGTCAGGAAACGATGCCTCCGATCCCCTGGTCGTGATAGACGCCACGGTCCACGTCACGCCGTCACGGACGGTCCGCGGAGACCTGTGGGCCGAGGACGGGAGGATCACGCACGTCGGCCCGCGCGGGAAGAAGCCCCGTCCGGCCCGGGCCCGGGTGATCGAGGCGGACGGCGCGTTCGTCGTACCGCTGCTGGTGGACACCGCGATGCGCGCCCGCGCCGAGGACCAGCGCGGCGTCTATGATGTGGCCCCGGGCAACCCGGCGACCTTCGCCGTCACCCGGGAGCGTATGAGCGAGTCGCGGATCGGGCAGATGCTGGTCCTCCGGCCGTACGACCTGCTCGCCGTCGTCGTGTCGGGACATGTCGAGGCGTGGCAGGGCGAACCCACCCGTCCCGCCGGAACACCCGCCCCAGGGCTCCAGAGATGGCACGGCGTCTGGGTCGACGAATCGCATGAATTGGAACAACACCTGCTCCTCGACGGCAGGTACACCGAGACGCGCCACGGCCGGACCGATGCCTACACAGGCAGATACTGGGTCCGCGACGACCGCGTCACCTACCTCGACGACACCGGGTTCTGGGCCTTCGGAGAGCTGGTCGACGGGGTGCTCCACCACGCCGGGTTCGTCATGCGCAAACGCCTCACACCCGGGTGACCGTCTCCGGCAGGTGCCGCCGCGCCCACTCCTCGAAGCCGGTGAGCGGGAGGCCGAGGTCCCTGGCGTACTGCGGCCGGGCCGGTTGACCGGCCACGTTCATCCACTCGTGCGAGGCGCCCATCGGCGGCATTCCGGCGGCGAGCGCCTCTTCCTCGGTCATGTCCGGCGCGGGCAGGTACGTGCCCAGCGTGCGGGAGAGGATCTCGGCGATCGCCGACATCGGCAGATAGTCGCTCGCCAGCTCCAGCTCCAGCCCGTCGAAGCGCGCGGGGTCGGCGATGGCCGCGGCGACCGTCGTGCCGATGTCGTCCACCGCGGCGAGGGACAGCCGGGTCCCGGGCTTCACCACGCTCACCAGGCCGCCCTCGATGCCGCGCGGGAACAGGAACGCCATGGACGGCAGGAAGTTCTCCATGAAGAAGCCCGGCTTGAGGATCGTCCAGTGGGGGAAACCGGCCGCGCGAACCCGGTCCTGGATCGTGCTCTTGGCTTCCAGGCTGTCGTCCAGCGAGCCCCAGCGGCCTGCCACCCAGCCGGGCGTCTCGGTGTGCCCGCCCGCGCCGCTGGTGGACGTCTGCACGAACTGCGGCACCCCCGCGGCCTTCGCACCCTCGATGAGGTTGACGGCCTGGGCCACCTCTCCGTCGAAACCGAAGCCATCGGCGGTCAGCGCGGGCATCTGTACGGAGAAGACGGCGCGGACGCCCTCGGCGGCCCGGACCACCGAGTCGCGGTCGTGGAGATCGCCGGTGACGAGTTCGGCGCCGAGCGCCTCGACGGCTCTGGCCCGGGCGGTGGCCGGGTCGCGTACCAGGGCGCGGACGGGAACGCCGGCCCTGCGCAGGGCGCGGGCGGCGGCCCCGCCCTGCTTGCCTGTGGCGCCGGTGACCAGGACGGGCGCGGAGGTGGTGACCATGCTTCTCCCTCGTACGGCTGAAACGGCGGGCCCCGCCGTTTTGTGCGCGATACAATACGACGGACCCCGCCACTTAGCAATGTCCGGAGAGACGACCACCTGACCACCCCGGCCGCCGGCATGACCCTCGCACCGGAGCACCCCCGGCCGTCGCAGGTCTCAGCCCTCAGAGCTCGTGACGAGGCAGGTTCGTCGCGAAGATCCAGTCCAGGCCGTCCTCGCCGCTGGTGTCGAGATGTTCGGCTCGCGCCAGACCAGCGCGTACGGCCACACGTTGGGAGGCGATGTTGGCCGGCCGGACACGGGCGATGAGCGGCAGGTCGGGAACGCGTCCGGACACCCACCCGACCACTGACTCGGCGGCCTCGCCCGCCAGCCCCCGACCCCACGATGAGGCCTCGAAGCGGTAGAAGAGGTTGAGCACCCTCATGCCGTTCAGGTCCATGGCCTTGGTGCCGCAGAACCCCAGCTGCCGCTCCGAGCCGCGGCGCCGCACCACCCAGTACCCGAAGCCGAAGCGCTGCCAGTGATCGTTCCAGCGCTCGAAGAGCTCCCGGGCCTCCTCGCGCCGGGACAGAGCGTCGGAGGGGTTGTGCAGGCAGGTGGCAGGGTCGTGATGGATGCTGAAGATCGCGTCGACGTCCTCCGGCGCGGGCCGCCGCAGCGACAGCCGTGCGGTCACAAGCTCCTCGCCGTCTCCGCTCACACGGCGATGGTAAACACCCACCGACGGGATCACTCCGGCGGGTGACCCGTACGGACGGTCCGCGTAGGTTGGGTCACATGCTCGAACTTCCCTCGAACGCGGAAGCGGCGCGGTTGCTGGAGCAGTTGGGTGCATCGCCCGCCGATCGGAACGAAGCGCTGGCGGCGCGGCCCGATCCCGAGGAGCATCCGGAGCTGTGGCGGCACCTGGAACGGTGCCACCAGGATGTGACGTCGCACATGGGTTCAGGGCTCTCGGCCGGTGGCTATCGCGGCTTCCCGGCGTTCCCGGCCGGCGCCGGCCCGGTGGCGCTCCACCTCTACGTCTGGCTCTATCTCGCCGTCCTGCCGCAGACGCTGCGCTACCACGCCGAGCGCGGCATCGACCCCCGAACGTCATGGGAGACGTTGTCGACACTCGGCCCCATGATGGCCGAACACCGTCCGGTGCACCGCTGTCCCCGGCTTCCTGCGACGAATCGCTCGGCCAGGCCCGGAGGTTCTTCGGCCGCCATTTCCCTGACGAGCCGCTCTCGTACGTCGTCTGTCACTCCTGGTTGCTCGACCCGCAGCTCATCGAATATCTCCCCGAGCGGTCGAACATCGTGCGATTCCTCCGCCGCTTCGCGTTGAGGCCGCTGACGTCCGGCGATGAGGATCTCGCCGACGGTTCCATGCTGGAGTACGTCTTCGGACAGCCGAGCCGGACGGGGCCGGTCACCGCACGTCAACTCGCGGAGCTACCACAGGGCACTTCCCTGCGGAGGGCCTATGTGGCCCACCTCAGGTCCGGACGGAACCGGCGGGCACGCACCGGCTGGATCGCCTTGCCGGCACGCCCGGAATCCGCCTGACCTCGACCGCCTACGCTGAAACATACGAGGGGGGATGTTGGCCTACAGCATTCCATATGTATGATCGCAGGCGAAGTGGAGGGGAGTACTCCTTCGCGGCCACGTCGTCATCACGGACCCTTTCTCGGGACCCGGCGCGGTCGGTCCGCGACGCCGCGGGCGGAGAAGACCTCCGACGGACGTGTCAACGCCTAAGTCGGAGGAGCTTTCATGCCCCCACCCATGCCCGTGCCCGCCTGGCTGTGGGCGGCCACCATCGCCGCCCTTCTCGGACTCATCCTCCTCGACCTGATCATCGTCAACAGGAAACCCCACAAGGTCACGATCGCCGAGTCGGCGCGGTGGATCGCCTTCTACATCGCCTGTGCGGTCGCTTTCGGCGCAGGAGTGTGGATCTTCGGTGGCGATGACCAGGCGGCCGCCTACATCACCGGCTACATCACCGAGTACACGCTCAGCGTCGACAACCTGTTCATCTTCATGCTCATCATGGCGAACTTCGCCGTGCCCGCGATCTACCAGCACCGCGTCCTGCTCATCGGGATCGTGATGGCGCTGGTCATGCGCGGGATCTTCATCGGCGTGGGCGCGCAGGCCGTACAGCGTTTCAGCTGGGTGTTCTGGATCTTCGGCGGCATCCTCATCTACACCGCGTGGAAATTCGCCTTCAACCACAACGACGACGACGAGTACGACCCCAACGGCGGCGTCGTCCGGTTGGCGCGCAAGTTGTTCCCGGTCACCGACGCCTACCACGGTGCGCGGATGACCGTCCGGCAGGACGGTCGCCGCCTGCTGACCCCGATGTTCATCGTCATCATCGCCATCGGCGGCGCGGACCTGGTGTTCGCCGTCGACTCCATCCCCGCGATCTTCGGCATCACCCAGGACGCCTACCTGGTCTTCGCGGCCAACGCGTTCGCGCTGATGGGGCTGAGACAGCTGTTCTTCCTGCTCGGCGGGCTGGTGGAGAAGCTCGTCTACCTCACCTACGGGCTGGCGGTCATCCTCGGCTTCATCGGCGTGAAACTCGTCCTGCACGCCCTGCACGAGAACGAGCTGCCGTTCATCAACGGCGGCGAGCACGTCACCTGGGTCCCCGAGATCAACAACTGGCTCTCGTTGTCCGTCATCGTCACCGTGCTCACCATCACGACGGTGGCCAGCCTGCTCAAGTCCAGGAGGGACACCCGCCAGGCCGCCGAGCCGGCTGCGTCAGGGCCGGCTGCGTCCGAGCCCGCCGACCGCGCTCGCAACTGAGAAAGAGGGCAGGCTCGTCGCCGGCCGGCGACGAGCCTGCCCCGAACATGCCGGCCGCCGCGCGTCACATGCCGAGCTGAAACGTCAGGACGTCGCTTCACCAGCGGGTGCGGTTCTTCATTCCGGCCGGTTCAACCTGAGCAGTGCGCTTCGCGCTCAGCCCTTGCGGGCCGTACGGGATCTGTATTCGCGAGGCGACTCGCCATAGGCGGTGCGGAAGGCACGGCTGAAGTCGCCCGCGCGGCCGAACCCCCAGCGGGCGGCGATCTGGTGGATCGGCACGCTGTCCAGGGCCGTGTCGGCGAGGTCTCGACGGCTACGCCTGAGCCGCTGGTCGCGTATCCATGCTGAGACAGTCTCGCCTTGCTCCTGGAACAGCCGATGGAGGTAGCTGATGGAGATGTGGTGCTCCGCCGCGACTGCGCGGGGGGTGAGCGTGGGATCGTGCAGATGGCGCTGGATGTAGGCGCGTATACGAAGGGTCAGGGCCTGCCGGTGGGAGCCTGGTCGCGGGCCCTGCCCGGGTTCCAGCAGGCTGGAAAGGCAGGCGGCCACGAGATCCACCAGCACGGTTCCCAGCCGTTGTCCGTCCTCGGGCTTCAGCGACAGGTTCTCGTCGGACAAATCCTCGATGAAGCCCTTGAGCAGCCTGCCCACTCCACCGTTGACGGGCACGCCGCGCCCGAGCACGTCATCCATCGCGCCGCTCCGCAGCGGCAGTAGCGGTTTAGGGATGGCGACCAGGGCCAGTTCCAGGGCATCCCGCCCGTCGCACTGCAGATTTATCTCGTCGAGTTGGGCGAGGTCGTGCGCGTAGAGGTCGCCCACGGCCACGGTGTTGTGCCGTCCGGCCCACGTCGCGTCGACGGTGCCGCACATCGGCATGATGAGCTGGACGATGTCCTCCTCTTCTGCCCGCTCCGAATAGTCCTTTCGCCGCAGGTATGCCGGGCGGAATCGCTTCACCTCCAGTGCGGCCACGCCGAGTTCGACGACCCGCCCGGAAGCGGAAACACCATCCGTGAAGGTGGCGGCGATCTCACGACACACATCGATCACGCAATCCGCCCCTTTCCCGTGCGGTGCCTGGACGTCGAAGCGATCAACGGTTGTCGTGCCGCGAGGGTGCGGCTCGTGGTTGACGGGGCCCCATGTCCTGGCGGGGTGCGGGTCGGCGGGCTTGAACGGCTGATGTGCGTCGAGGGCGGGGGTGGGGCATCACCGTTGGGCGTGCCCTGCCAGGGCGGGGTTGCGGCTTTTGCCTCCGTACTTGTGCTGGATGTACGCCTCTGCGACGACGAGGTTGACGATGAGAGCGATCCACGCGCCCGAGCTGGCGATGTCGTGGATCATCGCGACGGTGTTGCCCTGGTAGGCGGGGGAGTCGGCTTGGGCCATGACGATCAACGCCATGACGGTGCCCCACGGGCGGGAGGCGAGGATGGCGATCGTGACGGCGTAGTTGCGGATCATCCATTTGCGGTGATCGTTGAAGCGGCGTGACCTGGCGGCGCGTAGGCCGGCGACGCCGGTGATGGCCCACAGGACGAGCATGGTGTCCAGCGCGGCGACGTTGGATACGCCGGACTCGCTCATGACGGATACGGGCACTGCGAGGATCATCGCCGGGAAGATCCCGGCGTAGAAGTAGACGCGGCCCGTCCATCGATGTATGCGGGGAAACCTGTTGCGCAGCCCGGCCCAGAGCTGCAGCAGGCCGGTCACGGTGGCGACCGTGCCGAACGCGATGTGTCCTACCAGCAGCCAGTAACGCACCTGGTCGCCGTGCATGTCGGCCCGGCTCGTACGAATGTCCGGCGGGATGTACGCCGACAGCATGAAAGCCAGGAGCGCCAGCGTGGTCACCGATAGCGGGAGCATCCACCAGGCGGGACGCCGCCGCTTTCGCCGCGGTCGTGCCATCGGTGTGTCGTGCTGTGCCATTTGAGTCATCTCGTGCCGCCCCTCTCCTCTAATTAGCATCCCATGGATACTATCCCATGGATATTAATCGTGGGCGGTAGAGTCTACGAGCGTGCGCAGCAAGCCGTCCGGCAAGCCAGAACCCGAGGTGCCCGCACCGCTGAGGCGGCTGTGGCGGCTCCCCACCGGGTCGCACCGTGGCCGCCCGGCGGGGCTCGATGTCGACCGGGTGATCGGCACCGCACTGGAGCTCGCCGACCGCGGCGGACTGGCCGGCGCGACCCTGCCGAAGGTCGCCGAGGTGCTGGGCGTCACCAAGATGTCGTTGTATCGCTACGTGGGATCGAAGGAAGAGCTGTTCGATCTGATGAGCGACCTGGCCATCGGCCCGCCTCCCGAGATCAGCGAACGTGCCGGCTGGCGGGCCGGCACGCAGCAGTGGATCCTCGCCAACCGGCAGGTCTACGAGCGCCATCCCTGGCTGGCGCACCTTCCGATCAGCGGCCCGCCGCGTGGGCCGCACGCGATCGCCTGGATGGACGCCATGTTCCGCGCTCTGCGCGGGACGGGCCTCGGCTGGCAGGCGAAGGTGGGCATACTCAACCTCGTCGGCGGGTACGTCCGCTCCTCCAGCGCTCAGGAGCAGCAGCTCGCGCACGCTCGCCAGGAGATCGGGCTCGATCAGGCGCAGAGCGAGCAAGATTACGGCAGGGCCCTGGCCGGGCTCGTGGAGCCTGACCGCTATCCCGAGGCGGCCGAGCTCTTCGCCTCCGACGTCTTCGAATCACCCCTGCCTCAAGGGACGGACGGCAGCTTCAGGTTCGGGGTCGAGCTGATACTCAACGGCATCGACACCCTGATCACCGCCACACGGACACGATGACGGACCCGAGCGAACCCGTCTGGTCGGCCTGCACGAGAACGAGCTGCCGGCCGGCGGCGAGCCTGCCCCGAACATGCCGGACGCCGCGCCGGCGTGCCGCCCGCCCACGGGACGGGCTCAGACATGCAGGGTGGGCCGGTAGACGAGCTCCTGGATGTCGCCGTCGAGCGTCCGGCTCCCGATCAGCTCGAGGTCGAAGTCGGCCGCGCCCTGGAAGATCGGGTCAAGCCCGGTCTGACCGGTGATCACGGGGAAGAGCGTCACCTGGACGCGGTCGACCAGGCCGGCGGCCATCAGCGCCCGGTTCATCGACAGGCTGCCGTGGGAGCGCAACGGCACCTCGGACTCCTCCTTGAGCCGGGCGACGACGTCGACGGCGTCACCGCTCACGAGGGTCGCATCCGGCCAGTCGAGGGGCCCTTCCAGCGTGGTCGACACCACCGTCGCCGGCAGGTTCCGCATCCGGGTGACCCACGGGTCACGCACCTCGGAGTCCTCGGTGCTCGTGGCCAGCATCTGCGCGAACGCCCGGTACGTGTGGGCCCCGAAGACCATCCGCTGCTCCTCGCCGTACAGGGCGAGACGGTGGCCCAGCAGCTCGGGGCCCTGCTTGCCCCAGTAGCCGGTCCAGTCGCCGCCGGCGGCGCCGAAGCCGTCGAGGCTGCTGAAGACGTCGAAAGTGTAGGTGGCGGTCACGCTGCTCTCCTCGAGTGCGGTGGATCGGTGTGTGTGAATGCAGACGGGACACCTCGGCGAAACTCATCGCCGTCGCACACCTTCAACCGCGCGAACGGGATGACCTGGATCAGACCATCCTTCCCGCCTCCTCGCCTGGCTAGATCCCGAGGACCATGCGGATGACGTCGCGGTCCTTCTCCTTCTCGGCCTCGGAGAGCAGTTCGTACGGGCGGCGCTGCTCTTCTGGGGCCCAGTCGCGGTTGCGGACGAGCCACTTGTCGTGCACCACCGAGCTCGCCTCCTCCATGAACCGCCTGCCTCTGACGTCCACGCCGCTCACCCGCGCCTCGTCGACCAGCTGTACCCCGACGCGCGCCGACTCCTGGTTCTCGCGCTTCCAGTCGGCCGGCAGGTCGCGATAGCGCGTGTTGGCGATGTCGACCTGGTCGGTGTCGTGCTTCTTGATCCAGGCCGCGTCGGTGGTGGTCTTCACCCTCGGGTCGTACGTGCCGTCGGGCAGCCTGCGCGGAGCGCGCCACGCGTCGTGGAAGCGGTCGGCGACGCTGTCGACCCTGCGGTTGGTCAGGTTCGTGGACATGCCGCGCATCAGCGCCCCGAGGCGGGCGGTGATCTCGCGCAGCCTGGTGGAGAGCTTGACGGCGATGGCTCTCAGCCGGGGCAGCAGGTGGGGCGCGTACGCGACGGCCGCCACGGCGAGCGCGGCCAGCCCGGTCAGCAGGCCGCCGACCCAGACCAGCGTCTCCCTGGTGAAGCGCAACGTGCCGGCCAGGTTGGAGAGGCGGCCGGCGAGGTCATCCGCGGTGAAGGTGATGCCGTCGCGGCCGGTCACGTGGCCGTCCACCGCGTCGGCGGCCGGGCCGCTGTTCGCCCCCGCCAGCCGGTGGGCGCGCCCGCTCTCCGCGGCGAGCCCCCGGTGGTGGGCGACCGCCGCGTCCAGATCGGCGATGTGCCTGTCGATGCCGTCCAGGTCGGGCAGCGGCGGGACGCCGAGCAGCGCCAGCCCGCCCGCCGATGCCTGTTCCGTCATACGTGCCACCCGCGGGAGTTGGCGAGTTCCGTGCTCGTGTTGGTGGCGGCCATGGTGACCTGTCCCGTTCCGGCCCGGTCGAGCGAGCCGGACAACCCTTCGCAAGCGGCGCGAAGGCCGGCCGTGAGCTCCTGGTAGCCGGCCGCGAACTCCTCGTACGGCAGCGGACTCTCGCCCCGGCCCCACCCGCCGGCTTGCCCGTGGTATTCGTCGGCCAGCGTGCCGAACGCCCGGCCCGCGGAGTCGCGCCCGCCGGCGTCGATCGTGATCCCGGTCGGGAGCCCGCTCATTCCGTGAGCCCTCTGAGAGCGTCGTCAAGCCTGCTGTTCACGTAGTCGAAATCCCTGTCCGCCCGGGCCTCGAGCTCGTCCAGCCGCTGGAGGAGTGCGTCGAGGCCGGGAGTCCTGGGGCGGCTGCTCGTGCTCGCGCTGCGCCGTGCGTACGGCTTCGACGACGTGTCCGGCCAGCTCCGCCGAGTAGAGGCGCATGGCCCGCGGCTCGATGTGGACGGCGGCCAGCAGCCCGTCCTCGCCCACCTCCGCCGTCACCCACTCGTCCATCTGCACCTCCGGAAGTTGGGATCTTCGGGAGTCTAGGCACGTACCCCGCCGCTGTCGAGCGCGCACGGAACGCCACATACCGGCACCGGCAGGGCAGCCGCCGACAACATCGACGGTGGGTCATCCGCGGGAGGAGGCGACCTCGTCCGCGGCGGGTGCGGTGGCGCGGGTCCGCAGGGTGGTGGCGGCGACCAGGACGCCCGCGAGGGCGATGGCGGCGGCGCCTATGAAGGCGGCGGAGAAGCCGTCGGTCAGCGCGGGCAGGTCGCCGAGCCGGCCGGAGCCGTTGGCGGCGGCGACGGCGGTCATCGCGGCCAGGCCGAGCGCGGAGCCGACCTGGTAGCTGGTGTTGACGATGCCGGAGGCGAGTCCGCCCTCTTCCGGGCGGGCGGATGAGATGGCGGTGCCGAGGGAGGGGATGAAGGCCAGCGACATGCCGAGGGCGGCGACGAGGCTGGCAGGCAGGACGTCGGCGGCGAAGCTGCCGTCCGGGCTGATCAGCGAGAGCCAGGCCATGCCCGCGGTGAGGAGGACCAGGCCGGTGACCGTGGTCGCCTTGGGGCCGAATCGGTTGATGGCACGGGGGGCCAGGACGATCATGCCGATCATGATGAGGACGGTCATCGGCAGCAGGGCGGCGCCGCTGGGGAAGGCGCTGTAGCCGAGGACCTGCTGCAGATAGAGGTTGAGGAAGAACCACATCGGGATCCAGGCTCCGCCCAGCAGCAGCTGGGTGAGGTTGGCGGCGGCGAGGTTCGGTGTACGGAAGATCGACAGGCGCATCAGCGGCTCGCGGCGGCGGGCCTGGACGGCGACGAACGCGGCGAGCAGTGTCGCGGCGGCGGCGAGGACGATCCACGTCTCGGCGGAGCCCCAGCCGGCTTCCGGTGCGCGGACGATGGCGTAGACGGCGGCGCCGAGGCCGAGGGTGACGGTCACCGTGCCGAGGATGTCGATGGATCCGCGCCGGGGCTGGGCGGCGGGCATCAGCGGGCCGGTGGCGAGGAGCGCGATGAGGGCGATGGGGATGTTGATGTAGAAGACCCACGGCCAGCTCAGGTATTCGGTGATGACGCCGCCGAGGAAGACGCCGGCTGTGCCGCCCGCGGGCGCGGCGGCGCCGTACAGGGCGAGGGCCTTGGTCAGTTCCCTGGGGTCGTGACCGAACAACATCATCAGGAGGGTGAGGGCCGATGGGGCGATCAGGGCCGCACCGACTCCTTGTACGGCGCGGCCGGTCAGCTCGACCCACACGTCGGGGGCGATGCCGGCGAGGAGCGAGCCGGCGAGCAGGATCAGCCAGCCGGTGCTGAAGAGCCGCCGGGCGCCGAACAGGTCGGACAGGCGGCCACCCAGGAGCAGGAGGCCGCCGAAGGCGACGACGTAGGCGTTGAAGACCCAGGACAGGTTCTCCTGGGAGAAGCCCAGGTCCTGCTGGATGCGGGGAAGGGCCACACCGATGATCGACGTGTCCATGATGACGATGAACTGGGCGGTGGCGATCAGGGCCAGAGCGGCCCAGCGTCGAGGTGATGGCTCAGACATGAGCTCTCCAGATCTTTCTCATACCCGGGTGGGGTATATAGCGGGCTCTCCTATACCCCTAAGAGGTATGTAGGGGCAGAGGTCAATCAATACCAGTGGGGGGTATATGTCAAGTCCGCTGGGGTCCGCGTCCGGCTTCCTGGAGATCGATGGCCACGAGTGGACGGTCTGGCTCTTAGGAATTGCGAAATTTCGTAATCCATTGGTCTATCATTGTGCGAAGTGAGCCACCGATCGGAAGACATGCGAGGACAGGTGTGGTTGAGGCATTTGCCGCGGCGATCCGTCGTCGGGCCGGTGAAGCGGCAGACGCGCTGCGCACGGCCGAGCGGGATGGAGACGCCGAGGCGGCGCTGGCGGCGGCAGGGGCGCTGGACGAGATGCTGCGCATGGCGCGTGCTCACGGGGTGAGCACCGGTCCAGGCCACGAGACAGGCTCCGGATCGGGCACGATCGCGGATCCCGGCTCGCCGGACGTGGTGGCGGGGGAGGACGCACGTTGATGTCGGTGCCCTTGTATGAAGCCAAGGCCGAGTTGTTCCGGCTGCTCGGACATCCGGTGCGGATCCGCGTGCTGGAGCTGCTGCAGGACGGGCCGATGCCGGTGCGTGACCTCCTGGCCGAGATCGAGGTGGAGCCGACCGGGCTGTCGCAGCACCTGGCCGTGTTGCGCCGCTCGGAGCTGGTCACCGCGCGCCGTGACGGCTCCACCGTGGTGTACGCATTGTCCGGTGGGGACGTGGCCGAGCTGCTGCGCGCGGCCCGCCACCTGCTGCAGGCCAAGTTGTCGGGCCGGCACGCGCTGCTGAACGAGCTGCTCGAGTCGGAGGCCGGCGGCCGGTGACCTCTGTGCTCCTGGCGGGCTGGGCCCGCCTGCGCTCAGTCCTGCCCGCCCGCGCCGACCTCGCCGCCTTCAACCGCCATCCGCGCCGTGATCTGCTGGCCGGGTTGACGGTGGCGGTCGTCGCGCTGCCGCTGGCGCTCGGCTTCGGCATCTCCAGCGGGCTGGGCGCGGAAGCGGGGCTGGCCACCGCGGTGGTGGCCGGCGCGCTGGCCGCCGTATTCGGCGGCTCCGCCTTGCAGGTGTCCGGGCCGACCGGGGCGATGACGGTGGTGCTGGTGCCGATCATGCACGCGCACGGCGCCACCGGCGTGCTGACCGTGGGTGTGCTGGCCGGGCTGCTGCTGCTCGGCCTCGCGCTGGCTCGGGTGGGCCGGTTCATGATGCTGGTGCCCGCGCCGGTGGTGGAGGGCTTCACCCTGGGGATCGCGTGCGTGATCGGCCTGCAGCAGGTGCCCGCCGCGCTCGGCGTTCCCACACCTGAAGGCGACAAGGCGCTGGCCGTGGCCTGGCAGGCGGTGCTCGACTTCGCCGCCCGCCCCAACTGGGCCGCCATCGCCCTGGCCGCGGCGGTGGCGGCGGTGATCCTGGCCGGAGGGCGCTGGCGGCCCGCGGTGCCGTTCTCACTGGTCGCCGTCGCCGCCGCCACCCTCGCCGCCGAGCTGGCGGGGTTGCCGGTGGCGCGTATCGACGCCCTGCCCGCCGGGCTACCCGCCCCGTCGCTCGAATTCCTGGACGTGTCCGCGCTGAGCTCCCTGATCGCTCCCGCGGTCGCGGTCGCCGCGCTGGCCGCGCTCGAATCGTTGTTGTCGGCCGCGGTCGCCGACGGCATGAGCGTCAACCACCAGCACGACCCTGACAAGGAGTTGTTCGGCCAAGGCCTGGCCAACCTGGTCGCCCCGCTCTTCGGCGGCGTGCCGGCCACGGGCGCGATCGCGCGCACCGCCGTCAACGTGCGTGCGGGTGCCTCTTCCCGGCTGGCCGCGCTCGCGCACGCCGTGATCCTGGGCGTGATCGTGTTCACCGCCGCCGGCGTGGTGGCCCGCATCCCGCTGGCGGCCCTGGCCGGGGTGCTGCTGGCCACCGCGGTACGGATGGTGGAGGTCGGCTCGGTGACGGCGATGATGCGCTCCACCCGGGCCGACGCCGTCGTCCTGGCACTGACCGCGATCGCCACTCTCGCCCTGGATCTGGTCGCCGCCGTCATCCTCGGGCTGATCGTCGCCGGCGCGCTCGCGCTGCGCGCCATCGCCAGGAACGTCCGTCTGGACACCGTGCCGCTGCAAGCGGACCTGCCGGGTGACCACGACGCCGAAGAGCACGCGTTGCTGGCCGAGCACATCGTCGCCTACCGGCTGGACGGGCCGCTGTTCTTCGCCGCGGCGCACCGGTTCCTGCTGGAGCTGTCCGAGGTCGCCGACGTCTCGGTGGTCATCCTGCGCCTGTCGCGCATCACCACCATCGACGCCAGCGGCGCGCTGGTGCTCGGCGACGCGATCGCCCGCCTCCAACGACGCGGCATCACCGTGTACGTCTCCGGCATCCGCGACGGCCACCACCGGCCGCTGCACGCCCTGGGCGTGATCGCCCGGTTGGACGAGGCAGGGCAGGTGTTCGCCTCGACCCCGGAGGCCATCGCGGCAGCCCGCCGCCATCTCCACCAGGCCGGAATCCTTCCCTCCTCCGCCGGCCCGGCCCAGGCCGCCTGCTGACTGTCGGCGCGGGTTCGGGCGGTCAGCGCCTTTGTCCCCTATCGGCCACTCAGCCGGGTTCCATCCGAGGCCGCCGGAACCGCCAGGACACGTTCGGCTCAGGCGGATGAACAGCATCGAGCGCGCGGGCCAGCGTCTGCTCCGGGGCGGTCCCCGTGTCGATCTCGATCGCGTCAGGCCACGGCGCCATGGCCGCGTCCATGGCGGAGCGCACGGCCTCGTCCGCGTCGGAGAGCTCGTGTCCCCGGGCGGTGAGCCTCGCAACGGCGATCTGTGGCATGACGGTGCACCGCAGCGGGATCAGGCTGCTCGAGGTCCGGCCGGCAACGTCCGCGGCCATCGCCCGGTGCCGCTCATCGCCCCAGGACGCGTCCAGGACGACCGACTCCCCTTGCCCGAGCAACCGTTCGGCCCGTGACAGCAGCTCGGCGTACGTGCCGGCGGTGTGCACCGGGTCGTAGATCCCCTCCTGGTAAGACGCGCTGGCGGCCTGCAGAGGGTCGAGTCCGGCCAGTTCCTTGCGGATGCGGTCACTGCGTAGCAGCGTGTAACCGAGCCGGTCGGCCAGTGAGCCGCCGAGCGTCGTCTTCCCGCTACCGGGCGGCCCGCCGACCAGCACCAGAACGACCGCTCCGACCCGTAGATGACGTAGCGCGAGCTCGGCCAGCCGCCGCGCCTCCCACCCGGCGTCCACGTCGCCCTGCCAGTGGCGCAGGCAGAGTCGTTTACGCCCGGGAGGAAACGACAGCGCGGGAGGGGCCCTCAGGCCCGAGCGGTGCCGTGACGGCTGGCTTCGCGTGAGCGGCTCAGCCTGGTCGCTTCTGATTCTCGATGTACTCCTTGACGATCGACAGGGGTGCGCCTCCGCAGGAGGCGGCGAAGTAGCTGGGCGACCAGAAGTGGCCGCCCCAGAGATAGCGGCGGACATGAGCGCCGTACTCCTTGCGCAGCAGCCGGGCCGAGACGCCTTTGAGAGAGTTGACCAAGGTGGAGAGCGCGACCTTGGGCGGATAGTGAACCAGCAAGTGGACATGGTCATGCTCGCCGTTGAACTCGACCAGTTCGGCGCCGAAGCTGTCGCATACCTCGATCATGATTTCTTCACAGCGGCGCAGAAGTTCGTCGGTGAACACTCCACGCCGATATTTGGGTGTGAAGACCAAATGGGCGTGCAGGGTGTGGACGACGGTGCGCCCCCGCCGGATATCGGGATCGGGTTCCCATCGCGGTGACATAGGCCAAAGGTTAGTGTGTTCGATGTGAAGCTGGTGGTGCAGGTGCGGCTCCTGCCGACGCCCGAGCAGGCGGCGGCGCTGGAGGCGACCCTGCGCGCGGTCAACGCAGCAGCCTGCCAGGTCTCCACGCTGGCCTACGATCAGCGGGTCTTCCGTAACTACGACCTGCGCAAGCACGCCTACACGAGCATCAAAGACCACTACGGGCTGGCCGCCCAGGCCGCTCAGCACGTCATCAAAAAGGTCGCCGACGCCTACGCCGTCCTGCACGCCAACCTGCGGGCCGGGAACCTGGGCAAGCCGGGCTCAGCGCGACGCCTCAAAGCCGAATCCAAGCCGATCGCCTTCCGTCCCGACGCCGCTCAGCCCTTCGATGACCGATGTTTGTCCTGGCAGATCGACGCGCGGACGGTGTCGATCTGGACGGTTGCCGGGAGGCTGAAAGACCTGACGTTCACTGCCTCCGCCGAGCAGCTCAAGACCCTGTCGGCCTACCGGAAGGGCGAGTCCGACCTGGTCTGCCGGGACGGCATGTGGTTCCTGATCGCGACCTGCGACCTTCCCGACCGGCCGGTGAGTCTGCCGGACGGCTTCCTGGGCGTGGACCTGGGCATCGCCAACATCGCCACCACCAGCACCGGCACCCGGCATTGCGGCAAGGGACTGAACGCGGTCCGCCGCCGGCGGCGCGAGCTGCGACGCCGGTTGCAGGCCAAGGGCACCAAATCGGCCAAGCGGCTGCTGAAAAAGCGGCGCCGGGCCGAGGCGCGCTTCGCCGTCAACACCAATCATGTCATCGCCAAGCAGATCGTGACCGAGGCAGAACGCACCGGACAAGGGATCGCCCTGGAAGACCTCCAAGGCATCCGCGACCGGGTACGGCTTCGCAAGCCCCAGCGGGTCACGCTGCATGCGTGGAGCTTCCACCAACTCGGGAGCTTCATCTCCTACAAGGCGGCCCGGGCCGGGGTCGCCGTCATCCACGTCGACCCGTCCTACACCAGCCAGCAGTGCTCGGCCTGCGGTCACGTGGACAAGAACAACCGGCCCGACCAGGAAACCTTCTCATGTACGTCGTGCGGCTTCGCTGAGCACGCCGACGTCAACGCAGCCCGCAACATCGCCTCACGCGGTGTGGCGGGCTGGGCAGTGAGTCACGCTGCCTGACGTGGACCTCGCCGTCAAAGCCATCGACGGCGAGGAGCTGCAAGCTCGGTCGTTTACGGCCGAGAAGCTGACCTTGTACGCGTGCTCGCCCAGCAGGAACACCACGGCGGTATGCGTCTCCTTCGTCGTGGCGAACATGACACCATCTCCTCCGGTGCGGGAACGCATCAGGGTCGGCGGCACGGTCAAGGTCTTCCTCACACCACCGCGACAGGGCAGGGCGCGTGTTGGAGGAGGAAGTTCGCGGTGCCGAAATGCGCCGCTTGGCCGCGTCCGACGACCGTGAGGGTCGCGCGCTCGTGAGCATCGCCACGCTGCACCCGGATGCCCGGGTGGCGCGCCGCCCAGTCGGTCAGATCCGCCTGTGCGGTGACGGGGACCTGGCGTATGGCCGCCTCGCCGAACGCGAACTCGAGGACGGACGCGTCGGGTTCCTTGTCGGCCACGACGATCGGCCCGGGAGTCGCCGACGCGGGCAGCGGACCAGGGCCGCGTACGATGATCACCGGGCATTCGGCGTGGGCGGCGACATAGCCGGCCACCGAACCGACGACCACCCTGGGCAGCGCGCTCAGGCCGCGGGAGCCGACGATGACGAGTTCGGCGCCGCTGGAGAGCTCGACGAGGCGCTGGGCTGCGGACCCTTGGTGGAGGTCGGTTTCGACGCGTACACCCGAGCTGCTGGCGCGGGCGCAGTCGGCTCCGTGCCACAACACGTGCTCGGCCGCCTTGCGCAGATGTGCTTTGGCCTCCTCCTCCGCCTCGCCGTAGGGCCATTGCCAGGCGTGCGAGACGGTCAGGGGGAGTTTCCTCAGCTCTGCCTCGTCGAGCGCCCAGTCCAGGGCCTGCATCGCGAAGTCCGAGCCGTCGTAGCCGAGGACGATGTGCTTCATGTCAGTGGCCTCCCTGCGCCCAGTCTTCGCTCCGGCAGCTCCCTCTCGTAGGGCTGAGCGACCCTGGCCTCGAAGGACCTTGGTCCCGACGGAAGCCCACGAAGACCAGCAGCACGATCGTCACGGCCCGGAGCAGAAGCCGGTTGCCCAGCAGCGCGGACGGCTCAGCGGGTCGCTGGTGGGGCCGGGTGACGGCGTAGTGCCCAGCGGCGTTCGTGACGGCAGCCTCATCAGGATCTCCACCGCATCCCGGTACGGCGCTCGCCGGCGTCGTTTCGTCGATGCCCGGCCAAAGTTCGGGCGAAAGAATGCGAAAGCTTCTAATTCGGACAAGTGTGTCCCTGTCGTCCTGCGGTGCGATCTGCCGAGAGTGGACAGGTGAACGAGACATTGGGCGTGGTCAGCGGCTATGACGGCTCCGACCACTCGATGCAGGCGCTGGACTGGGCGATGGACGAGGCCGAGCTGCGAAGGCTGCCGCTCACCGTCTGTCACGCGTGGCAGTGGCCGTACGGTGACGGGGATCCGGCGGCCCGCGAGTCGCTGCGCCGCGCGGCCGAGCACGTGTTGTGGCACGGCGCCGACTGCGCGCGCGCCAGTTCCAGCGGCCTGCACGTGCGAACGGACCTGTACGAGGGCTCGACGACCAGCCGTCTGGAGGAACTGTCGGCCGCTGCCGCACTCCTCGTGGTCGGCTCCCGCGGGCTGGGCGCGATGGCGAGGGCGGTCATCGGCTCCGTGGCGGCGCACGCGGCGTCCAACGCGCGGTGCCCGGTCATCGTCGTCCGCGGTATGGGTGCTCTGCCGCGAAAGCCCCACCCGGGGCCGATCGTGGCGGGTGTGGCGACCGACGACAAGGCCGACGCGGTGCTTGGATTCGCCTGCGCGGAAGCCGCCATGCGCGGCCTTCCCCTGGTGGTCGTGCACGCCTGGCGCCAGCCACCGGTGGCCTGGGGAGGAATGACGTTCCCGGTCATGGATCCGCTGGCCGTTCAGCACGCGGCCGAGAGCTGGTTGGCAGAGACCCTCGCGCCATGGAGGCAGAAGCAGCCGAAGGTCGCCATCGAGGCGCGGACGCCGCAGGAACGCGCGGGTGAGGCGCTCGCCGCCATCTCCGACGCGACCCTGGTGGTGGTCGGCAGCCCGGGCGGCAGGTTCGGCTCGGTTGCGGCGGCCATGCTGCGCAAGGCGCCCTGCCCGGTCGCGATCGTCCGCTGAGGCCCCGGGGAGGCGATGATGGGACGGCCCGTACTGGTCGGCTACGACGAGTCGCCCGCGAGCGCGGTGGCGTTGCGCTGGGCGGTCGAGGAGGCGCGGCTACGCGAATCCTCCGT
This sequence comes from Nonomuraea sp. NPDC049378, assembly GCF_055586745.1. Lineage (NCBI taxonomy): Bacteria > Bacillati > Actinomycetota > Actinomycetes > Streptosporangiales > Streptosporangiaceae > Nonomuraea > Nonomuraea sp. NPDC049378. The sequence continues at coordinate 221,961 of NZ_JBVJHP010000018.1, forward strand.
TCTGGTGTGCCATGCCTGGCACTGGCCGTATCCGCGCCGGCCCGTTGAGCGTGAGGTCCTGGCCCAGGTCGAACGGGTCGCCGCCCAAGTCGTGGACGAGGGCGTGCACCGTGCTCGTGGCCTGGCCCCCGGCGTGGACGTCCTTCCGCGTCTGGAGAGAGGAACGGCTTCCACGGCGCTCCTGCGGGTCGCACGCGAGGCCGAGCTGACGGTGCTGGGCCTGCGGGGGCAAGGTGGTTTCGAAGACCTGCAGGTGGGATCGGCCGCTGTGCAGGTGCCCGCGCACAGTGCCCGGCCGGTCATCGTCGTCCGGTCTGACGCGATGCCGACCGGCGACGCACCACGCGTCGTGGTCGGTGTCGATGGCTCGCCTGCCAGCCTGGCGGCGTTGGGTTTCGGCCTGGAGGAGGCCGCGCTCCGCGGCTGCGCCGTGACCGCCATCTGTTGCTGGCGAGACTACGGGCTGCCGGCCGGGCCTGACTGGCAGCCGTTCGTCGACTCCCAGGCGATCCGCAGTGGGGCGGAGGCGCGGTTCCGCGACGCGACGTCCCAGCTGACCTCCAGGCACCCCACGGTTTCCGTCACCACAGAATTCGTGGCCGAACGGCCACAACGGGCGCTGATCGACGCGACGAAGAACGCGACCCTCCTCGTGCTCGGCACCCGGGGGAACGATTCGCCTCCTCGCCTTCTGCTGGGACCGGTGACTCAGATCGCCCTGGCCGAAGCCCGATGCCCGGTGGCGGTGACCCCACCGCCTTGATCCGCCGCCGCGCTCCCGCCTCGCGTCCGGTGACGTGATGCCGGTGCCCCCCCCAGGTCGGGCGGTGGCGGGAGACGACCTTGACGGTCATCACGTCCGCGACGGTCACGCGCATGGCGGTCAGCTCCTGTCTGGCCCTCGTGCGGCGAGGCGCCTTTTCTGGTTGTTTCCATCGCATCTCGCGGGAAGGCGAGGTTTCAGGGCCGGAAGTCCCGAGCCGGGCAGTCGTTGGTCAGCGGACGCGACATGGCCGGCGGATGGATGGGACCAATGGCGCCGTCGTTGAGGACTTCCGCCTCCGGCTGCCGGTTCCCCGCTTCGCGAGAGTGGAGCCAGGAACGCGACCCGTGTAAAGGACGACGCACCGGTCACGCGACCAGGGCCGAGGAGGAGTCATGAGGATCGAGTCGCTCACGGCGCGGCAGGTGATGAGCCGCGTTCTGGTGGCGGTCAAGCTGGACGAGTCGCCGCTCATGGCCTGGGAGCTGATGCGCCGAGCCCAGGTGCACCATCTCCCCGTCCTGGACGGTGCCGACGTGCTCGGGATCCTCTCGCGGGAGGATCTGGCGGCCTCCTGGTCAGGCAGCCTGAGGGAGCAGTCGAACCGTCAGGTGCGGGAGCTGCTGACGGGTGAACGCCGGCCGCGCGTCCATCCGGACACGCCGCTGGAACGCGTCGCGGCGGTCATGGTCGACGCGGATTGTGATGCCCTGCCCGTGCTGTCCGGTGATGGCCTGGTCGGGCTGATCACCGCCAGGGACGTGTTGAGGGCCGTGGCGGGCCATGTTCGGCCGGAGAAGCCGTCGGATGAGGTCATCACGGGGATGTTCCGCCTTGAGCCGGTGCTGCCGGTGCAGGGCTGACCTCGTCGTGACCGGCACCGTCGGACGCAGCCTGGTGGGACCTTCGGCCCGCTCATCGGGGACGTTCGCCGCTGACCGGGCGGGCCGCCGTACGTGAGCCTGGGACGTGGGAAGCGAGGTGGACATCATGTCGATCGAAGTCAGGGAGATCATGGGACGCGTTGCCATCGCGGTGCTCGCGGACGCGTCGTTCGCCGAGATCGTGGCCGCGATGAAGCGGTTCGCGGTCGGCGCGGTCACCGTGATCGACGCCGACCGGCGGCCGATGGGCGTGGTCTCCGAGGACGACCTGCTGCTCAAGGAGATCGAACCGGTACGTCACGGCATGTCGATGTTCGAGTCCCGCCACCGCCGGCGCGAGCACGAGAAGGCCACAGGAGCCACGGCATCCCAACTGATGACCTCCCCGGCGATCACTGTGACGCCGGACACCAGCGTGCGCGACGCGGCCCGGCTGATGCACGCCAAGCACATCAAGCAACTGCCCGTGATCGACGTGGTCACCGGGCGGATCATCGGCACCCTGCATCAGCGGGACGTGCTGCGGGTCTTCACCCGCCCGGCCGCCGAACTGGAGGCCGACATCCGGGCAGCGCTTCCTGCGGGCGGTCCGTTCACGATCGGGATCGACGCGGGCGTGGTGAAGGTCGGCGGACGGGTGCGGTCGAGGTCCCAGGCCATCGCCCTCACCGAGGCGGTCCGCAACGTCGAAGGCGTCGTGGACGTGCTGTGCGAAGTGGTCCCTGACAACGACGACCTCATGGCCGTCCCGCCGCTGCTGTAGCGCCCGCGCGCCCCGGCGAGGCAGGGAGCCGTCACGCTTCTCACGCGGGTCTGTCACGACGCCGGGGTACGACCATGACCGGCCGGTGGGCGTGATGCAGGGTCGCCATCGCCACGCTGCCGGTCAGGATCTCCCGCACTGCCGATCGCCCCCGTGATCCGACGACGAGCGCGGCCGCGCCGCGGCTGTGGGCGTGCCCGCCGAGCGCCTCGGCCACGGCGCGTCCGGGCGGGCCGTACCCGCTCGCGAGGTCCACCCGCTCCACAGTGAGGTCCTCGGCCGGCCGCGGGCTGTCCGCTGGTGACGCGATTTCCGCGCCGTCCACGGACGCGACGATCAGGTTCCGTCCAGGAAACAGCCGCGCCGACGCTGTGAAGGCGGCTTCGGCTCCGGGCGAGCCGTCCCAGCCGATGACCACCGGCCCGTTCGCCAGCGCCGCCTGCTCGGCGGTCAGCAGGGGGTCCGGCACGATCAGGACGGGGCGTGGCGAGTAGTGCACCACCATGTCCGAGACGCTGCCCAGGATCGCTCGGGCGCCGCCGAGGCCACGCGAGCCGACCAGGACCAGATCGGCCTCCATTTCCTGCGCGAGCTGGGCGAAGACCAGTCCTTCGCCGCCGTAGGCGCGCCGCACCAGTGGTTCGGCGTTCCATCCGGCCGTGCGCGCGAGCCTGACGCCTCTGTCGGCGAGCCGGCGGGCCTCTGCTTCGCCCTCGCGTTCGATCGCCTCGATGAAGGAGTTGAGGCCGGCGGTGCCCGTCCACAGCCGCCGGCGCAGGCTCTCGCTGGCGAACGGCGGGGTCCACAGATGGGTGATCCACACGTGTGCCTGCGGAAACAGCGCCGCACCGGCATCGATCGCCGCCGCCGCCATGGGCGACCCGTCATAGCCCACGATCGCATCGATCGCCATTGCGTACCTCCTTGGTGTCCGGCTGACCTGCGAAACCAGGTAAGCCCCCATCAGATCGACCGCACCGCTTCACCGTCAGCCTCACCGGTGTCCGATGCGCGTGGACCGTGCCACGTTCGAGGAGGAGAGCCCTCGCACTACTCCCCAGGTCGTAGAGTTCCTGCCCGCTAAGACCGGCGAGGTAGCCGGGAGAGCCGTCTATGGGCCGACGACGGAGAGGGATCCGGCGCGGAAGCATTTCCACTGATGGACCCTCTCTTCGAAAAGGACATAGCGACGATGCTGTTCGTTGAGCTACTGGTGCCCAAGGGTGTTTTCGATGCGCAAGAGCGACGAAGCCTCGCCGGGCGGCTGACCGGGCGGCGCCTGTTGTCGGCCGTGGACGGGGAGCCGGTGTCCGCCGATCCCGGGGTGCACGTGATCAGCCTTCCCGAAGGCGGTTACGGCCTGCACGGGCGGGCCCAGCGCTCCTCCGACGTCCTGCAGCTGATCGAGCGAGCCAAGATCGGCCCTGCGGCCCCGGTCCCGGACGACTCGATCGTCGATCCGGTCTGCGGCGCCACCGTCCCGCTCCAGGACGCTGTCATCCTGGAGCGCGGCGGGAAGACCTACGGGTTCTGCTGCCCCCACTGCCGCGGGCACTTCGTCAAGCAGTTGAGCGATGCGGAGGCGTCCTCATGACACTCGTGGCCAATGTCAGGCAGGAGGAGGAGTGGAACGGCGAGGAAGGCAGGGCCTGGGCCGATCACCATCAACGTCTGGATCGCATGGCCGCACCTGCCAACGAGCACCTGTTCGCCGCCGCGGGCATCGGCGAGCGTGACCGGGTTCTGGACATCGGCTGCGGCACGGGCGACACCACGCGGATCGCCGCACGTCAGGCGGCCGGCGGGCATGCCGTCGGGATCGACCTGTCGGCTCCGATGCTGGAGATCGCCCGACGCCTCTCGGCAGAGGAAGCCATCGGCAACATCACCTTCGAGCGCGGGGACGCCCAGGTCCACCCGTTGGAGGACGCGCACTTCGAGGTGGCCGTCAGCCGCGCCGGGGTCATGTTCTTCGACGACCCCGTCGCCGCGTTCGCCAACATCAGACGGTCGCTCCGCCCCAAGGGCCGCCTGGCGTTCCTGTGTCACCGCGCAGGTGAGAACCAGACGGACGTGATCCTCGACACGCTGGCCCGGCATCTTCCCACCCCGGACCCCCAAGAAAGCCTGGGAGGGGTCGCGGACTTCACCGACCCGGCCCACATCCGCGACGTGCTCGACGACGCGGGCTTCACGGCCATTGCGACGTCCCCCGTGGAGTACCTCACCGAGCTGGGCGACGATGCCGCCCACGCTGCGGATTTCCTGCTCGACGTTCAGCTGGCCGGCTTCGTCTCCGGTGCTGAAGAGACCGCCATGGCAAGAGCCCGGTCCGCGTTGGCAGAAACGTTGCGCCGCTATGAGCGCGACGACGCCGTACGACTGCTTGCCTCGGCCTGGCTGGTCACCGCCCGAACCGAGTGACGCGCGGGCATGCGCTCGCCCCTCGACCCGGCGGGGACCAGCCCATTATCGCCAGATCATCCACCTCCCATGGCCGGTGATCGGGCCGGCCGGTGTGGGTGCAGGATCCGGTCGAGGCGGGCGGCGGCATAGCCGAGGACCGACAGCGCGCTGACGATCAGCAGATCACCCGGGGCGAGGGGTTCGGTGCCGAGCAAGTCCTGCAGCAGCGGCAGGTACAGGCCCGCGAGTTGCAGGACGAGCGCACCGGCGACGGAGAGCAGCAGCAAGGGGTTGGCCCGCGAGCCGGGCCGGGTGCGGGAACCGAGCGCGACGCCGAGTTGCGTGGCGCCGAGGGCGAAGAAGGCCATGCTCTGCCAGGGGCGTCCGGTCTGGTGGGCCCAGACGGCGACGCCGAGGGTGACGGCCGTGAGGACGACGGCGATGCGGATCAGGCGCTGCCACAGTCCCGCGCCGAGGATGCTCTCGCCGGGCGGCCGCGGCGGGCGGGTCATGGATCCGGGCACGGAGGGTTCGCCGCCGAGAGCCACGCCTGGCAGTCCATGGGTGAGCAGGTTGATCCACAGGATCTGGGCGGGGAGGAGCGGGACGGCGAGACCGGCGAACGGTCCCAGCAACATCACGGCGATCTCGGCCGCTCCGCCGGACAGGCCGTAGACCAGGAACCGGCGGATGTTGGCGTAGACCCGGCGGCCTTCCTCGACGGCCGCGACCACGGTGTCCAGGTCGTCATCGGCGAGCACGAGGTCGGCGGCCTGGCGGGCGACTTCGGTCCCCCGCTCGCCCATGGCCACGCCGATGTCGGCGCGGCGCAGCGCGGGGCCGTCGTTGACGCCGTCTCCGGTCATGGCCAGGGTCTCGCCGCGCGTCCGCAGATCCTCGATGATCTCGAGCTTCTGCCCGGGGGTGGCCCGGGCGTACACGCGGGCCTGGGGCTGGTCGGGCGTCCCGGGGGCCCGGAGGTCCACAACCGGATCGCCGGTGCCGATGATGCCCAGGTCGGCGGCGATGGCACGGGCGGTTCCTGGGTGATCGCCGGTGATGAGGAGCGGTCTGATGCCGGCCCGCTTGCAGTCCGCGATGGCGGTGGCCGCGGCCGGGCGCGGAGGGTCCAGGAGCGCGACCAGCCCGAGCAGGGACAGCCCGCTCTCCGGCGCCGTCTCCGGGACGGCGTCCAGATCGCGCCCGGCCACCGCCAGGACCCGGTAACCCTCCCGGGCGAGTTGCTCGGCGCGTTCGGCGGCGCGGGCCGCCGACTCCGGGTCGCCGGCCAGAAAGGGCGGGCGGAGCAGCACCTCGGGGGCGCCCTTGCAGATCACCCGGCCACGTCCGCCGGGCAGGCGATGCACGGTGCTCATCCGCTTGCGTTCGCTGTCGAAGGGACGTTCGGCCAGCCGTGGAAAGCGCTCGTGCAGGTGCTCGCGGTCGAGGCCGAGCTTGGCGGCGGCGGCGAGCAGGGCCGCCTCGGTGGGATCGCCCAGCGCCGCCCACTCCCCGCCGTCGTCCTGCGGCGGCGACAATCTGGCGTCGTTGCAGAGCACGCTCGCCACGAGCAGGCCGGTGAGGTGGGCGTCGTGGAGGGAGCCGTCGCGTACGATCTCGCCGTCGGGTGCGTATCCGGAGCCGGTGATCGTGGCTTCTCCCGAGGGAGTCCAGAGGCGCCGCGCGACCATCCTGCCTTCGGTGAGGGTGCCGGTCTTGTCGGTGGCGAGCACGGTCACCGCGCCCAGCGTCTCCACGGCGGGCAGCCTGCGTACGAGAGCGTTGCGCGCCGCCATCCGGCGGGCTCCCAGGGCCAGGCTCAGAGTCACGACCGCGGGAAGGGACTCGGGCACCGCCGCGACCACCAGGCTGATCGCGGTCACCACCATCAGCTCGACCGGTTGCCCGCGGACCAGACCCAGCGCCAGCACGAGCGCCGACAGCGCCACCGCCACGCCGGCCAGCAGGCGGCCGACCCCCACCAGGCGGCGTTGCAACGGCGTCAGACCGGCTCCTTTGACCATCATGGACGCGATCCGGCCGCTCGTGCTCGCCGCCCCCACGGCGGTGACCGTCGCCGCGCCACGTCCTCGCACCACGACGGTGCCGGACGAGACCTGGTCGTCGACGGCCTTGTCCACCGGTACGGACTCTCCCGTCAACGACGACTCGTCGACGAGCAACGCGGCCGATTCCGCCACCGTGGCGTCGGCCACGACGATGTCGCCCTCCGCCAGGGCCAGCAGGTCTCCGACGACCACGTCGGCCGCAGGGATCTCCTTCTGCGAGCCGTCGCGGATCACACGCGCTGTCGGGGCGGTGAGCTGTGACAACGCCGTGATCGCCCGGTCGGCGCGCACCTCCTGCACGACCCCGACGGAGGTGTTGACGAGGACCACCAGCATGATCACGGCGGTGTCGGTCCAGTCGCCCGTGGCGACGGTCAGCGCCGCCGCCACGAGCAGGACGATGATCAGTGGATCGCGCAGGTGGACGGCGACCCTCCGCCACAGGGGGACGGGCGGCTTCTCCGGGAGCAGGTTGGGCCCGTCCCGCTCCAGACGCGCCTCGGCTTCTCCGGACGACAGTCCGGGCCGTGTGGGAACCACCACGTCGTCCTCCCTGCTCCTAGCTCGGCAGAACCGCCGCATCGTTTCGCATACCTGTTTTCGCAGGAAACGAACACGCAGCCCAGGGACGAAGGTCCAGGAAGGGGAAGCAGGACGGCAGGTGCGTGACCGGGGCTGCCGTCCTGGGTGGCTCAGCGGCGTATCGCCGTTTCAGCCGTTGTCGATTGGTACGTGGTCGCGTACCTGCGCGGCAGTGATGGCCACGGTGGTGACGATGTCGGCGACGGTGGCACCGCGGGACAGGTCGTTGACCGGCTTGCGCAGCCCTTGGAGCACCGGTCCCACCGCGACGGCGCCGGCGCTGCGCTGGACCGCCTTGTAGAGGTTGTTGCCGGTGTTGAGGTCGGGCACCACGAAGACGGTGGCGCGCCCGGCCACCTGGCTGCCGGGCATCTTCGTCCGCGCCACCGCGGGGTCGACGGCCGCGTCGTACTGGATCGGCCCTTCCGCCGGCAGGTCAGGACGGCGCCGGCGGACCAGGTCGGTGGCGGTGCGGACCTTGTCGACATCGGCGCCGGCGCCCGAGGCGCCCGTCGAGTACGACAGCATGGCGATCTTGGGATCGACGCCGAACAGGGTGGCGGTGCGGGCTGAGGAGATCGCGATGTCGGCGAGCTGCTCGGCGGTGGGATCGGGATTGACCGCGCAGTCGCCGTACACCAGCACCCGGTCGGCCAGGCACATGAAGAACACGCTGGAGACCAGCCCCAGGCGCAGGATCTCGAACGCCGGCCTGATGGTGTGGGCGGTGGTGTGCGCCGCGCCCGAGACCATGCCGTCGGCCATGCCCGTGTGCACCATCAGCGTCCCGAAATAGGACACGTCGGTGACGGTGTCGCGGGCGAGTTCGACGGTCATGCCCCGGTGCTCCCGGAGTCGGGCGTACTCGCGGGCGAACCGCTCGCGCAGCTCCGCGTCGAACGGGCTGAGCACCCTGGCGTCGTCCAGGTCCAGGCCGAGCTGGGCGGCCTGCACCCTGATGCGCTCCTCGTCGCCGAGCAGGGTGAGCTCGGCCACGCCACGGCGGAGCAGGACGTCGGCCGCCCGCAGGACGCGCGGCTCCTCACCTTCGGGCAGCACGATGTGCCGGCGGCGGCCACGCGCCCGTTCCAGCAGCTCGTACTCGAACATCAGCGGCGTGACGACGTCGGTCTTGGCGATCGCCAGCCGATCGAGCAGCAACCGCCCGTCGACGTGCTCGGCGAACAGCCGCAGAGCCGTGTCGATCTTCCCGCCGGCCTCGGGGGTGAACTGGCCGTCCACGGCCGACAGGCGGGTCGCGGTGTCGAAGGTGTCGTGGTCGGTGCCGATCACCGGCAGGGGAACGGCCATGCTGCCGAGCAGCCGGTCCACCGGGCCGGGCAGATCCGTGCCACCCGTCATGATCACCGCCGACAGGGCGGGGAAGCCGGGTGCCGCATGCGCCGCGATCAGCCCGGGCAGGAGCGCGGCGGCCCGATCAGACGGGATGATCACCGCGGCGCCTTCGGTGTAGCGGTCCAGAATGCCGGGCAGCGACATCGCGCCCACCATCAGCGCGCTCGCCTCCCGGCCGAGCCCGTCGCGCTCGCCGAGGAAAAGCCGGCCGTCGCAGGCGTTCAGCAGGTCGGCGACGGTGGGCGCGCGCAGAGAGGGGGTTTCGGGCAGGGCGAACACCGGTGTCGGGTGGTCGATCGCGACGGGCTCGGCAGCCGCCCGGGTGACCACGACCGCGAGCTCCCTTGCGTGGTGTTGCGCCAGTTGCCGGGACGACAGCTCGACTGCGGCGGCGATCTGCGGGGCCGTCCTGCCCTTCCCGCTCACCACGTTCAGCACCGGCGTTCCCAGATCCGCTGCGAGCCTGGCGTTGAACTCGAACTCGGTGGGCGCGCCCACGTCGGTGTAATCGGTTCCGACCACGACCACCGCGTCGCACCGCCTGGCGAGCGCGCGGTAGCGGGCCACGATGTCGCCGGCGGCACGCTCGGCGTCGGCGTGCACCTCGTCGTAGGTGACGCCCGCGTACGTTTCGTACGGCATGGCGAGCTGGAATCTGCTCCGGATGGTGTTGATCAGATTGTCCTCGCGCCCCGTACGCACGACCGGCCGGAACACGCCCACGGTCTCCACCTGCCGGGACAGCAGCTCGACCATGCCGAGGGCGACCGTGCCCTTGTTGCTTCCCGCCTCGCCCGCCGCGACGTACACCGCACGTGTCATGTTCACCATTGTCGGCAACCGCGGCAGTTCCACTCGCCGAGGGGTCGCCGCGCCGCCTGTCAGGAGATGACGGCGAGGGCCTGGCGGGCGATCTCCCACTCCTCGTCGGTGGGGATGACCAGCACCGGCACCTCGGCGCCGGGAGGCGAGACAGCCCGTTCACCGGCAGTGTCCGGCTCGTTGAGCGCGGGATCCACGGTGATGCCCAGGCGGTCGAGGCCGGTCAGGGAGTCAGCGCGGGTGGCGGCGTCGTGCTCGCCCACGCCGCCGGTGAACACGATCGCGTCCACCCGGCCGAGCAGCGCGTAGTAGGCGCCGACGTACTTGCGGATGCGCCGGGTGTAGATGTCCAGGGCCAGCCGGGCCGCGTCGTCGTGGCGGCCGCGCACCTCACGCATGTCGAGGCTCCCGGCCAGGGCGAGCAGGCCGCTGCGGTGGGTGAGCGCATGCTCGGTCCGCTGGGCGTCGATGCCGTCCGTCCGGGCGAGGTAGCCGGCGATGGCGGGGTCGACGTCGCCGGAGCGCGTCCCCATGACCAGCCCCTCCAAGGGCGTCATGCCCATGGAGGTGTCGACGCTGTGGCCGCCGGAGACGGCCGTGGCGCTGGCGCCGTTGCCCAGGTGCAGCACGATCAGGTTGAGGCCGGCGAGGTCGCGGCCGAGCAGGGCGGCGGCGCGGCGGGAGACGTAGGCGCAGGAGGTGCCGTGGAAGCCGAAGCGGCGCACGTCGAGCCGTTCGCGCCAGTCCCGGGGCACGGCGTAGGTGTACGCCTCGGGCGGCAACGTGCGATGGAAGGCGGTGTCGAACACGGCCACCTGGGGCACGTCGGGAAACACCTTGCGCGCGAGCCGGATCCCGGCGAGGTTGACCGGGTTGTGCAGGGGAGCGAGCGGAGCGAGCTCCTCGATCGCGGCGATCACCTCGTCGTCGACGACCACGGCCTCGGCGAACCTGGTCCCGCCGTGCACGACCCGGTGCCCGACCGCGACGGGGGCCGGCTCGGGGCCTGCCGCGGCGAACGCCTCCATCATCGTCTCCAGCCCTTCGCCGTGCCCGGAGAAGGTCCGCTCCCTCACGTACGGCGGCCGGCCGCCGGCCCGGTGCGTGAGCCGCCCGATCTCCTCGCCGATGCGTTCGACCAGGCCGCGGGCCGGGCGTTCGCGGGTCTCGACGTCGATGAGCTCGTACTTGATCGAGGAGGATCCCGTGTTCAGGACGAGAATGCGGCCGGCCATGTCCAGGAGCCTACGTCCGGGGGGCTTCGCCGAAGGGCTGCCAACCGCCCGTGAGGCGCGTCAGGGCGGCCTTGAGGAAGGGCGCGAGCAGGGGGTTGCCATCGCCTGCCCGAGTGGCGAGGGCGACCTGGCTCGGCTTCACTCCCTCCAAGGGGATGCTGGTGAGGCCGGGGTGGAGGGTCTCCGCGCGTAGGCCGGCCGAGACGATGGCCACGGCCTGCCCGGCCGCGACGATCTCGAACTTCTCCTCAGGCGCCTCGACGAGCGGGCCGTCCGGCGCGGGACTGCCGTCCGGCCGCGGGTCGATCCGCCAGTAGGCGTTCCAGGCCGTGTCGGGCAGGCGCGGCAGGGCTTCGTCACCGATGTCGTCGAGGGTCACCCGTTCCTTGCCGGCCAGGCGGTGATCGCGGGCGACGAGAAGGACCCGCGGCTCGTCGTAGAGAGTCGTCACGCGGAGCCCCTCGTCACGGAGCGGCAGCCGGCACACCACCACGTCCACCCGGCACTCCAGCAGCGCGGCGCGCGGTTCGTTCCAGGCCAGCTGCACCACGCGCACGTCGGCGTCGGGATGCCGATGACGCAGCTCGCGCACGGCGGGCATGACGGGCACGTGCAGGGTGTGCCCGACCGCGATCCTGCTGGGGTGGGCCGCGGCGCGGGTGGCGGCCACCGCCTGCGCCGATGATCGCAGCAACGCCTTGGCGCGGGGCAGGAACACCTCGCCCGCCTCGGTCAACCTGGTGCCGTGCGGGGTGCGGTCCAGCAGAGCGGCGCCGAGCTGCCGCTCCAGGCCGCGGATCTGGCGGCTCAGGGAGGGCTGGGTGATGTGCAGGGCTTCGGCGGCCCGTCCGAAGTGCCGGTGCTCGGCGACGACCGTGAAATAGCGCACTGATCGTAGGTCCAGATCCGGCGCTGATTCCGCCATGCCTGCAGCATAGCCCGCGGCTGACGTCGGGTGATGCCTCGAACGTATGGCGATGCCGCGCAGGCTTTGGACTTCGCGCGCCGGCCTTCCGACGATGGGGGCGTTGATGCGTGATCCTGCCGGCTCGGCGGAGCTGCGCACCCCCGTCCGACCGGGGCCCTGCCGTACCAGAAGATGGAGAGCCACATGCCTGAAGCAACTCGCCGCGCCGTGCTGGGAGCGGCGGCCGGACTGTCAGCCATCCCGCTCCTGGCGGGTACGGCGAGGGCCGCGTCGACGGCCCCCGACGAGGACCAGATCCTGCAGCAGATGGCCGACGCGTTCGGCAACCAACTCCGCTCGCCGATCATGCATTCGCCGGAGGAGCAGGGCCTCGACCACGAGGACGTTTCCTTCCAGGCGGTTGACGGCGTGCCCATCGAGGGCTGGTTCATCCCTGCTCGGGGATCCGACAAGCTGATCATCGCCAATCACCCGATGGGATTCAGCCGGGCCGGGCTGCCCGGCCAGTTGGAACCGTGGAAGTCCATCTGGAGTTCCAGCGACAACGACATCGAGGTGGACCTCCTACCCGACTACAAGATCCTGCACGACGCCGGGTACAACGTGCTCGCCTACGACCTGCGCAACTACGGCCTCAGCGGAGCCGCCAACGGCGGCATCGCCTCCAGCGGGATCTTCGAGTCGCGTGACGTCCTCGGCTCGCTGCGGTACGCACGCGAACGCCCGGACACGCGACGCATGCGGATCGGCCTGTTCAGCCGCTGCCTGGGCTGCAGCGCCACGTTTCACGCGATGACCAGGGACCCGCGGGCGTTCGAGGGCGTGCGCTGCCTGGTGGGGCCGCAACCGGTAACCATGGAGGTCATCATGGCGCGGCGGCTGGTCATGGCGGGCGTGCCCGCCGACCGCATCGGCGAGCTGGAAAGGCGGGTGGTGTTGCGCACCGGCATCCCGTTCGCGGCGCGGCAGCCACAGGAGTGGGCCAAGGGGGTCCGGGTCCCGACGTTCCTCTACCAGGTGCACGACGACACGCTGACCCACCCGAGCGACGTGCAGACGATGTTCGACAACATTCCGGTCGCCGACAAGAAACTCCAGTGGATCCGCGGTACCAGCCGCCGCTTTGACGGCTACCTGGAGTTCCAGAGACGCCCGCAACCGATGCTGCAGTGGTTCCAGTCCCACATGGAGTCCTGAGAGGGGCATGGCCGGCCGGGCACGGCTCCGCGAGGTGAACGTCAGGTCAGGTAGCGCAACCAGAGGTACGGCGCGGTCAGCGTGATGGTCACCATGGTGACGACCAGGCCGTACTTGGTGAACTGCCAGAAGCTGATCGGGGTGCCGTTGCGGGCGGCGATGCCGAGGATGACGACGTTGGCCGCCGCGCCGACGGCGGTGGCGTTGCCGCCCAGGTCGGCGCCGAAGGCCAGCGCCCACCACAACACCTGGGCCTGGTCGTTGCCGCCGCCCGCCTGGACCAGTTCGGCGACGATGGGGCTCATGGTGGCGACGTAGGGGATGTTGTCGACGATGGCCGACAACCCGGCCGAGGCCCAGAGCAGGCCCATGGTGGTGAGCTCCGGCCGGCCTGCGGTGGCGGCCGTCGCGGCCTGGGAGATCTGGCCGATCACGCCGGTCTCCACGAGCGCCCCGACCATGACGAACAGCCCGGCGAAGAACACCAGCGTCGGCCACTCCACCTCTTCGATCGCGTCCTCGGTGGTCACCTTCGTGGCGGCCACCAGGACGCCCGCGCCGAGGATGGCCACCACCGACGGCTCGTAGTGCAGCACGGGATGGAGCACGAACCCGATCATGACCAGGGCCAGCACGGCGAGGCTCTGCCAGAGCAGCCGCCGGTCGGCGATGGCCTCCCGCTCGTCGAGCGCCATGATCTCGGCCGCGCGGTCCGGGTCGTAGTGGAAGGACCTCCTGAACAGGATCCGGCACAACCCGATGAAGACGATCATCAGCACGATGACGAGGGGCGCCATGTGGATGAGGAAGTCGTTGAAGCTCAGGCCCGCGCGGCTGGCGATGATGATGTTCGGCGGGTCGCCGACCAGGGTGGCGGCGCCGCCGATGTTGGAGGCCATGGCCTCGGCGATGAGGAACGGCGCCGCGTTCAGCGCCAGCCGTTCGCACACCAGGAAGGTCACCGGCGCGATCAGCAGCACGGTGGTGACGTTGTCCAGCAGCGCCGAGGCGGCGGCGGTGATGACCACCAGCAGCACCATCAGCCGGTACGGATGGCCCTTGGCGCGTTTGGCCGCCCAGATCGCCAGGTATTCGAAGATGCCGGTCTGTTTCAGCACGCCGACGATCACCATCATGCCGAGCAGCAGGAAGATGACGTTCCAGTCGATGCCGGTGTGCTCGTCGAAGAACGCGGCTCCGGCGTCGGTGGCGTGGATCAGCAGCATGAGGCCGGCGCCGCCGAGCGCGGCGGCGACGCGGTGGATCTTCTCGGTGGCGATCAGCGCGTACGCGCACAGGAAGACCGCCACCGCCAGCCATGCGGTGACGGTCACGCGGCCACCGCCCGGTCCAGCAGCGCCTGCAGCGTGACCGCGCCCAGCAGCCGCCCGTCGTTCACCACGGCCACGAGCGGGCTGTGCGTGCGCGCCATCAACGCGGCCAGCTCCAGGATGGTGGCATCGGGGTCGCTGATCGGCAGTTCGCGCGGCTGTGCCGGTAGCGCCTCGCGGACGGTCCGGCCGGTCAGAGCGTGCAGGAACCGGTCCGCGTGTGGTTCGTCGACGACCCGCGCCAGCGCCGGATCGTCCTGGCAGTAGCCGGGCACGGCCAGCCTGAGCACCTGCGTGCCGGGCAGGATGGTGACGGGCAACCCGTGCTCGTCGACCACGATGAGGCCCGGCAGGTCCTGCTCGGCGAGGAGCCGGGCGGCGGCGTACACCGAGGTGTCCGCGGTGACGGTCGGAAAATCGCATGCGAGATCGCCTGCGCGCATCTTCGTGCCTCTTTCGTGATCGACGATGAGAATCGCCGACCAGACTTCCCGGCACACCTGCCATCAACGTATCAACTATCCGCGAACGGTGGCGACCGGCGGAGAACGGGAACGATCACCTCCCGCCCGTTCCGGCGAATGGAGGACAACGTGGCCAGGAAGCGTTCGTGACGGGCCTTCGCGGTCACCAGGCCCAGGTGGGGTGGCCGGTGGCGGCCTGGGACACCGTCCAGAGGCGTTCGCGCGCGGCCTCGTCGTAGGCGAAGGCCGGGGCGCGGACCGGGCGGAGGTCTTCGTCCACGTAGGGTCCCGGTAGGTTCCCGTCCCAGGTGGCCAGCTGGGCGTAGGTCTCGCCGAGACGTTCGGCGGGGGCGGCCATGCGGTTCTTGGGGGCGTACAAGGTGCGCTGCAACCAGGGCATGGCCGCCACGCGGTCCGGGTCGAGACGTACGGCGGGGACGCGCACGCAGGTCGTCTCCAGGTGTCCTGCGGCCCTCTCGGCCAGGGTGAACGTGGTCATGATCTGGGCGAGTTTGGCGTGGTAGTAGGCGCGGGTGGGGCTGTACCAGCTCGGGTCGTCGAGCTGGTCGAAACGGATCCGGATGCGTGGCATCGAGAGCAGGCCCTTGCTGGCGACATTGATCACGCGAGGCCTGTCCGCGGCGGCGAGCAGCCGGCTGAGGCGTGCGGTCAGCAGGAAGGGACCCAGGTGGTTGGTCGTCCAGAACAGTTCGTGCCCGTCCACCGCGAACTGGGGCGCGCGGAGCGTCTGGTCGAAGACGGCGGCGTTGTTGATGAGCACGTCGAGGCGACCGGCGGTCCGCGCGAGCTGCTCGGCGGCGGCCTCGATGGAGGCGGGCGCCGACAGGTCCGCCTGGACCAGGTCGGCCGGGTGCGCGGCGCGGGCGTTGATGTCGGCCAGCGCGGCGCGGCCCCGGTCGGGGTCTCGGCACAGCGCCAGCACGTGGTGGCCCGCGGCGGCGAGGGCGCGGGCGGCGCGCAGGCCGATCCCGGAGCCGGCGCCGGTGATGGCGATGGACAACATGCGGGGATTCTAGTCTGTTCGGAACAATCCGAACAGACTAGAATCTGTGCGTGACCGGTGCCGAGGAGTTCGTGGAAAGTGCCGGGCTGTACTTCGAACGTCTGGGGCTCAGCCGTACGGCAGGCCGCGTCATCGGCGCGCTCCTGGCCGATCCGGACGACTCCGCCGACGCCCCGACGTTGTGCGAGCAACTCGGCGTGGCCAAGAGCAGCATGAGCGTCGCCCTGGGCCAGCTCGAACGGGGCGGGCTCGTCGAGCGCTTCCGCCCGCCGCGAGGCCGCCGCGATCACTACCGGCTGACCGAGGACGTCTTCGGACGCGCATTCAGGGCCAAGATGGCCGAGTTCACCGCGTTCGCACAGCTCGCCGAACAGGGCCTCGCCGCCGTCGGCGACAACCCCAAGAGCCGGGCCAGGCTGGAGCTCATGCGCGACATGTACGGCTTCATGGGCCGTGAGTTCCCCAAGCTCCTCGACCAATGGGACCGAGAGCACCGCCGACGGCCGAGTGGCGCCTGACGGCACCGCCGGCTCGGCGCGCCGCACGATCGTGTCCACGGGCGACCGCGTGTCCCAGGCCGAGGCGCGCCGGTGGCGGGCCCTTCCCCCGTCCCTGTCACACCGGCAGAGGCTCGGCACGGGAGGCGATTTCGTCGCGTACGCGGCGCCGGTAGCGCAGCGGGGATTCGCCCACCTTGCGTTTGAACGCGGTGCTGAACGCGCTTTCGGAGGCGTACCCCAGTTCGGTCGCCGGCGACCCGACGCGGACGTCGCCGTCGCGGAGTGCCCGCCGGGCCGGCAGCATCCGCCACCGGTTGAGGTAGGTCAGCGGCGGCACGCCCGACACGGTGCGGAAACGCTCGGCGAACGACGTCCGCGATATCGCCGCGGCCCGCCTCGACATCGGCGTGGCCCGGCGTCGGCGGCCGGGCACAGGGAACCCGCGCTCAGCCAGCCGGGCCTGCGCAGCAACACACGACACCGGCCAACCGCAGACCGAACGCCATCGAAACCTGTTGGTGCCGGAACGGCTGGCCGACGCGCTCGGCCCTCGAGGACGCTCTGTCCGAGTCCACGGTCTCGACCATCTGCCAGGCCATCGTGGCCGGGGCTATTGCCAACTCTCTTTCCGACCGCGCGCTGAGTTGTGGCTCGATGGGCCGCGGTGTGCCCCCGTGACATGCACGGCGGCGGCGACGGCGGTGGACACGTCGGGGTGGAAGACGCTCGGGATGATGTAGTTGGGGCCGAGCTCCTCGGGCGTGACGACGGCGGCGAG
>NZ_JBVJHP010000019.1:0-235671 GCF_055586745.1 Nonomuraea sp. NPDC049378
CCCCCCCCCCCCCCCCCCCCCCCCCCCCCCCCCCCCCCCCCCCCCCCCCCCCCCCCCCCCCCCCCCCCCCCCCCCCCCCCCCCCCCCCCCCCCCAACCCCCCCCCCCCCCCCCCCCCCCCGGCCCGTCTTGCGATCCCGCCGTGTGAGGGCCGCCGCTATTTCGCGCGGCCGGCCATCCGCGTCGAGCCGAGGCTCGCGGCCACGATGCAGATGATCGCCGCCCACTGCTGCACGTGCAGGAACTCGCTCAGCAGCAGCACCCCGATCAGCGCCGCCGCGGCCGGCTCCATGCTCATCAGGATGCCGAACACCTGCTTGGGCATGCGCCGCAGCGCCCGCAGCTCCAGCGAGTAGGGGATCACCGACGACAGCAGCCCCACGCCGAGCCCGATCAGCAGCAGCTCGGGCTGGAGCAGGTCCGCCCCGCCGGTCGTGATCCCGACGGGCGCGATCACCACGGCCGACACGATCATCGCGAACGACAGCCCGCTCGTGCCGGGAAAACGTTGCCCGGCCGCCGCCGACAGCAGGATGTACCCGGCCCAGCAGGTCCCCGCCAGCATCGCGAAGGCGATCCCCGCCCAGCTCGCCGAGGCCGACTCTCCCCACGGCGCGAGCAGCACCACGCCCGCGCCGGCCAGGCCCACCCACAGCAGGTCGATCCTGCGCCGGGAGGCCGCCACCGCCACGCCCAGCGGCCCGAGGAACTCGATGGCCACGGCGATCCCCATCGGCAGCCGCGACAGGGCCTCGTAGAAGGTCAGGTTCATCACCGCGAGCGTCACGCCGAAGCCGATGCCCAGCGCCCAGTCACGTCCGGCCAGCCCTTTGAGCCGCGGCCTGACGAACGCGCCCAGGATGAGCGCCCCCGCCGCGATGCGCAGGAACACCACCGCGCTCGGCGGCAGCGCCGCGAACAGCTCCTTGGCGAATCCGGCGCCGAGCTGCACGCTGAAGATCCCCAGCAGGACGAGGCTGGAGGGCGGTATCGAGTCGGCGGCGGCGCGCAGCACGCTGCCCGCCCGCGACAGGCCGGGGCGGCGATCGAACGGTTCGTCGAGGGCGAAGGCGGACACGGGATTCCTCACCTGTGAAAAGGGCAACCCCAAGAGCCTACTGACGCCCTTCGACATTTGCCCACTTAGAGTGGTACTCGATCATTTAGTTAGACAAACGAACTATGGACGTATGAGACCCCCAGACCTCCCCGTGAGCATCGAGCGGCCGCCGGCGGCCCTGTCCGTGTCGTCGTTCGTCAGCAGCTTCGACCGCTTCGCCGTCACCCCCATGCTCGTGCTGATCGCCAAGGACCTGGACGTGTCCCTGTCGGCGTCCGTCACCGCCGCCAGCGGCTACTACCTGGCCTACGGGTTGTCCCAGCCGCTGTGGGGGCTGCTGTCCGACCGGTTCGGCAGGGTGCGGGTGATGCGCGGAGCGCTGCTCGGCGCGGCGCTGGCAGGGCTGGTCTCCGCGCTCATGCCCGTGCTGGGGGCGCTGGTCGCGGCCAGGATCGTCGCAGGGGCCTGCTTCGGCGCGGTGATCCCCACCAGCCTGACGTACGTGGGCGACACGGTCCGGGCGCCGGTCCGGCAGCGCGCGCTCACGGACCTGATGGCCGCCGCCTCCCTCGGCACCGCCCTGGCCACCGGCCTCGGCGGAGTGCTCGCCGGCCTGCTGAACTGGCGGGTGGCCTTCGTGGTGCCCGCCGCCTGCGCGCTGGCCTGCGCGTACGCGCTCCGCTCGCTGCCCGAGCCGCCCCGAGCCGGGCCCGCGGGCGCCGCGCGGGGCGTGGGCCGCTACCTGGGCGCGGTGCTCGGGCACGGATGGGCGCTGCTGGTGTTCGGGCTGGCGTTCGTCGAAGGGGCGATCCTGCTCGGCGTCATGCCCTTCCTGGCCACCGCGCTGGAGCACGCCGGGTTCGCCGCCGCCGTGGCCGGGCTCGCCATCACCGCGTACGGGCTGGGTCTGTGGGCGTTGTCCAAGCTCGTCAAGCGGCTGGTGGGACGCTGGCCCGCGCCGGTGCTCATGACGGTGGGCGGCGCGCAGCTGTGCGCCGGCTTCGCGATCGTGACCGTGCACGTGAGCCTGCCGACCGTGACCGTGACGGCGCTGCTGCTGGGCGGCGGCTGGTCGTTCCTGCACTCGTCGCTGCAGACGTGGGCCACCTCGGTGGTGCCGGAGGCCAGGGGGACGACGATCGCGTTCTTCGCCTCGGCGCTGTTCGTGGGCAGCGCCGCCGCCTCCTGGGCGGCCGGGCCGCTGGCCGACCAGGGGAGGTACGCGCTGCTGTTCGGCCTTGCGGCGGTCGCGGCGGTCCCGCTGACCGTGGTGGCCGCGCTGGCCAGGCGCCGCTACGGAGCCCTCGGCGCCGAAGCGCCCCGGCCGCAACCCGGATGAGGCCCGGGTGGGTGCCTCGCGGTCACCGCCGCCCGGGGCTCCCCTTCACTCCCAGCGGAAGGTGCGCGAGACCAGCCCCAGCGACAGCACCGCCCACGCCGCCAGCACGGCCAGCGGGACGATCGGCAGCGCCACGCCCTGCGCGAGCACCGAGCGCAGCCCGCCGGTCAGCGCAGAGATCGGCAGGATCTCCAGCACCGGCCTCATCCCCTCGGGGAACTTCGACAGCGGGAAGACCACCCCGCCGGCGCCCAGCAGCACCAGGTAGACGAGGTTGGCGGCGGCCAGCGTCGCCTCGGCGCGCAGCGTGCCCGCCATGAGCAGCCCCAGGCCGCTGAACGCCGCCGTGCCGACGACGATGAGCAGCGCGGCGCTCAGGAACGACCCGTGCGGCCGCCACCCCAGCGCCAGCCCCACGGCCACGATCACGACGGCCTGGATGACCTCCACGGCCACGACGGCGGCCGTCTTGGCGAGCATGAGACCGGCTCGGGACAGCGGGGTCGCGCCCAGCCGCTTCAGCACGCCGTAGCGGCGCTCGAACCCGGTCGCGATGGCCTGGCCGGTGAACGCCGTGGACATGACGGCCAGGGCCAGCACGCCGGGCGTCAGGAAGTCGACCCGGCTGCCGCCGACGTCGATCAGCGGCATCATCGAGAACCCCGCCAGCAGCAACACCGGGAGGACCAGGGTGAGCGCCAGCTGCTCGCCGTTGCGGAGGGTCGCGCGAACCTCGGCGCGCGCCTGCGCGAACACCATGCGCGGGAACGGCGCCGCGCCGGGCGCGGGGGTGAAGTCCAGCGTGGTCATCGCGCCTCCATCGGGTGCGGGCCGAGCGGTCATCGCAGTTCCCTGCCGGTGAGCTCCAGGAACACGTCTTCGAGGGTGCGGCGCTCGATGCGCAGGTCGTCGGCCGTGACGCCCTCGGAGGCGCACCAGGCCGTCACCGTGCCCAGCAGCTCGGGCCCGACCAGGCCTTCGATGATGTAGTGCCCGGCGGGCGACTCCTTGGCCGCGCTGCCCGTGGGCAGCGCGTTGAGCAGCTCTTCCAGCGCCAGCCCCGGCCGCGCCCTGAACCGCAGCTGGCGCTCGGCGCCCGTGAGCGAGGCGGGGCTGCCCTCGGCCACGACCCGCCCCCTGTCGATGATCGCCACGTGGTCGGCCAGCCGCTCGGCCTCGTCCATGTGGTGGGTGGTCAGCACCACGGACACGCCCGCGCCGCGCAGCTCGCCCACCAGATCCCAGCAGGCGTGCCTGGCCTGCGGGTCGAGCCCGGCCGTCGGCTCGTCGAGGAAGACCAGCTCCGGCCGCCCGACGACGGCCGCGGCCAGCGACAGGCGCTGCTGTTGCCCGCCCGACAGCCGCCGGTAGGGGGTGCGTACGTGCTCCGTCAGCCCCAGCCGGGCGAGCAGCGCGCCGGTGTCGAGGGGACGGGCGTAGAAGCGGGAGACCAGGCGCAGCCACTCGGCGCAGCGCATCGCCGGCGGCACGCCGCCCGCCTGCAGCATGACTCCCACGCGCGGCCGCAGCTCGGGCAGCGCGGGCGCCAGGCCGAGCACTCTGACGGTGCCCGCGTCGGCCTCGCGGAAGCCCTCGCAGATCTCCACCGTGGACGTCTTGCCCGCACCGTTGGGGCCGAGGACCGCGGTGACCGCCCCGCGTTCGGCGCGGAGCGTGAGGCCGTCGACGGCGGTGGTGCCGCCGTAACGCTTGACCAGGTCGATGATCTCGACGGCTGGGGAGTCCATGCCACGAGTTTAGGGACTGCGGCGGGCGGTCCCGGCCGCAGGTGAGCCCGGCCGGATCGCGTGTTCCTCGTCCGGGTCATGGAATCACCAAGAAATATCTGATGACCGGGAATTAGGAGAAGCCGGCACTGGTTTGATCCTTCGGCCCTCGTGGGCCACCGGTCCGCGAGGGAGAGGGGCATCCATGTCCGTGGCAGAGGCCACGTCCGCCGCCGTCGTTCATGAGCGAAGGGGCCGCCGCGGGCTGCTGCTGCTGATTCTCGGGGCGCTGTCGGCGATCGGGCCGCTCTCCATCGACATGTACCTCCCCGCGCTGCCCGCCATCACCTCCGAGATGCTCAGCGCCCCCGCGCAGGTGCAGCTCACCCTCACCGCCTGCCTCATCGGCGTCTCCGTCGGCCAGGTGATCGCCGGGCCGGTCAGCGACGTGCGCGGCAGGAGGGTGCCGCTGATGGTGGGCGTGGCCGGATTCATGGCGGCCTCGCTGTTGTGCGCGTTCGCGCCGTCGGTGCCCATGCTCATCGCGTTCCGGCTGCTGCAGGGCATGCTGGGCGGCGCGGCGCTGGTCATCGTGCGGGCTGTCGTGCGCGACCTGTACGACGGCGCCGCCATCGCCCGCATCTTCGCCACGCTCATGCTGGTGAGCGGTCTGGCTCCCATCCTGGCGCCGATCGCGGGCGCCCAGTTGCTGGCGTTCACGTCGTGGCGGGGCGTGTTCGTGGTGCTCAGCCTCATCGGCCTGGTGCTGCTGCTGGCCATGCTGGCGGGCGTGCGCGAGACGCTGCCCGCGGCCGAGCGCGAGGGCGGCGGCCTCAAGCACACCGTGCGCACGTTCTGGCGGCTGCTGCGTGACCGCCCGTTCATGGGCTCCGCCCTGACGGCCGGGCTCGCGTTCGGAGCGATGTTCAGCTACATCTCCGGCTCGCCGTTCGTCCTCCAGGAGGTGTACGGCGCCACGCCCCAGCAGTACTCCCTCATCTTCGGGCTCAACGCGCTGGCCCTCACCCTCACGGCCCAGCTGGGCGGCCGGCTGTCGGGGCGGGTGCCGCCGGCCCGGCTGGTGCTCATCGGGCTGGCCACCGGCCTGACCGGAGCCGCGCTGCTGCTGTCGGCCGCGCTGGCCGGGCTCGGCCTGTGGTACATCGTCGGCGGGTTGTTCGTCATCATGCTCGGCCAGGGCCTGGTGCTGCCGGGCACCGGCGCGCTCGCGCTGGCCTCGCAGCCCGCCCAGGTGGCGGGCAGCGCCTCCGCGCTGCTCGGCGTGCTGCAGTTCGCGCTCGGCGCGGTCGCGGCGCCGCTGGTCGGGCTGGTCGGATCCGCCAGTGCCGTGCCCATGGCCTGTGTCATGCTGGCGCTCATCCTCGGCTCCGCCCTGACCTTCGCCGTCCTGGGCCGCCCGCAAGTTAGGTAAGCCTACCCTGCGTGAGAAATTGCATTCGCCCCGTTTCCGGATCCGTTTGTGAAGCGGGAAGGAATTACGGCACACTGATGTTGTGAAAAACATGCACCTGAGCGAGCCCGGTAACGAGCGCGGCACCGGCGCCCGTGTCGCCAGGCTGATTCTGGAGCATGGTCCCGTCACGGCCGGAGCGCTCGGCGAGCGGCTCGGGCTCACGCCCGCCGCCGTCCGCAGGCACCTGGACGCGCTGCTGGCCGACGGGATGATCGAGCCTCGCATGGCGCGCCCGCGCGGCCAGCGCGGTCGCGGGCGGCCGGCCAAGCTGTTCGCCATCACCGACGCGGGGCGCAGTGCTTTCGAGCACGCCTATGACGACCTGGCCGGGAGCGCGCTGCGCTTCCTGGCCGAGCGCATGGGAGAGGAAGCGGTGGCCGACTTCGCCCGCTCGCAGGTCTCGAGCCTGCTGAGGCGGCTGGAGCCGGCCATGCGGACGGTGCCGGCGGACCAGCGCGTGCAGGTGCTGGCGCAGGCGCTGTCGGCGGAGGGGTACGCCGCCTCGGCCAGCAAGGCCAAGTCGGGGGGTGACCAGCTCTGCCAGCATCACTGCCCGGTGGCACACGCGGCGGCGGAGTTCCCGCAGCTGTGTGAGGCCGAGACGGAGGCGTTCGCGCAGCTGCTCGGCGTCCCGGTGCAGCGCCTGGCCACGATCGCTCACGGCGACGGGGTATGCACGACACACGTGAGCCCGCAGACGCTGGGCGAATCCGCACATAGAGACAAGAGCAAGGAGACCGGAAGGTGACTGTCACCGACCGCCCGGAGCTGGAAGGCCTCGGGAATTACAAGTTCGGCTGGGCCGACCCGGATGCCGCGGGCGCGGCGGCCAAGCGCGGCCTGTCCGAGGAGGTCGTCCGCAACATCTCCGCGCTCAAGAACGAGCCGGAGTGGATGCTCGACCTTCGCCTGAAGGGCCTCCGCCTGTTCGACAAGAAGCCGCTGCCGACCTGGGGCTCCGACCTCACGGACATCGACTTCGACAACATCAAATACTTCGTACGCTCGACCGAGAAGCAGGCCACGTCCTGGGACGAGCTGCCCGCCGACATCAAGAACACCTACGACAAGCTCGGCATCCCCGAGGCGGAGAAGCAGCGCCTCATCGCCGGCGTCGCCGCCCAGTACGAGTCCGAGGTCGTCTACCACAAGATCCGTGAGGACCTCGAGGAGAAGGGCGTCGTCTTCGTCGACACCGACACGGGCCTGAAGGAGCACGAAGAGCTCTTCAAGGAATACTTCGGCTCGGTCATCCCGGTGGGCGACAACAAGTTCGCCGCGCTCAACACCGCCGTGTGGTCGGGTGGCTCGTTCATCTACGTGCCGCCGAACGTCGAGGTCGAGATTCCGCTGCAGGCCTATTTCCGGATCAACACCGAGAACATGGGCCAGTTCGAGCGGACCCTGATCATCGTCGACGAGAACAGCTACGTCCACTACGTGGAGGGCTGCACCGCGCCGATCTACTCCTCCGACTCGCTGCACAGCGCGGTCGTCGAGATCATCGTGAAGAAGAACGCCCGCTGCCGTTACACGACCATCCAGAACTGGTCCAACAACGTCTACAACCTGGTCACCAAGCGCGCCGTGGCGTACGAGGGCGCGACCATGGAGTGGATCGACGGCAACATCGGCTCCAAGGTCACGATGAAATACCCGGCCGTCTACCTCATGGGCGAGCACGCCAAGGGCGAGACGCTGAGCGTCGCGTTCGCCGGCGAGGGCCAGCACCAGGACGCCGGCTCCAAGATGGTGCACCTGGCGCCGCACACGAGCTCCAGCGTCATCTCCAAGTCGGTGGCGCGCGGCGGCGGCCGCACCTCCTACCGCGGTCTCGTGCAGATCGAGGAGGGCGCCCACGGCAGCGCCAGCACCGTCAAGTGCGACGCGCTGCTCGTCGACCAGATCAGCCGCTCCGACACCTACCCCTACGTCGACGTCCGCGAGGACGACGTGTCGATGGGGCACGAGGCCACGGTCTCCAAGGTCAGCGAGGACCAGCTCTTCTACCTCATGAGCCGCGGGCTCGACGAGGACGAGGCGATGGCCATGATCGTGCGCGGCTTCGTGGAGCCGATCGCGCGCGAGCTGCCCATGGAATACGCCCTCGAGCTCAACCGGCTGATCGAGCTGCAGATGGAAGGAGCCGTCGGCTGATGGGCCTGAACGAGAAGCCCCTGTCGACCCTGCACGAGAAGGCGTCCTACGACCTGGCCGACTTCGCCGTCCCGACCGGGCGCGAGGAGGCGTGGCGGTTCACGCCGCTCTCGCGCCTGAAGGGGCTGCACAACGGCAAGGCAGAGATCACGGGTCAGGCGCTCACCCAGGTCTCCACCCCGGCCGGCGTCACCGCCGAGTGGGTGGGACGCGGCGACCCCCGCATCGGCCAGGCCTACGTGCCGGCCGACCGGGTCAGCGCGCAGGCCTACTCCGCCTTCGAGAAGGCGCTGGTCGTGACCGTGCCCAAGGAGGCCACGCCGGACGAGCCGATCCGCGTCGAGGTGCGCGGCGGCGGCCTCGACGGCGCCACGTTCGGCCACATCGTGGTCAAGGTCGAGCCGCTCGCCGAGGCCGTGGTGGTCATCGAGCACCTGGGGCACGCGATCTACGCCGACAACGTCGAGTTCGTCGTCGGCGACGGCGCCACGCTCAAGGTCGTCAGCCTGCAGGACTGGGAGGACGACGCGGTCCACGTCTCCCACCACCACGCCCAGCTCGCCAAGGACGCGACCTTCCGCAGCTTCGTGGCGACGCTCGGCGGCGACCTCGTACGCCTGTCGCCCAGCGTGTCCTACACCGCTCCCGGCGGCGACGCCGACCTGTCGGGCGTCTACTTCGTCGACGCCGGCCAGCACCTGGAGCACCGCCTGCTCGTCGACCACTCGCAGCCCAACTGCAAGAGCAACGTCGACTACCGCGGCGCCCTGCAGGGCGAGGAGGCGCACGCCGTCTGGATCGGCGACGTGATCATCAGGGTGGAGGCCGAGGGCACCGACACCTACGAGCTCAACCGCAACCTCATCCTCACCGACGGCGCCCGCGCCGACTCGGTGCCCAACCTGGAGATCCTCACCGGCGAGGTCGCGGGTGCGGGGCACGCCTCCGCGTCCGGCCGCCTCGACGACGAGCACATCTTCTACCTCCAGGCCCGCGGCATCCCCTACGACGAGGCCCGCCGCCTGGTCATCAGGGGGTTCCTCGGCCAGCTCATCGAGAAGATCCAGGTCGAGGAGATCCGCGAGCGCGTGCTCGGCGCGGTGGAGGCGGAGCTGGCCCGATGACCGCATTCGAGAAGGTGTGCGCGCTCGACGACATCCCCGACGGCGGGGTGCTCGGCGTCGAGGTGGGGGAGACCGCCGTCGCGCTCGTGCGCAGGGGCGGCGAGGTCTTCGCCCTGCACGACGTCTGCTCCCACGCCGAGGTGAAGCTCAGCGAGGGCGAGGTCTATGACGGCACGCTGGAGTGCTGGCTGCACGGCTCGTGCTTCGACGTCCGTACGGGCAAGCCCACGGGCCCGCCCGCGACCCGGCCGGTGAACGTATACACAGTCAAGATCGACGGCGATGACGTCCTCGTCTCGCTCTCGAAGGAGTCATAGAAGACATGTCCACCCTAGAGATCCGTGACCTGAAGGTCGCCGTCGAGGACAAGGAAATCCTGCGCGGCGTCAACCTGACCGTGAAGTCCGGCGAGACCCACGCCATCATGGGCCCCAACGGCTCGGGCAAGTCGACGCTCGCCTACGCGATCGCCGGTCACCCGAAATACACCATCACCGGCGGCGAGGTGCTGCTCGACGGCGTCGACCTGCTGGAGCTGTCGGTCGACGAGCGGGCCCGCGCCGGCCTGTTCCTGGCCATGCAGTACCCCGTCGAGGTCCCCGGCGTGTCGGTCTCCAACTTCCTGCGCTCGGCGGTCACCGCCGTCCAGGGCGAGGCCCCCAAGCTGCGCCAGTTCGCCAAGGACCTGAAGAACGGCATGGACGCGCTGGCCATCGACGCCGCCTTCGCCCAGCGCAACCTCAACGAGGGCTTCTCCGGCGGCGAGAAGAAGCGCCACGAGATCCTCCAGCTCGAGCTGCTCAAGCCGAAGATCGCGGTGCTCGACGAGACCGACTCCGGTCTCGACGTCGACGCGCTGCGCGTGGTGTCGGAGGGCATCAACCGCTTCCGCGCCACCGGCGAGACCGGCGTGCTGCTGATCACCCACTACACGCGCATCCTGCGGTACGTGAAGCCCGACTTCGTGCACGTCTTCGCGGGCGGCAGGATCGTCGAGGAGGGTGGCCCCGAGCTGGCCGACAAGCTCGAGTCGGAGGGCTACGAGCAGTACACGAAGGCGTCTGCATGACATACGACGGCTTGGACGTGGAGAAGATCAGGAAGGACTTCCCGGTCTTCTCCCGCGAGCTGCCCGACGGGCGACCGCTCGTCTACCTCGACTCGGGCAACTCCTCGCAGAAGCCCAACCAGGTCATCGAGACCATGCGCGACCATCTTGCGCTCCACTACAGCAACGTCGGCCGGGCGATGCACGTGCTGGGCGCGGAGTCGACCGACGCCTACGAGAGCGCCCGTGACAAGGTCGCGGGCTTCATCGGGGCGCCCTCGCGCGACGAGGTCGTCTTCACCAAGAACGCCTCCGAGGCGCTCAACCTCGTCGCCTACTCCTTCGGCAACCCAGCCGCCACCGATCCGCGGTTCACGCTCGGCCCCGGCGACGAGATCGTCATCTCCGAGATGGAACACCACTCCAACATCGTGCCGTGGCAGCTGCTCGTGCAGCGCACCGGCGCGACGCTGAAGTGGTTCGGGGTCACCGGCGACGGGCGGCTCGACTACGACCCCGGCCTCATCACCGAGCGGACGAAGATCGTCTCGATCGCCCACCAGTCCAACGTGCTCGGCACCGTCAACCCGGTCGCCGCCGTGGCCGCGCGGGCCCACGAGGTGGGCGCGCTCGTCCTGCTCGACGCCTCCCAGTCCGTGCCGCACCACCCGGTGGACGTGACCGGGCTCGGCGCCGACCTCGTGGCCTTCACCGGTCACAAGATGGTCGGCCCCTCGGGCATCGGCGTGTTGTGGGGCAGGACCGAGGTGCTCGAGGCGATGCCGCCGTTCCTGGGCGGCGGCGAGATGATCGAGGCGGTCTGGATGGACCGCTCGACGTACGCGCCCATCCCGCACAAGTTCGAGGCGGGCACGCCGCCGATCGTCGAGGCCATCGGGCTCGGCGCGGCCGTCGACTACCTCACCGGCGTCGGCATGGAGGCCGTGGAGGCCCACGAGCGCGCGCTGACGGCCCACGCGCTCGACGCCCTGCGCGAGGTGCCCGGCCTGCGTCTCATCGGTCCTGACACGCTCGAGGAGCGCGGCGGCACGCTGGCGTTCACGCTGGAGGGCATCCACCCGCACGACGTGGGTCAGATTCTCGACGACCAGTTCGGCGTCGCCGTCCGCGTGGGGCACCACTGCGCGCGCCCCCTGCATCTACGCTTCGGAATACCGGCGACCACGCGGGCGTCGTTCTATCTGTACAACACCACGGGCGAGATCGACGCCCTGGTGCGTGGCCTCCATCACGTTCAGAAGGTGTTCGCATAGCCATGATCGGCGAGTCGATGTACCAGGAGCTGATCCTGGAACACTACAAGCATCCGCAGGGGCGGGGGCTGCGCGAGCCGTACGACGCCGAGGTTCACCACGTGAACCCGACGTGCGGCGACGAGATCACGCTCAGGGTCAAGGTGGACGACGCCGGCAAGATTCTCGATGTCTCCTACGACGGTCAGGGCTGTTCGATCAGCCAGGCGGCCGCGTCGGTGCTGCACGAGCTGGCCACCGGCTCGACGGTCGAGGAGACGCTCTCCGTGGTCGACGAGTTCACCCGGCTCATGCAGGGCAGGGGCAAGGTGGAGGCCGACGAGGAGGTGCTCGGCGACGCGGTCGCGTTCGCGGGCGTCGCCAAGTTCCCGGCACGGGTGAAATGTGCGTTGCTTTCCTGGATGGCCTACAAGGACGCTGTAGTGAGGAGCGCTGCCACGTGAGTGAACGCGACGAAGGCATGATGCGACCCGGCGGTTCACTCACGACGGCGAAGGAGATGTCATGAGCAAGCCAGTGGAGACCCCGACCGGCTTCGACGGTGACACGAGCGTCGACGAGGTCATGGAGGCGCTGAAGGACGTCGTCGACCCCGAGCTCGGCATCAACGTGGTCGATCTGGGCCTCATCTACGGGCTCAACCTCGACCCGTCCGACGGCGGGCAGCCTGTGGCGACCATCGACATGACGCTGACCAGCGCGGCCTGCCCCCTGACCGACGTCATCGAGGACCAGGCCCACTCCGCGCTGGACGGCATGGTCTCCGATGTCAAGATCAACTGGGTCTGGTTGCCGCCATGGGGGCCTGACAAGATCACCGACGAGGGTCGCGAGCAACTGCGTATGCTAGGCTTTAACGTCTGATCTTTGCTGCTGTCACGGCTGGCGTAAAGCGTCGGCCGTTTCAGTGTGTGCCAGAGCGGGTTCTGGAAGGTCCGGACCCATCCGGGGAATATCCGATAACATCCCGGCGTTGGCACCAGACGCACCCGACGTCTCATTGCGCGTCTAGCGCCGCCTGCGGCCGGTGCCCCGGTGTGTCCCCCTCATTCTCGACCCGCCCCGACGGCGGGTGCCCTTGAACATGTACGGCCAGCGCCGTACGTCCCGGCTCGTCCTTTCGCAGAAGTGACGCGCCACTTCGACGGAAAGGCACGACTTTCGTGACCATGCTTGACGCTGTCATGCCCGAGCTCGGCGAGTCCACTCCCGAGCCTGGCCCCTCCGAGTTCGAGCTGCTCGGCCTGCCGAAGCCGCTCGTCACCGGGCTGGCCAAGCTGGGCTTCGACAGCCCCTTCCCCATCCAGAGCGCGACCATCCCCGACGTGCTCGCCGGCCACGACGTGCTCGGCCGGGGCCAGACCGGCTCCGGCAAGACGCTCGCCTTCGGCCTGCCCACCATGGCCCGCATCGCGGGCGTGCGGCCCGCCCCCGGCCGCCCCAAGGCCATGATCCTCGTGCCGACCCGAGAGCTCGCGCTCCAGGTGCACGACGCTCTCGAGCCTCTCGGCCGCGGCCTCGGGCTGCGCATGAAGGTCGTCGTCGGCGGCATGTCCATGGGCAAGCAGATCGAGGCGCTGCGGCGCGGCGTCGACGTCGTCATCGCCACCCCCGGCCGCCTCGGCGACCTGATCAGGCAGGGCGAGTGCTCCCTGTCCGACGTCGAGGTCAGCGTCCTCGACGAGGCCGACCACATGTGCGACCTCGGCTTCTTCCCCGTCGTCACCGAGCTGCTCGCGCAGACGCCGGCCGACGGGCAGCGGCTGCTGTTCTCCGCCACGCTCGACGGCGACGTCGACAAGCTCGTACGGCGCTTCCTGAAGGACCCGATCACCCACTCCGTGGCCCCCGCGACCTCTCCGGTCGACACCATGGAGCACCACGTGATGCAGGTCACGCGCGACGACAAGTTCGACGTCACGGCCGCGATCGCCAACCGCGAGGGCCGTACGATCATCTTCGTCCGCACCCAGCACGGCGTCGACCGGCTCTGCAAGCAGCTGGCCAGGGTCGGCGTCAAGGCGGGCGGCCTGCACGGCGGCAAGCGCCAGAACCAGCGCACCCGCATCCTCGCCGAGTTCCGCGAGGGCTCCATCGGCGTGCTCGTCTGCACCGACGTCGCGGCGCGCGGCATCCACGTCGACAACATCAGCCTCGTGCTGCACGTCGACCCGCCGCAGGACCACAAGAGCTACCTGCACCGGGGCGGCCGCACGGCCCGCGCCGGCGAGAAGGGCACCGTGGTCACGCTGGTGCTGCCCAACGAGCGGCGCTCGACCGACGCCCTCACCCGGCGCGCCGGCATCCACCCGTTCCGCCTGAAGGTCACGCCGGGCCACCCCAGGCTCGCCGAGGTCACCGGGGCCCGCACGCCGAGCGGTGAGGCCGTCCCCGTCTGGGAGCCCGACGTGCGCAAGCCGCTGCGGCCCCGCCGCGACGGCGGCCACAACGGCTCCGAGCGCCGCGGTCGCCGCCCGCGCCGCGACTTCGACGGCGACCGGCGTCCGCGCCGCCACGACGAGGGCGGCGAGCGGCCGTTCGCGTCGGGTGAGGACCGCCGTCCGCGCAGGGAGTTCGACGGTGACCGGCGTCCGCGCAGGCACGCCGAGGGCGAGCGTCCCTTCAGCCGGGGCCAGGAGCCTCGTGACGGCAGGCCGCGCGGCGGCTACCGTTCCGACGACCGCCCCTACCGCCAGGACGACCGCGGCCAGCGGGGCGGGTTCCGCTCCGACGACCGTGCCGGCACGGGGCCGCGCTACTCCTCCGACCGCGGCCGCCCGTTCTCGGCCGACCGCGAGCGCGGCTACCGCACCGACGAGCGCGGGCCGCGCGACGGCTACCGCTCCGGCGGCGGGCGCCCGGACGACCGGGGGCCGCGTGACGGCTACCGCCCGGGGGAGCGCGGCAAGGGCGGCTACCGCCGCAACTCCGGTCGCTACGAGCGCTGACGCCTGTGACCACGCGCTGCCCGCCGCACCTCACCAGGTGCGGCGGGCAGCGCCGTTCCAGCCCTTGGGAGCGCTGAGGGCGATGCCGCGGGTGAAGCACCGCTGGAGTCGACGTGGACGGCCTCGAACGCCTGGAAGGCGCCCGTGGGGGAGCGCGCCGAGCCCCCGGCGACGCACAGCACCGTGCCGTGCCCGCACCGGCATCGGCACCCGGATGTTCACTGCTTGCCTGTCCGCGGCCGGGCCGGGGCCTTCGCGGGCCGATCATCGAGGTTGAGGTACAGTGCGATGAATCGTCCGATGTGTCCTTCTCGTCGGCGCAGGCGTCCCGCGTGGCGGACACCGGGCGGCGCCAGTGCCTGGCGCAGACTAGGCTTGACAGGCACGTCAGCCAATCGACGAGAGAGACCATGAAGACCTTCGAAGAGCTGTTCGCCGAGCTGTCAGAGAAAGCCGCCACCCGGCCCGCGGGCTCGGGCACCGTGGCCGCGCTCGACGCCGGCGTCCATGCCATCGGCAAGAAGGTCGTCGAGGAGGCCGCCGAGAGCTGGATGGCCGCCGAGCACGAGTCGGACGACAGAGCCGCCGAGGAGATCTCACAACTGCTCTACCACGTGCAGGTGCTCATGATCGCCAAGGGCATCGGGCTCGACCAGGTCTACAAGCATCTCTAGGGCGCGACGCGCCCGTCACCGGCAAGCCCTGGAGAAGCGACAGAGACGACTAAGGACCTGACATGCTGCGTCTGGCAGTACCCAACAAGGGCGCCCTCAGCGAGGCCGCCCAAGCCATGCTCAAAGAGGCCGGCTACCGGCCGCGCAGGGACAACAAGGAGCTCGTCGTGGTCGACGAGGCCAGCGGCTGCGAGCTGTTCTTCCTGCGCCCCCGTGACATCGCCGTCTACGTCGGCGAGGGCACCCTCGACGCCGGCATCACCGGCCGCGACATGCTGATCGACTCGGGCGCGCCGGTCGAGGAGATCATGCCGCTCGGTTTCGGCGGCTCCACCTTCCGGCTGGCCGCCATGGCGGGCACGATGGCGTCGGTCAAAGACCTCGACGGCCGGCGCATCGCCACCTCCTATGCGGGGCTGCTCGACAAATACCTCTCCGACCAGGGCGTCGACGCACGCGTGATCAAGCTCGACGGCGCCGTCGAGACCGCGATCCGCCTGGGCGTGGCCGACGCCGTCGCCGACGTCGTGGAGACCGGCACCACGCTGCGCAACGTCGGCCTCGAGGTGTTCGGGGAGCCGATCATGCGCTCTGAGGGCGTGCTGATCAAGCGGCAGAGCGCGCCGGAGGCGCAGGGCCTCGACCAGCTCGTACGCCGCCTCCAGGGCGTCGTGCACGCCCGCGACTTCGTCATGATGGACTACGACATCCGCGCCGAGCGCATCGAGGAGGCCATCGCCCTCACCCCCGGCATGGAGGGGCCGACGGTCTCCCCGCTGCACCGCGAGGGGTGGGTGGCCGTGCGGGCGATGGTCCGGCGCAAGGGCCACCAGCAGGTGATGGACCAGCTCTGGGACATCGGCGCGCGGGCCATCCTGGTCACCGACATCTACGCCTGCCGCCTCTGACGCTCGCCTGGGCACGCGCCGGGGAGACCCTGACGCCGCGGGGCCGCGTCGTCAGCTTCTGGTCGACGTGACCTGCCGGATCAGGTCGGGGACGCGGACGATGCCCGGGCGGCGACTGAGTTCCTCCCGCCCGTGGGCGCGCCGCCCGGCCATGATGGTGTCGGCTAACCTTCGGATCATGAGCGCGCGTCCGGCCAGCGGCGGCGGCCGGTGGGTGACCGTGCCGCCGGAGCGCCTGCATCCGTGGATCGACGGGTTCGCCGGCCGTCACGGACCCTTCTCCCCTTCGGGGGACGACCGGGTGGTCCGGCTGCTCGCCGACGACGGCGCGCTGGCCGAGCTGCACGTGCCCTTCCCGCCCATGTCGCCCCCTGGGCCGCCGCACGTCACCCGGCTGGTCGCTCACGCGTCGGCGGAGCGGCGGGTGGGGGTGTTCCTGGTGCGGCTCGGCGGGTACGCCGCCGGCGTCTTCCACGGCTCCGCGCTGGTCGCGTCGAAGGTGGGGTCACGGCTGGTGCAGGGACGCACGGCGGCCGGGGGATGGTCCCAGCAGCGCTACGCCCGGAGGCGGCGCAAGCAGGCGGCCGAGGCGTTCGACGACGCGGTGGCGACGGCGGTGCGGGTTCTCTCGCCGCACCTGGCGGAGCTGGACGCGGTGGTGCTCGGCGGGGACCGGCGGGCGGTCGGCGGCCTGCGGCACGACCGGCGGCTCGCGCCCCTGCTGGCCCTGGAGACCGAGCCGTTCCTGGTGGTGCCCGACCCGAAACTGGCGGTGCTGAAGGACACTCCGGCCACGTTCCGCGCGGTCCGCGTCCGTGTGGTGGATCCTTCAGGCGTCAGCGCCGAATAGGCCGGGTCCCTCCCAGGGCGGGATCAGGTGGCGCTCCTCAGCCGCCTGATCGATGGCGAGCATCCGGGTCCGGCGGGAGGCGGCGGCAAAGGCTCGTCGTGACAGCGAGCAGCCCTACCGGGTGGCTGTGTGGCACTTCGACCATGCGATACCTTTCGTAACTGTACGAACACGTAGGGAGCCCAACATGGTAACGGCATCACGCAGGCGCCCCTGCAGGCTCACGCCCGAGACCGACACCGCACGTCTCCCCGCCACAGCACGGGAGCTTTTCGACGCGCTGCCGTCCCTTCCCGGCCTCCGCGCCGAGGTCATCGATGGGAGATTGATCGTGAGCCCCGTCGGCACCCCCGAGCATGCAAGAATCGCGATGCTGATCTACCGTGCGTTGCTTCCTCTGCTAGTCCAACGCGGCTGGGACGGCTTCGCGGGCAATGTGAATGTCTGCGTCGATGGACCTCGGACCCCGGTCGAGCCCGATTTCGTGCTCGCCCCGCCCGACTGCCGTCGCCGGGGCGAGCGGGAGCTGATGTCTTCGGGTCTGCTGATGGTGGCCGAGGTGATCTCGCCGAGCAGCGTAGAAGACGATCGGGTGAAAAAGCCTCGCATGTACGCCGCGGGCGGCGTTCCCGTCATGATGCTGGTCGACCCGATCGCCGTACCACCCACCGTCACCGTGCTCAGTGACGCCAAAGAAGGCGAGTACCAAACCGTCACCCGGGTCGCCATGGGATCCACCGTGCGCATCCCCGACCCGGTCGGCTTCGACCTCGACACCGCTGTCTTCACCGAGCCTTAGAGCTCGTCGAAGCCACGACCTCGCACCCAGGAGACGGGGAACGTACCCATCCGGACCACGCCTCGCGCAGGCGGGCGGGGCCCCCGCACGTTCGGCCCGGTTGAGACGATTCAATTCAATCTTGATTGCCGCTATGATGGCCGGGTTCACGGTGGGCGGTGTCCGGCCGCCCCCGCCGGCAGGCAGCGGTTTCTGCAGGTGGCCGCGTCCGCGGACCACGTCCGGGTTGCGGCTCATGCACTTACAGCGGCACGGCCTCGTGAGGATCGATGGCGACCAGGAACATCAAGGAGGTCGCGCAGCTGGCGCGCGTCTCGGTGGGCACGGTGAGCAATGTGCTCAACCGTCCGGAGATCGTGTCGCCCGCCACCCGCGAACGCGTCTTCGAAGCGATCAAGAAGCTGGGGTTCGTCCGCAACGAGGTGGCCCGCCACCTGCGGGTGGGCCGCAGCCGCACGGTCGGGCTCGTCGTGCTCGACGTGGCCAACCCGTTCTTCGTGGACGTGGCCCAGGGCGCCGAGTCGGTGGCCGACGACCACGACACGATGGTGGTGTTGTGCAACAGCGCCGGTGACGCCGGTCGCGAGCGCCGCCACCTCGACCAGCTCGAACAGCAGCGGGTGATGGGCATCCTGATCACCCCCGTCGAGGCGGAGACGCCCTGGCTGGAGGAGCTGGCCGACCGGGGCACTCCCGTGGTGCTGGTCGACAGCCCGGCCACCGGGCTGCAGTGCTCGGTGGCGGTCGACGACCGGCTGGGCGGGCAGATCGCCGGCGCGCACCTCGTCGAGCGCGGGCACCGGCGCATCATGTTCGTCGGCGGGCCGATGTCGGTCAAACAGGTGGCCGACCGGCACGCGGGCGTGGCCGGGGCGGTGGCCGCGGCCGGAGGCGACGTCGAGCTGCTCACCGCCACCGCCCCCACGCTGACCGTCTCAGAGGGCCGGGCGATCGGCGAGCGACTGGCGGAGCTGCCGGCCGCCGAGCGGCCCACGGCGGCCTTCTGCGCCAACGACATGATGGCGCTCGGCCTGCTCCAGGCGATGGCCACGCACGGACTGCGCGTGCCCGACGACCTGGCCATCATCGGCTATGACGACATCGACTTCGCCGCGGCGGCCGCGGTGCCGCTGTCGTCGGTGCGGCAGCCGCGCGAGCTGCTGGGGCGCACGGCCATCGACTTGCTGCTCGAAGAGGTGGCCGAGCCCGGGCAGCACCGGCACCGGCAGGTCATCTTCCAGCCCGACCTGGTGATCCGCGAGTCCAGCGCGCCCTATCGCCTCCATTCCTGAACCGTTTCATCCGGCGGGGCCCAACGACCGAGGGCTCCGCACGCGCCCGGGGGCGCCGCGACTCTGAGAGGAGCCCTCTTGACCGAGCTCTACCGCAACGCCCTGGCCTGCCCGGAAGACCTGGCGGGCTTCCGCATGGAGGGTGACGGGGTCACGTCCTTCCCCCAGGGCCGCATGCGCCTGGAGAGCCGCAGGCCGCGGTCCGACGGCCAGGCGGCCAACGTCGTGCTGTGGTGTCCCGCGGACCTTCCCGCCGACGTGCGGATCGAGTGGGACTTCCTGCCGATCAGGGAGCCGGGCCTGGCCATCATGTTCTTCCACGCCAGGGGCAGGAACGGCGCCGACCTCTTCGACCCCGGCCTGGCCGCCCGCACCGGCCCTTACGAGCAGTACCACCACGGCGACATCGACGCCTATCACGTCTCCTACTTCCGCCGCATGTGGGCGTCGGAGCGCGCCCTGCACACCTGCAACCTGCGCAAGAGCCACGGGTTCCACCTGGTCGCGCAGGGGGCCGACCCGCTGCCCTCGGTGCTCGACGCCGACGGCCCGTACACGATGCGCATCGACGTACGCGGTGGTGAGGTCACGTTCTCGGTCAACGATTTGGTCTCGTTCCGGTGGACGGACGACGGTTCTGTGGGCGGGCCTGCCCTGGCTGGAGGCAAGATCGGGTTCCGGCAGATGGCCCCGCTCATCGGCGAGTACGGAAATCTCCGGATTTCGCGTCATTGACTTTGAGTCGATTCAACACTAATTTCGCAACACCACCGGGGTTCACCCTCCTGTAACGGCGGGGGAACCACGGAGCAACACTCCGCCCCCGTGTCCGCGCACACGCCGTCAGAAGGTGCTGCGGGATGAGCCATCCAGCCATGTCAATGAAGGTGCAAGCGGTCTGCTCAGAGCTCTTCTGGGCGGCCAGGCTGAACCTGATGTGGATCGCCCTCACGCTGCTCGGCGGCGTGGTCCTCGGAATCGGGCCCGCCACCATGGCCGCGTACACCGTCGCACGTCGCCACGCGCGCGGTGAATCGATTCATTGGGCGGACTTCTGGAGTGTCTACCGGCGTGAGTTCGTCCGCGCCTCGTTGCTGATCCTTCCCGTCGCGGTGCTCGCCACCGTGCTGATCGGCAACTACCTGTACCTGTCCGCCGCCGGGCCGAGCATGGGGGCGTTGCGGATCGCGACCTTCGTGGCGCTCATCGCGCTGGCCGGTGTGGGGGCTTACGTCGGGCCGCTCTACGTGCACTACGACCTTCCGCTGTGGGCCTACTGGCCCAAAGCGACACAGCTAGCGCTCATGCGTCCGGCTTCGTCCGTGCTGTTGCTGCTAGTGCTCTCGTCCATCGCCTACGCGACCGCGGTGCTGCCCGTCCTGGCGCCGGTGGTCGGCTTCGGCGCGTGGATCTACCTCAACACGTGGCTCTGCCAGCGCTTCTTCGAGGAGAACGAGGCGCGACTGCATTCGAAAGGGAACTCATGAGCGCATCCCGTCGCCGGCGCCTCCTTGCCGGTGTGTTAACGCTAACGGTCGCCCTCACCGCCTCCGCCTGCTCCGGCGGGGAGGCGCCCCAGGCGGACCCCGGCACGATCACCTTCATGTCGAAGCTGTTCGGCACCGCGCCGGACCCCAAGGGCGAGATGCATCAGGCGGTCGAGAAGTTCCTCGGCAAGAAGCTCAAGATCACCTGGGTGCCCAACGCCGAGTACACCGAGAAGCTGAACGTCACGCTCGCCTCGGACGACATCCCGCAGGTCATGGTCGTGGACCCGCACCTGCCGGCGTTCGTCAAGGCCGCTCAAGCCGGAGCGTTCTGGGATCTGACCGACAAGCTGGACAAGTACCCGAACCTCAAGCCCGCCGACGCGCAGACGGCGCTCAACGCCTCCATCAACGGCAAGACCTACGGCCTCTACCGGATGCGGCCGCTGCTGCGCTCGGCGGTCGTCATCCGCAAGGACTGGCTGGAGAAGGTCGGCCTCGACGAGCCCGAGACGGTCGACGACCTCTACGAGATCGCCAAGGCGTTCACGGAGAAGGACCCGGACGGCAACGGCAAGAAGGACACCTACGGCCTCGTCATCCCGAAATGGCCGGGCAACTACGCCAGCTCCAGCCCGTACGACGTGATCGAGACCTGGTTCGGCGCCCCGAACGGCTGGGGCGAGCGCGACGGCAAGATCGTTCCGGGCTTCGACACCCCGGAGTTCCTCGAGGCCAACCGGTGGCTGAAGAAGATGGTCGACGGAGGCATGGTCAACCCCGACTTCGCCACCCTCGACGCCGCCAAGTGGAACGACCCCGTCCAGCAGAACAGGGGCGGCATCATCATCGACGTCAACATCCGCTCCAGGCAGTGGCTCGACCTGTTCTACGAGCAGGACAAGGAGACCTACGGCGACAAGGTCACCATGGTCGGCAACCTCAAGCGCTCCGACGGGAAGAAGTTCTCCTACCCGTTCACCGGCTACCTCGACTCCCTGGCCATCTCCAAGCAGAGCGTGCGGACCGAGGCGGAGCTCGACAACGTGCTGAAGACCCTCGACAAGCTGGCGACCAAGGAGGGCCAGGTCCTGCTCACCAACGGCATCGAGGGCCGCAACTTCAAGGTCGAGAACGGCGACACCGCCGCGCTGATCAACGAGGACGACCCCGCGGTCAAGACCGTCCAGAACGACGTGGACGACGCCTTCATCCAGCTCAGCACCAAGGGTGACGTGTCCATCGGCGGGATCGCCTACCAGCGTGTGCCGTCGGGGGAGCCGTACCAGGAGATGCTCAGGCTCCAGAAGGAGCTGGTGGAGGAGGACCTCAAGACGGCCGTGCACAACGTGGCGCTGCCCGTGGTCTCTCCCACCGCCGTCGCGAAGGGCGCGCAGATCGACACGATCGTCTCGGACGCCCGGATCAAGTATCTGTCGGGCACCTTCACCGAGGAGCAGCTCAAGGCCGAGATCAAGCGCTGGTACGACAGCGGCGGCACGCAGGTGGCCGCCGAGATCAACGACCTGGTGTCCAAGCTCGGGCAGTAGCCGTCGCGTCGAGAGGCCCGGGGCCCGCGCGTCCCGGGCCTCTCACATGAAAGGAGGCCGCTGTGGCCACCGACCTGGCGCCGCCTCCACCGAAGGCGGCCACCAAGGCGAAGAGGCGGAGGGCCGGCAAGGTGCCGCTCCGCGCGGCGCTGGCGCGCTATCGCTGGCTCTACCTGATGCTCATCCCGGGCGTCGCCTACTTCGTGCTCTTCAAGTATCTGCCGATGTACGGCGTGACGATCGCCTTCCAGGACTTCCTGCCCTTCCTCGGCTACTCGGGCAGCCCCTGGGTCGGCTTCAAGCACTTCGAGGATCTCTTCTCCGGCCCCGACTTCGGCCGGCTGATGTTCAACACGCTGTTCCTCGCGTTGCTGCACATCGTCATCGTCTTCCCCGCGCCGATCATCGTCGCGCTGATGCTCAACGAGCTGCGTGTCAGCCTCCTCAAGCGGTCGGTCCAGTCGCTGATCTACATCCCGCACTTCCTGTCCTGGACGATCGTCGCGTCGCTGACGTACCTGCTGTTCGCGGCGGACTTCGGCGTGATCTCCGGGTGGATCCGCGACGTGCTGGGCGACACCGCGAAGGTCGACTACATGGCGCAGGAGGAGTGGTTCCGGCCGCTGATCATCCTGCAGCAGCTGTGGAAGCAGACCGGCTGGGGCACGATCATCTACCTCGCCGCGCTGGCGGGCGTGGACCCCAACCTGTACGAAGCCGCCCGCATGGACGGCGCGGGACGTTTCCGGCAGCTCTGGCACGTCACCCTGCCCGCGATCCGCCCCACGGTCGTCGTGATGGCGATCCTCGCGTCCGGCAACCTGCTCGACTCCGGATTCGAGCAGATCTGGCTCATGACCACCTCGCTGAACCGCTCGGTGGCCGACGTGTTCGACACCTACGTCTACTACGCCGGCATCCAGCAGGGCGCCATCAGCTACTCCACCGCCGTCGGCCTGTTCAAGGGCGTGGCGGGCGTCATCCTGATCTTCGGCTCGAACTGGCTGGCCAAGCGCCTCGGCCAGCGTGGACTGTTCTGAGGAGCCCCGGCATGCCGACCATGACCGAGACCAAGGCCACGCAGCCGGTCGACAACCACGGCTCGCTCGCCAGCCGCACGTTCGACACCCTCAACGTCGTCGTGCTCGTCGGGCTGGCGCTCATCACGGTGCTGCCGCTGCTCTACGTGCTGGCCGGATCGTTCGCGGGCGAGGCGGAGATCTCCTCGCGCCCGTTCTTCCTGTGGCCGGAGAAGTTCGTCACCGAGTCCTACGCCTACATCTTCGCCACCGACACGTTCGTCCGCGCCCTGCTCACGACCGTCGTCGTGACGGCGGTCGGCACGGTGGTCCAGCTGCTGCTGACCTTCACCATGGCCTACCCGCTGGCCAAGCGGTACCTCCCGGGCAGGACGCTGGTCCTGAACCTGGTCATCTTCACGATGGTCTTCTCCGGCGGGATGATCCCCACCTACCTGGTGGTGCGCGACCTGGGTTTGCTCGACAGCTACTGGGCGCTGATCCTGCCGCTGGCGATCAACCCGTTCTACCTGATCATCGTCAAGAGCTTCTTCCAGGAGCTGCCCCAGGCGCTGGAGGAGGCCGCGCGCATCGACGGCTGCAACGAGATGGGCGTGTTCTTCAAGATCGTCCTGCCGCTGTCCAAGCCGGTCATCGCGACCTTCTCGCTGTTCTACGCGGTGGCCATCTGGAACGACTACATGTCGCCGCTGCTGTACATCAGCGACCCTGACAAGTGGACGCTGCAGGTCCTGGTGCGGCAGCTGACCAGCACCGACGCCGCCACCGCCCTGTCGCAGATGGACCGGACCTGGGTGCCGCCGGAGCAGGGCCTGAAGTTCGCCGTCGTCGTCATCGCGACCCTGCCCATCCTGTTCTTCTACCCGTTCCTGCAGAAGCACTTCGCCAAGGGCGTGCTGATCGGGTCGGTCAAGGAATGAGGCAGGGCCCGCAGCCCCCGACTGAAGGAGATCACATGACCGAGCTTCGCTGGCTGGACCGACCGGGTGAGGAGGGGACGACCTGGGGGGTCCCGTGGCCGCGCGGCACGGTGGCACGGGACGCGCCGTTCGCCCTGGCCGACGACGCGGGCCGTGAGGTGCCCGTGCAGAGCTGGGTGACCGCCACCTGGCCGGACGGCTCGGTCAAGTGGTCGGCCCACGCCATCGGGGCGCAGCGGGACGTCGCGCGGGCGTACCGGCTCGAACCGGGTCGCGAGCCCGCCGCGTCCGGGACGGCCGTCACGGTCGCCCGCGAGCGCGGCGGGCTGGTCGTCAGCACGGGCGTGGTCACCTGGGAGCTCGGCGGCGGGACGGTCGCCCGCTCGATCTCGCGCGGGAGCCGCGAGATCGCCAGGAACGTCCGCCTGGTCAGCCTCCGGCAGGGTGAGCCCACCCCCGACGAGGGCGGCGCCGTGGTCCGCGAGCAGGGCGAGGGCGTCGTGGAGAGCGTCACCGTCGAGCAGGACGGCCCCCTGCGCGCCGTCGTGCGGCTGGAGGGCCGGCACGGAGACTGGCTGCCGTTCACCGTGCGCCTCTACTTCCACGCCGGCGCCGAGCAGGTGCGGATCATGCACACGTTCGTCTACGACGGCGACCCTGAGCGGGACTTCCTGGCCGGGCTCGGCCTGCGCGCCGACGTGGTCATGCACGATCCGCTCCACGACAGGCACGTACGGCTGGCCGGCGCGGAAGGCTTCCTCACCGAGGCGGTACGCGGCCTGACCGGCCTGCGCCGCGACCCCGGCGAGCACGTACGCAGGGCGCAGGTCGAGGGCAGGCCCGCCGGGGAGATCGCCCCCGACGTCGCGAGCCGGCTGCACCTCATCCCCGCCTGGAACGACTACACCCTCGACCAGAGCTCGGCCGACGGCTACACGCTGCGCAAGCGCACCGCGCAGGGCCACGCGTGGGTGACGATCCCCTCGGGGACGCGCTCGGGCGGCTACGGCTACGTCGGCGGCGTCAGCGGCGGCCTCGGGTTCGGGCTGCGCGACTTCTGGCGCCTGCACCCCACCCGCCTCGACGTCAGGAACGCCGCCACCGGCCTGGCCACCGCCACCGTCTGGTTGTGGTCGCCGTCCGCGCCGGCCATGGACCTGCGCTTCTACCACGACGGGATGGGCCAGGACACGTTCGCCGAGCAGCTCGAGGGCCTGGAGATCACGTACGAGGACTACGAGCCGGGCTTCGGCGACGCCCACGGCGTGGCGCGTACGCACGAGCTGACCCTGCGCGCCTGCGACGCCACGCCCTCGGCCGCGGACCTCGCCGCGCACGCCGCCGCCATGAACGAGCCCGGCCTGCTGCGCGTCTCCCCGGAGCGGATCAGGCAGGCCGGCGTGTTCGGCGTGTGGGGACTGCCCGACCGCTCCACGCCGGCGCGCGCCCTGATCGAGGACCGCCTGGACTTCCTGTTCGACCTGTACGTGCGCGAGCGCGAGCAGCGCAGGTGGTACGGCTTCTGGGACTACGGCGACGTCATGCACACCTACGACCCCGACCGGCACACCTGGCGTTACGACGTGGGCGGCTACGCGTGGGACAACTCGGAGCTGTCGCCCGACCTGTGGCTCTGGTTGCAGTACCTGCGCACGGGACGCGCGGACGTCTTCCGGTTCGCCGAGGCCATGACCCGCCACACGGGCGAGGTCGACGTCTACCATCTCGGCAGGTGGAAGGGCCTGGGCAGCCGGCACAACGTGCAGCACTGGGGTTGCAGCTGCAAGCAGTTGCGCATCTCCAACGCCGCCTACCGCCGCTTCCACCACTACCTGACCGCCGACGAGCGCACCGGCGACCTCATGGACGAGCTGAGCACGCCGGAGGAGACGTTCCTGGCGATCGACCCCACGCGCAAGGTGCGCGAGGACGTCTACACCCCCGACCCGGCCGGGCTGTCGGTCGGCCTGGGCACGGACTGGGGATCGCTGGCGGCGGCGTGGCTGACCCGGTGGGAGCGGCACGGCGACGAGCGGGCCAGGGACCGGCTGCTGGGCACGATGGCCGACATCGGGGCGATGCCGCGCCGGTTCCTGACGGGTGAGGGCCGGCTGAACCTGGAGACGGGCCGTTTCGACACCTCGCGGGACCAGATCTCCGTCTCGCACCTGTCGTCGTTGTTCGGGTTGCCGGAGATGTGCGCGGAGCTCATCGCGCTCGATCTGGGCGTGCCGGGCTTCGAGGAGGCGTGGCTGGAGTACTGCCGCCTCTATCTCGCCACCCCCGAGCAGCAGGAGGCCGAGGTGGGCCGGCGGCTGAGCGGGATCTCGCTGATCCAGGCGCACAGCAGGCTCACCGCGTACGCGGCGGCGCGCACCGGCGACGCCGGGATGGCCGCGTGGGCGTGGCGCAAGTTCCGCCTCGGCGAGGGCGACCAGCTCAACCGCAACCCGCTGCAGCACCAGGAGAAGTGGGAGCTGACGCTGGTCGACGGCCCCGAGGTGCCGTCGCCGGTGCGCGAGGCGCCGTTCGTGTCGACCAACAGCGCGGCGCAGTACGGCCTGGCAGCGATCTGCAACCTGGCACTGATCGCGGAGCACCTGGCGGAGGATTAACCAGGGGTGGGGCCACTCCGGGGGCCCTACACTGATCGGTATGCATACTCCCGATTGATCGGCGTCGCACGCCCCAACCCTCGTTTCCTAGCTCGGGAGTGTTCCGCCATCATGATCATCGCCAGTGATATCGAGCTGCGCGCGGGCGCGCGCCTGCTCATCGAGAAAGCCACGTTCCGGGTCAATCCCGGCGACAAGATCGGGCTCGTCGGCCGCAACGGCGCGGGCAAGACGACCCTGACCAAGGTGCTTGCGGGCGAGGGGTTGCCCGCGTCCGGCGCCGTCACCAGGTCCGGCAGCGTCGGCTACCTCCCTCAGGACCCGCGCACCGGTGACCTGCAGGTGCTGGCCCGCGACCGCATCCTGTCGGCGCGCGGGCTCGACGAGGTGCTCCGCAAGCTGCGCGAGGCCGAGCTCGGCATGTCCTCCGCCGACGACCGCACGCGCGAGCGGGCGGTGAAGCAGTACGGCCGCCTCGAGGACCAGATGCACGTGCTCGGCGGCTACGCGGCCGAGTCGGAGGCCGCCTCCATCGCCTCCAGTCTCGGCCTGCCCGACAGGGTGCTCACGCAGCCGCTGCAAACGCTTTCCGGCGGCCAGCGCCGGCGCGTGGAATTGGCGAGAATTCTTTTCAGCGGAGCGGAAACTCTCCTTCTCGACGAGCCGACAAACCACCTAGATGCCGACTCAATCGGGTGGCTTCGTGATTTTTTGCGATCCCATCAAGGCGGCTTGGTGATCATCAGCCACGACGTCGCCCTTCTTGAAGCCACGGTCAACAAGGTCCTGCACCTCGACGCCAACCGCTCGGTGATCGACCACTACAACGTGGGCTGGAAGGCCTACCTCGCGCAGCGCGAGACCGACGAGAAGCGCAGGAAGCGGGAGCGGGCCAACGCGGAGAAGCAGGCGGGCGCGCTGCTGGCGCAGGCCGACAAGATGCGCGCCAAGGCCACCAAGGCCAAGGCCGCCCAGGACATGATGCGGCGCGCGCACCGGCTGCTGGCGGGCACGGAGGAGGAGCGCCAGAGCGACAAGGTGGCCAAACTGCGCTTTCCCGAGCCCCAGCCGTGCGGGCGCACCCCGCTCACGGCGGAAGGGCTGTCGAAGTCGTACGGCTCGCTCGAGGTGTTCACCGACGTCGACGTGGCCATCGACCGCGGCCACAGGGTCGTCATCCTGGGCCTCAACGGCGCCGGCAAGACCACGCTGCTCCGCCTGCTCGGCGGCATGGAGAAGCCCGACACCGGCGAGGTCAGGCCCGGTCACGGCCTCAAGATCGGCTATTACGCCCAGGAGCACGAGACCCTCGACAACGATCGCACGCTCCTGGAGAACATGCGCTCGGCCGGTG
Organism: Nonomuraea sp. NPDC049378; assembly: GCF_055586745.1. Lineage (NCBI taxonomy): Bacteria > Bacillati > Actinomycetota > Actinomycetes > Streptosporangiales > Streptosporangiaceae > Nonomuraea > Nonomuraea sp. NPDC049378. The sequence goes on from NZ_JBVJHP010000019.1 coordinate 27,640, forward strand.
GCCAGTTCACCGACACCGAGTTGCGCAAGGTGCTCGGCTCGTTCCTGTTCACGGGAGAGGACGCCGACAAGCCGGCCGGAGTGCTCTCCGGCGGCGAGAAGACCCGGCTCGCCCTGGCCATCCTGGTGCTTTCGAGCGCCAATGTGCTCCTTCTCGACGAGCCGACGAACAACCTCGACCCTGTCAGCCGCGAGCAGGTTCTCAATGCTCTACGGTCCTATTCAGGGGCAATCGTCCTAGTGACACATGACGAGGGTGCCGTTGACGCCCTGTCACCGGATAGGGTGATCTTGCTACCTGACGGAACTGAAGACGCATGGAGCGACGAATTTTCCGATCTTGTGGCACTTGCCTGATCTTAATTTGAGTGGGTACGGATCTTTTCCCGTGGAGTAGGTAGCCGATCCCGCTGAAATGACTGATCATGGCGGAGTAACGCTGCGGAAGTCCGGCACTACAGGAGGTACTCGTGGCCGAGACACTGAAGAAGGGCACCCGGGTCACCGGGGCCGACCGGGAAAAACTGGCCGGCGATCTCAAGAAGCGCTACGCGCAGGGCGAGAGCATCCGCGCCCTGGCCGCTTCTACCGGCCGGTCCTACGGGTTCATCCACCGCATCCTTAGCGAGTCCGGCGTGACTCTGCGCGGGCGCGGCGGGGCGACCCGGGGCAAGTCCAAGCGCTGACGGCCGCCTCGGAACGTGCGACCGCAGCCGCTCGTCCCTTGACAGCCGACGTCGCGCCCGGGCCAGAACGACATTCTGTAGGCTCGGGCGCGACGGTCAGCACTCCGCGGCGCACCCTGTGCGCGGCCGGGACACGAGGAGCGGGCGATGGCGGAAGCGCGGGCGCAACAGCGCGGGGGGTATGCGGAGGACGCCTCGGCCGGGAATCCGGCGGACGGCGGGCTCCGATTCGAGGTGGACGGTGAGATAGCGACGATCACGCTGGCCCGGCCGGAAAAGCGCAACGCCATGACGTTCGCGACATGGTCGGCACTGGCTCGCATCGGCGAGAACCTGCCCGAGCAGGTGCGCGTCGTCGTCGTGAAAGGTGAGGGACCGTCCTTCTCGGCAGGAATCGACCTGCGAATGTTCACACCAGAGGGGGTGCCCGGACAGGGCTCGTTCAGCTCGGCGGCCGCTGCTGACGCCGCCACCTTCGAGCAGCGCTTGCAGCAGGCTCAGGCGGGATACCTGTGGCTGCGCCGCCCGGAGATCGTTTCCATCGCCGCCGTGCGGGGGCACGCGATCGGCGCTGGATTCCAACTGGCGCTCGCCTGCGACCTGCGGATCGTCGCCGACGACGTCGCGTTCTGCATGAAGGAGGCCGCGCTGGGCCTCGTGCCCGACCTGACCGGCACCAAGCCCCTGGTCGAGCTGGTGGGCCTGGCCAAGGCGAAGGACCTGTGCCTGACGGCCAGGGTGGTGCACGCGGACGAGGCCGTGCGGATCGGCCTCGCGGAGAACGTGGTCGCAGGGAGCGACCTCGACCAGGCCGTACATGACAAGATCGCGGAGCTGCTCGCCGTCAACCGGGACGCGGCCGCCGCGACCAAGCGACTTCTCCAGGGGGCGCAGGGCCGTTCCCTGGAGGAGCAGTGCGCAGCCGAGGGGGCCGAGCAGGCCGCCCGGCTCAAAGCCCTCTTCGGCTGAGGCGGGTGCACAGGGGCAGGGGGCGGGGCGGATACTGGAAGGCCCCGGGATTTCGCGGTGAGCTGACTCGGGAATCCTCGTACGCCATGGCGGCGCTGTGCCGGGAGGAGGATCCCGAATGGCGATGATGGGCGGGGGCTTCGGCCCCGGTGTGATGGCGTCCCTGCGGCGCGACGACTCGGTGACCAGGCAGCGGCTGCGTCCCGGCATCGTGCGGCGCATCGCGCGCTACGCCAGGCCCTACACCAGGCAGATCGTGGCGTTCCTCGTGCTAGTCGTGCTGGGCGCGGTGATCGTGGTCGCCAACCCGCTGCTGATGAAGGCGATCATCGACGACGGCATCCTGCCCAAGCGGACCGGCGTCGTGGTCGGGCTGGCCGTGGCGATCGCCGTGCTGGCGGTGGTCGACGCCGGTCTGACGCTGGTGCAGCGGTGGTTCTCGGCGCGCATCGGCGAGGGCCTGATCTTCGACCTGCGCACCGAGGTGTTCGACCACGTGCAGCGCATGCCGGTGGCGTTCTTCATGCGGGCCCAGACCGGCGCGCTGGTCAGCAGGCTCAACACCGACGTGATCGGCGCCCAGCGGGCGCTGACGAGCACGCTGTCGTCCGTGGTCTCCAACGTGGTCAGCCTGGTCCTGGTGCTGGGCGCGATGCTGGCCCTGTCGTGGCAGGTCACCCTGGTCGCGCTGGTGCTGCTGCCGATCTTCATCGTCCCCGCCAAGTTCGTGGGCCGCCGCATGTCCGCGCTGACCCGGGAGCAGATGCAGCTCGACGCCGAGATGAGCTCGGTCACCACCGAGCGGTTCAACGTGGCGGGCGCGACGGTCGCCAAGCTCTACGGCCGGCCGGAGGACGACGCCGAGATGTTCGGCAGCCGGGCCGCCAGGGTCCGCGACGTGGGCGTGACCGTCGGCATGTACGGCACCGTGTTCAGGGTCGCCCTCGGGCTCGTGGCCGCGCTGGCCACCGCCCTCGTGTACGGCATCGGCGGCGTGCTGTCCGTCTCCGACGTCTTCGAGCTGGGCACGCTGGTGGCCCTGGCCGCCCTGCTGATGCGCCTGTACGGCCCGCTCACGTCGCTGTCCAACGTGCACGTGGACGTGATGACGGCCCTCGTGAGCTTCGACCGGGTCTTCGAGATCCTCGACCTCGAGCCCATGGTGGCGCAGCGCCCCGGCGCCGTTCCGGTGCCCGAGGGGCCGGTGACGATCGAGTTCGACGACGTTCGCTTCCGCTATCCCGCCGCCGAGGAGGTCTCGCTGGCCTCGCTGGAGTCGGTGGCCCGGCAGGACACCGGCCCGTCCCATCCGGTGCTGAAGGGCGTCTCGTTCCGGGCCGAGCCGGGGCAGCTGATCGCCCTCGTCGGCCACTCGGGCGCCGGCAAGACGACGATGACGTCGCTGGTCTCCCGCCTCTACGACGTCAACGAGGGCGCGGTCAGGATCAACGGGCTCGACGTGCGCGACGCCACGCTCGACTCCCTGCGCGACACCGTGGGGGTGGTCATGCAGGACGCTCATCTCTTCCATGACACGATCGCGGCCAACCTCCGCTATGCCAGGCCAGGCGCGGGCGACGAGGAGATCTGGGACGCTCTCAGGGCCGCGCAGATAGGTGACCTCGTGGAGGGCCTGCCCGACGGGCTGGAGACGGTCGTGGGCGATCGCGGCTACCGGCTGTCCGGCGGCGAGAAGCAGCGCCTCGCGCTGGCCAGGCTGCTGCTCAAGGCGCCGCGGGTGGTGGTGCTCGACGAGGCCACCGCCCACCTCGACTCCGAGTCGGAGGCGGCGGTGCAGGTGGCGCTGAAGACCGCGCTGGCAGGCCGCACGTCGCTGGTCATCGCGCACCGGCTGTCGACGATCAGGGAGGCCGACGAGATCCTCGTCGTCCACGACGGCCGCATCGCCGAACGCGGCCGGCACGACGAGCTGCTGGCGCGCGACGGGCTCTACGCCGAGCTCTACCGCACCCAGTTCACCTCTTCTTCAGGTAGCCCAGCCGCTTGAGCTCCTCGCGGGCGACCTTCTCCACCAGCTTGACGTCGTCGCGCCCGAGCCGGGAGGTGTGGGCGCCCGGCTTGGGGACGCCGGGGTCGTACAGGACGACCTTGGACACCCGCGTCTCCAGGAACTCCGCGAGCGTGGCCACCGTCTGCTGCGGCCTGAGCACGAGGTCCTCGTAGCGCAGCGTCAGCAGCTGCTCCTCGGGCAGTGTCCTGCGCAGCTCGGCGCTGACCCGTACGGCGCTGCGCCAGCGCAGCGCGCTCTTGCCCGCGTCCGGCATGTCGCGCCACCGGTCGAGGTGCTCGTCCTTGCTGACGCCGAAGAACGCGTTGGGGAACTCGGTCTGGCCTGTCAGCATCGCCGGCTTGAACCAGGCCAGGCACGCCGGATCGGCCAGCATGCCGGCCACGGCGTCCCTGCCGTCGCGGATGAGCTGCACGAACCGGGCGTCGGGGAAGGCCTGGAGCAGCACGGGAACGCTGTAGAGCAGGTCGGGGCTGCCGTCTCCGAACCGGGTGACGTCGCCGGTGCTCACGCAGGGGCCGGTGCCGGTGACACCGCCGGCCTCCCTGCACGGTTCGGCGCACTGGCCGCACGACCGGGGCAGCACCTGCCACGACTCGGCGAGGGCGTCACGCATGACGCGCACGGCGCCGGACGTGGCGGCGAGCGACGGTTTGCGGGCGAAGGCGTACACCACGTGCGCCACGCTCGCGCGGCCCATCGTCACGTGGAAGCCAGGGGATCGTTTCAGGGCGCGGGCGAGCAGATCCGTACCGGAATGCGGGGCTCCGAGCAGGAAGACCGGCCGGCGGACCTTGACGCCGTTGACCACGAGGATGTGGGGCGGAAGTCGCATACGACAGGTAAGTGTGGCACCGTTTGGCACGTGGAAAAGCCAGTGCCGCATCGGTGCTCACCGGAGCAGGCATGGAAGGAGTTGGTCGATGCAGCCGGGTGACACCGTCGCGATCGTCTCGCCGTCAGGCCCGCCCAACGCCGTGATGCTCAGGCGCGGCGTCGAGCGTCTGGAGAGCCTGGGGCTGAAGGTGGTGCTCGGCGCGCACGCGCTCGACCGCCAGGAGCTCGACTACCTCGCGGGCAGCGACGCGGCCAGGGCCGCCGACCTGCAGGCGGCCTGGTGCGACCCGGCCGTCTCCGCGGTGTTCTGCTGCAGGGGCGGCTACGGCGCCGCGCGGCTGCTCGACCGGCTCGACTGGAACGCCATGCGGGCGGCGGGCCGCAAGGTCCTCGTCGGGTCCAGCGACATCACGGCGCTGCACAACGCGTTCGCCGTCGAGCTGGGCGTGCCGACCTTGCACGGGCCGATGCCCGCCTCCCGGATCATGGCCGACGAGAAGCAGCCGGAGCCGCAGAGCTGGGAGAGCCTGCGGGCGGCGCTGTTCGGCGCGGACGGCCCCGCCCACGACTACCGGGTGCACGGTGACCGGGTGCTGGCGCCGGGGCGGGCCGAGGGCGTGCTGTCCGGCGGTAACCTGTCGCTGCTGGCCTCCATGTGCGGCACCCGGTGGCAGCCGTCGTTCCAGGGCAAGATCGCTTTTCTGGAGGACGTGACCGAGGAGCCCTACCGGATCGACCGCATGCTGACGCAGCTGTTGCAGGCGGGGGTGTTCGAGGGCGTGCGGGGCGTCGCGCTCGGCTCGTGGGTCGACTGCGGCGATCCCTATCCGGTGCTGCGCGACCGCCTGGCGCCGCTGGGGGTGCCGGTGGTGGCGGGGTTGCCGGTGGGTCACGGGTCGCCTCAGATGAGCGTGTGGCTGGGAGCGCTTGGTGTTATCGATACCGAATCGTGCTCCCTGGCTGGTCGGATCGGCGATGAGGAGCAGGCAAGGTAGGAGGGACGAAACCGACAGAAGGGACACGGCGCGTGAATTTGTTCGGGCGCGACCGCGAACCCTCACGCCGGCCGGTCGAGGACGTCGACCTCGATTCCCTGCTCGCGCTCGTCGCGGAGTCCCTCGGATACACCTTCGCGTTCGCCCGCGACGGAGGCTCCGTGAGGTTGACGAGCGCCACGGAAGCGGGCGAGCCGCTGGTCGTCCGGCTCACCGGGCTGCGGCGCGAGGCCGCGCGCAGAGCCAGGGAAGACTGGCCGATGCTGGTCTCCGAGCACCTCGCGCACGCCGTCGCCACCGCGGGTGACCGGCTCGACGTCTGCGACCTGGAGCAGGCCAAGCCGCTGATGCGCACCCGGGTGGAGTCCGTCGACGAGGTGAGCGACCTGACCCGCGTGGTGGGCCGCCACCTCAACGCCGACCTCGTGGAGCTGCTCACCATCGGCACGCGGGCCGTGCGCCCCGAGGAGGCGGGCTGCTGGCCCGTCCCGCCGGCGCGGGCCCTCGACCTGGCCGTGGCCAACGTGCGGCGCGAGGAGCGGCTGCTGGCCGAGAGGATCGAACTGTCGGGCACGCCGGTGACCCGCCTGACCGCGGCCACCCCCGCCGCGGCCACGCATCTGCGGTGGCTGGGCTCCTACCTGCCCGTGCCCGCCGACGGGGCGCTCGTGGTGCTGCCCGACCCGTACACCCTGCTCGTCCATCCGGTCGACGGGATCGGGGTGGTGCGGGCCATCGAGCGGCTGCGGGTGCACGCGGCCCGCACCGACGGGCTCAGCGCGCAGGTCTACTGGTGGCACCGGGGAGTGCTGACGCTCATCAAGGCCGACATCGTGCTGCAGAGCGGCCACGCCCGCCTCGTCGTGGCGCCGCCGCCGGAGTTCGCCGAGGTCCTGGCCCGCCTGGCCGTCTGACACCCCCTCCTGGCCCTCCGTCGCGATCGGAGCCGCCCGCCGTTCAGAGCCCGAACGCCGCCGACACCCGGTCGGTCAGGTCGTCCTCGGTCATCGTGCCGTCGACCTCGATGACGGGCAGCCCGAGCCCGAGCGCCTCCCCGGCGAGGCGCTCGGTGAACATCCGGTCGCGTTCGAGCAGGTTGCGCAGCGCCCTGTCCGGATCGCCCGTCCTCCCGGCGATCTGCCAGAGCGAGCCCCGGCTGCGGAAGGCCTCCCGGCGGAACCCGGGCGACGGAATCAGCCAGACGGCCCGGTCCGGCCTGGCCAGCAGGGGCTTCACCAGGTGCGGCAGCAGCCGGAAGCCCTCGGCGACCACGGGAGGTCCGGCGAGAAGCCGCAGGAGGTCCTCGACGATCAGGCCGAAGCCCTCGCCCCGGAACCAGTGGAACGTCTCCAGCATGGTCTCGGGAGACCGGTTCACCCACCGCTCGTCCATGTCCATGGCCATGAACGCGTGCAGGTGCGGGCACGCGCCGGGCGTGCTCCTGGCGGCGTGATCCGGCATCACGTCGTCGGTGGCATACAGGCGCAGGCCGTGCCGGTCCGCGAGGCGGCGGGCGACGGTCGACTTGCCCGCGCCGCTTCCGCCGCCGATCCAGTAGACGTGCCGGAGCCGGGCACGCAGGTCCGCCGCGCGGGCTTCGCCCGGCCGGTCAGGCCGCATGCTTCCCCCTACGGGCGCTATGGACGGCTCACGTAGTCGCGCAGATGCAGCGCGGTGAGCGAGGATCCGGTGGCGACCAGCTCGTCAGGGGTGCCGGAGAACACGACCTGGCCGCCGTCGTGACCGGCTCCCGGGCCCAGGTCGACGATCCAGTCGGCGTGGGCCATGACGGCCTGGTGGTGCTCGATCACGATGACCGTGTTGCCGTCGTCCACCAGACGGTCGAGCAGGGCGAGAAGCTGGTCGACGTCCGCCAGGTGCAGCCCCGTGGTGGGCTCGTCCAGCACGTACGTGGTGCCGTTCTTCGCCATGTTGATGGCCAGCTTGAGCCGCTGCCGCTCGCCGCCCGACAGCGTGGTCAGCGGCTGCCCGAGCCCGATGTAGCCGAGGCCGACCGAGGCCAGCCGGTCGAGGATCGTGCGGGCCTGGCCGGTGGTGAAGAAGTCGCGGGCCTCGGCCACCGGCATGGCGAGCACCTCGCTGATGTTCTTGCCCCGCAGCGTGTACGTCAGCACCTCCGGCGTGAACCGCTTGCCCTCGCACTCCTCGCACACCGACGCCACCTCGGCCATCATCGCGAGGTCGGTGTAGATGAGCCCGATGCCCTTGCACTTCGGGCAGGCCCCCGCCGAATTGGCGCTGAACAGGCCCGGCTTGACGCCGTTGGCCTTGGCGAAGGCCGCGCGGATCGGGTCGAGCACCCCGGTGTAGGTGGCCGGGTTGCTCCTGCGCGAGCCGCGGATCGGCGACTGGTCGGCCACCACGACGCCGTCGCGGCCCGCGACGTAGCCGTGGATCAGCGAGCTCTTGCCCGACCCCGCCACGCCGGTGACCACGGTCAGCACGCCCAGCGGGATGTCGACGCTCACGCCGCGCAGGTTGTGCAGGGTGGCGTTCCTGACCGGCAGCTGCCCCGACGGGCTGCGGACCTCCTCGCGCAGGCGTACCCGGTGGTCGAGGTAGCGGCCGGTCAGCGTGCCGGAGGCGCGCAGCCCGTCGAGGTCGCCGTCGTAACAGAGCTGACCGCCGGCCGCGCCGGCGCCGGGGCCGAGGTCGACGACGTGGTCGGCGATGGCGATGGTCTCCGGCTTGTGCTCGACGACGAGCACCGTGTTGCCCTTGTCGCGCAGCTGGAGCAGCAGGGTGTTCATCCGCTGGATGTCGTGCGGGTGCAGGCCGGCCGTCGGCTCGTCGAAGACGTAGGTGACGTCGGTCAGGCTGGAGTTGAGGTGGCGCACCATCTTGACCCGCTGCGCCTCGCCGCCGGACAGCGTGGACGACTCGCGGTCGAGGCTGAGATAGCCGAGACCGATCTCGACCAGCGAGTCGAGGGTGGAGAGCAGGCCGTCCAGCACCGGGCCGACGGCCTGGCTGCCGATGCCGCGGACGAAGGCGGCCAGGTCGTTGACCTGCATGGCCGAGCAGTCGGCGATGTTCCTGCCGTCGATCCGGCAGGCGAGCGCGGCCTCGTTGAGCCGGGAGCCCGCGCAGGACGGGCAGCGGGTCAGCTTGACCGCCCGGTCGGCGAACGCCCGCGCCGACGGCTGCATCGACTCGCGGTCCTTGGCGAGGTAGGCGCGCCTGACCCGGGTGACGAGCCCTTCGTAGGTGAAGTTGTTGGAGCCGTACTTGAGCTTGGTGGGCGGCTTGTGGAGGAGGTCGTCCCACTGCTCGGGGGTGAAGTCCTTGAGCTTGACGGCGGGGTCGAACAGGCCTGACCCGGCCACGACCTGCCACGGCCAGCTGTCGACCGGGTAGCCGGGGATCTTGATGGCGCCGTCGTTCAGCGACAGCTCCCTGTCGACCAGCTCGTCCACGTCGATGTCGGACGCCTTGCCCAGCCCTTCGCACTCGGGGCACATGCCCTCGGCCATGTTGAAGCTGAACGCGCCGGCCGAGCCGGCGTGCGGCTCACCGAGCCGGCTGAAGAGGATGCGCAGCATGGTGTGCGCATCGGTCGCCGTGCCCACGGTCGAGCGGGCGTTGGCGCCCATGCGCTCCTGGTCGACGATGATCGCCGCGCTCAGGTTGTGCAGCGCGTCGACGTCGGGGCGGGCCAGGCTCGGCATGAAGGCCTGGATGAACGCGGTGTACGTCTCGTCGATCATCCGGCGGGACTCGGCGGCGATCGTGTCGAAGACGAGCGAGGACTTGCCGGAGCCGGACACTCCGGTGAAGACGGTGAGACGTCGCTTGGGGATGTCGAGGGAGACGCCCTTGAGGTTGTTCTCCCTGGCGCCACGGACCTGGATGCGGTCGTGGCTGTCAGCGGCGGTGTGATCGTGAGGCTGGACGGCGCTTGCCTGCTGGCTGGAGAGCACGGAACCCTTCCGTCGTCGGCCGACTGTTTATGCCGTAAGGCGATAGCTGGGACAGCTTACAACGGCGGCCGGCCGCTCGCGCCCGCCGTAGGAGGCGGGCGCTCGCGGGTCAGGCGGACAGCGGGTTGACGTGCCGGTGGTGGAGCCCGATGACCGGGATCTCGTGCAGGCTTCCCGAGTACAGGAACTGCGTCATGCCGATCAGCAGCCGCCGCACGTCCTCCTGCGGCCGCACGACCAGGCGCAGGAACTGGCTGGTGGTGCCGAGCTTGTTGCCGCACTCCCTGACGTACACGCCGTGCTCGGTGAGCAGGTGGTCGCGCAGCGGCACCCCGTCGTGGCCCGGCGGCAGCTTCACCAGCAGGAAGTTGCCCTGCGACGCGAACACCGACAGCCCCGGCATCGTGCTGAGCTGCTGGAACATCGCCCGCCTGTCGTTGCCGAGCCGCCTGAGGCTGTCCTGGTACTCCGGCCAGAACTGCCGCATCATGAACACCACGACCTCGGCGAACGAGTTGAGGTTCCACTTGGGCAGCGCGTCGCGCACCCGCCCGGCCAGCGCCGGATTGGCGACCATGTAGCCGAAGCGGATGCCGTGCAGGCCGAAGTTCTTGCCCAGGCTGCGCAGCACGATCACGTTCGGCCGGACCGCGGCCTCGGCGGCCACCCCCGGGTACGGCTCGGCGTCCACGAACTCGCCGAACGACTCGTCCACGATCACCAGGTCCAGGTCGATCAGCTCGTCGAGGAGCCGCAGCACCTCGTGTTTGGGCAGGTAGCCGCCGTCGGGATTGTTGGGGTTGCAGATCACCGCCACCCGGGAGCCGCGCGTACGGATGAACGAGACGTAGTCGCTCACGTCGAGCGCGAAGTTGCGGCTCTCCAGCAGCGGATACATGTCCACCCGCTTGCCCGTCTCCAGCGGCTGGTCCGTCCAGCGGCCGAACGTGGGGATCGGCACGGCCAGGCTCTCGCGCACCAGGAGATGGTCGATCCAGGTGATCAGCTCCGTCGACCCGTTGCCCATGGCGACCGTCTTGGGGTGGAGGCCGAGGGTGGAGCAGAGCTCCTCGGCGATGGTGTTCGCGTCACTCGGATAGAACGTGAGAATCGTCTCCAGGTTCCTCCCGAGATGCTCGAAGATCTCGGGCGTCGGGAAATACGGGTTGCACGGGATGCAGAAGTCCACCGGCGCGCGCTCCCCGGCCGAGCCGCGCATGAGGGAGAAGTACGACGGGCTGTGCGCCTGTGCCCGCAAGAGGCTGAGCTCCACGACACCTCCATGGAACACGTGTCCGATGTGTGGAGGTACGCGCCGATCGCCGGGCCGGTTCACCCGCCGGCGGGCGCCGTTCCCCGCGCCCCTGTCCGGGCCGTCCTGCGCAGGGTGAGGATGGCGACGTCGTCGCGCGGCGTCCCGCCGGTGAACTCCCGCAGGTCCGCGCCCACCGCCTGCGCGAGCCTGGCGGGCGGGTCGGCGGCCCACGCGCGCAGGCGCCGCCCGAGCGGGTAGAACGTGCCGCCGGAGTCGCGCGCCTCGGTGACGCCGTCCGTGCACAGCAGCAGCGTCGCACCCGGCGGGAACGCGAAGCGCGCCACCGCCCGCGGCTCGGCCGCCAGCGCGGCCAGGCCCAGGGGCACGGCGGGGTCGCCGAGAGGCACCTGGCCGGCGTCGCCGTCGCGGATGACGTACGGGGCCAGGTGCCCGCAGTTGATGGCCTCGACCTCCGTGTCGCGGCCGATGTCGAGCACCAGCGCGGTGACGAACCGCTCGCGTTCCCCGGTCTGGGTGGCGAACGTGTTCTGCCTGACCACGGACTTCTCCAGCGCGTCCACGACGCCGGCGAGCGTGGCCTCGCGGTAGGCGGCCTCCCTGAACGAGCCGAGCACGACCAGCGCCGTCCCGATCGCCGGCAGGCCCTTGCCCTGCACGTCGGCGATCAGCACCCGCATGCCGTCACGGGTCGCGGCCACTTCGTACATGTCGCCGCCGACCAGCGTGTCCTCCGTCGCCGGCTGGTAGAGGCCGTCGACCTCCACGTCGGCGGTGCGCAGCGGCAGCGGGCGCACGATCAGGCGTTGCAGGGCGGAGGCGGACGAACGCAGCCGGTCGACCTCCTCCTCGCGCCGCACCCGATAACGGCACCCGACCACGCTCAGCACCCCGAACAGCGCCGTGAACCCGGCCGCGATCAGGTTGTCGTCCAGCTCCGCGCCCAGGAAGTAGGTGGTGCCCGCCACCACCAGCAGCACCCACGCCGAGGCGGCGGCCGTCTGGCGCACCGTGCCGAGACCCGAGACGATCGCCGGCAGGAAGATCAGCAACGGGAACAGCCGGACCGCCGTGCCGGTGACGAGGTCCAGCCCGATGACCACGGCCGTGACGAGCAGCACGCCCGCCGCGAACGCCGGCGTCGGGATCCTGGGCCGGCCCGGCCGCCGCCGTTCACGCGCCACGACCGTCCCTCATGGGCCTGCGACGTCGTGCGTCCCGGGGCGGGAACGCGGAACGGCGTCGTGCATCGCGGGGAGGGAACAAGGAACGGCCAGGCACTGTCGTCTCCCGAGGTCGTCGATGGCGATCGGTAGCATACCGTGCATCTAACGTTACCGTCTGATATCGCCGCCGGTCGGGGTGCGAGCGTGAGCGGACCGGACCCGGCAGGTGGAACAGCGGTCCCGCCGGAAGCCAGGGCGGGCGGGCCGGCCTCACCCGCCGGTGCGGCCGGCCGCACCGGCGAGCGAGGCACGGTGCGGGGTCGGGCACCATGGATGGTGTGACGACGACGACCGCGGAGCTCGCGGAGCTGGCCGGGCTGGTCGCCCGGGGCGGGGTGGCGGTGCTCAGCGGCGCCGGCCTGTCCACGGAGTCGGGCATCCCCGACTACCGGGGGCCGACGGGCCGCTCGCGCCGCGCCGAGCCGATGACGTACCAGAAGTTCGTCGGCAGCGCGGAGGCGCGGCGGCGCTACTGGGCGCGCAGCCACGTCGGCTGGCGGCAGATCGGCGACGCGCGGCCCAACGCCGGGCACCGGGCCGTGGCCGAGCTGGAGCGGCGCGGACTGCTCGCCGGCATCGTCACCCAGAACGTCGACGGGCTGCACCAGGCGGCGGGCGCGCTGCGGGTGATCGAGTTGCACGGCGGGCTCGACCGGGTCGCCTGCCTGTCGTGCCGGGAGCGCACCTCCCGGGCCGAGCTGGAACGCCGGCTGCGCGAGGCCAACACCGGGTGGGCCGCCTCGGGCGCGATCAACCCCGACGGCGACGCCGTGCTCACCGACGCGCAGGTGGCCGGGTTCCAGGTCGTCGACTGCGCGGGGTGCGGCGGGCTGCTCAAGCCCGACGTCGTGTTCTTCGGCGAGAACGTGCCCAGGCCCCGCGTCGACGAATGCTTCGCCACGGTGGCGGGGGCGCGGGCGCTGCTCGTGCTCGGCTCCTCGCTCAAGGTCAGGTCGGGGCTGCGGTTCGTCACCAGGGCCGCCGAGCTCGGCATCCCGATCGCCATCGTCAACCAGGGCCCGACCGGCGGCGACGCCGACGCGACCCTCACCGTGGACGCCCCGCTGGGCCCCACGCTGTCCGGCCTCACCGCACGACTCGGTGAGATCACTCGGGCGGGGTAGCGGCGGGGCGGCTCGGCGAGGGCACGCGGGCGGCACAATGGAGCGCATGGCACCTCGTTCCTGCCCCTGCGGCCTGCCCACCCCCTACCAGGACTGCTGCGGCAGGTTCCACCGGGGCGAGGCGGCCGCCGCCACCGCCGAGCAGCTCATGCGGTCGAGGTTCAGCGCGTTCGCGACGGGCGACGAGGCCTACCTGCTGCGCACCTGGCATCCCTCCACCCGCCCGGCCCGCCTCGGGCTCGACAGGAAGATGCGCTGGGTGCGGCTGGAGGTGCTGGAGAGCACCGGAGGCAGCGTCGTGCACACCGAGGGCACCGTACGCTTCCGCGCCCACTACGTCGAGCGCGGGCGGGCGGGGGAGCAGGAGGAGCACAGCAGATTCGTCCGCCTGGACGGACACTGGGTCTACGCGGGCGCTTCGTGAACCGTCACGAACGATTCAATGGATTCCTGAAGTGATCGAAGAAATGCGAACGTCACCGGAGAACGTCGAGTCGTGTGGTCCATGGGCGAGAGCCGGGCGGGGCGCGCCAAGCCTTGACGGAAGGCGGTCAGAGGCCGGGGTGGTTGCCGCTGGGTGTCCTTTTCTGCGGGAAAAGCGGCCTTTGAGTGTGGGGGTGGGCTGCGCTCGCGCCGGTAGAGTCGCGAGAGGCGATCTCGTCCTGGGCTCGGGTGCCCGGGCACGCCTCACGCCCGTCGACGCGAAGGATGCTCCCCGTATGACCGGACTCGCCGTCAGAGTCACCGCCGGCGTCGTGCTGCGCGATGCCGATGGTCGCATCCTGCTCATGCGGCGCGCGGAGGACGCCACGTGGGGCATCCCGGGCGGCGGTCTGGAGCCGGGTGAGTCGTGGAGCGAGGCCGCGCTCCGCGAGTGCAGGGAGGAGACCGGGTGGGAGGCGCGCATCGACGGCCTGCTCGGCATCTACAGCGACCCGGCCACGCAGGTCCACCGCTATCCCGGCGGTTCGCTGCGGCACTTCGTCGGAGCCGTCTTCCTGGGCACGGCCCTGGCCCGGACGGGAAACGGTGACGGGGAAGCCGCCGAGCTGCGCTGGTGCGCCCCCGGCGCCCTGCCCGAGCCGCTGTTCGCCCCTGACGTGCCGGTGCTCCGGGACGCGCTGGCCGCCGGCCTGCGCCTTCCCGTGATCGGGTGAGCCGTCAGGGTTTGCGGGCCACCGCTCCGACGAAGGTGTGGTACGTGATGCCGGGCTCCGCCTGGTCGCCGGGTTCCGGCCGCCATTCCGGCACGGGCACGAGGCCGGGTTCCAGGAGGTCCAGCCCGTCGAAGAAGGCGAGGATCTCCTCCCGGGTGCGCCACCGCCCGGAGCCCAGGCGCTCGTGGAAGAGCCGCTCCGCGGTGTACGCCTGCCTGGACACCTCAGGGCGCGCCTGGCCGGGGTTGCAGAAGTGGGAGACGGCCAGGTGGCTGCCGGGCGCCAGGCGGGAGACGATCCTCGAGACGATCCCCGCCGGGCTCGCCGCGTCCGGCAGGTGGTGGAGGATCGCGAACATCAGCAGCCCCACGGGCTCGCCGAAGTCGATGAGCTTGCCGACCTCGGGGTGGCCGAGGATCTCCTCGGGCTCGCGGAGGTCGGCCTCGACGACCGTGGTGGTGTCGTCCACGGCGAGCAGCGCGCGGCCGTGCACCAGGACGATCGGGTCGTGGTCGACGTACACCACGCGCGTGCCGGGGGCGCAGGCCTGGGCGATCTCGTGCACGTTGCCCTGGGCCGGCAGGCCGGAGCCGAGGTCCAGGAACTGGCGGATGCCGGCTTCGGCGGCCAGACAGCGGACCACGCGCTTGAGGAACTCCCTGTTGGCCCGCGCCGCCTCGGGCGCGTCGGGGGCGACCTCGAGGGCCAGCCGGGCGAGCTCGCGGTCGGACGCGTAGTTGTCCTTGCCGCCGAGCATGACGTCGTAGACGCGGGAGACGCTGGGTCTCGTGGTGTCCACCTTTCGCGGCGGGCGCTCCGGCTCGCTTTCGGCCAATCGTCGGCTCCTTCGGGAACGTCGCGAAGACGACTGGCGCGATCATACTGCTGAATTGGCGGTATTTACGGATTTTCGAGGATTCGGGTAAAGGTTTGTCAGCAATGGTGTCAGGAGGGGTCAGGCCGACTCGCGGATGACGAGTTCGGTGGGCAGGATCACCGGCTCGAGCTGCCCGGCCCCGTCGATGAGCGCCAGCAGCAGGCGGATGGTCTCCTGCGCCATTTCGGTCAGCGGCTGGCGGATCGTGGTCAGCGGCGGATGCGTGGAGACGGCCACCGAGGAGTCGTCGAACCCGCCCACCGCCACGTCGTCCGGCACGCCGCGCCCGGCCGCCCGCAGCGCCGCCAGCGCGCCCGCCGCCATCAGGTCGGAGGCGACGAACACGGCGTCGATGTCGGGGGCGCGCTCCAGCAGCCCGGCCATCGCCCGCTCGCCGCTGGCCTGGGTCCAGTCGCCGTGGGCGATCAGCTTCGAGGTGGCCTTGCGGCCCAGCACCTCGGCGAACCCCTCGAGCCGCTGGATGCCGCCCGGCGTGTCCATCGGCCCGGTGATCATGGCGATGCGCCTGCGGCCCTGGGCGACGAAGTATTCGGTCATCTGCCGGGCGCCGAGCCGCTCGTCCGCGGCGGCGTACGGGATGACGTTCTCGTGGCCGATGACCGCGCCGCAGGAGACGGCGGGCGGCCCGGAGCCGAGCGCCTCCACGAGGGGGTCGCCCGCGTGCGTCGAGACCAGCAACACGCCGTCCGCGTGGCCGCCGCGCACGAAGCGCACCACCCGCTCGCGCTCGGCCGCGTCGCCGGCCAGCATCATGACCAGCGACAGGTCCCGCTCGGCCAGCATCTTGATGGCGACCCGGATGAGCGTGCTGTAGTTGGGGTCCTCGAACAACTTCTCGTACGGCTCCGAGAGCACCATCACGACGGATCCGGTGCGCTGGGTGAC
This sequence comes from Nonomuraea sp. NPDC049378, assembly GCF_055586745.1. Taxonomy (NCBI): domain Bacteria; kingdom Bacillati; phylum Actinomycetota; class Actinomycetes; order Streptosporangiales; family Streptosporangiaceae; genus Nonomuraea; species Nonomuraea sp. NPDC049378. Next base: position 43,659 of record NZ_JBVJHP010000019.1, read on the forward strand.
CAGGCTGCGGGCGGCCCGGTTGACGACGTAGCCCGTCTCGGAGATGGCCCTCTCGATGGCCACGCGTGCCGCCGGGCTCACGTACTTGTCGCCGTTGAGCAGGCGGGACACCGTGCCGCGGGACACGCCCGCGGCGGCGGCGACATCGTGGATCGTGGGGCGTTTCACTTGACGGCTCCGGAGGACAGGTCGGTCTTCCAGTATCGCTGCATCGTGAGGAACAGCGCGATCAAGGGCACGATCGACAGCAGCGCGCCGGTGAGGATCAGGTTGTAGAGGGCCGGCTGGTTGGCCCCGGCCGCCAGCAGCGTGTAGAGGCCGACGGTGAGCGGGAACTTGCCGTCGTCACCGAGCATGATGAACGGCAGCAGGAAGTTGTTCCAGATGGCCACGAACTGGAACAGGAAGATCGTCACCATGCCCGGCACCATCAGCGGCAGCGCCACCCGCGTCATCAGGTGTCCCTCGCCGGCCCCGTCGATCCGCCCGGCCTCCAGCAGCGAGTCGGGGATCGCCGCGGCCGCGTAGACGCGGGCCAGGTAGATGCCGTACGGGTGCAGGATCTGCGGCAGCAGCACGGCCCAGTGGCTGTCGGCCAGGCCGATCTCGGAGAACAGCAGGTACTGCGGGATGGCCAGCACCACCGCGGGCACGAGGATGCCGCCGATGAGCAGGTTGAAGATCGCGTTCCTGCCGGGGAAGCGGTATTTCGCCAGCGCGTACCCCGAGACGGCCGAGACGGCGGTCGACAGCAGCGCGCCGCCGCCCGCGTAGATCAGCGTGTTGGCCGCCCAGAGCCAGAACACCCCCTCGCGGTAGGCGAACAGCTCCGCGACGTTGTCGAAGAAGCCGGTGCCGAAGGAGAGCGTCGAGGTGCTGAACAGCTCGCCGGGCGACTTGGTGGCCGCGATCAGCACCCAGAACACCGGGAACAGGCAGTAGATCGCGCCGAGGAGGAGCAGCGCGGTGGGCGCCACCCCCCACGGCCCGCGCGCGGACGCGCCGCGCGCGCGGCGGCGGTGTGCGGTGGCGGCGGTGACCCCGGCCATCAACCCTCCCTGAAGGCGCGGTCGCGGACCACGCGCAGGAACCCGAACGACAGGACGAGAGAGATCGCCGCGATGACGATCGAGGTGGCGGCGGCCGAGTACAGGTCGCCGGTGACGAACGCGTCGCGGTAGACCTTCATGAGCGGGCTCCACGTGGAGCTGATCGTGTTCGTCAGCGGCCGGAGCGCGGTGGGCTCGGTGAACACCTGGATGGTCGCGATGATCGAGAACACCGTGGTGAGGACGATCGCGGGCGCCAGCATCGGGATCTTGACCCGGAGGGCGATCTGCACCTCGGAGGCGCCGTCGAGGCGCGCGGCCTCGTACAGGTCGCGGGGGATCGCCCGGAGCGCGGTGTAGAGCACGAGCATGTTGAAGCCGGTCCCGCCCCACACCGCCACGTTCGCCATGGAGTACGTGACCGTGGTCGCGCCCAGGTAGTCGACGTCGAGGACGGTCCTGAGCGGGCTGAGCGAGGGCAGGTAGAGGAAGCCCCACAGCAGGGTGGCCGCCACCCCCGGCACCGCGTACGGCAGGAAGATCGCGATCCGGGAGAAGCGGGCCAGCCGCACCCGCGCCGAGTCCAGCAGCAGGGCGAACAGCAGCGCCAGGCCGAGCATCACGACCAGCACCAGCGCGCCGTAGCCGAGCACCCGCAGCCAGCCCTGCCACAACTCGGCGTCGGCCAGGGCGGCGGCGAAGTTGTCGAACCCGACGAAGACCTCGCGCCGCGCGCCCTTGCCGAGCCCCAGCCCTGACACCTTGGTCCGGCGCATCGCGAGGTGGACGGTGTAGGCGATGGGCACCGCGAGGAAGAGCGTGAACAGCACGATCGCGGGGGTCAGGAACAGGTACGGCCACGCTCCCCTGCCCGGCCGCCTCATGACGCGATCTGGAAGCCGGACTTGCGCATGTCGGCGACCGTGGCGTCCTGCATGGCCTGCACGGCCGCGGAGAACGGCGTGCCGTCCTGCAACGCCTTGTCGAAGCCGTCCTTGAAGGCGTTGTACGTCACGCCGACGTTCGGCCCGAAGGTGAAGCCGCGCGCCCCCGCGGACACGGCGGCGGCCTGCTGCCAGAAGTCGGGCTGGTTGGAGAAGTAGCCGGGCGCCTCACCGAGGGCCGACTGCGCCTTGGTCGCCGCCGGGTAGATCGCGGCCTCCTTGACGAGCAGGTCGATGGCCTTCTGGTCGGTGTTGAGCCACGTGGCGAACTTCGCGGCGGCGGCCTGGTGCGGCGTCCTGGCCGACACGGCGGTGGACGAGCCACCCCAGAAGCCGCTGAAGCTCTCGCCGGCGTTCCACTGGGGGAGCGGCGCGACGGCCCACTTGCCCTTGGCCTTGGGCGCGTTGCTCGACAACACGCCCGGCGCCCACACGGCCGACGGCCAGGTCAGCAGCTTGCCGTCGTTGAGCGCCTTGTTCCATTCGGGGGTGAAGTACGGCATGTCGTCGATGGCGCCCTCCTCGACCAGACCGCCCCAGTAGTCGGCGACCTTCCTGGTGGGCTCGTCGGCGACGTCGACCTTCCACGACTCGCCGCTGATCGACCACCACTGGGCGCCGGCCTGCTGGGCGAGCCCTGTGAACGCTCCCGGGTCCTTGCTGGAGAACGTGGCGAGGTACGCGTCGGGGTCCTTCTTGCGCACCGTGCGGGCCGCCTCGGCGTACTCCTGCCAGGTCTTCGGGACCTCGATGCCGTACTCGTCGAAGAGGTCCTCGCGGTAGAAGAGCATCATCGGGCCGCTGTCCTGCGGGATGCCGTAGACCGCGTCGGTGCCGAGGGTGACGAGGTTCCACAGGCCCGCGGAGAACTCGCCCTTGATGGGGGCGGCCGCGGCCTTGAGATCGGCCACGGCGTCGGCGGCGATGAACGACGGCAGGTGCTGGTATTCGGCCTGCACCAGGTCGGGCGGGTTGCCGGCCTTGGCGGCCGTGAGGTATTTGGCTGCCGCGTCGTCGCCGCCGGCCTGCTTGCTGACCGTCACCTGGATGTCGGGGTTGGCGTCGTTCCAGACCTTGACGATCTTGTCCATGTTCGGGGCCCAGGTCCAGTACGTGAGCTTGACGGGCCCCTGGGGAGCGGCCGTGGCAGGCGCCGCCTCGGGGCTCTCGGCGGGCTCGCCGGACCCGCAGCTCGCGAGGGCAGCCGTGAGGGCGACGGCCAGGGCTGCTCCAAGGCGGTTGGCGCGCATGCGTACCTCCAGAATGTCTGTGAACGTGCACAGAGTGGAGGAGCGCGGAAATCGCCGTCAAGAGGTTGTTACGCTCTCGTTAGTCTTCCGCGTTTGCAGGAATTTGCAGGGGGGCCGTTTCCCTCTTTCGGGATCTGCCTTACTGTGCACGTTCACAGAGACTTTTCGAGGGGGATGGATGTATCCGGAGCGTCCTGCCGGTATCGCCTTTGGCGGGGACTACAACCCAGAGCAGTGGCCGCGCGAGACTCTCGACGAGGACGTGGCCCTGATGCGCGAGGCCGGGGTCAACCTGGTCAGCCTGGGCATGTTCTCGTGGGCGTTGACGGAGCCCGAGGAGGGGCGCTACACGTTCGGCTGGCTGGACGAGGTCATCGACCGGCTGCACGAGGCCGGCGTCGCGGTCGACCTGGCCACGCCGACCGCCGCGCCGCCCGCCTGGTTCGTCGCCCGCCATCCCGACGTGCTGCCGGTGACCAGGGAGGGGACGCGGATCGGGTTCGGCGGCAGGCAGAGCGCCTGCTCCAGCGCTCCGGCCTTCCGCGCGGCGACCGCGCGCCTGGTGCGCGCGCTGGGGGAGCACTACCGCGGCCATCCCGCCGTGGTGATGTGGCACGTGCACAACGAGTACGGCGCTCCGCTGGGCGAGTGTTACTGCGAGCACAGCGTGGCGGCCTGGCGCGGCTGGCTCCGCCAGACGTACCGCGACATATCCGCACTGAACGATGCCTGGGGCGCCACGTTCTGGGGGCAGACCTACACCGACTGGTCCGAGATCGACGCCCCGCGCGCCAACCACACGGTGCTCAACCCGGCCCAGCGGCTCGACTACGCCCGCTTCAGCGACGGCCAGCACCGCGAGCACTACGTGCTCCAGCGCGACATCCTGCGCGAGCTCACCCCGGGCATCCCGGTGACGACGAACTTCGCCGGCACCGTCAACTGCAAGTCCACCGACCTGTGGCGGTGGGCCCGCGAGGTCGACGTGATCGCCAACGACCACTACCTGAAGGCCGAGCTGCCCGACAACCACATCGACCTGGCGATGTCCGCCGACCTGGCCCGCTCGGTGGCCGGCGGCGAGCCGTGGATGCTCATGGAGCACTCGGCGGGCGCGGTCAACTGGCAGCCGCGCAACCTCGCCAAGCGGCCGGGGGAGCTGCGCCGCAACAGCCTCGCGCACGTCGCCCGGGGCTCGGACAGCGTGCTGTTCTTCCAGTGGAGGGCCTCGCGGTTCGGGGCGGAGAAGTTCCACTCCGGCCTGGTCCCGCACGCCGGGACCGATTCCGCGCAGTGGCGCGACGTGGTGCGGCTGGGCGCCGACCTGCGCGCGCTCGCCGGGGTCAGGGGCGGCCGGGTGCGGGCCGAGGTGGCGATCGTCTGGGACTGGGAGTCGTACTGGGCGCTGGAGCTGGACTGGCGGCCGTCGGTGGACCTGGCGTTCCGGGAGCGCATGGACGCCTTCTACGAGGCGTTGTGGCGGGAGCATGTCACGGTGGACTTCGTCCACCCTTCTGCCGATATTTCGGGATATCGGGTGGTGGTCGCGCCCAGCTCGTACCTCCTCACCGAGGCCTCCGCCAAGAACCTGCACCGGTACGTCGAAGCGGGCGGCAACCTGCTCGTGTCGTACTTCTCCGGCATCGTCGACGAGCACGACACCCTCCACCCGGGCGCCTACCCCGGCGCGCTGCGCGAGCTGCTCGGCCTGTCGATCGAGGAGTTCCACCCGCTGCGCGAGGACGAGACCGTCGAGCTGGCCGGCCGGGAAGGCATCGCCGCCCGCGTCTGGTCGGAGCGGGTCCGCCCGGCCGGCGCGGTCACCGTACGCGCCTTCGCCGGCGGGCCCGACGCGGGACACCCCGCCCTCACCCGCCACGACCTCGGCGGCGGAACGGCCTGGTACCTCGCCACCGCTCCCGTCGCCGGCCTGCGCCGGCTGCTCGCGCACGTGCTCGACCACGCGGACGTGTCCCGGCCGCGCGGCCTCCCCGACACCCTGGAGCTGGTGCGCAGGGGCGGCCACGTCTTCCTGATCAACCACGGCGACGAGCCCGTGACGGTCGAGGGGGTGAGCGGCGTCAGCGTGTTCGACGGCGTGCGGCACGACGGCGCGGTCACCGTCGCGCCCGGCGCGGTCACCGTCGTCGTGGAAACCCCCCACCCCTGAGGAGACCCGATGAAACGGATACTCGCCGCACTGCTGTTACTCGCCGCCCCCATCGTCCAGCTCGCCGTCGTCCAGCCCGCGCATGCCGGCACCTTCAGGGCGGCGCTGCAGATCAGGGGCGCCGACGTCTCCAGCCTGGCCAAGTCGGAGGCGCTCGGCGGCGTCTACCGCGACGCCCGCGGCCGCAGGGGCGACGCGCTGGGCATCCTGTCGCGGGCCGGGCTCAACCACGTCAGGCTCAAGGTCTGGGTGAACCCGGCCGACGGCTACAACACCAAGACCCAGGTGCTCGACCTCGCCAGGCGGGTCAAGGCCCAGGGCATGAAACTCCTGGTCGACTTCCACTACTCCGACACGTGGGCCGACCCGGGCAAGCAGTTCAAGCCCGCCGCCTGGGAGTCGCTGCCGTTCGACCGGCTCAGGCAGGCCGTCCACGACCACACGTACGACGTGCTCGACGCGCTGCGCCGCCAGGGCACCACGGCGGACATGGTGCAGATCGGCAACGAGATCAACGGGGGCCTGCTCTGGCCCGACGGCTCCACCTCCACCTGGCCGAACACTGCGGCGCTGCTGAACGCCGGGTACGACGCGGTCAAGCGGGTGTCGGGCTCGACCAAGGTCGTGCTGCACCTGGCCGACGGCGGCGACAACGGCCTCTACCGGTGGTGGTTCGACAACGCGAACGCGAACGGCGTGCGCTACGACGTGATCGGCATGTCGTACTACGCCTACTGGCACGGCACGCTGGAGACGTTCAGGGCCAACATCAACGACGTGGCCGTCAGGTACGGCAAGCCGGTCGTCGTGGTCGAGACCGCGTACCCGTTCACGACGGCCGACGACGACGGCTGGGCCAACATCATCACCGCCGGCGAGCCCTACCCGGGTTACCGGGCGACCCCGGAGGGGCAGGCGGCGATGCTGGCCGCCGTGGCCGACATCGTCCGCCGGGTGCCGGGCGGCCTGGGTCTCGGGCTGTTCACCTGGGAGGCCACGTGGACCGGCGTGCGCGGCAACGGCTGGGACCCGGCCGACCCGTCGTCGGGCAACGCCTGGGAGAACCAGGCCCTGTTCGGCTATGACGACCGGGCGCTGCCCGCGATGGAGACGCTCGGCCGCCTGTGAAGGGCAGATCCGGGTCGAAGGGGTCCTCCGGATCACGCGGCCAGGTTGACATGATGGCCGTATGACGATCACACCGCTGAGCCCGGACGCGCTGCTCACCACCACCCGCAGCGTGCGCAAGCGCCTCGACCTGACCCGTCCCGTGCCGCCGGACCTGGTGCGCGAGTGCCTGGAGATCGCGCTCCAGGCGCCCAGCGGCAGCAACCGGCAGGGCTGGCACTGGCTGGTGGTGACGGATCCGGAGCTCCGCGCGGCGATCGGCGGCTACTACCGGCGCTCGTTCGGCGCGTACCGGACCTCGGGCGGCTCGGCCGGGTCGTTGTTCAAGGACGACCCGGCGCGGGCCGCCACCCAGCGGCGGGTCTCCGAGAGCGCCGACTACCTGAGCGAGCGCATGGGCGACGTGCCGGTGCTGGTGCTCGGGTGCATCCACACGCCCGGCGGGCTGCCCGAGGGCAACCAAGCGGGGTTGTGGGGTTCGCTGCTGCCCGCCGCGTGGAGCTACATGCTGGCCGCCCGCGCCCGCGGCCTCGGCACCGCCTGGACCTCGCTGCACCTGGCGTACGAGAGCGAGATCGCCGAGTTGCTCGGCATCCCCGCCGACGTACGCCAGGGCGTGCTCATCCCCACCGCCTACTACACGGGCGAGACGTTCAGGCCCGCGCAGCGGCAGCCGCTGGACGAGGTGCTTCACCTCGATGGCTGGTAGGAGCACAGCCGGGAGGAGCACAGTGGAAGGCATCACCTACGTGAAGGAGAGCCCGTGACCCCCCTGCCCACGCTGCCGACGTCGCTGGTCGGAAGCTACGCCCAGCCCGAATGGCTGATCGACCGCGCCAGGCTGGCCGAGCGGTTCCCGCCGCGGGTGCGGGCCAAGGAGTTGTGGCGCGTCCCGCCCGACCTGCTCGCCCAGGCCCAGGACGACGCGACCGAGCTGGCGATCAGGGCTCAGGAGCGCGCCGGGCTGGACATCCTCACCGACGGCGAGATCCGGCGCGAGAGCTACTCCAACCACTTCGCCACCGCTCTCGACGGCATCGACCTCGACAACCCCGGCACGGCGCTCGACCGCAGCGGCCACCCCAACCCGGTGCCGCGCATCGTCGGCCCGATCCGCCGCGCCCGCCCGATCGAGGTGGACGACCTGCGTTTCCTGCGCGCCCACACCGGCCGCACGATCAAGATGACGGTGCCGGGGCCGTTCACGATGAGCCAGCAGGCCCAGAACGACCACTATCCCGACGCCGAGGCGGCCGCGATGGACTACGCGGCGGCGGTCAACGCCGAGATCCGCGACCTGTTCGCGGCGGGCGCGGACATCGTCCAGATCGACGAGCCGTACATGCAGGCCCGGCCCGAGCAGGCGCGCTCCTACGGGCTGGCCGCGCTGAACGCCGCCCTCGACGGCGTCACCGGCACGACGGCGGTGCACATCTGCTTCGGCTACGCGGCGATCATCCACGAGCGGCCCGAGGCGTACTCGTTCCTGCCCGAGCTGGCCGGCTGCCCCGTCGAGCAGGTGTCGATCGAGACCGCCCAGTCGGGTCTCGACCTGGGGGTGCTGTCGGACCTGAAGGACAAGACGGTCATCCTCGGGGTGATCGACCTGTCCACGCCGGACGTCGAGCCGGTCGAGGTGGTGGCGGATCGGGTGCGCAGGGCGTTCGACCGGGTGCCGCCCGAGCGCGTCGTCATCGCCACGGACTGCGGGATGAAATATCTGCCCAGGGAATCGGCGGCGGGCAAGATGCGCGCCATGGCCGGCGCGGCGCGCCTGCTGCGCGGCGAGCTCGGGCTCTCATGACCGCCGGCGGCGCGGCTCCTGCATCATGATCGTATGAACCGCACCGCTCACCCGGGCAACCAGGGCGTCCAGGTGGACCACGCCTACCCCTTCGACCCGACCCACGGCTACGACCTGGACGCCCTGCTCGCCGTCCCCGTCCCCGAGGAGCCGGACGATTTCGCCGCGTTCTGGCAGGGACTGCGCGCCCGTGCGGCGGCGGTGGACGTGGACGCCTGGGCGGGCCCTCCGGAGGCGGAGGCGGACGGCGTGGTCGTGCGTCCCGTGCGCTACGCCTCGCTCGGCGGGGTCCGCCTGGGCGGCTGGCTCACCGTTCCCGCGGACGGCCGGGTCACGCGCGGCTGCGTGGTCGGCCACGGCTACGGCGGGCGCGACCGTGTCGGCCCGCTGCCGCTCACCCGGGGCACGGCGGCGATCTGGCCGTGCGCGCGCGGCCTCGGCGCCCGCGGCACGCAGCCCGGCATCCCCTCCGACGCCGCGCGGCACGTCCTGCACGGCATCGAGGCCAGGGAGTCCTACGTGCACGGCGGCTGCGCGGCCGACCTGTGGTGCGCGGCGACCGCCCTGCTGGATCTCGTGCCCGAGGCCGCGGGCAGGCTCGACTACCTCGGCGCCAGTTTCGGGGGCGGCATCGGCGCGCTGGCGCTGCCCTGGGACGACCGTTTCACCGCCGCCGCTCTCGTCGTCCCCAGCTTCGGCGCCCATCCCGTGCGCCTCACCCTGCCCTGCACCGGCAGCGGGGAGGCCGTCCGCGCCAGGCACGCGAGCCACCCGGAGACGGCCGAGGTGCTGAGGTACTTCGACGCGGCCACGGCCGCCGCCCGGATCACGATCCCGGTGCACGTGGCCGCCGCGCTCTTCGACCCGGCGGTGCCGCCGCCCGGCCAGTTCGCCGTCCACAACGCGCTGGCCGGCCCCAGGGAGCTGCACGTGCTGGAGACCGGCCACCACGACCACCCCGGTGTGCCGGCGGCGGAGAGGAGCCTGGCGGCGTCCCAGCGGGCTTTCCTTTGCTCATGAAATGTCTGCATATAGCGGGGTGCCGACTTAGGATCATGGGCCTGACCCCCCTATGACCATCCGAGGAGCCGGCAGTGTCCGAGAGCGAGCAGGAAAGCGCCCCGCCCGGTATCGACACCAGCAAGCCCAGCGTCTCCCGCGTCTACGACCACATGCTCGGCGGCAAGGACAACTACGAGGTAGACCGCCAGATGACCGCCCTGGTGCTCAAGGTCGCGCCCGACGCGCCCGAGGCGGCCAGGGCCAACAGGGAGTTCCTCCGCCGCACCGTACGCCACCTGACCGCGCAGGCCGGCATCCGCCAGTTCATCGACCTCGGCTCGGGCCTGCCGACGCAGGGCAACGTGCACGAGATCGCCCAGGCCGTCGCCCCGCGAACCCGCGTCGTCTACGTCGACCACGACCCGATCGTGCTCGTGCACGGCCGCGCGCTGCTGGCCGTCGACCAGACCACCACGATCATCGAGGCCGACGCCCGCGACCCGGAGGCCATCCTCGCCGACCGGAAGGCGCGCGGCCTCATCGACTTCTCCGAGCCGGTCGGGCTGCTCATGTTCGGGATCCTGCACCACCTCGGTGACGACGAGGATCCGGCCGGCATCGTAGCCCGGCTGGTCCGGCCGCTCGCCCCGGGCAGCCACCTGGTGATCTCGCACTTCTGCAACCCGGGGGAGGCCATGCCCGAGGTGTCGCGGCAGGCGTACGCGGCGGAGAAGATCTTCAACGAGCACCTGGGCACCGGGCGCTGGCGCGCCCGCGAGGAGATCCTCGCCTTCTTCGACGGGCTGGAGCTGCTGGAGCCCGGCCTGGTGCCGCTGCCCGAGTGGCGGCCCGGCGCCGACGACCACGCGACGCCGGGCATCACGTACCACACCTTCGTCGGAGGCGTGGCCCGCAAACCCTAGGAGGGCAGCTTGCCGGTGGCGACCACCTCGCGGTACCAGTGGGCGCTGTCCTTCCAGGTGCGCTCCATGGTGTCACGGTCCACCCGCACGATGCCGAACCGCTTGGCGTACCCGTGCGCCCACTCGAAGTTGTCCATCAGCGACCACACGAAGTAGCCGCGCACGTCCGCGCCGGCCGCGATCGCCTCAGTCACGGCCGTCAGGTGGCGGTGCAGGTAGTCGACGCGGCGCTCGTCACGGACGCGCCCGTCGGCGTCCACGACGTCGGCGAACGCGGCCCCGTTCTCGGTGATCATCAGCGGCAGGCCGGGGTGGTCGCGGTGCAGCCGCAGCAGCAGCTCGGTCAGGCCGGTCTCGTCGATGTTCCAGCCCATCTCGGTGTACGGCCCCGGCTGGCGGACGAACTCGACGTCCTCGCACGCGATCCACGGCGAGGCCGCTCCGTCCTGGTGCCCGTCGGCGGTCTCCCGCTGCGCGGAGCCGTCCCACTGGCGTACCAGGGTGGGGTTGTAGTAGTTGACCCCGAGCACGTCCAGCGGCTGGCACGCGGCCGCCTCGTCGCCGTCGCGCACGAACGACCAGTCGGTCACCGAGGCGGTGTCGGCGATGAGGTCGCGCGGGTAGGCGCCCTCCAGCATGGGGCCGAGGAACGCCCGGTTGGCCAGCGCGTCCGCGCGCCGTACGGCGTCGGCGTCGCGCTCGGACACGCCGCGCACGTGGTGCAGGTTGAGCGTGACCGACATCTGCGCCGACGCGGCGGCGGTCGTGCGCAGCGCCTGGACGGCCAGGCCGTGGCCGAGGTTCAGGTGGTGCAGGGCGGCCAGCGCGGCGGCGGGCTCGGTCCTGGCCGGGGCGTGCACGCCGGAGGCGTAGCCGAGGTAGGCCGAGCACCACGGCTCGTTCAGCGTGATCCAGGTGCGCACGCGGTCGCCGAGCGCGTCGCCCATGAGCCGGGCGTACTCGGCGAAGCGCATGGCCGTGTCGCGGTGCGGCCAGCCGCCGGCGTCCTCCAGTTCCTGCGGCAGGTCCCAGTGGTAGAGCGTGGCCACGGGGGCGATGTTCCTGGCGAGCAGGCCGTCGACCAGCCGGGAGTAGAAGTCCATGCCGGGCGCGTTGACCGGGCCGCTGCCGCCGGGCTGTACGCGCGGCCAGGAGATGGAGAACCGGTACGCGCCGACGCCGAGCGCGCCCAGGAGGTCGAGGTCCTCCTCGAGCCGGTGGTAGTGGTCGCAGGCCACGTCGCCGGTGTCGCCGCCCGCGACGAGCCCGGGCGTGTGGGAGAAGGTGTCCCAGATCGACGGGCCTCTGCCGTCCTCGTTCCAGGCGCCCTCCACCTGGTAGGCGGCGGTGGCGGTGCCCCACAGGAAGTTCTCGGGAAAGGTGGTCATTCTGCTCCTCGGAGGATGATCTCGATGTCGTCGGTGTCTGGCCCGGCGGCCACCCGCACGCCGCCGGGCGTGGTCTCGAGGTCGGGGTGCCGGGCCTCGCGCACCCCGGCGAGCAGCAGGTTCCAGGGCATGGGCGCGCCCTGGACGCGGCGGGCGCGGATCCGCTCGCCCGCGCGCGCGACCTCGAACACCGCCGCGTCGCCGCCGTCCGCCGCGGGCACGGTGACCGTACGGCTCCGGCCGTCGGCGAGCTGGTGGACCCGCAGGGTGACTCCGTCGGCGTAGTCGTAGTCGGGCCGGTCGTCGCGGGCTCCGATCGGCAGCACCGCGCCGGGCCGCACGAGCAGCGGCAGGCTGTCGAACCCGTGCCGCTCGGTACGCCAGCCGGGCCCGATGACGGACTCGGTGACGGTCTCGCCGTCGAGCAGGCGGGTCCACACCCCGTCAGGGACGTAATACGAAATGTCGCCGTCAACGGACATCACCGGCGCCACCAGCAGATCCGGCCCCAGCATGTACTGGGCGTCCAGGTGGTCGCAGGCCCGGTCACCGGGGAACTCCAGCTGCATCGCCCGCATCACCGGCACGCCCTCGCGAGCGGCCTGGACGGCGGCGCCGTACAGGTAGGGCATCAGCCGGGCCTTGAGCCGGGTGAACGCGCGCAGCACGTCGACCGACTCCTCGTCGAACAACCACGGCACCCGGTAGGACCCGCTGCCGTGCAGCCGGCTGTGCGACGACAGCAGCCCGAAGGCCACCCACCGCTTGAACACCGCCGGATCGGGCCGCCCCTCGAACCCGCCGATGTCGTGGCTCCAGAACCCGAACCCGGCCAGGCCGAGCGACAGGCCGCCCCGCAGCGACTCGGCCATCGCCTCGAACGTCGACTCGCAGTCGCCGCCCCAGTGCACCGGCATCCGCTGCCCGCCCACGGTGGCCGACCTGGCGAACACCACGGGCGCGCCCCGCTCGGCCAGCACCCGGTGCACGGTCTCGTTGTAGACGAGGCTGTAGTAGTTGTGCATCCGCTCGGGGTCGGAGCCGTCGGCGTAGACGACGTCGGTCGGGACACGCTCGCCGAAGTCGGTCTTGAACGCGTCCACCCCCATGTCGAGCAGCCCGCGCAGCCTGCCCGCATACCATTCCCTGGCGGCGGGCGAGGTGAAGTCCACCAGCGCCCGGCCGGCCTGCCAGTGGTCATCCTGCCAGACGGTCCCGTCAGGGCGGCGCAGCAGGTGCCCGGCGGCCGCGCCCTCGTCGAACAGCGCCGACGCCTGCCCGATGTACGGGTTGATCCACACGCACACGCGCAGCCCGCGCTCCTTGAGCCGGCGCAGCATGCCCTCCGGGTCGGGGAACACCTCCGGGTCCCACTCGAAGTCGCACCACCGGTAGCGCCGCATCCAGAAACAGTCGAAGTGGAAGACGCTCAGCGGCAGGTCACGCTCCGCCATCCCGTCCACGAACGACGTCACCGTGGCCTCGTCGTAGTCGGTGGTGAAGGACGTCGACAACCAGAGCCCGAACGACCACGCGGGCGGCAGCGCGGGGCGGCCGGTCAGCGCCGTGTAGCGGCGCAGGACGTCGGCCGGCTTCGGCCCGTGGATGACCAGGTATTCCAGGTCGTGGCCCTCGGCGCTGAACTGCACCCGCGACACCGACTCCGAGCCCACCTCGAACGACACCCGGCCGGGATGGTTGACGAACACGCCGTAGCCGCGGTTGGTGAGGTAGAAGGGCACGTTCTTGTAGGCCATCTCGCTGCTGGTGCCGCCGTCGTCGTTCCAGACGTCCACGGACTGCCCGTTGCGCACCAGGGGGCCGAAGCGCTCGCCGAGCCCGTACACGAGTTCCCCCGCGCTCAGGCGCAGCTGCTCGACCATGAAGTGCCGGTCATCGGCGTCGTGCATCACGCCCAGGCTCTTGCCGGCGCTGCGGGTCAGCTCGCGGCCGCCGGCGCTGAACGTCATCTCCCACGGCGCGTCCCTGCGCACCCGCACGGTGAGGGCGCCGCTGGTCAGGCTCGCGCTCTCGCCGTCCACGGCGACCCGCACGTCCGGGCGCTCGTCGCGCACCTCGAAGGCCGGCGCGTCCGGCACCGATCCGGCGAAGTGCACCGTACGGACCCTGATCACGTCCGGCATGGGGGACGACAGGTCCAGCCGCAGCACCGGGCCGTCGAGGGTGTGGCCGCGGCGGGTGATCTCCCTCGTCGGGGCGAGCACCCGCAGCGAACCGGCGTCCTCGGTCACGTCGTGGGCCGAGGCGGCGTAGTCGCCGCGCACCCCGGGGCGCATCCGCCAGTAGCCGTCTTTGAACTTCATCGGGATCGTGGCGCGGCGTCCACCGCCGTCAGGACCGGCGGTAGGCGCCGCCCCTCCTTTCGCAGAACAGTGGGCCGCAACGGTGAGCAGGGGTCATTCAGCGTGGGGGCGCAGCGCGACGACGTCGCGGGGAGCCAGCGTGACCTCGCCGCCCGCGACGGCTCCGGTCAGCAGGTCCTCCGCCTGCCAGGGGATGGGCACGACAGCCGTCCCGGCGCCGTGGTTGAGCAGGAACAGCACGTCGCCGCGGCGTACCGCCTCGACACCGGGCGGCAGCCGTGGCAGCGCGCCGGCCACGCCGGCGTCGGCCAGCGCCCGCTCGATGATCTCGCCGAGCGCGGCGGCCTCGGGCATGGTCGCCACGTACCAGGCGACGCCGTCGCCGGCGCGATGCCGCAGCACGGCGGGGCCGCCCGCGAGGTCGCCGCCGGCGAACTCCGCCACCGCCTGCGCGCCCTCGGCCGCCACCAGCTCCGTCCAGGTGTGCGCGGTGAAGGCGGCGCCGCCGGCCCACCGGCAGCGCACCGGCACGTCGTCGGGCGCCGGCCGCCACTCCTCGCCGGACGCGCCCAGCACCTCGCGCAGCGGCGCGGGGAACCTGCCCGTACGCACGTGCGAGCGTTCGTCCACCACCCCGGAGAACGGCCCGACCACCAGCACGCCGCCGCCGCGCGCGTAGGCGGTCAGCGCCGCCGCGTCCCGGTCGCCGACGAGGAACAGGTTCGGGACCACCACCAGCGTGTAGCCGGACAGGTCGGCGGAGGGCGGCACCACGTCCACGCTCACGCCGCGCTCCCACAGCGGCAGGTAGTAGCTGAGCAGCTGGCCGGTCGCGTCGAGGCGGTCGCTGGGGCGGCCGCGCTCCTCCAGCGCCCACCAGCTCGCCCAGTCGAACACCATCGCCACCCGCGCGGGAACCGGCGTGCCCGCCACGGAGGCGAGCCCGCGCAGCTCCCGGCCGTGGGCGCGGACCGCCGCGTGCAGCCGCGTGTCCGGCCCGGCGTGCGGCACCATCGCGGCGTGGAAACGCTCGGCGCCGAACCTGGAGGCCCGCCACTGGAAGTAGCAGAGCCCGTCCGCGCCGCGGGCCAGCGCCTGCAGCGACTCCAGCCGGAACTGGCCGGGCGGTTTGGGCAGGTTGTGCGGGCGCCAGTTGACGGCGCTCGTGGCCTGCTCCATCAGCAGCCACGGCCGGCCCCCCGCGAGCCCGCGCATCAGGTCGTGGGTGAGCGCCGTGCGCGCCGGGGCCAGCGGGTCGCCCGGCTCCGGATACCAGTCGTTGGAGACGACGTCCTCCTCGCCCGCCCACGACCAGTAGTCGACCGGCTTGAACAGCCCCATGAAGTTCGTGGTCACCGGCGTGCCGGGGGTGTGCTCCCGCAGGAGGTCACGTTCGGCCCGGTAGTGCTCCAGCAGCGCGTCGGAGCAGAAGCGCCGCCAGTCGAGGCGCTGCGACGGGTTGATGATGTACGGGGCCAGCCGCGGGGGGACGATCTCGGCCCAGTCGCCGTAGCGCTGGCTCCAGAACGTGGTGCCCCACGCCTCGTTGAGCGTCTCCAGGTCGCCGTAGCGCTCGCGCAGCCAGGCGCGGAACGCGGCCGCCGACTCGTCGCAGTGGCAGACCTGGCCGTACTCGTTGCCGACGTGCCACAGGGCCAGCGCCGGGTGGCCGGCGTACCGGGAGGCCAGGGCGGAGACGATCGACAGGGCGCGCTCGCGGTAGACGGGCGAGGAGGGGCAGAACTGGTTGCGCGCGCCGTACCAGAGCCGGTGCCCCGACTCGTCGACCGGCAGCGTCTGCGGCCAGCGGTGCCCCAGCCACGGCGGCGGCGAGGCGGTGGGGGTGGCCAGGTCCACCGCGACGCCGTTCTCGCCCATGAGGTCGAGCACCCGGTCCAGCCAGCCGAAGTCACGCACGTCCGGCTCGGGTTCGAGCCTGGCCCAGCTGAACACGCCGACGGTGACCAGGTTGACCCCGGCCGCGCGCATCAGCTCGGCGTCCTGCGCCCACACCTCCTCCGGCCACTGCTCGGGGTTGTAGTCGCCGCCGAACAGCAGCCCGCGGCCCGCGGTGAGCGTGTGCATCCCCAGCCGTGCGGTCATGCCCGCCTCCTCCCGTCCCGCCCGGTCGTCCGTGGGGGCGCGGAGCTGTCGCCGGCCACCAGCCGGCAGGGCACCAGCCGCTGCTGGGGCGGCCCGTCGCCGCGCAGCCGGTCGACGAGCATGCGCGCGCCGAGCCTGCCGAGCTCCGTGCCGGGCGGCTCCAGCGTCGTCAGCCTGGGGTGGAACATCTCCGCGACCCGGGCCGACGACAACACCAGCATCAGGGTCAGGTCCTCGGGGATCCGCCATCCGCGCGCCGCCACGGCCGCGATCACCCCGACCGCCGCGTGGTCGTCCATCACGGCCAGCGCGGTCACGCCGGGGTGCGCGTCCACGAGCCGCTCGAACGCCTCGCGGCCCTCCTCCGCCGACCCCGGGCGGTAGCCGTCCACATAGCCGATCCCGGCCGCCCGCGCGGCGGCCGCGAACTCCTCGCCGGCGCGGACCGCGGGGCCGTAGCCGGCGGCGTACGCGTCGGCGGAGAGGTTGAAGAAGGCGAGCGCGCGATGGCCGAGCGCGGCCACGTGCGCCACGGCGGACCCGGCCGTGGCCGCGAAGTCGATGTCGGCGTAGTCGATCGAGCCGGGGTCCCTGGTGCGCCCAATCATGCTGAACGGCACGCCCGCCGCCGACAGGAAGGACGCCCGCTCGTCGTCGAGGCCGACCTCCATGAGCAGCACCCCCTCGACCAGCCCGACGCCGGTGAGGTGGCGCAGCTCCTCGATCGGGTCGGCGTGCTCGGGGGAGAGCAGCAGGTGGTGGCCCAGCTCGCGGGCCGCCTCGGCGGCGCCGGTGGCGAACTCCATCTCCGTCAGGCCGAAGCCGCTGCGCGGGGCGGGGTACAGCAGCGCGAGGATGCGGGTGCGCTTGCTCTGCAGGCCCCTGGCCAGCAGGTTGGGGCGGTAGCCGAGCTCGGCCGCGGCCTGCTCGATGCGCCGCCTGGTGCCGGCCGCGACCGGCCGGGTCCCGTTGAGCGCGGCCGACACGGTGCTGATCGCGACCTGCGCGCGCTCGGCCACGTCTCGTAATGAGGACATCCTGCTCCCGACCCTGGGCACGCTCGGCCGGAGGGGCCGATACGGTTGTCGAAACGTTTCGCACAACGTAGGGTCCGTTTTGTGTGGATGTCAATGGTCTTGATTCGGATGTCCAGAAAGGCGGCCCCGGCCGCGCAGGCGTGACCGGGGCGCGCCCGCGGGGCTCTAGTGCACGTACGGCCAGCCGCCGGAATCCCAGCCGAGGAGGTTGATCCCGAGCTTGGGCGTACCGTTGTCCGCGCCGTCGTAATAGTGGTAGACGAGCAGGTCGCCGTCGACGTCCCGCATGATGCTCTGCCCGCCGGGGCCGACGAACCGGCCGTGCGTCTCCAGGACCGGCGTGCCGCCGCCGCCCAGCATGGGCCGCCCCGAGCGGTCGACGTACGGGCCGGTCGGGCTGGTGGAGCGGCCGACCTTGACCTTGTACGTGCTGCTCGTGCCGGCGCAGCACCGGTCGTAGGAGGCGAACAGGTAGTAGTGGTCGCCGTGCCTGACGATGTGGGGCGCCTCGACGGCGCGGGGCGCGTCGGGGCGGGTGGCGAGGTGGTGGAGCGTGCCGTCGCCGGGAAGCCGCTTGCCCGTCGAGGGGTCCAGCCGGATCATCCGGATGCCGCTCCAGTGGGAGCCGAAGCTCAGCCACCACCGGCCGGAGGCGTCCACGAGCAGGTTCGGGTCGATGGCGTTGTGGTCGGAGCTGGTCGTGGTCGCATAGACGACGCCCTGGTCGGTCCACGAGCCCGGCTGCCCGGTCGAGCTGGTGGCCAGGCCGATCGCGGAGTGGTTGGAGCCGAAGCTGGAGACCGCGTAGTAGAGCAGATAGCGCCCGCCGTGCTGGGAGATGTCCGGCGCCCACGGATCGTTGCCCGAGGAGTAGGCGCGCCACCACGACGGCGGCGTGCGGAAGGCGGATCCGGCGCGGGAGAAGGCGATGCGGTCGGTGGAGGTGCGCGCCTCCAGGTAGCCGTGGGTGGAATAGAGCACATATCCGGTCGAGGTGCGGATCATCGTGGGGTCGTGGACGACGACGTCCCCGGTGACGTGGCCGGGGTCGGGGTAGGCGAAGGCCGTGCTCGCGAGGAGCGCGAGCGCGGCCGACGAGGTGCCGATCAGACGTGCGAGGCGACGCACAGGGGTCCTCCTTCGGGGGCGGCCGTGCCGCCGTTCGTGGTCCGCCTGCCTGACGCTGCGCCGCACGACATGTAAACCCCGCCTCTGACGGACGTCAACCGCCGCGTGAAACTTTCACGGCCGTCCGGGCGCGCTCCGCGGGGACCGGCCCCGGGCCTTGACAGGGACGCCGGCCAAGCCTACGTTCGAGCTGCTTCGCCCCCTCTGTTAGCGCTAACAGTGCCTGCCGCGCTGCGCCACAGCGACAACCCGGCACCCGCGCGTCACCCGGGCGGCGGCGCGGTGGACCGGCGCTGGATGAGCTCCACGGGCCCGGCCAGCACCTCGGCCACCTTGTCGTCGGGCCTGAGCCCGGCGAGCAGGGTGACGCCGCGGCGGCCCAGCTCCGCCAGCGGCATCCGCACCGTGGTCAGGGCGGGGAACAGGTAACTGGCCAGCTCCAGGTCGTGCACGGCCACGATCGACACGTCCCGCGGGATCTCCAAACCGGCCGAGCGCGCCCCCTCCATCGCGCCGATCGCCGAGGCCACGTTCGCCACGAACACCGCCGTCGGCCGCTCGGGGCCGCCGAGCAGCCGGGCCATCGCCGCCGCGCCGCCGGCCGGCGTGTACCCCGCCGCCACGATCGGGCCCTCCGGCAGCCGCGCCTCGCGCATCGCCGCCGAGTAGCCCGCCGACCTGCGGCCGGCCGTGTCGGCGGCGGCCGGTCCCGCCAGGTGGGCGATGCGGCGGTGACCGAGGCGTACGAGATGCTCCACCGCGAGCGCGGCGGCCCGCTCGTCGTCGAGGATGACGTACCGCTCGACGCTCCTGCTGCGGTTGTTGAGCATGATCCACGGGATGGCGGCCCGGTCGAGGTGCTCCACGAGCCCGGCCTCGTCGCCCGCCCCGGCCAGCAGCAGGCCGTCGATGCGGCCCTGCCCGATCCGGTCCATGTACTCGCCGAGCCCGGCGCCGATGGCGCTGCCGGTGACCAGGACGTACCCCTGGGAGGCCGCCTCGGACTCCGCGCCCTTGATGATCTCCGCGTAGACGGGGTTGGCGAAGTCGGGGATGAACAGCCCGAACATGTGCGCACGCGCGGTGCGCAGGCTCCGCGCGGCCACGTTGGGCCGGTAGCCGAGCCTGTCGATCGCGGTCAGCACCCGCTCCCGCGTCTCCTGGCGGATGTTGAGCGTGGGGTCCTTGTTGATCACGCGGGAGACGACGGCCCTGTCGACCCTCGCCATCGCGGCGACGTCGGCGAGCGTGACCCGTGAACGCTTCATGCCGACGATCCTGGACGCACGCTCTCGCCCTTGTCCATCGAGCGGTAGAGGGCGTGGATCAGGCGCAGCGTGCCGAGGTTGTCGGCCCCGGACGTCTCCGGCTCGCCGCCCTCGGCGATCGCCCGCAGCAGCGAGCCCATCGGCCCGGCCACCGCGTCCGGCAGCCACCGCGTGGTCACCGGGTACGGCAGCCAGCCGTCGGTCGGCAACGAGCGGCTGTTGACGGCCAGGGTGTCGGGGCGGCCGTGCGGATAGTCGTAGAGCAGGCCGAGCGTGCCCTTGATCGCGCCTTCCGTCCCGTCGATGCGGAACGACGCCTCCTGGTCGCCGGTGCGGTTCTCGTGCGTGGCGTGGACCAGCGCCCGCACGTCGCCCGGGTAGACCAGCGTGCTCATCGTCCTGGTCTCGCCCTTGGCGACCTGGCCCGGCGTGCGGCTGCCGGTGCAGAAGACGAGCTCGGGGTCCCCGAGGACCGAGCGGATCGCATCGAGATAGTGGATGGAGTGGTAGACGATCTCCAGCCGCTCGGAGCTGACGAGCCAGTCCCAGGCGCTCCAGTCGGTGTGGATGTTCACCGTGAACGTCATGGCCGTCGGCTCGCCGATCCAGCCCGCGCGGACCATGGCGCGGGCGGCGGCGACGCCCTCGTCGAAGCGGAGCTGCTGGTTGACCGCGACCTTCAGCCCGCGGGCCGCCGCCAGCTCGACGATCTCCTGACCGGTCGCGACGTCGGGCGCGAACGGCTTCTGGCACAGCAGGTGCTTGCCGGCCGCCAGCGCCGCCCGCGCGATGGCGGGCTGCGCCCCCGGCGCGACCGCGATGTCGACCACGGCGGCCCGCTCGTCGGCCAGCAGCTCCTCCAGCGACCCGTACGTCCTGGGCACCCCGTGCCGGCCGGCCACCTCGGCGGCCCGCCCGGCGTCGAGGTCGAACAGCCCGGCCACCTCCAGCCCGGCCCGCCGGTAGGCGGGCAGGTGCGCGACGTCGACGATCGCCCCCGCGCCGACCACCGCGATCGGCAGCCGGTGTCCGGCGGGGACGGCCAGGCCGGCCGCGGCGGCGATGGGCGCGAAAACGTCGATCATGCCGGCTCCTCCATGCCGTAGAAGCGGGTCGCGGTGCCGCCCAGCACGGCCGCGCGATCGGCCGGCGACAGCCCGGACAGCGCCGCGCCCGTCTCCCGCCACACCTTCGCGTAGTCGCCGGCCAGCAGCGCCACCGGCCAGTCGCTGCCGAACATGAGCCGCTCGGGCCCGAACGACTCCAGCGCGTGCTCCACGTACGGCCGCAGGTCGGCGGCCGTCCAGGCCGCGGCGTCGGCCGCGGTGTTCAGCCCGGACACCTTGGCGTACACCTGCGGGCACTCGGCCGCGCGGGCGAGCAGCGACGCCCACGGCTCCCAGCCCTTCTCCCTGATCGGCGGCTTGGCGAGGTGGTCGATGACCATCCGCAGGCCCGGCACCCGCTCGGCCAGCACCGGCACGTGCTCCAGGTGCCGGGGCAGCACGGCCACCACGTCGAACGGCAGCCCGGCCGCCGCCAGCAGCCGCAGCCCCTCGATCACGGAGTCCTGCAGCACCCAGTCGGGGTCGGGCTCGTCGTGGATGAGGTGGCGCACCCCGGCGAACTTCGGATGGCGCCGGTAGCGCTCCAGCGCCCCGGCCGCCTCGTCCGGCCGCCGCAGCGGCACCCAGCCCACCACCGCGCCGATCACGTCGTGGGCGTCGGCCTGCGCGAGCATGGCGTCGGTGTCGGCGTAGGAGTCCATCGCCTGCACCAGGACCGTGCGCTCGACTCCGGCGGCGGCGAGCTGGGGGAGAAGCTCGTCCGGCTCGAACGTGCGGAAGATCGGCCCCGACTCCGGAGTCAGCCACGGGAAGGAGCCGGTCTCGAGGTTCCAGAAGTGCTGGTGGGCGTCTACGACGGTCATCCGGCCTCCTCGCCAGATCGTCCGAGCGGGTTCGCGGGGGGTTGGACCAGCTCCAGTGTGATCGCGTCGGGGTCGAGGAAGTAGCAGGCGTAGCCGCCCTTGTTGACGCCCGCGGTGATCTCTGCGGGCGGGTTGACGAAGCTCACGCCGGCCGCCGACAGCCGGGCGTGCTCCTCGCGGGCGTCCTCGACCGCGAGCGCCAGGTGGGCGGCGCCGGGCAGGTGGCGGGCGGGGTCGCGCGGCCGGCCCCTGGGCCGTACGTACTCGACCAGTTCCAGGTCGTGGGTGGAGACGCCGCGGGGCTGGCCGGGCACGGCGAGCTGGGCGACGCGCAGCACCGCGTCGGGGTAGCCGACGAGCCTGCGGGTGTAGGCGTTGTCCTGCTCCTGCCGGTGCACGAGGGCGAATCCGAGCAGGTCGCGGTAGAAGGCCACGGACCTGTCGAGGTCGGCGACCGTGAACGAGAAGTGCCAGACGCCTCTCATCGCGGAGCCTCCCGCCGGGCCAGGGCGCGGAGCTCGTCCGCGACGCGATCGGCGCCGGGCACCAGGGCCCGCGCCAGCGCCGGCGCGGCCGGCATCCGCACGTCCGGCGTCCCGATCCTGACGGGCGGCGCGAGCAGCGGCACCCCGGCGCCGGCCACGCGGGCGACGACCTCAGCGCCGAAGCCGCCGGTGACGTTCGCCTCGTGCACGACCGCCAGCCTGCGGGTGCGGCGGGTGCTCGCCAGCACCGCCCCGGTGTCGAACGGGTTGAGCCACGGCGTCTCCAGCACCTCGGCGTCGATCCCCTCGCCGGCCAGCGCCTCGGCCGCCTCCAGCACCCGGTGCGTCATGGCGCCCCAGGTGACGACCGTGACGTCGGAGCCGGGACGGCGGGTGCGCGCCCCGCCCATCGGCTCGACCGGGCCGCCGACCCGGACCTGCTCCTTCGCGCCGAAGTACAGCGTGCGGTTCTCGATCACCAGCACCGGGTCGTCGCAGTGCACGGCCGTCACCAGCAGGTCGTAGGCGTCCTGCGGCGTGCTCGGCATGCACACCCGCAGCCCCGGCACGTGCAGGAACAGCGCCTCCAGGCACTGGGAGTGCTGGGCGCACGCGCCCGGCGCGTTGCCCTGCTGGGTGCGGATCGTCAGCGGGGCGCTCAGCCGCCCGCCCGAGACGTAGCGCACGTTGGCCGCCTGGTTGACGATCTGGTCGAGCGCCACCAGGGAGAAGTCGGCCCACATGATCTCGACGATCGGGCGGGAGCCCATCATCGCCGCGCCCACCGCGCTGCCGAGGATGGCCGACTCGCTGATCGGCGTGTCGAACGCCCGGTCGCCGTGCTGCTTGCGCAGGCCCCTGGTGACGCCGAACACGCCGCCCGGCACGGCGACGTCCTCGCCGTAGACGAGTGTCTCCGGCAGCTCCTCCATGAGCCGGTGCAGGGCCGCGTTCACGGCCTCGCCGTAGGTGAGATCGCGCTCATGCATACAGGTGCTCCCTCGCGGTCGCGGGGTCGGCGAGCGGCGCGTCGAGCGCCGCCGCGGCGGCGGACTCCATCTCCGCCCGCGCCCGGCGCTCCACCGCGTCGACGTCGTCGGCGGGGACCCCGTCGGCGAGCAGGCCCTCGCGCAGCCTCGCGATCGGCTCCCTGCGCCTGATCCGCTCCAGCTCGCCGGGCTGACGGTACGCCTCGGCGTCGCCGATGTAGTGGCCCACCAGCCGTTCGGTCATGCACTCCAGCAGCGTCGGCCCGCCACCCTCGCGGGCGACCTCCAGGGCGTCGCGCATGTGGAAGCGCACGGCCTCGGCGTCGTTGCCGTCGATCCGGTGCCCGGGCATCCCGTACGCGGCCGCCCGGTCGGCCAGGCGCGGCGCGCGCACCATGTCGGCGATCGGCGTCAGCTCCGAGTAACGGTTGTTCTCGCAGACGAAGACGACCGGCAGGGAGAAGGCGGCGGCGAAGTTCATCGCCTCGTGCACCGCCCCCTGGTTCATCGCGCCGTCCCCGAAGACGCTCACGGCGGCCCGGCCCGAGCCGTCGAACCTGCCCGCCAGCGCGGCCCCGCACGCGATCGGCGCGCCGGCGCCCACGATCGAGTTCTCGCCGTGGAAGCCGTGCTCGGCGGCCGTGAAGTAGGCCGAGCCGCCCCGGCCGCCGTTCACCCCCGTCGCCCGGCCCATCAGCTCGGCGAACAGCGGCTCCGCCGGCACGCCCCTGGCCAGCGCCCAGCCGTGACCGCGGTAGGTGGCGAACAGCGCGTCCCGCGGCTCCAGCACGTCGCACGCGCCGGCCGGGATGGCCTCCTGGCCGACGCACAGGTGCACAGACCCCACGATCGGGCCCTCGGCGCGCAGGTCGCGCACCTTCTCCTCGAACGCGCGGATCCGCCACATGGCCAGCAGGTCCGCGAGCCGTCTCTCACTCATCGCTCTTTCTCCAGGCGTCCAGGGCCGCGGCGCAGATCGCCCCGGCGTCGCCGATGTAGGACTCGGGCGGGATGGGCAGCGTGCCCAGGCTCGCCAGGTCGTCGGGGCCGGCGACGTCGCGCAGGGCGTCGGCCAGCGCGCGCCCGCGCTCGCGCGCCTCGTGGGCAGCCTGGTAGACCAGGTCGTGCGCCTTCTCCCGGCCCAGCACGGGCGCCAGGCGCATCATGTACGCCTCCGCCATGATCAGGCCGCCCTCCGCACCCAGGTTGGCCCGCATGGCGGCGGGATAGACGCGCAGCCCGGCGGCGACATCGGCGGCCGTGGCCAGCGCGCCCGCGGCCAGCTCGGCCAGCAGCGGCACGACGTACCACTCGACCTGCCACTCGCCGGCCGCCCGCTCGTGGCCGGCCTCCATCGCGCGGAACAGGCCGGAGCTGAGCGCCCCCGCCGTGCCGGACATGCCGATGACGGCTTCGCAGCCGATGGGGTTGGCCTTCTGCGGCATCGTGGAGGACGCCCCCCGGTGGTGGCCGCCGGCCTCGCGCACCTCGCCGACCTCGGTCCTGGACAGGTCCACGACCTCGCGGGCGAAGCGGGCGGCCGTGGCCGCCAGGCTCGCGCAGGTCACGCCGAACTCGGCGACGCCGTCCCTGGCCACGTGCCACGGCACGTCCGTGGTACGCAGGCCGAGCCGCCCGGCCACGCCCTCGCGCACCTGGCGGGCGCGCTCGCCCATCGCCGCGGACGTGCCGCCGGCGCCGAACAGCGACACGACCCGCACCTGGCGTGCGGCGGCGGCGACCCGCTCGCGCTGCCGCGCCGCCTCCGCCAGCAGCACCGCCATCTTCGCGCCGAACGTCGTGGGCACCGCCTGCTGGGCGTGCGTGCGCGCGGCGATGACGGTGCCCGCGTGCCCGGCCACGAGACGGGCGAGCGCGTCGCCGAAGGAGCCGAGCAGCGTGGCCAGGTGGTCGAGCGCCTCGCCCATCTGCAGGGCGAGGCCGGTGTCCATGATGTCCTGCGTGGTGGCGCCGTAGTGGACCCGGCCGTCGGGCCCGTCCGGGAGGGCCGCCGCGATCATCCGGACGAGGGGGAGGATCGGGTAGCCCACGTTCGCCGCCTCGTCCCAGAGGCGGTCGAGGTCGATGGTGCCCGGGACGCAGGCCGCGGCGATGGCCTCCGCGTCGGCCTCGGTGATGATCCCCGCCTCGGCCTGGGCCCGGGAGAGCGCGGCCTCGGTGCGCAGCCAGGCGAGCACGGTGCGCTCGGCGGAGAAGATCCCGGCCATCGCGCGGTCGGCGAACAGCTCGGGCAGCAGCTTGAACGTCTGCGCGGAGGAGGCGGCCACGGTCAGTTCATCTCCAGTCCGCCGTCGACGTTCAGCGCCTGGCCCGTGACGAACGAGGCCAGATCGCTGGCCAGGAACAACACCGCGGAGGCGACCTCCTCGGGCCGGCCGGGGCGGCCCAGCGGCGTACGCTCGCCGACCTCCTTGAGGTGGGCGGCGCCCGCGCCGGGGCCGAAGCGGCGGTCGCGGTCGGCGATGATCTCGTCCCACATGGGGGTGAGGAAGACGCCGGGGCAGACCGCGTTGACCCGTACGGGGGCGAGCGCCTCGGCCGCCGACTTCGTCAGGGAGAGCAGCGCCGTCTTGGTGGCCGAGTAGTGGGCCGCGTTCGGGCGGCCCGAGCGGGCGGCGACGGAGGCGAGGGTGATGATCGAGCCGCCGCCCTGCTCGGCCATCCGCCGGCCGACGGCCTGGGTGAGCCAGAAGGCGGCGTTGAGGTTGGTGTCCACGATCCGCAGCCATTCGTCCGGCTCGATGTCCAGCAGCGGCGTGGTGCGCATGACGCCGGCGCAGTTCACCAGCACGTCGAGCCGGCCGGGATGGGCGGCCAGGGCCTGGGCCTGGGACCGGTCGGTGAGGTCGGCCGGCCGCGCGGTGACGCCCAGCGCGGCCGCCGTCTCGGCGAGCCTCGGGCTCTCCAGGTCGGAGAGCACGACGTCCGCTCCTGCCTCGGCCAGCGCGCGGGCGCACGCCGGCCCGAGGCCGCCCGCACCGCCCGTGACGAGCGCCGTGCGCCCGCTCAGGTCGATCGTGACAGCCATCCCCGATGGTCTCCCTCTCGTCAGTCAAACGATTGACCTGACCCTAACAGCGGCCTCGCGAACCGAACAAGAGGGAGATCAATTGTTCTATCGGGAAATGTCCTGCCAGCCGAGTTCCGCGCAGAACGCCGCGCTCGCCCGCGCGAACGCGGCGCGGTCGAGCACCGCGCCCTTGTGGCGGCCCTCCGTGATCGGCTCGTCGTGCATCCGGGCGGGCAGCCCGCCGGGAGCGCCGCCCTCCCTGGCCGCGTACGCGCGCATCTCGTCGAGCCGGAGCTGCCCGGCCGCCAGCAGGTCCTCCAGCGTGAACGCGTCGCCGAGCACGGCGGTGACCAGCGCCGTCAGGCGGTCGACGGTCAGCGGGCGCGTGGGGGAGGAGGCGAAGACGCACAGGTTGAGCGCGTCGAGACCGCTCCAGAGCCGCAGCAGCCGGGCGGTGCGCCGCCCGCGCTCCTCGTCCAGCACTCCGGCGGGGGCGGGCTCCGCGCCGATCCGCCGCGCCTCGGGGAAGCTGTAGCCCAGCCCCGCGACGGGATCGAAGTCGAGGTCGTGCTCCAGGGCGTCGTAGCGCGGGCCGCCCGGCGCGAGCGCGTACCCGAGCCCGACACCGGGCTGGATCCGGGGATCGAAACACGGCAGCTCCGCACCCCGGGCGGTCATCGCGTACGCCGCCGCCCCCGGCCCCACCCGCGCCGCCGCCCTGGCCGACCCCTCCGCCAGCAGGTCGCCCAGCGCGCCGGCACGGGCGGCCACGTCCCTGATCAGCCCCGGCAGCGCCGCCGCGTCGCCGAACGCCGGCCCGCCGGGCAGCAGGCCGCGCGCCGCGCACTCCATCGCGAAGGCGAGCGTCCCGCCGAGCGAGACGGGATCGAGGCCGAGGTCGTTGCAGAGGGCGTTCGCGGCGAGCACGGCGTCGAGGTCGTCGATCCCCAGGTTCCACCCGAGCGACAGGAACGCCTCCTGCCCGAGCCCGCCGGTGCGCCGCTCGCTCAGTCCGGGCGGGGCGTACACCTTGAGGCAGTCGTTCGGGCACCCCGGGCACGCGCCCGTGGTCGCCACCGCCCGCCCGTCGTAGTCGCGGACGGCCGGAACGCGCAGCCCGCCCGCCCCCGGCACCGAGAAGTTCCGCACGGACGCGTAGCCGGGGTCGAGAGGGTCGCCCGCCCACCCGGCGAACCCCGGCTCGCCCGCCTGCAGCGCCGCCAGCGGGTTCGTGGCCAGCGACTCCCGGTAGAAGGCCGTCAGCGAGGCGATCGTGCCCGGGTCGGCGACCGGCGCGGCAGCGTCGCCCGCGCACACGACCGCCTTGAGGTTCTTGGCGCCGAAGACCGCGCCCAGGCCGTACCGCCCGGCGGGGTGGGCGTGGCCGGTGACCACGCTCGCGTACCTGACGAGGTTCTCCCCGGCGGGCCCGATGGCCGCCACCTGGGCCGCCGCGCCGTGCCTGGCCCGCAGGGCGTCCGTGGTCGCGGCGACGCCGAGCCCCCACAGGTCGCCGGCGTCGCGGCACATGACCTCGCCGCCCTCGACCAGCAGGTACGACGGCCGCTCCGCCCGCCCCAGCACGGCCAGCGCCTTCGCCCCCGCCCCGCGCATCCCGGCCGCGAACGGCCCCAACGCGTGTGCCTCCCCGGCCACCCCCGTCAGCGGCGACTTGGCCAGGAAGACGGCCTTGGCCAGGCCGGGCGCCGCCGTCCCGCCCAGCATGCCCGCGGCCACGTACAGCAGGGCGCGGGGGTCGTACGGATCCAGCCCGGCGGGCGTGCGCTCGGCCATCAGCCGCAGCCCGAGGATGGAGCCGCCGTAGTGTCCCCTCTCGGCCGAGCGGTCTTCGCGTTCGACGCTCCCGCTGGTCAGATCGACAATGAACGGCAACAAAGCCTCCTTGAGTCGAAGGAGGCGGCCGGCCCCGGGCAGGCCCGTCGCCGTCCGCCAGACCTCAGGAGCGGCACACCATCACATATCACGCGTACGGCGCAACCCGGCCTGCTTCCATCCTTGATGGGCGAAAAGAGCGCGGACGGCGGCCGACACGGATTTTCCTCCGCCGCCCGGGCAGGAGATCAGGCGATGACCACTCCCGATCTCGTCCTCGCCCTGGGCGGTGGCGCCGCGCTGCTGGCCGCCTTCCTGCCCCAGGTGATCTCCCGCAGACCTCTGTCCTTACCCCTCGTCTACCTGCTGGGCGGCATGGCGCTCTTCGCCCTGCCGATCGGCCTGCCGGAGCCCGACCCGGTCGCCCACCGCGTGGCGCTCGAGCACATCACCGAACTGTGCGTCGTCGTCTCCCTCATGGGGGCGGGTCTCGCGATCAACCGGCGGGCCGGAATGCGCGCCTGGTCGACGACGTGGCGGCTGCTCGGCCTGGCGATGCCGCTCACCGTGGCCAGCGTGGCCGTCGCCGCCGCCCTCCTGCTCGGCTGGCCCGCCGGGGCGGCGCTGCTGCTCGGGGCGGTGCTGGCGCCCACGGACCCGGTGCTCGCCTCCGACGTGCACGTCGGCGAGCCCGTCGACGCCGAGAACGCCGACGACGAGGTGCGCTTCGCCCTCACCTCGGAGGCCGGGCTCAACGACGGGCTGGCCTTCCCCATCGTGTACGCCGCCGTCGCCGTCGCGGTCGCCGGCGGGACCGGCTGGCTGGGGGAGTGGGCGCTGATGGACGTGCTCTACCGCACCGCCGCCGGCATCGTCTCGGGGCTGCTGATCGGCTGGCTGCTCGGCCGCCTGTTCTTCCGCGCACCGTCCAGCGGGCTGCGCCTGTCGGAGCGCCGCGACGGCTTCGTCGCCCTGGCCGCCACGTTCCTGTCGTACGGGGTGACGGAGCTCACGCACGGGTACGGCTTCATCGCGGTGTTCGTCACCGCGTGCGCCATCAGGCGGGCCGAGCACGGGCACGGCTACAACAACGTCCTGCACGGCTTCGTGGAGCAGATCGAGCGGCTGTTCACGGCCTGGTTGCTGCTCCTGCTCGGCGGTTTCGTCGCCGTCGGCGGCCTGTCAGGGCTCACGTGGCGCGGCGCGGCCGTCGCGCTTCTCCTCCTGCTCGTCATCCGGCCGCTGACGGGCTGGCTCGCGCAGCTGCGCGGTCCGGCCGGGCCCAGGGAACGCCTGGTGATCTCGTTCTTCGGCATCCGGGGGATCGGATCGCTGTTCTACCTGACGTACGCGCTGGGCCAGGCCGGCTTCGGCGTACCCGCCGAGGAGCTGTGGGCGGTGACGGGATTCACCGTGGTGGCCTCGGTCGTCCTGCACGGCCTCACGGCCACCCCGGTCATGAGGCGCGTCGACGCGCTCCGCGACCGCGCCGAGACCAGCTCACCGGCCGCCCAGCCCGCCCCCTGACCACCCACCGCCCTCATGCCGGTCGTGACCGGGGCGGGTCAGGCCGGGCCGAGACTCCAGACCTGCGCCTTCCCGTACTCGCCCGCGCCCGCGATCACCGGCCTGCCGTCGAGCTCGGCCAGGGTGAGGGCGTGGACGGCGCCGCCGTCCGCGGGACGCAGCGCGCCGATGACCCGGGCCTCGTCGAGGTCCCAGATCCGGACGATGACCTCACCGCCCACGGGAGCGTGGGTCACGGCCGCGATGGGGAGGCCGCCGAGCCGCCCGGCCACGAGCGCGGTGGTGCCCCGGTCATCGGGGCTTCTGCCGCTGAAGTTCCACATCTTCCTGCGCTTGCCCGTCACCAGGTCGTGCACGCGGAGGGTGGCGTTCTGGTGCGTCGAGACGACCACGGGCCGGCCCTCGATCTCGCCGCAGGCCAGCAACTCGATCCCGCTGTACCGCCCCATGCCGAACGAGTGCCGCGGCTTTCCCGTCGACAGGCGCCACACCCGGACGCGCCCGCGGCCGTCCCCCGTGACGAGCACGTCGTCGGTGCCGAGCCGGCCGAACGCCAGGCCGTGGACGCCCTGGTAGTGGTCGCGGATCGCCGGGCCGATCTGCTTGCCGGTGGCGATGTCCCACAGCCGTACGACGCTGCGCAGGTCTTGGACGAGGTCGTACTTCTGCGACACGGCGATCGCCCTGCCCCCGTCAGTGTCCTCGTCCGTGCCCCCGCGTGTGATCGTGACCGCGATGACCGGGTCGCCGGCCCGGTGGTCGGCCAGGCTCTCGCCCGTCAGGGTCCACAGCCGCATCCTGCCGTCGGCGTGCCCGGAAGCCGCCACCGGGCGGCCGTCCACCCGGCCGGCGGCCACCGAGGTGGCCGTGCCTCCGCCGTCGCCGAGCGCGGTGACAGCCGCCGCGCCGTCGCCCGCCGCGTTCACGTCCCAGGCCAGCACGAGTCCCGTTGTGGTGGCGCACACGACCGCCGTCTCCGAGGCGGCCATGGACACCGGATCGCCGGACTTCGAGGGCAGCGGCACGGGCCCCCTGACCGGCGTGCCGAACGGCTCGGCCGAGGCGGCCCGTGTGGGTGCCCGTGCGGTCGCCGGGGTGCCGGTGCCGGGTGTTCGGGGGGAGGCGGACGAGGAGACCTCCTGGCCGGCACCGCTTGTGTGCTCGACGCCTGGCGGGAGCGGTGTGCGGCCGGGATCGAGGAAGGCGCGGTCGGGCCGTAACACGGCGAGGGCGGACACCCCTGCCGCGGCCGCCGCGGCCACTCCGCCGATCACCACCCGGCGGCTGAGCGACCTGGCCGGGTGCGGCGACCGTCCTTCCCGTAGGCCCGGCGTCGTGGGGTGCGGCCCGCCCGCGGGGTTCGTCCGCCGGATGATGTCCTGCAGCAGGTCGGTGGGGGTGGGCCGGGAGGCGGGGTCTTTGGACAGGCACGTCTCGATCAGCGGCAGCAGGTGTCCCGGCACTCCAGAAAGATCCGGTACGCCGTTGATCACGCTGTTCACGACGGCGGCCACCGTCGTGCCCGCGAAGGGAGCGCGTCCCGTGGCCGCGAAGACGATCGTGCCCGCCCAGCTGAACACGTCCGACGCAGGCCCCACCCGCCCGGACCCGAACTGCTCGGGCGACATGTACGCAGGAGTCCCGACCAGCCCGGACGTGTGCGTCGAGGCGTCGAGTGCCTTGGCGATCCCGAAGTCGATGACGATCGGCCCGTCGGGGCCCATCAGGACGTTGCCCGGCTTGAAGTCCCGGTGCACGACCCCGGCCTGGTGGATGGCTGTCAGCGCGGTCAGCGTGGAGATCGCGAGCCGGTCGAGCGCCCCGCCGGCGCGCGGCCCCTGGGAGCGGACGACCGCCTGCAGCGTGTCGCCGGGGACGTACTCGCTCACGATGTACGGCCGATCGCCCAGCATGCCGACGTCCAGCACCGCCGCCGTGCAGAACGCGGCCACCCGCCGCGCCGCCTCTACCTCCCGCATGAAGTCGGCGGTGGCGCCGCCGTCGTGGCTCAGGTGGCTGTGCAGCACCTTGATGGCCACGTCAGGCCCCGGGTCACCGGCGCCCTGGTAGACCACTCCCTGCCCGCCGGTGCCGAGCACGCCGAGCAGCCGGTGGCCGCCGATGTGCTGCGGATCGTCCGGCCGGAGCGGGCGTATCTCCGGCATCCCGCCCCTTTGCTCGATCTATTTGAACGATCCACACAATATGGCCATAACCGCGCCTGGACGAAGACCCGGTGCTCGACTACGACGTGTCCCGCGCCGCCGGTCGCGACCGCCCCGGATGCCCGTCCCGCCGCAGGCGTGGGGAGCAGGGCGATCGGGACGGCGCGGGGCGCCCCTCGATACCGGCGCCCTTGGAAGAACGGCGATGGCCGGCACATGGAGTCGATCGAACTATCGCCGACCCTGCACCATCTCCGGTTCCGCGTCGGCCAGGCATACCTGCGGCGCGATGCTGACGGGCTCACCCTCATCGACACCGGCGAGCCCGGCTCGGGCCCCGACCTGCTCGCCGCCGTCGAAAGCCTCGGGCACGCGCCCGGCGACCTGCGCGCCGTCGTCGTCACCCACGGCCACGACGACCACTGGGGAGCCCTCTCCGAGCTCGGCACGGACGCCACCGTCATGGCGCACGCCCCCGTCCTGCGCGGCGAGCGCGGCCAGCAGCTTCCCGACCTCACCGCCATGCCCGCCTGGGAGCGGGAACTGTTCGAGTCCCTCCCGTCGATGAGCCCGCCGAAGCCCGCGGGTGCATCGCGAGCTGGCCGGCGGCGAGGTGCTCGGCTTCGGCGGCGGCGCCCACGTGATCGCCAACCCCGGAGGCAACACGATGCTGGGCGTCTTCAACGCCGACCGGCAGGCGGCCGCCGGCTCGTTCCGCCGCCTGGCGGAGCTCGACGTGTCGCTCGTCTGCGTCGGCCACGGCGACCCGCTGACCGGCGACGCCTCCGCCCGCCTGCGCGCCGTACCGCTCTGAACGCCACCTCCGCCCGCGGGGCCGCACAGGTCTGGGCGGCGTGTCGCCCCGCGCGCCGCACTGGCCCGGAGCGAGAAGGTCGGATCGCGCGTGGTGCGGGTCCGGACGGCGGGCCGGGGGCGCGTGACGCGGGACGTATGCCGGATCGCCC
This sequence comes from Nonomuraea sp. NPDC049378, assembly GCF_055586745.1. Taxonomy (NCBI): domain Bacteria; kingdom Bacillati; phylum Actinomycetota; class Actinomycetes; order Streptosporangiales; family Streptosporangiaceae; genus Nonomuraea; species Nonomuraea sp. NPDC049378. The sequence continues at coordinate 76,102 of NZ_JBVJHP010000019.1, forward strand.
GTGGGGCCGGTGCGCGCGGGCCGGAACCGGGTAGGTTGGCGGCCCATGGAGGAACGCCAGAAGCACCCACGACTCACCGGCCGGGGTCGCGCGCTCGCCGCGCTGGCGGCCGCGGCCCTCACGGGGACGGCGGCCTGCGGAACCCCGGCGCCCGTGCAGAACGCCCCCGCGCGCCAGCCGCTGGCGGCCCTCACCGGCACCGCGACACCCGCGCCGAGCCGGACGCTCCCCGACCCCGACGAGAAGATCCCCGCGAACGCCGCGAAGCTCGCCTCAGCCCTGAAGGAAACCACCTCCGCGCTCAACGACGCCATCGACGCCTGGAAGGGCAAGAAGGGCAAGCCGCCGGAGGACGTCGAGCTCCTGGCCCTCCACCACCAGCGCATCCACCGTTACGCGGCCCGCCATCCCAAGCTCGCCTCCCGGGCCTTCGCCCGCCTGCCGAAGGGCCTTGCCGCCCAGGCCAAGGACAACACGCGCGCCATCCGCGAGCTCCTGGCCCTGGCCCACCCGATCAAGCCGTCGACGCCGTTCAAGGTCCAGCCGGCCCGCCCGGCCGCCGAACTGCTCGGGTTCTTCAAGAAGGCCGAGCGCCGGTTCGGGGTGGAGTGGGAGGTGCTGGCGGCGGTGATGCTCTCGGAGACGAAGTTCGGCCGGGTGAAGTCGGCCAGCCACGTGGGCGCCCAGGGGCCGATGCAGTTCATGCCGGCGACCTGGAAGGCGTACGGGATGGGCGGCGACGTGCACGACCCGCGCGACGCCGTGATGGCCGCGGCCAACTACCTCAAGGCCAGCGGCGCGCCGCGCGACTATCAGCGGGCGCTGCACGCCTACAACCCGTCGCAGGCGTACGTGAACGCCATCCTCCTGCACGCCCGCCAGATCAAGCGCGATCCGCGGAACTACTACGTGTACTACAACTGGCAGGTGTACGTCATCACCACCGCCGGCGAGCGCCGCCTGACCGGCCCTTGAGCGTCGCGAAGGCCGGTCGGGCGGCGCGCCTCCGTGCGGCCGGCGCAGCACGGGGCGGCCCCCCGGGCGCCTATGCCAGGGCGCGGGCGGCGTGGACCAGAGGCACGTGGCTGAACGCCTGCGGGAAGTTGCCCACCAGGCGGTGGTAGCGGGGGTCGTACTCCTCCGCGAGCAGGCCCACGTCGTTGCGGAGCGACAGCAGGCGCTCGAACAGGTTCTTCGCCTCGTCCTTCCTGCCCTGCATCGCCATCACCTCCACCAGCCAGAAACTGCAGGCCAGGAACGCGCCCTCGCCGCCGGGCAGGCCGTCGACGTCGTTGTCGTCGGCCAGCGGATAACGCAGCACGAAGCCCTCGGACATGAGCTCCTTCTCGATCGCCGCCACCGTGCCCGCCATGCGCGGGTCGTCGATCGGCAGGAACCCGACCATCGGCAGCATCAGCAGGGCCGCGTCCAGCTCCACCGACCCGTACGACTGGGTGAAGGTGTTGCGCGTCTCGTCGAAGCCCTTCTCGCAGATCTCGGCGTGAATGTTGTCGCGCAGGGCCCGCCACTTCTCCACGGGACCCGTACGGCCGAACCGCTCGACGTATTTGACGGCCCGGTCGAGCGCCACCCAGCACATCACCTTGGAGTGCACGAAGTGCCGGCGCGGCCCGCGCACCTCCCACAACCCCTCGTCGGGCTCGTCCCAGTGCTCGGTCACGTAGTCGAGCAGCTGCCGCTGGATGGCCCACGCCCGCTCGTCGGGGGACAGGCCGCGCTCGCGGGCGACGAACAGGGAGTTCATCACCTCGCCGTACACGTCGAGCTGCAGCTGCTTGACCGCCTCGTTGCCGATGCGCACGGGGCGGGAGTCCTCGTAGCCGTCGAGCCAGTCGAGGCGCAGCTCGGGCAGCCGCCGCTCGCCCGCGACGCCGTACATGATCTGCAGGTCCTGCGGTCGCCCGGCGATGGCGCGCAGCAGCCAGGCACGCCAGTCGGCGGCCTCTTCCAGGAAGCCGGACGAGATGAGCGCGTCGAGCGTCAGCGTCGCGTCGCGCAGCCAGCAGAACCGGTAGTCCCAGTTGCGCACCCCGCCCAGGTCCTCGGGCAGCGACGTGGTGGGCGCGGCGACGATGCCGCCCGTCGGCGCGTAGGTGAGCGCCTTCAACGTGATCAGCGACCGCGTCACGGCCTCGCGGTAGGGGCCGTCGTAGGTGCAGCGCGCCACCCACTCCGCCCAGAACGTCTCACTTTCGGCGAGTTGTTCCTCGCAGGCGATCTGCGGCGGCATCGGCTCGTGCGAGGGGTGCCAGGTGAACACGAACGGCAGCCGCTGGCCCTCCTCGACGGTGAACGTCGCCCGGTGGGCGTAGTCGCCGCCCTTCAGCGGCACGGGGGCGTGCAGCCACACGGAGTCGGGACCGCCGACGGCCTGCAGGTGACCGTCGGTCCTGCGCACCCACGGCACGATCCTGCCGTAGTCGAAACGCACCCTGACCACCGTGGACATCTCCACGGTGCCGGAGACGCCCTCGACGATGCGCACGACGTCGGGGTTCCTGTCGCGGGGAGGCATGAAGTCGATCACCCGGACGGTGCCCGTCGGAGTGTCCCACTCGCTCTCCAGGATGAGCGTGTCGGGACGGTAACGGCGCCTGGTCGCCGGTTTCCTGCCGGTGGGCCCGAGCCACCAGTGGCCGTGGCGCTCGCTGCCCAGCAGCGCAGCGAAACACGCCGGCGAGTCGAACCTGGGCAGGCACAACCAGTCGATGGAGCCGTCCCTGGCCACCAGCGCGGCCGACTGCATGTCTCCGATCAGGGCATAATCCTCGATCCGCATGCCTAGACGCTACCGGAACCGTCCGTGGTGGTCCGGCTTCCTGCCGTGCGGGTGATTCCGTGACCGGGCCGGGTCATGTCGCGTCATGCCCGGACCGGTCACGGGATCACGTCAGCGGGAACCAGCGGGTGAACAGCTGCGTCATCGGCCCGATGGCCAGCGCGAACACCAGCGTTCCCACGCCCACGGTGCCGCCGAGCAGCCACCCGGCGGTCAGCACGGTGACCTCGATGAGGAAACGGCCGAGCCGTACGGACAGGCCGAGCCGCATCAGCCCGGTCATGATGCCGTCACGCGGGCCGGGGCCCATTCCCGCCCCGATGTACAGGACCGTGGCCAGGGCGATGGAGACGACCCCGAGCGCGAGGTACGACGCCTGGGCCGCGACGTGCTCCGGCGAGGGCAGCAGGAAGATCGCGGCATCGGCGAACAGACCCAGGAACACCACGTTGCTGATGGTCCCGAAGCCCGGCTTCTGCTTCAGCGGGATCCACAGCAGCATGACCAGGGCGCCGACGATGATGATCATGGTGCCGATGGTCGTCCCCGTCCTGATCGCCAGGCCCTGGTGGAAGACGTCCCACGGGTCGTTGCCCAGGCTGGACTCCACCTGGAGCCCGATGCCCAGCCCGTACAGGGCCAGCCCGCCGTAGAGGCGGAGCACTCGTGCGGGAAGGGAAGCCACGCGAGGGGCGGTCGTGTCACTCATAGTGGACCCAGAGTGGCAGGCCACTGGCTTGCCAAAACAGAACCAATCACGAAAAGTGGCCTTATGCGTTATGTATCGGCCACCCAGGCGGCCAGGCTCCTCATGATCGACCCCGCCACGCGGCCGTACTACCGGGCCCTGGCCGCCGGCGTGCGGGCTCTGATCATGGACGGCCGGCTTGCCGTGCAGGTCCGCATGCCCGCCGAGCGCCACCTCGCCGAGACCCTCAAGGTCAGCCGCACCACCGTGACCGCCGCCTACGACCTGCTGCGCGAACAAGGCTACCTGGAGAGCCGCCAGGGCTCGGGCAGCTGGACGGCCCTGCCCGATCCGGCCACCACCGCGGACAACCCGTGGCTCGAGACCGACGGCGACGGCCTGATCCAGCTCCAGACCGCCGCCCCGGCCGCGCCCACGGCGCTGCGCGAGGCCATGGCGGAGGCGCTGGAAGACCTCCCGAGGTACGGCATGGGCATCGGCTACGACCCCATGGGCCTGCTGGTGCTCAGGGAGCGCATCGCCGCCGCCTACACCGCCAGAGGCCTGGCGACCAGGCCCGAGCAGATCGTCGTCACCACCGGCTCCCAGCACGCCATCCAGCTCGTGATGGGGCTCCTCGTCGGCCCGGGCGACCCGGTGCTCGTGGAGTCGCCGACGTACCCGCACGCCATCGACGCGGCCCGCCGCGGCGGCGCCAGGATCGTCCCGGTCGGGATCTCGCACGAAGGCTGGCAGGACGATCTGCTGACCTGCGCCATGCGCCAGTCGGCGAGCCGTCTCGCCTACCTCATGCCCGACTTCCAGAACCCGACGGGCGCCCTCATGGACGACGCCACCCGCGCCGCCGTCGTGGGCGCCGCCCGGCGCGTGGACACGCTGCTGCTGGTGGACGAGACCTGGTCAGAGCTGGCGCTCGACGAGGTGCCGCGCACGTCGCCGATGGGCTCGTTCGACACCGACAGCCGCGTGATCAGCATCGGCTCCGCGTCGAAGTTGTGGTGGGGCGGGCTGCGCATCGGCTGGATCCGCGCCACGGCCGCGATGGCCCGGCGGCTGGCCACGTACCGCTCGGCTGCGGACATCGCCAGCCCGGTGATGGAGCAGCTCGCGGTGGCGCGGCTGTTCGACCGGCTGGGGGAGACGCGGGCCGAGCGCCGCCGCGCGTTGCGCGCCTCCCGCGACGCGCTGGTGTCCGGGCTGCGCGAGCACCTGCCGGAGTGGACGTTCACCGTGCCGCGCGGCGGGGGCACGCTCTGGGTGCGCCTCGACCGGGGCGGCTCCACCCCGCTCGCCGAGGCGGCGGCCTGCCACGGCGTACGCCTCGCGCCCGGCCCCTGGTTCGGCCTGGAAGGGACGCTCGAGAGTCACCTGCGGCTGCCGTACACCCAGCCGCCCTCGATCCTGCAGGACGCGCTCGTCCGGATCCGCGCCGCCCGCGACCACGGCGCCGCCGGCGGCTCCCGCCCGCCCGAGTCCCTCATCGCGATGGTGTGAGGGGCGCTCACTCGCCGGCCCCGCGGGCCAGCGGCGCCTGCCACTTGCGGCGCATCGCCACGATGCGCAGTCCGAACGCCAGCACGGCCGCCGCCAGCGTCACGGGCCAGCCGTGCAGGCCGTAGGAGGACAGCGCGGCCATCGTCGCCGCCCCCACCAGGGCGGGCACGGCGTAGAGCTGCCGGTCGTAGAGCAGCGTCGGGATCTGCCCGGCCAGCACGTCGCGCAGCATGCCGCCGCCCACGGCCGTGGTGATCCCCAGCACGGTGGCGTGCAGAGGGCTGAGGCCGTACTCCATGGCCTTGGCCGTGCCGACCGAGCAGAACAGGCCGAGCCCCGCCGCGTCCAGCACGAGGATGACCGGCATCACCTTCGTGACGTGCGGATGCCAGTAGAAGACGATCACCGTCGCCGCCAGCGGCACCAGCACGTAGCCGACGCTCTGGAAGGCGGCGGGCCGGACGTTGAGGATCAGGTCGCGTACGACGCCCCCACCCAGGGCGGTGATCTCGGCGAGCATCGTCATCCCGACCACGTCGAGCCGCTTGCGCACCCCCATCAACGCCCCCGTCAACGCGAAGACGAAGATGCCTGCCAGGTCGAGAATCTCGGACACGTTGACAGTGTCCACCGCATGGCGGGTCTACCGCACGGCGGGCTCATGGTGCTCGGCCATCATCACCCGCAGCCGCCGGGTGAACATGAACAGCGCGAGTCCCGCCACGATCGCCACCAGCGCCAGCACCAGGTAGTACATCGGGTCGGACAGCACGGCGGTGAGCCGGCCCGTCTGCCCGCCGACCGCGTCGCCCACCGACACCGCGATGAACCAGACGCCGAGCATCTGCCCCTTGAACGCCTCCGGCGCCAGCTTGGCCGTCACCGACAGCCCGACCGGGCTCAGCGACAGCTCGCCGAACACCTGGATCAGGTAGACCAGCACCAGCCACCACACCGACACCCTGCCCGGCCCGGCCAGCGCCGCCGCGACCGCCATGACGACGAAGCTCGCCCCCACCATGACCAGCGCGAAGCCGAACTTCTGCGGGGTGCTCACCCGCGTGCCCAGCCGCAGCCACAACGCCGCGAACACCGGCGCGAAGATCATGATGAAGAGGGGGTTGAACGACTGCGTCGTGGCCGGCTGGATCGGGATCCCGAACAGCGACAGCTCGGTGTGGTCCTGGGCGAAGAAGAGCAGCTTGCTGGGCGCCAGATCGAAGATCATCCAGAAGATGGCCGCGGCCACGAACAGCCAGATGTACGCCTTCATCCGGATCCGCTCGTCCTGCGTGAGGTTGTGGCTGCCCAGGAGGATGTAGCCGAAGTACGCGACGGGCACGAGCAGGATGATCACCGTGACCACCACGGTGAACCGGTCGACCGTGAACGTGCCGGTCGCCGCCCACCCGGCCAGCAGGGCCGCCGTCGCACCCACCGCCAGGACGAACAGGCGGCCGAACCTCCGGCGTTCCCGCGGCGACAGGCGAAGGCCCGGCTGCTCGCCCACGCCTCTGAGGGCCTTGCCGCCCCAGACGTACTGGATCAGGCCGAGCGCCATGCCGACCGCGGCGGCGCTGAAGCCGAGGTGCCAGCGGTCGCCCGCGGCCAGCCAGCCGACGACGAGGGGCGCGAAGAAGGCGCCCAGGTTGATGCCGAAGTAGAACAAGGAGAACGCCGCGTCGCGGCGCGCGTCGTCGCTGTCGGCGTAGAGGCGGCCGACCATGACGGAGATGTTCGGCTTGAGCAGGCCGGTGCCGGAGATGATGAGCAGCAGGCCGAGCCAGACGAAGAACGCCGACGTCGCCGGGATCGCCATGCTGATGTGCCCCAGCATGATGACGAACCCGCCCCAGAACACCGACCTGCGCGCCCCGAGGATGCGGTCGGCGATCCACCCGCCGGGCAGTGCCACCAGGTAGATGAGCGCCGCGTAGACGCCCACGACCGCCTGGGCGGTCACGGGCGACATGCCGAGGCCCTGGTGAGCGGGCGATGCGGCCAGGAACGTGGCCAGGATCGCGCGCAGGCCGTACCAGCTGAAGCGCTCCCACATCTCGGTGCCGAACAGCGTGGCCAGGCCCCACGGGTGCCCGAAGAACGTCCTGCCGCCGCCGGTCATGCCCAGCCCTCTCCCACGGCACCGAACGTAACCGAAATATCGCTCCAGGTGAGGGACGCGGGTGTTTCCCCGCGAGCTCTTGCCGCTACCCCCGTGGTGTGGTGCGATGCATGCCATTCATGCAAGTGAATACTGACGGGAGGCGCGCGCCATGGCCGAAGTCCTCGACGTGCGGGCGGAGATCCAGCGGCAGATCGCCGGCATGACCGTCTGCCGGCAGCTCGCTCAGGCCGCCGAGCAGCACCCCGACGCACCCGCCTACTCCGATCCCGACGGCGACGGCTGGCGCACGCTGACCTACGCACAGGCCAGGGAGCGGGTCCTGGAGATCGCCGCCGCATTCGCCGCGCTCGGGCTCCGGACCGGCGACACCGTGGCGCTCATGATGGTCAACCGCAGCGAGCACGTGCTCGCCGACTTGGGCGCCGTGCACGCGGGCGGCTCCGGCTGCACGATCTACTCGACGTTCGCGCCCGACCAGATCGCGTTCGTGGCCGGCGACGTCGGGGCGAAATACGCGGTGCTCGGCGGGCCGGCCGACCTGGACCGCTGGCGGCCCGTGCTCGACCGGCTCGACGGCCTGCGCACGATCATCATGCTGGAGGGAGCGCCCGACGGCGAGCGTTTCCTGGCGTGGACGGACTTCCTCCGGCTCGGCCGCGAACGCCTGGCCGCCGACCCCGGCCACATCGAGACGCGCTGGCGCGCGGTCACCCCCGACGACGTGGCCACCGTGTTATACACCTCCGGCACCACCGGCATGCCCAAGGGCGTGCCCCTGACGCACACGAACATCTTCTACGAGGTCGCCTCCACCGACCGGATGGCCTCGCTGCCCACCGAGGGCACCCAGATCTCCTACCTGACCTACGCGCACATCGCCGAGCGGGTGCTCAGCCTCTACCTGCCGCTGGTCAAGGCCTCCCACGTCTACTTCTGCACCGACCTGGCCAACCTGGGCGGCACGCTGGGGCAGGTCAGGCCGATGATGTTCTTCGGGGTGCCCCGGGTGTGGGAGAAGATGATGGCCCGCCTGTCAGCCGTGCTCGCCACCCAGCCGGAGGAGCAGCAGGCGGCCGTGCGCGCGGCCATGAAGGCCGGCGTCGCCTACATCGAGGCCGGCCAGCACGGCCACACCGTCACCCCCGAGATCCAGTCCGCCTACGACCAGGCCGACGCCTCCCTCCTGTCGGTCATCCGCGGCATGATCGGGTTCGACCGCGCCGTGTGGACCGCCACCGGTGCCGCGCCCCTGCCCGCCGAGGTGCAGCGCTTCTACGCCGGGCTCGGCCTCAAGGTCATCGACGTGTACGGCATGACGGAGACGACCGGCGCGTTCACCGGCAACAGCCCCACCTGCTACCGCCTGGGCAGCGTCGGCAGGGCCGAGCCCGGCGTCGAGATCCGCATCGCCGAGGACGGCGAGATCCTCACTCGCAGCCCGCTCAACACCCGCGGCTACCTCAACCGCGCGGAGGCCACCTCCGAACTCGTCGACGACGGCGGCTGGCTGCACACCGGCGACATCGGCACGGTCGACGACGACGGCTTCTACCGGGTCGTCGACCGCAAGAAGGAGCTGATCATCACCGCGGGCGGCGAGAACATCTCCCCGGCGGCGATCGAGAACCATCTCAAGGAGCACGCCCTGATCGGCCAGGCGCTCGCCTACGGCGACAACCGCCCGCACCCGGTGGCCGTGCTGACCCTCGACGGCGAGGTCGCGCCGGGCTGGGCGCGGGCGCGCGGCGTCACGTTCTCCTCGCTCGCCGAGCTGGCCGGGCATCCCGAGGTGCTCAAGGAGGTGGAGGCCGCGGTCGAGGCCGCCAACGCCAAGCTCGCGCAGGTGCAGCAGGTGAAGAAGTGGGCCCTGCTCGGGGTCGAGTGGACCGCCGAGACCGAGGAGCTCACCCCGAGCCTCAAGCTCAAGCGGCGCGTCGTGCACCAGAAGTACGCCGACGTCATCGAAGGGCTCTACACCGGTCCCCGCTGAGCGGGCGGCGGCACGCACCCGGCGGACGGGCCGCTCCGAGCGGTTTTGCCAATCGGGGCGTGTGTTGTGGTCCTGGTCATGACCGGCGGGTTCCTACCGTCTCGCTCATGACCAGAAGCCTTCTTCTCGTCTCGCTCGCGGCGGGATCGCTCACAGCGGGGTCGCTCATGGCGCCCGCGCCCGCGACCTCCGCCGCGACCGAGCTCGCCATCCGATCCATCACCGTACGTCCAGCGGAGCCCGTGGTCGGCCCGAAGGGCTCCGTCCGCCTGGTGATCGAGGTGATCGCCCGGGGGACACGGGGTAAGCACGGCGTCTCCGTCAAGGTCGAACCCGGCTCCCCGCCGGCCCCGGTGCTCAGCTCGAAGACCCCGGCCGAGGACACGCCGGCGGCCACGCCGTCGCCGAGGGTCTCCGGGGCCCCGCGGCTCGCCTCCGGCGGCGAGCCCGCCGCGGACCTCCCGGCGATGATGGCGTGGCGGGTGGGCTCGCCCGCCAGGTCCGCCACGCCGGCCTCGGCGGCGGAGGGCTGGGAGACGTGGCGTTTCCTGCCCGACAAGAGGCTGAACCGCTACTACCCCACGGGCACCTGGACGATCGCCGCCACCGCGACGGGCCGGGGCGGCACGACGGTCACCGAGTACGAGTCGTTCCAGTTCAGGCGTAACACGAAGCTCGCCTCCGTGCGGGTGGACGGGACGGCGGGCGGAAAGGTGCGGCTGCGGGGTTCGCTGACCAGGGTCGATCCGCGCGGTCTCACCGACTACGGGCCGTTCTCCAGGCAGAAGCTGGACATCCTCTGGCGTGCCGACGCATCCTCGGACTGGGAGCGCATCGGGGAGGTGCGTACCGACGCCGCCGGTTCGTTCGCCACGACGGTCTCGGGCCGTACCGGCGGATTCTGGCGCGTCCGCTATCCCGGAACGGGACATTACGCCGCAGATATCTCCAAAGTTCAACAAATCACTCAATAGCACAGCAAACATAATTAAATCAGCGCATGGCCTAAACCGCTGTTGCCGAATCGTGATCAACTGCGTCGCAACTTTTCTTTACCCTTACGCGTCATTGGCCAATGACGTGCCCCGTCCCGGGGTGCGTTCTCAGACGGGGAAGGAATTCCGATTGTGAAGATGCGACGTCTCGCCGCCGGCCTGGCGGCGGCCGCCCTGGGCGCGACGATGGTGGCCACCGCCGCCTCGCCCGCGCTCGCCGACCCGGGCATCGACCCGGTCGCGGGCGGGCACACGAGCCTGAAGTTCGACGCGAACCCTGAGCCCGCCTGGCGGGGCCGCCCCATCACCCTTGAGGGCAAGCTCTCCGTCGAGTGCGACAAGGACTACATCAGCGGTCTGGTCTCGGTGCACCACGCCGACCACTGCAAGAGCACCGAGCGCTGGCACCGCCTGGCCTGGAAGCGGATCACGATCCTCTTCCAGCCGGCCGGCAGCGGCAAGTGGGAATACGTCGAGACGGTCAGGACCAGCCGCAGCGGCTACTTCCACACGAAGGTGCCGGCTCGCACGTCGGGCACCTGGCGCGCGGTCTTCAAGGGCGCCAGGTGGCTGGACGGCTCCGAGGGCACGGACTGGGTCCGGGTCATCGGCCACCGCCACCACCACCGCCACTAGTCAACACCTCGGACGCCCGGCCTCACCAGGCCGGGCGTCCGGCATGTGCAACCGGCGATCGCCGGCCGGGCTCAGTACGACACGGCCACCTGGACGCGGTGGTGGCGGGGCGTCTCGGCCTCGTCCACCAGGGCGGCCGCGAGGTCGGCGTACGCGAACGCGGGATCGCCCTCGGCGGACGCCGGCACCTGCCCGCCCCCGATCCGGTAACGGCCCGTCCTCGCCGCGTGCTCGTCCAGGAAGACCGGCGGCGGCGCCAGCACCACCCAGTCCAGTGCCGACTCCTCGAACACCGCCAGCTCCGCCGCGTGCCCCAGCGAGAACGCGCGGGCGTCGGCGGGGAAGCCGGGCGTGTCCACGAGCCGGATCCCGGGTGAGACCTCCAGCAGGCTGCCGATGCCCAGCGCGACCAGGCGCGACACCCCGGCCCGCGCCAGCCCGTCCACCAGGGCGTGCGAGGCCGCCGTGTAGAACTCCTCCGACGGCATGTCCAGCCTGGCCGTGACCTGGATCGCCACGTCGTGATCCGCCGCCACCGCCGCCACCCGGTCGGCGTCGGTGACGTCCCCGGCGACCACCCGTACGTTCTCACCCGACAAATTCGGATATTTGGTTGGATCCCGTACTACGGCCGTCACGTCATGCCCGCGCCCGGCCGCCTCCGCCGCCACCCGCGTCCCGGCCCGTCCGCCGGCTCCGAACAGCACGAACCTGCTCATCGTCCACGCTCCGTTCTCCCGGCGACCGGACTCCCCGGCCGCCGGGAGAACGGTAGAGGGCGGGACCTCGCTTTCCGCAACGATAGTTACCTACGATGACGGGCATGGCCGAGCCTCTCGATCCGGACATGTTCTACGGATGCCCTCCTACCGCCGCGCCCATCCGCGTCGGCGACAAGTGGACCGCCAAGATCATCCGCTGTCTCGAACTGGGTCCGCGGCGTTTCACGGAGCTCCAGCGGCCGCTGCGCGGCATCACCCCCAAGGTGCTCACCGAGTCCCTGCGCGCGATGGAACGCGACGGCCTGCTCACCAGGACCGCCTACGACGAGATCCCGCCGCGCGTCGAATACGAGCTGACCGCCCTCGGCCGCAGCCTCCTCGAGCCGATGAACGCCGGCTGCGAGTGGTCCAGGAAACACCTGGCCGAGCTGATGCGCGCCCGCGAGACCTGGCACGCGGGAACGCCCTAGCCCGCCCGGGCGGGGGACAGATCGGGCAGGGTGGGAGCATGAGAGTCCTGATGCTGGGCGGCACGTGGTTCCTGGGGCGGCGCGTAGCCGAACGTCTCGCGGCCCGCGGCGACCAGATCCTCCTCGTCCACCGGGGTTCCGGCCGCTCCGCACCCGGCGTGCCGGGCGTCCACCTGCACACCGACCGTCACGACCTGGCGCGTCACGCCTCCCAGATCAAGGACTTCGCGCCGCAGGCCGTGGTCGACACCCACGCGCTCACCGGCTCCGACGTGGACACCGTCCTGCCGCTGCTGCCGCACGTGCCCACGGTGGTGCTGTCCAGCCAGGACGTGTACGAAGCGTTCACCGGCCTGCAGACGGGACGCTGCCTGGCGCCCGTGCCGATCACCGAGGACTCGGAGTTGCGCCGCGAACGCCACCCCCAACGGGGCAAAGGCTTTCCCGGCGTGCCGGACGACTACGAGAAGCTCGACGTGGAGGAGCGGTGGCTCGCCCGCGGCGCCGTCGTCCTGCGGCTGCCGCTGATCTACGGCCCGCACGACTGGCAGCGCAGGGAGGAGCCGATCCTGCGCCGCGTCCGCGCCGGCCGCGACCGCATTCCGGTCGGCGCCGCCAACCTGCTCTGGACCAAGGGCTACGCCGACGACCTGGCGACCGGCGTCCTGTCCGCCCTCGACCACCGCTCCGCCGACGGCCTGGCCGTCAACCTCGGGGAGACGGCCACGGTGACGATGGGCGCCTGGTTCGAGCAGATCCTCGGCGCCGCCGGTTCGCGGGCCCGGCTGGAACGGGTGCCGGACGACCGCATCCCGCCCGACCTGGCGCTGTCAGGTGCGCCCGCCCAGCATCTGGTGGTGTCCGTGGCCCGTGCCCGGGCACTGCTCGGGTGGGAGCCGGGCGACCCCGCCGCGCACGTCGCCGAGTCGGTGCGCTGGCATCTGGCCCACCCGCCGCAGGACGCCTGGACGGACGATGACACCGCAGCGGACGACGCCGCCCTCGCCGGCTGAGACGGGGCCCGGTTCGCGTACCAAGGAGGAATCGATCAAGATGGGAATGTGTTGTCGTGGCAGAGAGGGGCGATGGGAAGCGCCTCCCGGCATGCGTCATAGTCTGGTCCCCTGGCGAACGAACAGGAGGTGACGCCCCATGTTGCGAGACTCGTTCGGACGGGTGGCGACTGATCTGCGGGTGTCCCTCACGGACAAGTGCAATCTGCGCTGCACCTACTGCATGCCGCCGGAGGGGCTCGACTGGCTCCCCAACCCGCAACTGCTCACCGCCGACGAGATCGTCCGCCTGGTGACGATCGGCGTCGAGCGGCTGGGCATCACCGAGGTGCGCTACACCGGCGGCGAGCCGCTTCTCAGGCGCGAGCTGGCCGACGTCGTCGCCCGCACCACCGCGCTCACCCCCAGGCCGCAGGTGTCGCTCACCACCAACGGCATCGGCCTGGCCCGCCTGGCCGGCGCGCTGGCCGGCGCGGGGCTCGACCGGGTCAACGTCTCGCTCGACACGCTCGACCCGGCCACGTTCAAGCGGCTCGCGCACCGTGACCGGCACGCCGACGTGATCGCCGGGCTGGCCGCGGCCGACGGGGCGGGCCTGCGGCCCGTGAAGGTCAACGCGGTCCTCATGCGCGGCGTCAACGACCACGAGGCGGTGCCGCTGCTGCGCTGGTGTCTCGACCAGGGCTACGAGCTGCGCTTCATCGAGCAGATGCCGCTCGACGCGCAGCACGGCTGGAGCCGCGAGGGCATGGTCACCGCCGACGAGATCCTCGACCTGCTTTCCGCGTCGTTCGACCTGAAGCCCGACGACCTGGAGGAGCGCGGCAGCGCACCCGCCGAACGGTTCCTCGTGGACGGCGGGCCGGCGCGGGTGGGCGTGATCGGCTCGGTGACGCGCCCGTTCTGCGGCTCCTGCGACCGGGTCAGGCTCACCGCCGACGGCCAGGTGCGCAACTGCCTGTTCGCCACCGAGGAGTCCGACCTCAAGACCGCCATGCGCGCGGGCGCGTCCGACGACGAACTGGCCGAGAGGTGGGTGGCGGCGGTCGCGCGCAAGCGCGCCGGGCACGGCATCGACGACCCGTCCTTCCTCCAGCCCGCCCGCCCCATGTCCGCCATCGGCGGCTAGCCCCGGCGACGCGACCGGTGGCGGTTGTCCATGGACACCGGAACGCGAGCCGCCGCAGTCCGGCATCCGGCCCCCGGGACGCGAGCCGCCGCGACACGGCATCCGGCCCTCGGGACGCGAGCCGCCGCGACACGGCATCCGGCCCTCGGGACGCGAGCCGCCGCGACACGGCATCCGCCCCTCCCGGCCGCGGCACGTGCTTGAGGGGCTCCTGGGTCGCCCTTCGAGGCGGGTGGTGCCCGTACCCCCGGTGGGGTGCGGGCGGAGGAAGTGGTGACGTGCGGGACGGTTTCGAGCTGGGGGTGAGGGCGTGGACTTCGACGCGGTGATCCTGGCCGGGGGAGCGGCGCGCAGGCTGGGCGGAGCGGACAAACCCGGCCTGACCGTGGGCGGACGTACCCTGGTCGAGCACGTGGTCGCGGCCGCCGCGGGCGCGAGGAAGACGATCGTGGCCGGCCCCGAGCGTCCGATCCCGGGCGTCGTGTTCGTCAGGGAGGATCCCCCGCGCGGCGGCCCCGTGCCCGCGCTCGCCGCCGGCCTGAACGAGGTCACCGCGCCGCGGGTGGTGCTGCTCGCCGGTGACCTGCCCTTCATGACGGCGGCCCACGTGGCGGCCATGCTCAGGGCCGCCGAGCCGACGGGCGGGGTCGTGCTGGTGGACGCGGGAGGGCGCGAGCAGTGGCTGGCCGGCGCGTGGCCGGCCGCCGAGCTGAAGGCGGCTCTCGCGGACTATCGGGGACGCTCGCTCAAGGGCCTGCTGGGCCCGCTCGTGACGGTGCGCCTGGCGCTGCGCGGGCGGCCGTGGTTCGACTGCGACACAATGGACGACCTGGAGGAGGCTCGTATGAACGTGCTCAACGAATGGACCGCCCTGGCCTGCAAGGAACTCGGCATCGACCCGGCCACCGTGGACCGTGACCTGATTCTCGACCTGACCAAGGAGGTCGCCCACGGGGTCGCCAGGCCGGCCGCGCCCCTGACCGCCTATCTGCTCGGGCTCGCCCAGGGCGCCGGCACCGCACCCGAGGACGCGGTCACCAAACTGATCACATTGGCGAAAAACTGGTCGCAGGCGACCACCGAGACGTTGACCGACGACTGACACTCGAACGAACTGTTGAAGTCAATCCCCCTGCCCCCCTGAAAGTTTCCTGTGAAATGTGGGGCAGGAGGGGTGTAAACGATTTCGGGAAAGCAGTCCTATCCGACTCGCCCGACGGCGTCGCGCTGATCAAAAATTTCCGGAAAGGGGCGACGCCGGGTGGTTACGGGGGCAAACCACCCGGCGTCGCTTCATCGGCGTTCCGACGGGGGCCCGGAACGCCGGCACCAGCACTCCGACGGGGGACCGGAGCGCTTGGCTAAAGCGTACACCTACAACCCATGGGATGCGTCAAGACTTAGTCACGACCCGATCTCGCGTCGATGCAGCGGTATCTCGGTTTGGTTAGCCTCCGGCGACTGAAAGGTAGGAGGCGGGACGGCCTGGCCCCTCTCATTGGCCCCGATTACGGCTATGTATGGCAAAAAGACCGCGCCGGCGATGAACAGCAGCCGGTACGGCCACGGAAGCGGGACCACGACCGCCAGGATCAGGCAGATCGTCCGGATGCCCATCTTGATGAGGTAGCTGACCTCACGTTTGCGGATGTCCGCGGTCAGCGACGGCCTGGCGTCGGTGACGGCGTGGACGTCCGGCTTCTTGCGCCACCCCTTCATACCTTCCACGGTAGACCTCGGATGAGCAGGGCGCGACGGCGCCCCCGGACACGGACGCGGGTCATGCGACCATGGCCTTCGAGTAAGGAGGATGGGGAGATGACGGACCGTACGTACCGGGTCACCGAGATCGTCGGCACCTCCGGGGAGAGCGTCGACGAGGCGATCCGCAACGGCCTCAGGAGGGCCGCACAGACGCTGCGCCATCTCGACTGGTTCGAGGTGACGGAGATCCGCGGCCACCTCGACGCCGGCGAGGTCGCGCACTTCCAGGTCGGCATGAAGGTGGGCTTCCGCCTGGAGGACGCCTGAGCGCCGGGCGCCACGGGCTAGATTGGCCCACGTGAACGGTGAGTTCCGCATCCTGCTCGTGTGCACGGCGAACATCTGCCGTTCCGCCATGGCGGAGGTGATCACCAGGGCGATGCTCGCCGGCACGGGCCTGCCCGCCGCCACGGGGAGCGCGGGGGTGCACGCTCTGACCGGCCATCCGATGGCGCCGCACGCGCTCGCCACGCTCGCCCGGCTGGGCCTCGACGGCCGGGCGCACCGGGCCAGGCAGCTCGACCCCGAGCTCGTCAGGTCGGCCGACCTGCTGCTGACGATGGAGGCCGGGCACGCCGCCGTCGCGGTCGGGCTCGACCCGGCCGCCACGCCGAAGACGTTCACGCTGCCCGAGTTCGCCGCGCTCGCGGCGGGCACGGAGCAGCGCCACCACCGATCCGACACCGCGCAGCGCGCGCGGGCGATCGTCGAGTCGGCCGCCGGACGGCGCCGCCGGCGGCCCGCGCCCGACGTGCGCGACCCCTACGGAGGCCCGCCCGAGGGCTACGACACGTGCGCGAAGGCGCTCGGCGAGTCGCTCAGCCACACCCTGGGCGCCCTCCTGGGCCCCCGCTGAGCCCGCCCGTCCCCGGCAGACGGCGGGCGGCGCGGGTCAGCTCGCCTGGCTCACCGTGGACATGTTGAAGTCGGGCACCCGCACCGGCGGCATGACCGTGTTCTGGAAGTAGTCGCCCCACTCCCTCGGCAGCGTGCGCTCGCTCGCGCCCACCTCAGCCAGCCTTCCCAGCAGGTCGACGGGGCTCTCGTTGAAGCGGAAGTTGTTCACCTCGCCCACGATCTCGCCGTGCTCGACCAGGTAGACGCCGTCACGGGTCAGCCCG
Organism: Nonomuraea sp. NPDC049378; assembly: GCF_055586745.1. Lineage (NCBI taxonomy): Bacteria > Bacillati > Actinomycetota > Actinomycetes > Streptosporangiales > Streptosporangiaceae > Nonomuraea > Nonomuraea sp. NPDC049378. Next base: position 93,070 of record NZ_JBVJHP010000019.1, read on the forward strand.
GTCAGCAGGAGCGTCTGGGGATCGACCTCGCGGATGTACCACAGGCACGTGACCAGGAGCCCGCGCCTGGTGGAGGCGATCATCTCGTCCAGCGACCTGCCGTCACCGGGACCCGACAAGATCAGGTTGTCGATCCCCGGCGTCGCCTGGAGCCCGCTCAGCCCCGCCGAGTAGCGGGTCTGCAGCAGCGCGTCGAGGCGGCCGTCGGTGATCCAGCCGGTCGGCCCCAGCGGCAGCCCGTTGTCGAAGACCGAGCTGTCCCTGTCGGAGGCGTGGGCCGCCACGAACGGCGCGCACCCGATGCCCGGCGCCCCCGGGTCGCTCGACAGCGAGACGGGCAGCGTGGCCAGTTGCTCGCCCACCCGGGTGCCCCCGCCGCGCCTGGCGAACACCGAACGCCCGTCGAGCGCGTCGCGCGCGCCCGACGACCAGTACATGTAGATCATCAGGTCGGCCACCGCGCTCGGCGGCAGCAGCGTCTCGTAGCGGCCCGCGGGCAGGTCGACCCGTGTCCTGGCCCACTCCAGCCGCTGCGCCAGCGTGGACCCGAGCGCCGCCACGTCGACGTCGGCGAAGTCGGGTGTGGACACGCCGGTCCACGCGGAACGCTTCATGTCGGCGGACTTGGCGTTGAGCTCGACCTTGCCGGCCGGCTGGTCGTGGCGCAGCCGCAGGCCCGTGGACGAGCCGAGGAAGGTCGTGGTCACCTTGTGCTGGGCGAACCCGTACAGCTTGCCTCCGGCCGCCTCCGCGTCGGCGAACGCGTCGCCGAGCGCGGGGGCGAACGCCCCGAACACCCCGATGTCGGTCGGCCGTACCGGCTCGCTCCAGTCAGGCGAGGCGGGGACGCCCGCCACGAGGTCGCGGGCGTCCTCGGCGGGCTGGGCCTCGCGAGCCGCCGCGTCGGCCGCCGCCACCACACCGGCGAGCTGGTCCTCGCGTACGGCGGACCGCGACACCACTCCCACGCCCTGCCCCGCGATCGAGATCACGGTGAGCCGCGACGAGCGGGCGACGCCGTTCGTGGTCAGCGTGTTGCCCGCGAAGCGCAGGTTGGCCGTGGAGCCCTCGTCCACCAGCACCACGCAGCCGTCATTGCGGGAGAGCTCCAGCGCCCTCTCCACCATCTCCTGAGGGGATACGAGGCTCTCCACCGGCTCGCGCCCGCCGGTCAGCTCGCCGTGCTCGTTCACTTGCCGCCCTCCTGCACCGTGTTGAGGATCCGCACGCCCCTGAAGAGCGCCGCCGGGCAGCCGTGGCTGACCGGCGCGACCTGCCCCGGCTGGCCCTTGCCGCAGTTGAACGCACCGCCGAGCACGTACGTCTGCGGCCCGCCCACGGCCTCCATCGACTGCCAGAAGTCGGTCGTCGTCGCCTGGTAGGCGAAGTCTCTGACCTGACCGGCCAGCTTCCCGTGCGAGATCTTGTACGCCCGCTGCCCCGTGAACTGGAAGTTGTAGCGCTGCATGTCGATCGACCAGCTCTTGTCGCCGACGATGTAGAGGCCCCGTTCGACGCCCGCGATGAGCTCGTCGGTGGAGGGCCCGCCGGGCGCCGGCACCAGCGACACGTTGGCCATGCGCTGGATCGGCATGTGACCGGGGGAGTCGGCGAACGCGCAGCCGTTGGACCGCCCGAACCCCTTCATCAGGCCCATCCGCCGGTCGAGCTGGTAGCCGACCAGGATGCCGTCCCTGACGATGTCGAAACTCTGCCCCTGCACGCCCTCGTCGTCGTAGCCGATCGTGGCCAGGCCGTGCGTGACCGTGCGGTCGCCGGTCACGTTCATCAGCGGTGAACCGTAGACCAGCTCGCCCAGCTGGTCGAACGTGGCGAAGCTGGTGCCGGCGTAGGCCGCCTCGTAGCCGAGCGCCCGGTCGAGCTCGGTCGCGTGGCCGATCGACTCGTGGATCGTCAGCCACAGGTTGGACGGGTCGATCACCAGGTCGTAGTCCTCGGCCTCGACCGAGGGCGCGGCCAGCTTCTCCGCCAGCAGCTCGGGCAGCCTGGCCAGCTCGCCCCGCCAGTCCCAGCCCGTGCCCGTCAGGTATTCGTAGCCCCTGCCGACCGGCGGCGCGAGGGTCGACATGTCGTCGAACCCGCCCTCGGCCGCCTTCATCGCGTTGAGCCTGGGATGCACCCGCACCCGCTGCTGCGTGGTCACCGTGCCGGCCGTGTCGGCGTAGAACTTCTGCTCCTTGACCTGCAGCAGCCGCGCCGAGACGTGGTCGGCCCCCTTCAGCAGCCCGGCCGACCAGTCGGCCAGCAGGCCCACCTTGTCGGCCGGCGCCACCTCGAACGGGTCGACGTCGTACGCCGACACCCACACGGTGTCGGCGTGCACCGGCTCCGGGGCCAGCTCGATGGGCTCCCTGTTGATCGGGGCGCTCACCTCCGCCACCCGCACCGCCTGCTCGGCCACCGCCGCGGCGGCCTCGGGGGTCAGGTGGATGCCGGCGGCGAACCCCCACGTGCCGCCCTTGACGACGCGCACGGCGTAGCCCAGGTCGTCGGCGTCCATGGAGCCTTCGAGGCGGGCGTCATAGAGGCTCAGCGTCTCGGCCCTGACGCGTTCGAGCCGGAAGTCGGCGTGCTCGGCGCCGAGGTCGCGGGCACGTTGCAGGGCGGCGTCCGCGAGCTGCCGCAACGGCAGCTCCAGGAAGTCGGGATCGATCTGGCGCATGTCCACGATCCTAACCCTGCGATCTTGTACCACCCGGACAAGCGCATACCCGCCGGTAGGAGATAGCGTCAGGTGTCATGGCACGCTCTGTACTCGTCACCGGAGGCAATCGCGGCATAGGCCTCGCGATCGCCCGTGAACTCTCCGCGGCAGGCGACGCCGTCGCGGTCACCTACCGCTCAGGGGAGCCGCCCGAGGGCCTGTTCGGCGTGCGCTGCGACGTCACCAGCATGGCCGACGTCGAGGCCGCCTTCGACAAGGTGGAGGCCGAGCACGGCCCGGTCGAGGTCGTGGTCTCCAACGCCGGCATCACCAAGGACACCTTGCTGGCGATGATGCAGGAGGAGACCTTCACCGACGTCATCGACGCCAACCTCACCGGCGCCTACCGCGTCGCCAAGCGGGCCATCAGGCCCATGATGCGGCTCAAGCGCGGCCGGATCGTCCTCATCTCCTCGGTCATCGGCATGAGCGGCCAGGCCGGGCAGGCCAACTACGCCGCCTCCAAGGCCGGCCTCATCGGCTTCGCCCGCTCCATGGCCCGCGAATACGGCTCGCGCAACATCACGGTCAACGTCGTCTCGCCCGGCTTCGTCGCCACCGACATGACGGCAGACCTCGACCAGGAGCAGATCGTGGCGCGCATCCCGCTCGGGCGCCAGGCCAGCCCCGAGGAGGTCGCGCGCGTCGTGCGCTTCGTGGCCAGCGACGACGCCTCCTACATCACCGGGGCCGTGATCCCCGTCGACGGCGGACTCGGGATGGGGCACTGACATGGGCATTCTCGAAGGCAAGCGGATTCTCGTGACGGGCGTGCTCACCGACGCCTCGATCGCGTTCAACGTCGCCAAGCTGGCGCAGGAGGAAGGCGCCACGGTGGTGCTCACCGGGTTCGGCCGGCTGAGCCTGGTCGAGCGCATCGCCAGGCGCCTGCCGTCGCCGGCCCCCGTGCTGGAGCTCGACGTCCAGGACACCGAGCACCTCGACACGCTCGCGGCCCGGGTCGGGGAGCACGTCGACGGTCTCGACGGCGTGGTCCACTCGATCGCCTTCGCCCCGCAGAGCGCTCTGGGCGGCAACTTCCTCAACACCTCGTGGGACGACGTCGCGACCGCCGTGCAGGTGTCGACCTACTCGTACAAATCGCTGGCGGTCGCCTGCCTGCCGCTCATGAAGGAGGGCGGCTCCCTCGTCGGCCTCGACTTCGACGCCTCCAAGGCGTGGCCGGTCTACGACTGGATGGGCGTGGCCAAGGCGGGCCTGGAGTCCTGCAACCGCTACCTCGCCCGCGACCTGGGCAAGCACAACATCCGCGTCAACCTGGTGGCGGCCGGTCCGCTGCGCACGATGGCCGCCAGGTCGATCCCGGGCTTCAAGGAGTTCGAGGACAGCTGGCCGGAGAAGGCCCCGCTGGGCTGGGACCTGTCCGACACGGTCCCGGCGGCCAGGGCGTGCGTGGCGCTCATGTCCGACTGGTTCCCGGCGACGACGGGCGAGATCGTCCACGTGGACGGCGGCGTCCACGCCATCGGCGGCTGAACCACCCGCCGGCGCTCAGGCGCGACGGCGGCGCTCACGGAGACGGCCGCCGTCGCCGCCGGGGCGGTCGAGGCCGACGCCGGCGGTGGGGCCTGGGGGTGCTGCTCAGGCCGTGCGGTGGCGGCCGTTGCCGGCGCGGGCCGGCTCGAAGGGGATCGACTCGGCGGGTTCGTTGCGGCTGCGGCGCTGCTGGACGATGCGGGCGGCGAGCACCGCCGACCCCAGCAGCGCGATGGTCAGCGCCGTGCCCAGCACGTCGGAGGCTGGCGGGCTGGGCCGCACGACCCGCTGTTGCTGCATCGGCACGGTCAGCTCGTGCGCGAACGGGTTGGGCCACAACAGGTCGACCCGCGGCTCCTCCGGGTCGGCCCGCTTCTTGTCGGCCAGCGGCCGGCGCGTGTCCATGAGCTGCGGCCGGCTCTCGGGCCTGCGCGTCCTCGACGTGCTGGGCACGGACGAGGAGTCCTTCTGTCCCGCGCGCGGCCGCGCCGGGCGCCTGGCCGAGGACGTGCGCGGTGGCGACAGAGTGCTGTGGACCTCGCCGTCCGCGCAGGCCGGCTCCGGCAGGCATCCGTCATCGGAGGGCTCCCGCTCCTGCTCACTCGCCCTGGGCGACGGCGACGGGGGCGGCTCGATCGTCCTGGTGGTCTTCGGCCTGGCGGTCGGCACGACCGTGCCCACCCTGCCGAGCACCTCGTCGGTGGTCTTGTCGAGGCCGTCGGTCACCTTGCCGGTGACCCCGCCTGTCAGGGTGTCGACCGTGCCGGTCACCGCACCCACGACGTCGCACAGCGTGTTGGTCACCCCGGAAAGCAGGCCGCCGCCCCGCGTGCAGTCCTGGGTGGTGGCCGCCGCGGCCGGTGCCGCCACCGGAACGGCCCCCAACGCCACCGCGAGAACTCCAGCCGAGATCGCGGTCCTGCTCCCCATCCGTCCCCTCCTGCGTTGCCTCAGGGAGAAATCCTGATGGACATCCCCGGTCGGACGCAGGCGTTTGCCGGGTAAAGTTGCGATTCGGTATCGACTAGTGATACACGAGAGAGTCTCTCGTTCCCGGTCAGTCGAGTGACGACACGTCATCGAGGGCCTCTCGGATCTCTATGGGCAGCACCACGTCTTCGGCGGGCAGGATGCCCTTGAGCTGCGCGTGTGTACGCGCTCCGACGATGGCGGAGGCGACGCCGGGCTGGTCGCGCACCCACGACAGCGCCACCGCCAGGGGCGAGACGCCGAGCCCGTCGGCGGCGGTCATGACCGATTCGACCACGCGCCGGCTGCGCTCGTCGAGATAAGGGCGGACGAAGTCGGCGAAGTGCGGGGTGGCGGCGCGCGAGTCGCCGGGGACACCGGCGCGGTATTTGCCCGTCAGCACCCCCCTGCCCAGCGGCGACCAGGCCAGCATGCCCACGCCGAGGTGTCTGGCGGCGGGCAGCAACTCGCGCTCGGGCTCGCGGGCCAGCAGCGAGTATTCGGCCTGCGCCGAGGTGATCGGGATGCGGCCGGGGATCATCTTCTGGGTGACCGCGGCGGCGGCCAGTTGCCAGCCGGCGTAGTCGCAGACGCCGGCGTAGACGGCGCGGCCGGAGGAGACGATCGCGTCGAGCGCGGCCAGCGTCTCCTCCAGCGGCACCTCGGCGTCGTAGGTGTGCAGCTGCCAGAGGTCGACGTAGTCGAGCCCGAGCCGGTTGAGCGAGTCGTCGACGGCGGCGATCAGGTGGCGCCGTGAGGCGTCGCGGGGCCGCCGGCCCGTGGGGGTGACCACGGCCTTGGTGGAGATCACCAGCTCGGAGCGCGGCACCGAGTCGCGCAACATGCGCCCCAGCAGCCGCTCGGAGTCGCCGCCGGTATAGACGTCGGCCGTGTCGACGAGGGTGCCGCCCGCGTCGAGGAACGTGCGGAGCTGGGCGGCCGCCTCGTCCGCGTCGGTGTCACGCCCCCAGGTCATCGTGCCGAGCCCCAGCCTGGACACCGACAGTCCGCTGTGGCCGACATAGCGCTGCTCCATGATCCCGCCAGATTACCAACAAGAAACCTGCTCAGCAGGCTGCCGCTCCGCTGTTGTCGGTGGTCAGGGCTGTAGCGGCGGCCCGCCATGCCGTTTTCTCATCGGCCGGCCGGAGATCTGCTGGGCGGGTTGTGGTCCGCGGCCCGTAGAGGGAGGGGCGGCCCCCCGCGTGCGGCCGGATGGCGGCGCCGCGGGCGCCGGGCCGGGGCGGGGGCGCAGCCGTTGTGATCGACTGTGGACGGCGCCTGCGACACTGGCAGGGTGACCACGTTGCTTCTCGCCCGGCACGGGCTGACGGATCTCACAGGGCCGGTGCTGGCCGGCCGTACTCCGGGGGTGCACCTGAGCGAGGCGGGCAGAGCGCAGGCCGCGGCGCTCGCCGGGCGCATCGCGGGCGTCGGTCTCGACGCCATCGTCTCCAGCCCGCTCGAACGGTGCCGGGAGACGGCCCAGGCGGTCGCCGACGGGCGCGCGGCGGAGGTGGTGATCGACGAGCGGTTCATCGAGTGCGGTTACGGCGAGTGGACCGGGCGGCCGCTGAAAGAGCTCGCCCGCGAGCCGCTGTGGCAGGTCGTCCAGGCGCATCCGAGCGCGGTGGCCTTCCCCGGCGGGGAGGCGCTGACGGCGATGCAGCATCGGGCGGTCGCGGCGGTCAGGGAGTGGAACGAGCGGGTCGGGGAGAAGGGTGTCTACCTGGTCTGCAGCCACGGCGACGTGATCAAGGCGATCGTCGCGGACGCTCTGGGCCTCCACCTCGATCACTTTCAGCGGATAACAGCCGATCCTGGAGCGCTCACCGTCATTCGCTATGCGCCGCTACGTCCCTTTGTGCTCAGGCTTAACGATATGGGGGAATTGAGGCTTCCCGAGGATTCGGAGGAGAAAGACGGGGGAGAAAACATCACCGGGAGCGATGCTGCCGTCGGCGGCGGACCCGGAACCACGTAAGGTCAGGCTATGCCGGTCTTCGACTACGACCCACCAGAGAGGTTCGTCGCCGGTGCCTTGGGGCAGCCGGGCGCGCGGGTCTTTTTTCTGCAGGCCAGGGCCGAGGGCAGACTGACCACGGTGGCGCTGGAGAAGTTGCAGGTCGCCGCGCTGGCGGGCAGGCTCGACGAGCTGCTCGACGAGGTGTTGCGCCTCAGCGGGGGCGCCGCGCACGTGCCCGCGCTGGCGCCCGCCGACCTGGCCGACGACGCGCCCCTGGACGTGCCGGTCGCGGAGGATTTCCGGGTGGGGACCATGGCGCTCGCCTGGGACTCGGACAGGTCGCAGGTGGTGATCGAGGCGCAGGAGGCCGTCGACGAGGACGACCTCGACGGCCCCGACCCCGCGGTGCTGCGCGTGCGCATCAGCGCCGGGGCCGCCCGGGCCTTCACCCAGCGAGCGCTGCAGATCGTCGCGGCGGGCCGCCCGCCGTGTCCCCTGTGCAGCCAGCCGCTCGACGCGGCCGGTCACGTGTGCGTCCGTCTCAACGGCTACCGCGGGGGTGAGGCGGCTTCATGACCGCTCCTGAGAGCGAACCGGCCGTCAAGTCGTCCCAGCCGCCGCCCCTGCACGAGGACGAGGCGCACGCGCTCCTGCGTGACGGCCGCCTGGAGGTGGCCGGCCGTCTGGTCGAGGCGACCAACATGACGCTCTACTGCTCGGTCAAACTGGGCTCCCGCACGGCGGCCTGCGTCTACAAGCCCGTACGCGGTGAGCGCCCGCTGTGGGACTTCCCCGACGGCACCCTGGCCGCCCGCGAGGTGGCCGCCTACGAGGTGTCCCAGGCGACCGGCTGGCGCATCGTGCCGCCCACGGTCTACCGCGACGGCCCTTTCGGGCCGGGCATGTGCCAGCTCTGGATCGACACCGAGCGGGAGATCGACCTCATGCGGCTGGTCAAGAGCCGCAACCCGGTCGTGCGCCGGATGGCGGTGTTCGACGCCGTGGTCAACAACGCCGACCGCAAGGGCGGTCACCTGCTGCCGCTGCCCACCGGCCACGTCTACGGCGTCGACCACGGGGTCTGCTTCTCCGTCGAGGACAAACTGCGTACGGTGCTGTGGCAGTGGCGCGGCAAGCCGCTGGCCCGCGAGGCGGTGGCGGTGCTGGCCAAGCTGGAGCGCGACCTCGAGTCGGGATCCCTCGGGCGCAGGTTGCGCGAGCTGCTCACGCCGGCGGAGGTGGAGGCCACCTGGCAGCGCGTCAGGCGGCTGCTCGACACCGGCGTGCATCCCTACCCGCCGGAGGGCTGGCCAGCCATCCCCTGGCCGCCGATCTGACCCGACCCCGGGCGTCACGCGACTTGGGGCGTTGATTACCCTTTGCCCATGTGCACGCTGATCGTGAGAACCGGGCGGCCGCTGACGCTCATGGGCGTGAGAGACGAGTTCACCGACCGTCCGTGGGAGGGCCCGGGCGAGCACTGGCCCGAATACCCTGGCGTGATCGGCGGGCGCGACCTCAAGGCCGGCGGCACCTGGCTGGCCGTCAACCCGGCGGCCCGCCGCGCCGCCGCCCTGCTCAACGGCCGCGGCCGGGCCGCGCGGGAGACCACGAAGATCTCCCGGGGCGACCTGGCGCTTCGGGCCGCGTACGGCGGCGACTTCCCCGATGCCGACCTGACCCGCTACGACCCCTTCCATCTGGTGCTGGCCGACCTGTCGCGGGTGCGGCTGGTCAGCTGGGACGGCGAGCGGCGCACCGAAGGCGAGCTGCCCGAGGGCACCAGCATGGTGGTCAACGCGGGCCTGGATCCGGAAGACGAGCGGGTGCTGGCCTACCTGCCCAGATTCGCGGAGACGAGCGCCTGGCGCGAGCTGGCCGCGGCGGAGCCGTCCTCCGACCCGGGCGCGCTCATCGTCCGGCACGAGCTGGCCGACGGCCGCGTCCTCGCCTCCCTTTCGGTGATGGAGGTCGAGATCGATGCCGGCGGCGTGACGTACGACTTCACCGACCTGACCGCAGATCGGGACGGATAGGCTCGAAGACATGCGATCGTGGTCTGCCCCGAACATACCCAAGCTCCTTGGTGAGAGCATCCCGCTGCGTCTCCACGACACCTCCGCGAAGCAGGTCAGGCAGACCGATCCGGGGCCGACCGCCAGGATGTACGTCTGCGGCATCACCCCCTACGACGCCACCCATCTCGGCCACGCCAACACCTACCTCGCCTTCGACCTCGTCGGCCGGTTGTGGCGCGACGCGGGCCACGAGGTGCACTACACGCAGAACGCGACCGACGTGGACGATCCGCTGCTGGAACGGGCCACGCAGACCGGCGTCTCCTGGCGCGAGCTGGCGGAGCGGGAGATCGAGCTGTTCCGCGGCGACATGGAGGCGCTGCGGATCGTGCCGCCCCGCGAGTACGTCGGCGTGACCGAGGTCGTCGACCAGGTGGCGGGTCTGATCGCCAGGCTCTCCGCCAAGGGCGTCACCTACGACCTCGACGGCGACGTCTACTTCAGCGTGGCCGACGCGCCCAAGTTCGGACAGGTGTCCGGCTACGACGAGGACGAGATGCTGGCGCTGTTCGCCGAGCGCGGCGGCGACCCCGACCGGCAGGGCAAGCGGCACCCGCTCGACTGGCTGTTGTGGCGCGCCGAGCGGCCCGGCGAGCCCGCCTGGGACTCGCCTCTCGGCAGGGGCCGGCCCGGCTGGCACATCGAGTGCACCGCGATCGCCCTCGACAGCCTGGGCGCGGGCTACGACGTGGCCGGCGGCGGCTCCGACCTGATCTTCCCGCACCACGAGTGCGGCGCCTCCGAGGGCCACGCGGCCACGGGGGAGTGGCCCTTCGCCAAGTTCTACACGCACGCGGGCATGGTGGCGCTCGACGGCGAGAAGATGTCGAAGTCGAAGGGCAACCTGGTCTTCGTCTCCAAGCTGCGCGAGCAGCACGACCCGATGGCGGTCCGGCTCGTGCTGCTGGCCCACCACTACCGCGCCGACTGGGAATACGTGCCCGAGCTGATGGCCGAGGCCGAGCGCAGGCTGGAGCTGTGGCGCCGGGCCACGGCGCTGCCGTCGGGACCGCGCGCCGGAGAGCTTCTGGCCACGGTGCGCGAGCGGCTGGCCGACGACCTCGACGCGCCGGGCGCGCTGGCCGCCGTCGACGCCTGGGCATCCGGGGCGCTGGCCGGCGAAGGCCCGGACACCGGCGCGCCGGGCCTGGTCAGGGACCTGGTGGACGCCCTGCTCGGGGTGCAGCTCTAGCAGGCGCCTGGCGGGTGCCTCGCTAGGTGAGGCAGCCCCTGGCCGGGGTGACCTCGGCCGACATGTTGCGCTCCATCATGCGCAGCGCCGCCAGCCCGAGGTCGCGGTGGATGGCCGCCACGCAGTCCGGCGGCACCATGATCGAGTAGTGCCTGATGTACGCGTCCAGCGCGCTGTACAGGATGCACTGCTCGGTCACCTGGCCCGCCAGCAGGACCGTGTCCGTCCCCAGCTGCCCGAGCAGGTACTCCAGCGGTGTCCCGAAGAACGCGCTGTGCCGCACCTTCGGCAGGAAGGAGCAGTCCGCCGGGGGCACGATCGGCTCGACCAGGTCCGGCCGGTGACCGCCGAGCGCCCGCGCCACCAGGTCCTCCCGGGTCGCGGTGAAGTCGCCGTAGTTGTCGTTGACGTAGATCAGGTCCACGTCGTCGCGCGATCGTGCCCGGCCGACGAGCTCGACCAGCGGGGGCAGGATCGGCTGGACGGCGCGCTCCAGCTGCTCGGCGTCCGCGTGCTCGTACGGGTTGAGCATGTCGACGACGACCATCGCGGTCCTGGCCATGATCAGACCTGGAGCTGTTCGAGCTGGTCCATCGAGGCCAGCTCGGCGGTGAACCACTCGATCGTGCGCCCGAGCCCTTCGGCCGCCGGCACCCGCGCCCGCCAGCCGAGCTGCTCGGCAGCCAGCGACGTGTCGGGCCGCCTGACCCGGGGATCGTCGGCGGGACGGTCGATGAAGACGATCTCCGACGACGACCCGGCCAGCTCCTTGATCATCGTGGCCAGCTCCAGCATGGTCAGCTCGTCCGGGTTGCCGATGTTGACCGGGCCGCCGAAGTGGCTGCGGGCCATCGCGAGGATGCCCGACACGGTGTCGTCCACGTAGCAGACCGAGCGCGTCTGGGAGCCGTCCCCGGTGATCGTGATCGGCTCGCCCTTCAGCGCCTGCCTGATGAACGTCGGGATGGCCCGGCCGTCGAACGGGCGCATGCGGGGCCCGTAGGTGTTGAAGATGCGCACGATCCCGGTGTCGGTGCCGCGCGAGTGGCGGTAGGCGGTCGTCAGCGACTCGGCGAAGCGCTTGGCCTCGTCGTAGACGCTGCGCGGGCCGACCGGGTTCACGTTGCCCCAGTACGTCTCGCGCTGCGGATGCTCCAGCGGGTCGCCGTACACCTCGCTGGTGGAGGCCAGCACGAACCTGGCGCCCTTCTCCCTGGCAAGCCCCAGCGCGTGCAGCGTGCCGGCGCTGCCCACCCGCAGGGTCTCGATCGGGTAGCGCAGGTAGTCGGCCGGCGAGGCGGCCGAGGCGAAGTGCAGCACGAGGTCCAGCCGGTCGGGCACGTGCACGTATCCGGTCAGGTCGCACTCGATCAGCCGGAACTCCGGCCGGTCCATCAGATGCTCGACATTGCGCGGCCCGCCGGTGAGGAAGCTGTCCATGCAGACCACCTCCGCACCCTCGTCCAGCAGCCGCTCGCACAGGTACGAACCGAGGAAGCCTGCGCCCCCCGTGACCAGAGCCCTCATGACGTGACCTCCAAGGCAGCGTCGACGACTTCGGAAACTTCGATCTTCAACAGGCCGGGATCCGGCCGCTCGCCGTGCGGGTCCCCGTTCCGCCCGGCCCACAGGGCCACGTGGCGCCAGCCGGGCGGCGGCCCCCACAGGGCGGGGGAGACCGGCCCGAACAGCACCACCGACGGGACGCAGAACGCCGTCGCCAGGTGCGCGACCCCGGTGTCGCCGCACACCACCAGCCGCGACCGGCTGACCAGGTCGACCAGGTCGGCCATGGTGGTCCGCCCGGCCAGCACCCGCTCAGGCGGCAGCCCCGCCAGCTCGGCGACCCGCCTGGCCAGCGGCGTCTCCTCGGCGTTCCCCGTGACGACCACGTCGTCCAGCGCGGCGGCGACCTCCGCGAAACGTTCCGGCGGCCAGCGCCGGGCGGGGTAGGCGGCGCCCGGGTGCACGATCGCGGGCCCCGTACGGTCGGAGACGCCGAACGTCAGGTCGGCGGGGTCGGTGGCGATGCCGTGCCATTCCAGCAGCCCGCACCAGCGCCGCACCTCGTGCACGCCGTCCGGGTACGCCGGACCCGTGCCGAAGCTGATCAGCCGGCCGGGACCGGTCCGCCGCAGCGCCTCGATGCTCTGCGGGCCCTTGCCGTGGAGGTTCACCGCGATGTCGGGGCGCTCGAACGGCACCCTGTCCATGGGGATCGGCCCCGGCCCCGACACGTCCACCTGCTCGTCCACCGCCCCGGTCAGCGGCGGCAGGGCGTCCAGCGCCCGCGGCGCCGCCAGCGTGATCCGGTGCCGGGGGAACGCCTGCCGCAGCGCCCGCAGCGCGGGCACGGCCGTGAGCAGGTCGCCCAGGCCGAGCCCGCGGAGCACCAGGAGATCTAGGGCCATGACGTCTCCGTGGACGGGCAGACGACGAGCTCTCTCACCTCGCATCCGGCCGGCTGCCGCAGCGCGAAGACGATGGACTGGGCGACGTGGGCCGGATCGTTCAGCCCGGCCTCGGGTCCCGGCTTGTACTGCTCGGGACGGCCGTCGAAGAAGCTCGTACGCATGCCGCCGGGGATCAGCAGGGTCACCCCGACCTCCCCGCGCAGCTCGGTCGCCAGCGCCCTGGTGAAGCCGACCACGCCGAACTTCGACGCCGAGTACGCCGACGCGTCGCTCAGCGGCCGAAGACCCAGCGTCGACGCGCAGGTGACGACCGTGCCGCGGGTGTGCTTGAGATACGGCAGCGCAGCCCGTACGACGGAGGCCGTGCCGAGCAGGTTCACCCGGACGACCCGCTCCCAGTCGTCGGCGGGAACGTCCTCCAGGCGCCCGCACGCGTCGATGCCCGCGGCCGTCACCACGCCGTCCAGGCCGCCGGCCCGCTCGGCCAGCTCGCGTACGGCGCGCTCGGCCTCGCCCCGGTCGGCCAGGTCGGCCGTGACGTGCTGGAACCGCTGGTCGGGCGCTCGGACGTCGACGACCAGCGCCTGCCAGCCCTCCTTCTCCACGGCCTCGGCGGTGGCCAGCCCGAGCCCGGATGCTCCCCCGGTGATGAGAATGTTCACTGGATCTCCTTGATCAGATCGGTGGTCGAACGCCCCGGCAGCGTGCTCAGCACGACGGTCTCCGCGCCGAGCCTGCCGAGGACCTCGGTTTCGGGCAGGATCTCCCCCGTGTAGTCGCCGCCCTTGACCCACACGTCGGGCCGCAGCCGCTCGATGGCGGCCGCCGGGGTGTCCTCGTCGAACACCAGCACGGCGTCCACGCAACTGAGCGCCCTGAGCACCTCGACCCGGTCGCGCGCGTCCACGATCGGCCTCGGCGGGCCCTTCAGCCGGCGTACCGAGTCGTCGGAGTTGACGCAGACGACGAGCGCGTCGCCGAGGGCCCTGGCCCGCCGCAGCAGGCTCACGTGCCCCGCGTGCAGCAGGTCGAAGCAGCCGCCCGTCGCGATCAGCCGGCCGCCCTGGGCGCGGGTGAGCTCGGCCACCTCCAGCGCCGTGCGCGGCCGGTCGCCGAGCCGCTGCTCGCGGACCTTGACGGTGGCCGCGCCGCCGCGCTCGACGAACCGCGAGGCCTCGCCGACGCCGATCGTCACCGCGTCCTGCACGTCGGTGCCGTCGCGCAGCGCGAGCGCCGCGGTGGCGGCGAACCGGTCGCCCGCCCCGCACGCGTCCTGCCCGGCGGCGCGCACCGGCGGCGGCACCGCCGTCAGCGGGCCGCCCTCCACGGCCAGCGCGGCGCCCCGCTCGCCGGTCGTGACGGCCACCGCCCTGGCCTGGATGGCCCTCACCAGGCAGCGGGCCGCCTGGTCCGGTCCGTGATAGCCGTCGGGGCACAGCAGCCGCGCCTCCGCCTCGCTCGGGGTCACCAGCGCGCAGCCGGGCATGGGCCGTTCGCCCCGGGGATGCGGGTCCCACACCACCGGAACGGCGACGTCGCGCAGCAGCCCGCGGGCCATCCTGGCCACACCCCTGCCGTAGTCGGACACCAGCACCGCGCCCGCCTGGAGGATCGCCTGCGCCGCCTCCTCGCTGGGGGCGTACCTGGCGGCGCCGTCGCCGGTGTCCAGCCTGACCAGCGTCTGGCCCTTCGACCTGACCCTGGTCTTGCGCACGGTGCCGCCGCGCAGCGGGAGGCGTACCAGATCGAGCTCCTCGGACAGCAGCCCGCACAGGCGGTGGCCGTCGGGGTCGTCGCCCATCGCGGTGATCAGCACGACGTCGGCGCCGTCGCGGGCGGCCAGCAGCGCCGCCAGGCCCGCCCCGCCCGGGCGGGCCTGTTCGGCGGCCACGTCGACCACGGGGACCGGCGCGTCAGGGCAGAGCCGCTCCGTGTCGCCTTCGACGTCCACGTCCAGCAGCGAGTCGCCGATGACGACGAGCGGCCCTCTCACAGCGCCTCCTCCACCGCGTCGCACAGCAGGTGGATCAGCGCGAGGTGCACCTCCTGTACGGTCGCCGTCTCCTCCGCCGGCACCGCGACCGCCTCGTCGCACAGGATGGCCAGCGGGTTGGGGGCGGGGCCGGTCATGGCCCAGGCGACGATCCCGCTGTCCTGCGCCGCCGCGGCCGCGGCCAGCACGTTGGGGCTGCGGCCGCTGGTGGACAGGCAGATCAGCACGTCGCCCGCGCGGCCGTGGGCCAGCACCTGGCGGGCGTAGACCTCCTCGTGGCCGAAGTCGTTCGCGATCGCCGTCAGCGCCGAGCCGTCGGCGTGCAGCGGGATCGCCGCGTACGGGCGCCGGTCGTGCCGGAACCTGCCGACCAGCTCGGCCGTCAGATGCTGGGCCTCCGCGGCCGAGCCGCCGTTGCCGCAGGCCAGCAGCCTGCCCCCCGCGGACAGCACGCCGGCCAGCTTCCCACCCCAGGCCCGGACGGCGACCGCGTGGTCGTCGACCTTCTCCAGCGTGTTCCACAACTTCTCCAGATGAGCATCCATGATCAACCCCCCAGGGCCGCCAGATGGCCGACCTTGCCGTCGATGACCTGCGCGTACACGGCCTCCGTGCGCTCGGCCACGCGGGCCCAGCCGTACCTCTCGCGGGCCCGGCGCGCCCCCGCCGCGCCCAGCTCCGCCCGCCTGCCCGGGTCGCCGAGCACCTCGCGCAGCACCCTGGCCAGGGCGCGCGGGCGGCGCGGCGGCACCAGCACGCCCGCGCCCGCGACCGTGTCCAGGTGGCCGCCGACCGCCGAGGCCACGACGGGAACGCCGCACGCCATCGCCTCCACCGGCACCATGCCGAACGGCTCGTACCACGGCACCGTGACCACGACGTCGGCCGAGCGCATCAGCGCCGGCACGTGCGAGCGCGGCACGCTGCCGATCACGTGGACGCGGTGGTCCAGCCCGTACGCCCCGGCCAGCTCGCGCAGCCGTCGCGCCTCCGCGTCGTCCCGGCCCCCGCCGGCGATCACCAGGTCGGCGCCGGGCACCCCGCGCATCGCCCTGACGATGGTGTCGACACCCTTGCGCGGCACCATCCTGCCGATGCTCAGCACCAGGCTGCCCTCGGCGCGTGGCGCGGCCGGGCCTTCCGGGCAGAACGCGGTCAGGTCCACCCCGCAGGGCACGACCGCGACCCGCTGCTCGGGCACGCCCATCGCGCGCAGCTCGTGCACCTCGTCGGTGCAGGTCGCGAGCACGGCGTCGGCCCGCTTGGCGATCTCGCGCTCGGTGGCGATCCGGTGCGCGGGGCTGGTGTCCGCCCCGCCCTGCCAGCGGCGCTTGACGGTGCCGAGCGCGTGGAACGTCTGCACCACCGGCACGCCGGCGGCCGCCTGAAGGGCCGCCTGCCCGCTCATCCAGAAGTGGGCGTGCACGATGTCCGGCGGGCGCGTGGCCAACCGGACGGCCAGCCGCTCGGTGAACTCCGGCATGTACGGAGGAAGCTCGTCCTTGGGGACCTGGGCCGCGGGGCCGGCGGGGACGTACTCGACGGTGACGCCCGGCGCCATGGTCAGCGAGGCGGGCTGCGAGCCGCGGGTGCGCCGGGTGTGGACGACCACCGTGTGCCCGCGCTCGGCCAGCGCCACGGCCAGCGCGGCGACGTGCACGTTCTGGCCGCCGGAATCCACGCCGCCCACCGCGGCCAGCGGGTCCGCGTGCTCGGAGATGAGATCCACCTTCACTGCGTCAGCTCCCTCACTGCCTTGACCACCTGCTCGCTGGTCACCTGGGACAGGCATGGGTGCCCGGGCACCGGGCAGGTGCGCGCCCTGCTGTCCCGGCAGGGCGCCTGCTGGTCGCCGAGCACCACCGTGGGCACGCCGTACGGGGCCCACCGGGCCACGGGGACGACGGGGGCGAACAGGCTCACGACCGGGGTGCCGACGGCCGCGGCCAGGTGGGCGGGGCCGGTGTTGCCGGCCACCAGCACGCCCGCGTGCTCGATCACGGCGGCCAGTTCGGCGAGCGTGGTCATCCCGCCCAGGTCGACGGCGACGTCTCCGGCCACGTGGGCGGTGAGATCACGTTCTGTTCCGGTCACGACGACCTGGTGCCCGTCCCCGGCCAGCTCCCGTACCGCCTGCCGGTGCTGGCCGGCGGGCCAGGTGCGGGCGGGGGCCGAGGTTCCGGGGTGGACCACGACGTACGTGCGCTTGTCAGCGCCGGACGCGTTCCCCAGAAGTCCCGAAATATCCGGCAATGGCCGCCGAACAGCGAGTTTTCCGTCATCGCCCGGCGGCAGCAGGAACCCGGCCGCCGCGGCGACGGCCAGCATCCGCTCCGCCTCCGGCACGTCGACGCTCTCGTCCACGACGTGCCTGACGTCCAGCAGCGAGCCGGGATAGTCGTTGCTGATGGCGGTGATCCTGCGCACGCCCGCCAGTCTCAGCAGCAGGGCCAGCGGCAGCGCCGACTGGTGGAACGACGTCAGCACCACCGCCTCGTCCACGCCGCGCAACCGGCCGACGAGGCCGGCGACGTCGTTCCTGCTGACCGGCGACGGGGTGTGGTCGATCCACGGGGCGTGCCACTCGATCACCTGGTCCACGCCCGGCAGGAGCTCGGCGGCCGCTCTGCCGTTCGGGCCCGCCAGGAAGACCACCTCGGCGGCCAGCGTCCGCACGGCCCTGACGGCGGGTCCCGCGAGCAGCACGTCACCCGCGTCGTCCAGGCGTGCCACGAGCACCCGCCCCCGGCCCGCGCCGCTTCGCACCGGCTCTCCCTGCTCGGCCGGGACCTGCCCGGATCTGTCGTGGACAGCCCGGTTGCGCCCGATCCCGCCCCGCTCCGCGCGCCGGCCCGTGCCCGCGCGCCGCCCGGTGCCCCCGCGCCGGCCGCCACCGGGCCTGCCGGTGCGGGCGGGCGCGCGCGGGGGCGCGCCCTCCGGCGCGCCTGCTGTCCGGCACGGGTTCGAGCCGCACGACACGGTTTCCGCCCAGCGAGCGCTCATCGCCGTGCCCTCCATTCCCCTCGCAGCCGGTGCACGCAGGCGACCGGCGGGATCACCACGCTGGTGACGGCCATCCGCACCACCTCGGCCGGGGTACGCGGCCCCGGCGCGATCCGGCGCCACGCGAACTCCGCGGCCAGGGCTCCCCAGACGAGCGCCGCCGCCCCCGCCGCCCGCCACCGATCGCAACGGTCGCGAGCCGGTCCCGCGCCGATAGCCGGCACGCCGGGAAAGCCTCTGCGGCCGGCCCTGCGGTCGGCCGTATTCCTGCCGCGCAGGGCGGCCGCCCCCAGGGCCGCCGCCGCGAGCGCGGCCGCCGTGGTGGCGGCGTGCAGGCGCAGACGGCCGGGACCGCCGCCGATGGCGGTCCGCCACCCCGGCCCGTGCAGGCGCCGCATGAGCGCGTCGTCGGCGTTGCCCCGCTGGAAGCGCACGCTCGCCCAGAACCCGTCGTCGCGCACCGGATGGGTCGTCACCCGCTGCCCGCGCACCAGCCGGTGCCCCGCCCGCGTCACCCGCAGCGCGAGGTCGGCGTCCTCCCGGTACGCCCGGGGAAAACGTTCGTCGAACCCCCCGGCGGACTCCAGCACCGGGCGCCGGTAGGCCATGTCGGCGGTCACCCACAGCGCGCCGGAGAGCCCGGCGGTGTGCCGCTCGCCGTCGGAGGGCCGCCGCCCGCCAGGCAGCGGCACCACGATCCGCCCCTGGCTGCCGGCCACGTCCTCGGGCAGATCCACGAGGTCCTTCCAGACCGCCTCCGCCCACCCGGGCCCGGGGATCACGTCGTCGTCGAGGAACACCACCCACGGCGTCTCCGCCGCCCGCCACCCCGCGTTGCGCGCCGCGGCGGGCCCCCTCCCGGAGGAGCGGACGACCCGCACCCGGCCGGGAAGCGACTCCACGACCCCGGCGGCGCCGCCCGGCGCCGCCCTGTCGTCGACCACGATCACCGGCATGCCGGGGCCCACAGCGGCCAGCGTGTCCAGGAGCGTGGCGCGCCCGATGGTGGGGATCACCACGGTGATCACGAGGCGAACACCTCCCCGCGCCGCACCAGGTACGGCCCGAGCGCGAGCACGTCCACCGGCGACGACCCGAAGCACTCCAGCGCGTCCCTGGGATCGTCGACCATGGGCCGCCCCGCGGTGTTCAGGCTCGTGTTGACCACCACGGGCAGCCCCGTCCGCGCCTCGAACTCGCTCAGCACCCGCGCCAACAGCGGGTCGGCGCCCGGCGAGACCGTCTGGATGCGCGCCGTCCCGTCCACGTGCACGACCGCGGGGATGCGCGGCGCCCAGCCGGGGTCCACGTCGTGCACGAACAACATGTACGGCGAGGGCACCGGCCCCCGTCCGAAGATCTGCGCCGCCCGCGACTCCAGCACCATCGGCGCGACCGGCCGGAACTGCTCGCGCCCCTTGACGTCGTTCAGCCGCTCCGTGTTGCGCGCGTGACCCGGGTGGGCCAGCAGCGACCGGTGGCCGAGCGCGCGCGGCCCGTACTCCGACCGCCCCTGGAACCAGGCCACGATCCGGTCGGCGGCCAGCTCGGCCGCCACCGCGGCGGCCAGGTCGGCGGGCCGGGTGTGCGGCACGCGCGCCACGTCCAGCCAGGCGCCCAGTTCCTCGTCGGTGAAGCCGCGCCCGAGCGCCGTGCCGTGCATGGGCGCGGCCGGCTCGCCGTACGCGTGCGCCAGGTGCAGCGCGCCGCCCAGCGCGGTGCCGGAGTCGCCCGCCGCCGGCTGGACCCAGACCTCCTCGAACGGTCCCTCGTCCAGCAGCCGGGTGTTGGCCACGCAGTTCAGCGCCACCCCGCCGGCCAGCGCCAGCCGCCGCTCGCCGGTCCGCTCGTGCAGCCAGCGCACCAGCTCCAGCAGCACCTCCTCCAGCCGCGCCTGCACGCTGGCGGCCAGGTCGGCGTGGTCGGAGGTCCAGGCCGCGCCCCTGCGCAGCGCCTTGGCGTAGCCGCCCCAGTCGACCGGCTCGACGCGGAAGCCGCCGTCCCCGGTCGTGTAGATCACCTCGCGCAGCGCGGCCAGGTGTCGGGGCCGGCCGTAGGAGGCCATCGCCATGACCTTGTACTCGTCGCTGGAGCGCAGGAACCCGAGGTGTTCCGTGACGTCCTCGTACATGAGGCCGAGCGAGTGCGGCAGCTCCTGCGCGGCCAGCACCTCCAGCTCGCCGTCGCGGTAGCGGCCGGCCAGGTGGGAGACGTTCTCGCCGCGCCCGTCGCACACCAGCACCGCGCAGTCCCGCCCCGGCGTCGACCACCGTGAGGCGAGCCCCGCGGACGCGGCGTGCGCCACGTGGTGCGGCACATAGGTGACCTGGCCGGGGTCCAGGCCCGGCAGCGCGGTGGACAGGAACGCGGGCGCGCGCACGGCGTACCTCGTGCGCAGGTCCTCCCAGTCGCCTTCCGGCTTCCGGACCACCAGCGAGGGGTCGTAGGAGTAGGCGACGGCGTCGATCTCCTCGGGGGAGAGTCCCGCCTCCCGCAGGCACCAGGCGGCGGCCAGCTCGGGCAGCTCCCAAGCCGAGAACGCCAGCGGCCGCTTGCCGTGCTTGCGGCGGCTGAAGCGCTCCTCCTCCGCGGCGGCGACGATCTTCCCGTCGACCACGAGCGCGGCGGCCGGGTCGTGGAAGATCGCGTTGATGCCGAGAAACTTCATGTCCCCTCCCCACAGATGTCGAGAACCGCTACCGACAGGAGCGGCTCTCAAACATTCGGCGACCTGAAGACCTGCGAAAACGGGCCTCTGCGCCGGGAGACTGTCACGCTAAGTAGTTGTTTGTCGGTTGAGGGCCCGGGTAGCTGCGGGGCACGCGACGGAGGTGAATGGTGTTCGAAAAGCGACGTCCCGGCGCCGTGCTGTTCGACCGGGACGGGACCTTGATCAGGGACGTTCCGTACAACGGCGATCCCCGTCTCGTCGAGCCCATGCCGGGTGCGACCGAGGCGCTGGGCCGGTTGCGGCGCGCCGACGTCCCGGTGGCCGTGGTCACCAACCAGTCCGGGGTGGCCAAGGGACTGGTCACGCCCGACGAGATGGACCAGGTGAACGCCAGGGTGGAGGAGCTGCTCGGCCCGTTCGACGCCTGGGCGATCTGCGTGCACGACGACACCGACGGCTGCACCTGCCGCAAGCCCGCGCCCGGACTCGTGATCAGGGCCGCCGCCGTGCTCGACGTCAGCCCGCGCGACTGCGTGGTGGTGGGGGACATCGGCAGGGACATGGAGGCGGCCAGGGCCGCCGGGGCCAGGGGCATCCTCGTCCCCACCATGGAGACGCTGCCGGAGGAGATCGAGGAGGCCCCCGAGGTGGCCGACGATCTGGCCGACGTCGTGGAGCGCGTGCTCAACGACGTCGGCGAGGCGCCCGTGCCCGCCGCCGCCGCGCCCTGGGCCAGGGCGATGGGCTGGAGCCGCTGGTGAGGATCCTCATCTGGCACGTGCACGGCTCGTGGACCAGCGCCTTCATCAGGGGCGGCCACGACTACCTCCTCCCGCTCGTCCCCGGCCGCGGCCCCGACGGCAGAGGCCGCGCCGCCACCTTCGACTGGCCGGCCGCGGCCCGCGAGGTGCCGTACGACCGGCTGCGCCACGAGCCCGTGGACGTGGTCGTCTACCAGCGCCCGCACGAGATCGGCCTGGCCCGCGAGTGGCTCGGCCGCGACGTGCCCGGCGTCTACGTCGAGCACAACACCCCGGCCGGCGACGTGCCCCGCACCCGCCACCACCTCGCCGGCCAGAACGACGTCACGCTCGTGCACGTCACCCACTTCAACGAGCTGTACTGGGACAACGGCCGGGCACGCACGCGCGTCATCGAGCACGGAGTCCCCGACCCCGGCCACCTGTACACGGGCGAGCTCCCCCGAGCGGGCGTCGTGGTCAACGAACCGGTACGCCGCACCAGGGTCGCCGGCACCGACCTGCTGCCCCGCTTCGCCGAGCGGGTGCCCCTCGACGTGTTCGGCATGAAGGTGGACGGGCTGCCGTACGGCACCCACGAGGACCTGCCGCAGCACGTCATGCACGCCGAGCTGGCCAGGCGGCGCGTCTACCTGCACCCCTACCGGTGGACCTCGCTGGGGCTCGCCCTCGTCGAGGCCATGACGCTGGGCATGCCCGTGGTCGCGCTGGCCGCCACCGAGGCGGTCGAGGCCGTGCCGCAGGAGGCCGGCGTCCTGTCGACGAAGGTGCACGTGCTCGCCGGCGCGCTGCACGATTTCGTGGCCGATCCGGAGCGCGCGAGCCAGGCGGGAAAGGCCGCCAGGGCCGCGGCTCTGGCACGGTACGGGCTCGACCGCTTCCTCGCCGACTGGGATCGGCTGCTCCATGAGGTATGACGGCCAGACGTCTGGGTAGGCGCGCCCCATGATGATGCTCGACTGGACACGCAGGGCGGCCTGCCTCGACCTGGACCCGGAGCTGTTCTTCCCGATCTCCCAGGAAGGTCCCAGCCAGTCACAGGTCCAGCGGGCCAAACACGTCTGCGGCGGCTGCCCCGTACAGGAGGCGTGCCTCGACTACGCGCTCAGCACCAGGCAGGCGTACGGCGTCTGGGGCGGCACCGATCCGGAACAACGGCGCGAGCTCAGGGCGGACGCCGCCGCCCGCCTCAGCCCGCCGGCAGCGCCTCGGCGAGAAACCGTGCCCGCTCGCTCTCTTCGAGATGGTCGCTGAACAGCACGCCGTCGAGATGGTCGACCTCGTGCTGCAACACCCTCGCCAGGATGCCCAGCGCCCGCACCGTCACCGGTTTGCCGAACATGTCACGGCCACGCGCGGTGACCATGTAGGAACGTTCCAGCGGCCACCACACGCCGGGCGCCGACAGGCACGCCTCGTCAGCGGTGACGCGCCGCTCTGACAACTCGAGGCGCGGGTTGACCAGATGGCCCGCCTTGCCGTCGTACGCGTAGACCACCACCCGCACCGCCTCACCGACCTGCGGCGCCGCCAGGCCGGCCCGGCCGGCTCCCGCCCGCATCGTGGCCGTCAGCGTCTTCACCAGCCGCCTGAGCTCCCGGTCGAAGTCGTGCACCGGCGCCGCCACCGCGCGGAGCAGCGGGTCGTCGAACATGCGAATAGGCAGGACCGTCACCAGCACTCCCCGATAGCCGTCGTCATGACGGACGTTTCCCTCCGCGGCGCCGCCCCAACCGCGAAGGTTCCTGCCTTGTAGCACAGCGGTAACAGAGGAGACCCAGTGGCGAAACCACCCGAAAGCAGGATCGGAGCGTGATCTCACTTGCGTCGTACGCGCCTGTGATGCCTGGCCGGGTGCTCGGGGCCCGGCCGGGCACAGGGGCAGAAATCCCTGTCCGCCCGGAGCGGTCCGCATGAACGGGCGCTCGTCCCCGGAGACGGAGCCGGACGCGCTGGCCGGCTTCACCATCGGCGTGACCGCGACCAGGCGGCGGGAGGAGTTCGGGGCGCTGCTGGAACGGCGCGGCGCGCGCGTGGTCAGCGCCCCCGCCATCAGGCTGGTCCCGCTCGCCGAGGACGCCGACCTGCTCGCCGCGACCCGGCACAGCCTGCGGGGGCCGCTCGACGACGTGGTGGTCACCACCGGCGTCGGCTTCCGCGGCTGGATGGCCGCCGCGGAAGGCTGGGGGCTCTCCACCGACCTGGGCGAGCACCTGTCCAGGGCGCGCCTGCTGACGCGCGGGCCCAAGGCCAGGGGAGCGGTGCGGGCGGCCGGGCTGAACGACCACTGGACACCCGCCACCGAATCGTGCGACGAGATCAAGGAGTACCTGCTGGCCCAGGACCTGAGAGGGCGGCGCATCGCGGTGCAGCAGCACGGGGAGCCGCTCACCGGGTTCGTGGCCGGCCTGCGCGCGGCGGGGGCCGAGGTGATCGAGATCCCGGTCTACCGGTGGCTGCCGTACCGCGACGCCTCGCCGCTGCGCCGGCTCATCAGCCAGACGGTCTCCGGCTCGGTGGACGCCGTCGCCTTCACCAGCGCCCCCGCCGTGCACGCCATGCTCGGCATGGCCCGCTCCGAGGGGCTGGAGGACGCGCTGCTGTCCGCCTTCAGCGGGCCCGTGGTGGCCGCCTGCGTGGGGCCCGTGACCGCGGGCCCGCTGGACTCGCGCGGCGTGCCCACGCTGCAGCCGGATCGATCGCGGCTCGGCGCCCTGGCCCGCGCCCTGGCCAGGCACCTGCCGGAACACGGCGTCGCCAAGCTCGTGGCCGGCGATCACCAGCTGGAGATCCGCGGCCACGCCGTGGTCGTCGACGGCGAACTGCGGCCCCTGCCGCCGGCCCCGATGGCGGTGCTCAAGCGCCTGGCCGACAAGCCGGGGCACGTGGTGTCGCGCGCCGACCTGCGTACCGTGCTGCCGGGCGGCGTCGCGCGCGAATCGGCCGAGCACGCGGTGGAGATGGCCATCACCCGGCTGCGCCGCGCCCTCGGGCCGAGCGGGATCGTGGAGACGGTGGTCAAGCGCGGCTACCGGCTCGCCTGCCGCTACGAGGCGGGGCCGTGACCCCCGCGCTCGTGCTGGCCGCGCACGGCACGCGCAGCCCCGCGGGGCAGCGAACCCTCGCGGCCCTGGCGGAGACGGTCAGAAGAGCGCGTCCAGGCCGGCGGGTCGAGCTGAGCCATCTCGAGATCAGCGTGCCGCTGCTGGCCGAGGTGCTCCCCGCCGTCGCAGGCCCCGTCGTCGTCGTGCCGCTCCTGCTGGCCGGCGGCTACCACGTCCACATCGACCTGCCCGCGGTGATCGCGCGGAGCCGCCCGGACGCGATGGTGGCTGGCCGGCTGGGGCCGCACCGGATGCTCACGTCGGCGCTCGTCCGCAAGCTGGCGCGGGCCGGGCTGCGCGCGGACGACGCCGTCGTGCTCGGCGCGGCGGGCTCCTCCGACCCGGCCGCCCTCGCCGACGTGCGCGCCGCCGCCCACCGGCTCGGCGTGCGCCTGGCGCGCCCGGTCACCGCCGCCTTCGCCTCCGCCGGCGCCCCCTCGCTGGAGGAGGCGGTGGAACGGCTCGGCTCCGCCGCCCGGGTGGTGATCGCGTCGTACGTCCTCGCGCCCGGCTTCTTCCACGACCGGCTGACCGCGGCGGGGGCGGGAGCGGTGAGCGAGCCGCTGGGGGCCGACCCGGACGTGGCGTCGCTGATCTGGCACCGCTACGAGGAGGCGCTCCGCGACCGCCGCGCGACGGCGCGGCACCCCCGTCAGCGGCACGCCCGGCCGACCCTCCGCCCCGCGACCCCCTGACACCGCCCCGGGGGAGGCGGCGGGGGCAGGGCGTCAGGCGTGGACGGGTTCGAGGCGCAGCTCGCGGACGATCTCCCTGGCGCTGTCGTCGAGGCTCGGCCCGGCGTCCCGCCCGACGAACATCTCGATGTAGGCCCGGTGGAAGCAGCCCGCGACCAGCAGCCGCGCGCTGGCCTCGGGGTCGGCGTCGGGGCGCACCCGGCCCAGCCGCTGCTCGGCGGCCAGGTACGCGGCGAGTGGCGTCGTCTCCGTGCGCGGTCCGAGCCCGGCGCCGCGCAGGGCCTCGCGGAAACGAACCGTCACGTCGGGCGAGGTGAAGGCGGGCAGCGCCGCGCCCTGCACCTCCATGTAGTAGTCGATGCCCGCTCGCGCCACCGGCAGAAGATTGTCGGAGATGCACCCTTTCCCTATGCGATGGGTTAGATCGTGGAGGATGCTGAGCCAGAGCGGGAGCCGATCCTGCAGCAGCGCGAGGAAGTAGTCGACGTGGCCGCCGCTGCGGTCCTCCCTGACGGAGACGGCCATCTCAAGGATGCGCCGCCTGGTGTCCTGACTTCTTTGGTGCGGATCCACGTGGGAAGTCGCCATGGCATGCCTAACGGTGCGCGGTCGGTTGATCAGGCATTACGGTGCGTCGATGCTGAGGGAAGGGGCGACAGCTGGTGTCCAGCCTTGTGCGACGTGCGAGGCCCCGATTATCACCCGAAACCGCGAAAAATGTGGAGATTTGACCGCTGAAGGTCAGCTGTCGGTGTCGCGGTCCCTGCGCCGCAGGTAACGCTCGAACTCCGCGGCGATCGCGTCGCCGCTGGCCTCGGGCAATTCGGCGGCGTCCTTACGCTCCTCGAGCTCCTTGACGTACTCGGCGACCTCGCTGTCCTGCGAGGCCAGCTCGTCGACGCCACGCTCCCACGCGCGGGCCTCCTCGTCGAGATCGCCCAGCGGCATGGGGATCTCCAGCACGTCCTCGAGACGGCGCAACAGCGCGACCGTGGCCTTGGGGTTGGGCGGCTGCGCGACGTAGTGGGGCACCGACGCCCACAACGACACCGCGTCCATGCCGGCCCGGCCGAACTCGTGCTGCAGCACCCCCACGATGCCCGTCGGGCCCTCGTAGCGGCTCAGCTCCAGGTTGGTCGAACGCGCCAGCGTCTCGTCCGTGGCGCCGCCGAGGATGGGCACGGGCCGGGTGTGCGGCGAGTCGTTGAGCAGCGCCCCCAGCATCACGGCCAGCTCGACGCCGAGCTCGCGGCAGACCTCGATGATGTCGGCGCAGAAAGAGCGCCAGCGCATGTTGGGCTCGATGCCGCGCAACAGCACGACGTCGCGCTCGACGCCCGGCGGGCGGGCGCGCAGCAACCGCGTCGTCGGCCACACGATCGACTGGGCCAGCCCGTCGTTCATCTCGACCACGGGCCGGGTCACCTGGAAGTCGTAGTAGTCGTCGGGGTCGAGCGCGACCAGCGTCTCGGCCTTCCAGGCGGACTCGAGATGGGCGACCACACCGCTGGAGGCCTCGCCCGCGTCGTTCCACCCTTCGAACGCGGCTATGAGCACCGGGTCGACGAGCTCGGGGAGCCCTTCGAGGTCTATCACGTGTCGCCTCCTCTCTCCATCATCCCGCTAAGCCTATGCGGTTCGGGGCCGTCAGCGTCACCGATCTCCCCCCGCAACGCCCGCGAACGCCCCACCGCGGCGCCCGCGGTCCACGTCCCCGGTGCCCGCCGGCACGTTCACGCACGCGGCACGGGCGTGGCGCCGGTCGCGCGGGCCGGGGACGCCTGACGCCACGCTCTGACGGGCGCGTCTACCGGCGCTCGAGGCGGCCTCGAACGATGGTTCAGGCACAGCCGATAAGCTTCACCTCATGAGCATCTCCCCGTCCTTCCGAGAAGTGTTGTCCCAGCGCGTCGTCGTCGCCGACGGGGCGATGGGCACGATGCTGCAGGCCCAGGACCCGACGCTCGACGATTTCCACGGCCACGAGGGCTGCAACGAGGTGCTCAATGTCACCCGGCCCGACATCGTCCGTGGCGTGCACGACGCCTATTTCGCCGTGGGCGTCGACTGCGTGGAGACCAACACCTTCGGCGCCAACCTGGCCGCGCTCGGCGAATACGACATCCCTGAGCGGGTCTTCGAATACTCCGAGGCCGGCGCCCGCATCGCGCGTGAGTCCGCCGACCACTGGTCCACGCCCGACCAGCCGAGGTTCGTGCTCGGCTCGATGGGTCCCGGCACCAAGCTGCCGACGCTGGGCCATCTGCCCTATGCCAGCCTGCGCGACGCCTACCGCGACAACGCCGCGGGCCTGATCGCCGGCGGCGCCGACGCCCTGATCGTCGAGACCTGCCAGGACCTGCTGCAGGTGAAGGCCGCCGTCATCGGCGCCAGGCGAGCCGTCGAAGACTCCGGTCGCGACGTGCCGATCATCGCCCAGGTGACGATCGAGACCAACGGCGCGATGCTGCTCGGCTCCGAGATCGGCGCAGCGCTGACCGCGATCGAGCCGCTCGGCGTCGACGTCGTCGGCCTCAACTGCGCGACCGGCCCCGCGGAGATGAGCGAGCACCTGCGCTACCTCGCCCGCCACTCGCGGCTCAAGCTCTCCTGCATGCCCAACGCCGGCCTGCCGGTGCTCACCTCCGACGGCGCCTACTACCCGCTCAGCGCGGAGGAGCTGGCCGGCGCGCACGACACCTTCACCGGCGACTACGGCCTGTCCCTGGTCGGCGGCTGCTGCGGCACCACGCCCGAGCACCTTCGCCAGGTCGTCGAGCGGGTCCGGGGCAAGCAGGCCGTCCAGCGCCGCCCCCACCCCGAGCCCGGCGCGTCCTCCCTCTACCAGACCGTGCCGTTCCGGCAGGACACCTCCTACCTCGCCATCGGGGAGCGGTGCAACACCAACGGCTCCAAGGTCTTCCGCGAGGCCATGCTGGAGGGCCGCTGGGACGACTGCGTCGAGATGGCCCGCAACCAGGCCCGCGACGGCGCCCACATGCTCGACCTGTGCGTCGACTACGTCGGGCGCGACGGCGCGGCCGACATGAAGGAGCTGGCCTTCCGCTTCGCCACCGCCTCCACGCTGCCGATCATGCTCGACTCGACCGAGCCCGCGGTGCTGCAGGCCGGTCTGGAGATGCTCGGCGGTCGCGCCGCCGTCAACTCCGTCAACTACGAGGACGGCGCGGGTCCCGACTCCCGCTTCCAGAAGATCATGCGCCTGGTGCGTGAGCACGGCTCGGCCGTGGTGGCGCTGACCATCGACGAGGAGGGCCAGGCCCGCACCGCCGACCGGAAGGTGGGCGTCGCCTGCCGCCTCATCGACGACCTGACCGCCAACTGGGGCATGCGGGTCGAGGACATCATCGTCGACTGCCTGACCTTCCCCATCGCCACGGGCCAGGAGGAGACCAGGCGCGACGGCCTGGAGACCATCGAGGCCATCCGCGAGCTCAAGCGCCGCCATCCGGGCGTGCAGACCACGCTGGGGCTGTCCAACATCAGCTTCGGCCTCAACCCCGCCGCCCGCATGGTGCTCAACTCGGTGTTCCTCAACGAGTGCGTCAACGCCGGGCTCGACTCCGCCATCGTGCACGCCTCCAAGATCCTGCCGATGGCCCGCATCCCCGACGAGCAGCGCCAGGTCGCGCTCGACATGGTCTACGACCGCCGGCGCGAGGGCTACGACCCGCTGCAGCGCTTCATGGACCTGTTCGAGGGCGTCGACGCCGCCGCCATGCGCGCGGGCAAGGCCGAGGAGCTGGCCGCGCTTCCGCTGTGGGAGCGGCTCAAGCGGCGCATCATCGACGGCGAGAAGAAGGGCCTCGAGGCCGACCTCGACGCCGCGCTGGAGCAGCGCCCCGCGCTGGAGATCATCAACGACGTGCTGCTCGACGGCATGAAGACCGTGGGCGAGCTGTTCGGGTCGGGGCAGATGCAGTTGCCGTTCGTGCTGCAGTCGGCCGAGGTGATGAAGTCGGCCGTCGCCTACCTCGAGCCCCACATGGAGCGGGTCGACGGTGAGACGAAGGGCCGCATCGTGCTGGCCACCGTCAAGGGCGACGTGCACGACATCGGAAAGAACCTCGTCGACATCATCCTGTCCAACAACGGCTACCAGGTGGTCAACCTCGGCATCAAGCAGCCGGTCTCGGCCATCCTGGAGGCCGCGGACGAGCACAAGGCCGACGTGGTGGGCATGTCGGGCCTGCTGGTCAAGTCGACGGTCATCATGAAGGAAAACCTGGAGGAGATGAACTCCAGGGGCCTGTCGGAGCGCTATCCCGTGCTGCTCGGCGGGGCCGCGCTCACCCGCGCCTACGTCGAGCAGGATCTGGCCGAGCTGTTCGCGGGCGAGGTGCGCTACGCCCGCGACGCGTTCGAGGGGCTGCGGCTCATGGACGCGTTCATGGCCGTCAAGCGCGGCGTCGCCGGAGCCACGCTGCCGCCGCTGCGCGAGCGGCGCGTCAAGACCGGCGCCGTGCTCACCCGCACGCCCGTCGAGGAGCTGCCGGCCCGCTCCGACGTGGCGGAGGACAACCCCGTGCCGTCGCCGCCGTTCCACGGCGACCGCGTCGTCAAGGGCGTCTCGCTGGGCGACTACAGCGCCTTCCTCGACGAGCGGGCGCTGTTCCTCGGCCAGTGGGGGCTCAAGCCCGCCAGGGGCGGCCAGGGGCCCGGCTACGACGAGCTGGTGGAGACCGAGGGGCGGCCGCGGCTGCGCATGTGGCTCGATCGCATCCAGACCGAGGGCCTGCTGGAGGCGGCCGTCGTCTACGGCTATTTCCCGTGCGTCTCCGACGGCGACTCGCTGATCATCCTGGATGACGGCGGCGGCGAGCGCACCCGCTTCACGTTCCCGCGCCAGCGCCGCGACCGCCACCTGTGCCTGTCCGACTTCTTCCGCGGCAAGAGCTCCGGCGAGGTCGACGTGGTCGGCTTCCAGGTGGTCACCATGGGGCCGAAGATCGCCGAGGCCACCGCCGAGCTGTTCGCGAAGGACGCCTACCGCGACTACCTCGAGCTGCACGGCCTGTCGGTGCAGCTCACCGAGGCGCTGGCCGAATACTGGCACGCCAGGGTGCGCCAGGAGTGGGGGATCGGCGGGGACGAGTCGCTCGACGACATGCTCAAGGTCAACGTCCAGGGGTGCCGCTACTCGTTCGGCTACCCCGCCTGTCCCAACCTGGAGGATCAGCAGCAGCTGTTCCAGCTGCTCGATCCCGAGCGCATCGGGGTGACGCTGTCGGAGGAGTTCCAGCTCCACCCCGAGCAGGCCACCTCCGCGCTGGTCGCCCACCATCCCGAGGCGAAATACTTCAACGTCTGACCCGGTCCGGCGCCCACCGGTGGGAGCGGACTCACCGAAGGGCCCGGGCGCCGGCGAGGCGGGCCCGGAGACGGGAGCGGGGGAGGACGACGGCACATGGCGACCGAGCGCGCCGAACGGAGTGAGACGATGGGCATGCAGGCGGTCTTCTTCGACATGGACGGCCTGCTGGTCGACACCGAGAAGATCTGGCTCGAGATCGAGTCCGAGGTGATGGGCAGGCTCGGCGGCACGTGGACGCCCGACCACCAGGTGCACCTCCTGGGCGGGTCCATGGAGCGCGCGGTCGGCTACATGTTGTCCGCGTCCGGCTCCGGCGTGAGCGCCGCGACGGTGGGGCAGTGGATGGTCTCCGGCATGGTCGAGCGCCTCTCCGGAGGGGTGCGCGTGATGCCGGGCGCGTCCGAGCTGCTCGACGCGCTGCGCGACGAGGGCGTTCCGGTCGGGCTGGTCACCTCCTCGCTGGGGGAGATCGCCGACGCGGTGCTCAAGGGCGTCGGCCGCGACCGGTTCGACCTCGTGGTGACCGCCGACGACGTCGAGCGGACCAAACCCGACCCCGAGCCCTACCTGACGGCCGCGCGGCTGCTCGGCGTGCCGCCGGTCCGCTGCGTCGTCCTGGAGGACTCACCGAACGGCGTGGCGGCGGCCACCGCCGCCGGCTGCGCGGTGGTGGCGGTGCCCAGCCTGCTGCCGGTCGAGGCGGCGGCCGGTCGCCTGGTGGTCTCCTCCCTGGAGGAGGTCACGGTCGACCGCCTGAGGGCCCTCCTGCCCGGTGCCTGAGGGCCAGGGCTCCGTCCCCTAGGGGAAATGTGGTTCTCGCGGAGGATGCCGTCCCGCGTTCGCGTGCCAGGATGGAGGCAGAGCCACAACGAGGGAGCGGGCAGGATGTCGTTTGATCAGATCGCTTGGCTGCCGCTGTGCGCCGGGGCGACCATCGCCGGGCTGGTGCTGAGTTTCCTGGCATTCCGGCGCAGGGGGGCCGCCTCCGGGCTGCGGGTGGCGGCGTGGGCGCTGCTGCCGGTGGCGGCCTATCTGACCGACGCGCTACGGTCGCTGTGGACCATCGGCGTCACCATCGTGGGCTTCGTGACCGGTCTGGTGTTCAACCCGCTCGTGTGGGCGGGAGTGGCCGTCGCGGGGCTGTCGGCGGTGCTCTTCGTCGTGTCCGGGGTGATGCGGGGCAGGAAGCTGAGGATCGTGGGGCGGCGGAAGAAGCCGTCCGCGGACGGCCAGCAGGAGCAATCCGTTCAGCCCGCAGCGAACAAGCCGGCCGTCTCCAGCAAACCGCAGCCCGCCGCGGCCGCCCCCAAGGCGGGCAAGCGCGACGACGACTTCTCCGACATCGAAGAGCTGCTGAAGCGCCGGGGCATCAGCTGATCCGGACGCTCTGTCACAGTTCCGAGACTCAACCGGGACGCAGGCTAGACATTGTCGTAAAGATCAATACGAATGAGTTTCGCATCAATCACAGATTAGCCACATAGCGGCCTGAGGGACTGGTCAGTGCAGCTCAGGCCATAGATTCTGCCTCCTGAGGTCGCGCGACTCGCGGTCTGAAGTTAATACTCCATAGACGCGTCGTCTGCTATCAGGGGGCAATCCGGCATGACCGCACCGCTTGACGTTTCCGGTTCCGCCGCAGAAGCGCAGCCGGAGTCGGTGCTCGCGGGAGCGGGCAAGGCCATCCAGGGCAGATCCCTCACGCGGATCGCCTGGACGCGGCTCAGGCGCGACAAGATCGCGCTTACCGGCGGCATCGTCGTCGTGCTGCTGATTCTCGTCGCGGTCTTCGCCTCGCCCATCATCGCCGTGTTCGGCCACCCGCCCCTGGAGTTCCACCAGGACCAGATCGACCAGAGCACG
The DNA here is from genome assembly GCF_055586745.1 of Nonomuraea sp. NPDC049378. Classification (NCBI taxonomy): domain Bacteria; kingdom Bacillati; phylum Actinomycetota; class Actinomycetes; order Streptosporangiales; family Streptosporangiaceae; genus Nonomuraea; species Nonomuraea sp. NPDC049378. The sequence continues at coordinate 125,336 of NZ_JBVJHP010000019.1, forward strand.
CTCCTGCCCAAGGGCGCGTTCGGCGGCATGAGCAGCGAATACCTGCTCGGCGTCGAGCCGATCAACGGCCGCGACATCTTCAGCCGCATCGTCGCTGGCGCGTGGATCTCGCTGCTGATCGGTTTCCTCGCCACGATGTTGTCGGTGCTCATCGGCACCACGCTGGGCGTCATTGCCGGCTACTTCGGCGGCTGGGTCGACCTGGTGATCGGCCGGCTGATGGACGTCTTCCTGGCCTTCCCGCTGCTGGTCTTCGCGATCGCGCTGGCGGGCGTCGTCCCCGACAAGGGCTTCGGCCTCGAGGGCAACGGCCTGCGGATCGCCATGATGATCTTCATCATCGGCTTCTTCAGCTGGCCCAGCATCGGCCGCATCGTCCGCGGGCAGACGCTCTCGCTGCGCGAGCGGGAGTTCGTCGACGCTTCGCGAAGCCTGGGGGCGCGCAACGGCTACATCCTGTTCCGCGAGATCCTGCCCAACCTGATGGCGCCGATCCTGGTCTACGCGACCCTGCTCATCCCGACCAACATCCTCTTCGAGGCGGCGCTCTCCTTCCTGGGGGTCGGCGTCAACCCGCCCACCCCGACCTGGGGAGGCATGCTCTCCGAGGCGGTCAGGTTCTACACGCTGCCGCACTTCGTGCTCTTCCCGGGGCTGGCGATCTTCGTTACCGTCCTTGCGTTCAACCTGTTCGGAGACGGGCTGCGGGACGCCTTCGACCCGCGGGCGCACTGATCTTCGCCAACGCTCCATCCCCATCTCACTCATCAAGGGGTTACGTCAATGAGAAGGAAAACCGCACTGGCAGGGGCCGCGACAGCGGCGCTCGCCCTGGTGCTCTCCGCATGCGGCGGAGGCGGCGGCACACAACAGCCCGCCGATTCGTCCTCCGGCGGCGCCGCGCAACCCGCGTTCAACGCCGGCCTCACCGAGGTGTTCAACCCCTCGACGAAGAAGGGCGGCACCCTCAAGGCCGCCCACTCCGCCGACTGGGACAGCCTCGACCCGGGTGACACCTACTACGGCTACTCGTTCAACTTCGGCCGCCTCTACTGGCGGACGCTGACGACGTACAAGCCGGGTCCCGGCCCCGACGGCAACACCGTCGTCCCCGACCTCGCCGAAGGGCTGGGCGAGCCGAGCGACGGCGGCAAGACCTGGACGTACAAGCTCAAGAGCGGCCTGAAGTTCGAGGACGGCACCCCGATCACGGCCAAGGACGTGGCCTACGCCGTGGCGCGCTCGTGGGACAAGAAGACCTTCCCGCACGGCCCCTCCTACCTCAACGAGCTGCTCGACTGGCCGAAGGACTTCAAGGGCGTCTACGACGACCCCGACGCCGACTACTCCTCGGCCGTAGAGGCGACCGACGACTCGACGGTGGTCTTCCACCTGAAGGAGCCGTTCGCGTCCATGGACTACGTCGTGCAGATGCCGATGACCGCCCCGGTTCCCAAGGACAAGGACACCGGCGCGAAGTACAAGGAGAAGGTCGTCTCCTCGGGCCCGTACAAGTTCGAGACCAACGAGATCGGCAAGGGCTTCACGCTGGTGCGCAACGACCAGTGGGACCCGGCGACCGACCCCATCCGTCCCGCGCTGCCCGACCGGATCGAGGTCCAGGTCAACGTCAACGCCGACGACCTGGACAACCAGCTCATCGCCGGTGACGTCCACCTCGACATCCCCGGCACCGGCCTGCAGCCGGCCGCGCTGGGCAAGGTGCTGCCCGACCCCGCGCTGAAGGCGCGTACGGACAACCCCACCATCCCCAGGCTCTGGTACGTCTCGGTCATCCCCGACACGCCGCCGCTGGACAACATCGAGTGCCGCAAGGCGGTCATGTGGGCCGCCGACCGCGTCGCCAACCAGACCGCCTACGGAGGCGAGCTCGCCGGCGGCGAGATCGCCACGAACGTCCTGCCGCCGCCCATCGTCGGCCAGGAGAAGTTCGACCTGTACGCGACCCCGGGCAACAAGGGCGACGTCAACAAGGCCAAGCAGGCCCTCGCCGCCTGCGGCCAGCCGAACGGCTTCTCCACCACCATGACCTACCGCTCCGACCGTCCTCGCGAGAAGGCGCTGGCCGAGGCCATGGAGCAGGCGCTGGCCAAGGTCGGCATCAAACTGACGCTCAAGGGCTTCCCCGGCTCCAGCTACTTCTCCGACTACGCCGGCAACGTCAACTACGTGAAGAAGAACGGCATCGGCCTGGCCGCCCACGGCTGGGGCTCCGACTGGCCTGACGGTTACGGCTTCCTGCAGGCCATCGTCGACAGCCGTACGATCCGCGACGCCGGCAACTACAACCTCAGCGTCAAGAACGACGAGGTCGACAAGCTGATCGACCAGGCCTCCGCCGAGCTCGACGACGCGGCCCGCGCCAAGCTCTGGGTCGAGGTCGACAAGAAGGTCATGGAAGACGCCTCCATCCTTCCGGTGGTCTGGGCCAAGTCGCTGCTCATGCGCGGCAAGGGCGTGACGAACGTCGCCTACAACGAGGGCCAGAGCATGTTCGACTACATCTTGCTCGGCGTCGAGTGACCGTGCGAGGTACGGGGATCTAGCGAAGGCAGGTGAAGGCACAAGTGGCCTGCTCGGTGACGGGCAGGCCACTCGGCCGTAGCGGTGTTCACATACATCATCAAACGTGTCATCGGCGCGTTCGCCATGCTCATCGTCATCAGCATGGTCACCTTCGGCATCTTCTACGTCGTCCCCCAGTGGGCCGGCGCCTCGCCGGAGGCCATGGCGTCGCGTTACGTCGGGCGCGCCGCGACGCCGGAGACGGTGCACCTGGTGGCCGAGCGGCTGGGCTTCAACGATCCGGTGATCGTGCAGTACGGCAGGTTCGTCAAGGGCCTGGTGGCAGGAGCCGAGTACGACTACGGCGCCGGCGTCGAGCAGTGCCCCGCGCCCTGCTTCGGCTACTCCTTCATCAGCGGGCAGCCCGTCTGGCCCGACCTGCTGGACCGCATGCCGGTGACCTTCTCGCTGGCCATCGGAGCCGCCGTCCTCTGGGTGGTGGGCGGCGTCTGCGTGGGCGTGATCTCCGCGCTGCGCCGGGGCAGCTTCTTCGACCGCCTCTCCATGGGTGCCGCGCTGGCCGGCGTCTCGCTGCCGATCTTCTTCACCGGCATGGTCTCCCTGGTCGTCTTCAGCTACGGCCTGGGCTGGACCCCACCCGGCGGCGCTTGGACGGACATCTCCGTCAATCCAGCCCAATGGGCCTACAATCTGCTGCTGCCGTGGATCACGCTGGCGTTCCTGTTCGCCGCGACCTACGCCCGGCTCACCCGCGCCGGGATGCTGGAGACGATGGGCGAGGACTACATCCGCACCGCCAGGGCCAAGGGCCTGCACGAGCGCGAGGTCGTGGTCAAACACGGCCTGCGGGCCGCGCTGACGCCCATCCTGACCCTCTTCGGCATCGACTTCGGTCTGCTCATCGGCGGCGCCATCCTCACCGAGACCACCTATACTCTGCCCGGGCTCGGCCAGTTCGCCATCCTGGCGATCAGAAATCAGGACATGCCGCAGGTCATGGGCGTGGTGCTGGTCGCCGCGATGTTCGTGGTCGTGGCCAGCCTGATCGTCGACCTGCTCTATGCCGTGGTCGACCCGAGGGTGAGGTTGTCGTGAGCTTCCTTGACGTCAAGGACCTGAAGATCCATTTCCCGACCGACGACGGCCTGGTCAAGTCCGTCGACGGGCTGTCGTTCAGCGTCGATCGCGGCAAGACCCTGGGCATCGTGGGGGAGTCGGGCTCGGGCAAGAGCGTGACCAGCCTCGGCGTGCTCGGCCTGAACAGGGGCGGGCGGGCGCGGATCTCCGGAGAGATCTGGCTCGACGGCGAGGAGCTCAACAGCGCCTCGGCCGAGCACGTACGCGGGCTGCGCGGCAAGAAGATGGCGATGATCTTCCAGGATCCGCTGTCGTCCATGCACCCCTTCTACACGGTCGGCCACCAGATCATCGAGGCCTACCGCATCCACAACGACGTCTCCAAGCAGGTGGCCCGCAAGCACGCCGTCGACATGCTCGGCCGGGTCGGCATCCCCGAGCCGGGAAGGCGCGTCGACAGCTACCCGCACGAGTTCTCCGGCGGCATGCGACAGCGCGCCATGATCGCCATGGCGCTCTCGTGCGACCCCGAGCTGCTCATCGCCGACGAGCCGACGACCGCTCTCGACGTGACCGTGCAGGCGCAGATCCTCGACCTGATGCGCGACCTGCAGCGCGAGTTCAACTCCGCGCTCATCATCATCACGCACGACCTCGGCGTGGTGGCGGAGCTGTCCAACGACATCCTCGTCATGTACGCGGGAAGATGCGTCGAATACGGCTCCACCGACGACATCTTCTACCGTCCCGAACACCCCTACACCTGGGGGCTGCTGGGCTCCATGCCCCGCCTCGACCGCGAACCCACCGAACGGCTGTTGCCGATCAAGGGCTCCCCGCCGTCGCTGATCAACGTGCCGGACGGCTGCGCCTTCCACCCCCGCTGCCCGTTCTCCGAGCGCACCGGGGGCAAGGCCGAGACCGAGGCGCCGGTGCTCGCCGAGACCGAGGGCGGCCACCTGGTGCGCTGCCACATGAGCCGGGACGAGCGGCGCACGCTGTGGGAGGACGAGATCAAGCCCGCGCTGGAGACCTCGTGACATCCGCTCCGGCGCGCGAGGCCGAAGCATCCCCGACGAAGCCGGGCGGCGCGCGGGTCGCCACCCCGGCCCGCGCCTGGAAGGCTTCCCGCGCCGCCACACACCCCGAGGCGGTCGCGCTCGCCGGCGTCACCACCGACGCCGGTCACTCCGGGCCGCCGCGCCGACACGATCAGGAGAACGTCATGCCCTGGAGCCCCCTATACGTTCGCCGCGCCAGGGGACGCGGTCGTCACGCGGGAGGTGCGCGATGACCGAGGCGAGCGACAACGAGCTGCTGCTTTCCGTCCAGAACGTCGAAAAGCACTTTCCCGTGACGAAGGGCCTGCTCAAAAGGCAGGTCGGCGCCGTCAAGGCGGTCGACGGGATCAGCTTCGACGTGGTCAAGGGCGAGACGCTCGGCCTGGTGGGCGAGTCGGGCTGCGGCAAGTCCACGACCGGGAGGCTGATCACCCGGCTGCTCGAGCCCACGGCCGGCAAGATCATCTTTGAGGGGGAGGACATCTCGCACATGTCGCAGGGCCGGCTCAGACCGCTCCGCCGCGACATGCAGATGATCTTCCAGGACCCCTACTCGTCACTCAACCCCCGGCACACCGTCGGCGCCATCGTCGGCGCCCCCTTCCGCATCCAGGGCGTGCAGACCGAGAACGGCGTCAAGAAGGCCGTCCAGGACATCCTGGAGCTCGTCGGGCTCAGCCCCGAGCACTACAACCGCTACCCTCACGAGTTCTCCGGCGGGCAGCGGCAGCGCATCGGCATCGCCCGTACGCTCGCGCTCAGGCCCAAGCTGATCATCGCCGACGAGCCGGTCTCCGCGCTCGACGTCTCCATCCAGGCCCAGGTCGTCAACCTGCTCGAAGACCTGCAGAATGAGCTCGACCTGACCTACGTCGTGATCGCCCACGACCTGTCGGTGGTGCGCCACATCAGCGACCGGGTCGCCGTCATGTACCTGGGCAAGATCGTCGAGATCGCCGACCGCAAGCGCCTGTACAGCTCGCCGATGCACCCGTACACCAACGCCCTGCTGTCGGCGGTGCCGGTGCCCGACCCGAGAGGGCGGGCCGGCCGCGAGCGCATCCGGCTGACCGGCGACGTGCCGAGCCCGCTCAACCCGCCGCCCGCCTGCCGCTTCCACACTCGCTGCTGGAAGGCACAGGACATCTGCAAGCAGGTCGAGCCGCCGCTGGAGGAGCTGGCCAGCGGCCATCAGGTCGCCTGCCACTTCCCGGAGAACGCCCCGGAGGTCTCCGCGGCCCCCGCCGCGACCGAGGACGCCTGACACCGACCGGGCGCCGCGGCCCGGGTTCGGCGGCGATGCGTGCGCGGCCGCGACCGGGATCCCACGCTCCTGACCCGGCGACGCGGCATCCGGCGGGGTGCGGCGGCCGGGTTTCGTGGCGCCCGTGTCGGCGCGCGACGCCCGGCGGGGTCGATGCGGCCGCGGTGCGTGGCGTCCGTCCCGGTGCGGCGCTGAGATGCCGGACGCGGAGCGGCGCGTGAACCGGTCTCAGGGCAGGGGAGCGGGTGTCAGGGCATGGCGCCCGGTGTGATCAACCCCGTCTCGTACGCCAGGACCACGGCCTGCACCCGGTCGCGCAGCCCCAGCTTGGTCAGCACGTTGCCGACGTGCGTCTTCACCGTGGTCTCGCTCACCACGAGCTTGGCCGCGATCTCCGCGTTGGACATGCCCTTCGCGATCAGCCGCAGCACCTCCAGCTCCCGCTCGGTCAGCCGGTCGAGCCGTGCGGGGGTGGCCTGCTCGTGAGCGGGGGGCAGCCGCGTGGCGAACCGGTCGAGCAGCCGCCGCGTCACGCTGGGCGCCACGATCGCGTCGCCGGCCGCCACCACCCGGATGGCCTGCACCAGCTCGTCGGGCGGCACGTCCTTCAGCAGGAACCCGGAGGCGCCCGAGCGCAGCGCCTCCACGATGTACTCGTCCAGGTCGAACGTCGTCAGCACCAGCACTTTCGGCACGTGCGCCGACGGCGTCGCCTCCCGCACGATCCTGCGGGTGGCCTCGATGCCGTCGACCCCGGGCATCCGGATGTCCATGAGCACCACGTCGGGCAGCAGCGCCCGCGTCTGCTCCTGGGCGCCCTTGCCGTCGCCGGCCTGGCCCACCACCGTGATGTCGGGCTCGGCCTCGAGAATCAGGCGGAATCCCGTACGCAGCAGCGGCTGGTCGTCCACCAGCAGCACTCTGATCGTCATTGGCCGTCCTTCAACGGGAATCTCGCCCGCACTTCGAAACCGCCCCCGGGTAGCGGACCGACGCTGAGGATTCCACCATAGAGGGCAACCCTTTCACGAATGCCCACCAAACCATGACCGGGCCGAGCCGGCGCCCCGGCCGTGCCCCGGCCGTCGTCGGCCACGCGTACGTCCAGCTCGTGCGGCGCGTGGCGGACCGTCACCACCGCCTGCGTCCCGGCGCCCGCGTGCCGCATGCTGTTCGTCAGCCCTTCCTGGACCAGCCGGTAGGCGGCCAGGTCGACCCCCGCGGGCAGCGGCGGCGGCTCGCCCTCGACGATCAGCCGCGTGGGCAGCCCTGCCTCACGCATCTGCTCGACCAGCGCGGGCAGGTCGTCCACGCCCGGCTGTGGCCCCAGCTCGGCGCGGGCGTCGGTGCGCAGCACGCCGACGATGTTGCGCATCTCGGACATGGCCATCCGGCCGGTGTGCTCGATCGCCGTCAGCGCCTCGCGAGCCAGGCCGGGGTCGGAGGACAGCACCTTGCGCGCCGCGGCCGCCTGCACGGTCATCACGCTGACGTGGTGGGCGACGACGTCGTGGAGCTCGCGGGCGATCCTCGACCGCTCCTCGGCCCGCGCGGCCCGCGTGTCGGCCGCGCGCGCCCGCTCCAGCCGCGCCGCACGGCCTCTCAGCTCCTCCCTGTAGGCCCGGCGCAACCGCAGGCTCCGGCCCGCGCCCCACACCGAGACCAGCACCATGGCCACCACGACGTGGTCGCTCAGGCTCGTGGCCATGGGCGGGCCCGCCGCGGCGCCCAGGGTGTAGGCCAGCACCGAGATCAGCAGCCCGCCCAGCGCCATCGCCAGGCCCCGGTTGGAGGCCACGGAATAGAGCAGCACCAGCCCGGACAGGCCCGGCACGCCGGTGCTGTAGCCGAACGCGGTCAGCAGCGTCTCCGGCACCAGCCCGACGCACAACGCCGCCAGCGGCCACCGCCTGCGCACGGTCACGGGGGCGCACGCCAGCAGCACCAGCAGCACACCGAACGGATCGGGCTCGCGCATGCCGTCGACCGCCAGGCCCCCGGACGGCAGCCGTCCAGGGTCGTAGAGAACGAACAGCGCCACCGAGGCCGCGGCCACCACTCCGGCGAGCACCGTGTCGTGGAACCTGGTTCGGTCTATCCGCACCGCTTCACTGTAGGCCCAGGCCAGAGCACGCAACCTCCTCCCTCGGGAGGATTAGCGCGCACACCCCGGCCACGCCGCGCCCCAGGACGCGCGCTCAGAGCTCCCCGGTGGCCGATCGGCGGTGTCGTGGGCCCGCGCGCTCAGAGCTCGTCCGTGGCCGATCGGCGGCTGCTGCGGACCGTGTCGCCGGGCTTGCGGTCGGGAACCGGCGGCGGGGTGCCGCCGAACTCCGGGCACAGCGCCTGGTGGTCGCACCAGTCGCACAACCGGCTCCTGCGCGCCCGCCACTCGCCGGACTGCAGGGACCGCTCGATGGCCGCCCACAACGCCATGACCTTGCGCTCGGTGGCCAGCAGGTCGGCCTCGTCGGGCGCGTAGCGCAGCACCTCGCCCTTGCCCCCCAGGTAGACCAGCTGCAGCAGCCGCGGCACCTGCCCGCGCAGCCGCCACAGCACCAGGGCGTAGAACTTCATCTGAAATAACGCCTTGGCCTCGAAATCGGGCCCCGGCGCGCTGCCCGTCTTGTAGTCGACCACCCTGACCTCGCCGGTGGGCGCCACGTCGAGCCGGTCGACGTAGCCCCGCAGCATGAGCCCGCCGTCGAGCACCGCCTCGACGTAGAGCTCCCGCTCGGCGGGCTCCAGCCGCGTCGGATCCTCCAGCGTGAAATAGCGCTCCAGCATGCCGCGCGCCTGCGCCAGCCACTCGCCCTGCTCGGCCTCGTCGGCGAACATCTCGCCGTATTGCGGGTCGTCGTCGAGCAGCCGCCGCCACTGCGGCTCCAGCAGCTCAAGCGCCGCGCTCACCGAACGCCGCGGCGCCGGCAGGTCGTAGAGGCGCTCGAGGACGGCGTGCACCACCGTGCCCCGCACCGCCGCCTGCGACGGCTTCTCGGGCAGCTGGTCGATTACCCGGAAACGGTAGAGCAGCGGACATGTCATGAAATCGCCCGCCCGGGACGGGGAGAGAGCTCCGATGATCGCCGGCTCGGTCAAGGTCATGCACCGCACTCTAGGTCAAGAGCCCGACAGAATAACGCCCGCGGAACGAGGATCACCTGATCCGGCGCGTAGCATCAAGGCAGCAACAGCACGTGCCGACGGGAAATCCGCGACACGGACCGTCGCCCGGCCCTCCGGCCGGGCGCGGCGACGGATGCCCCGGCGGCGAGGATGTCAAGGAGTGCGGTGAGCGAGCAGAGCCCGCGACAGGAGTTCTCCGGCCTTCGGATGGGAAAGCCGTTCGGCATTCCGGTTTACGTCTCGTGGACATGGTTCATCGTGGCGGCCTTCATCACCATGCTCGTCGGGCCGAGAATGCAGATCATGCTGCCCGAGCTGAACAGCACGGCCGCGTACGCCGTCGCGTTCGTGTTCGCGGTGCTGCTGTACGTCTCGGTGCTGCTGCACGAGCTCGCGCACAGCGTGCTGGCCAAGGCCTACGGCCTGCCGGTGCGGCGGATCACCCTCTACTTCCTCGGCGGCGTGTCGGAGATCGAGAAGGAGCCGCCGACGCCGGGCAAGGAGTTCCTGGTGGCCGCCGCGGGCCCCGCGCTCTCGCTCGGCCTGGGCGGGCTCGGGCTGGCCGCCGACATCTACGTGATCAACGACGGCGGCATCCCCGAGGCGCTCGTCTGGCAGCTGTGGGTGGCCAACCTCATCGTCGGCGTGTTCAACCTGCTGCCCGGGCTGCCCCTCGACGGCGGCAGGATGTTGCGCGCCGGCGTCTGGAAGCTCACCAAGAACCCCGGCTCCGGCACCATCGTCGCCGCGTGGGGCGGCCGGGTGCTGGCCGTGCTCCTCGTCGTCGTGCCGGTCGCGACGGCGCTGTCCGACGGGCGCGAGCTCGATCTCACCGACCTGCTGTGGCCGATCGTGCTGGCCATGTTCATCTGGCTCGGCGCCAGCCAGTCGCTGCGCGTGGCCAAGATCCGGGCCAGGATCCCGCAGGTCAACGCCCGCACCCTCGCGCGAAGGGCCGTTCCCGTGGTCGCCGAGACGCCGCTGGCCGAGGCGCTGCGGCAGGCGGGCGAACGCCGGGCGGGGGCCATCGTCGTGGTCGACCACGACGGCAAACCCGTCGCCATCGTCAGCGAGGCCGCCGTCCAGGCCACGCCCGAGCACCGCCGCCCCTGGGTGAACGTCGCCTCCCTCGCCAAGTCGCTCGAGCCCGACATGGTGCTGGCCGCCGACCTGGAGGGTGAGCCCCTCATCGACGCCATGCGCGAGGCGCCGGGCAGCGAATATCTGCTCGTGGAGCACGGCGGCGAGATCTACGGCGTGCTGGCCACGGCCGACGTGAACCGGGTCTTCTCCGGCGTCTGATTTGTCCCACTCGTTTAAGCGGCAGCCCCCGGCTAGGGTCGTGTCCAGCAGTTTCGGGGTGGGCCGGAGCCGACTCTGGCGATTTCTGCGATGTGACGACTGGCCGATAGTGTGCTGGTTGGCCAGACTTGCACAGTTGAGGGGTTTGCCGCGGTCGACCGGTTCACCGAATCGAGACGAGGTGGCCGCGACGTGGCCTCGTCGTCGGGGTACGTATGGCTGGTGACCAGCACGGCAGTGCGGGTGCCGTAACACCGCCGGCTTCCGGGGAGGAGAGTTGAGTGACCGAGCGCAGCGAGGGCACCAATGAGCGCAGCACGGTCGGCATGAGGGAGGACTCATGACCGGCCAAGGCTTCGGAGTGGTGCGTCCGCTTCCTGGAAATGGGCTGGTCGCCTACGAGGGCGGGCTGCTGCTCGTGTGCGACGCCGGCGAGTCCGCGGCCGACGACCTGCTCGAGGCGCTGCGCGCGACGGCGTCGTCCGGCGGGGACGGCCGGGCGCTGGCCCGGCGCGCCGCCCAGGTGCTCGCGGCCAACATGGCCGGCGACCCGGCCACCTGCGCGGTGGCGGGCTCCGTCGGCGACGGCGTGGCGGTCCTGGTCAGCGGCTCCGCGGCGGCCACCATCGCCACCCCGGCAGGCGAGACGCGGCTGGCCGGGAGCGACTCCCTGACGTGGGCCGACCGGCTCGTCACCGGCACCGTCGAGCGCGTCGAGCTGAGCCTGCCCGGCGCCGGCAGCCCGCACCCCGCGGTCCGGTTCGACGGCGGCGTCGTGCACGGCGGCGGTCTGGTGGGCGACTTCTCCGAGCAGCCCTCGGCACCCGCCGTGTCCAGGCCGCTCACCAGCGAGATGCCCGCCACCGGCCTCCACGTCGAGCCCGACCTCATCCAGCCGCCCCCGCAGCAGCCCGTCGAGCGCCCTCCCTACCCGCTGGCCGACCAGCCGCCGGCCGCCTCCGGCCCGCAGCCGGGCCCCCACTCGGGTCCGCAGCCGGTCGAGCAGCCGTCCTACCTGACGCCCCCTGACCAGCCCTCCTACGGCCCGCCGCAGGACCAGCCCCCTTACGGGCCGCCCCCGGAGCAACATCCCCCTTACGGCCCGCCGCAGGACCAGCCCCCCTACGGCCCGCCCCACGAGCAGCAGTCACCCTACGGCCCGCCGCAGGAGCAGCCGCCGCCCCTGCCCGAGCCGCAGCAGCAGTTCCCCTCCTTCGACGAGCCCGCGCACTCGGGCAACGGCGAGCAGCAGGCCCAGCAGCACATGGGGCCGCCCGACCACTATGACCAGCCCGGTCCGGCCGGGCCCGGCCCGCAGGAGCACTACGACCAGCCCGGCCCGCCCCAGCAGCAGGATCAGCAGGCCGACCACGGCGACCGGCCGCTGGTCTACGGGGTCGACTGCAAGAACGACCACTTCAACGACCCCCGCGTGCCCTACTGCGCCGTCTGCGGCATCGCCCTGGTCCAGCGCACCCTCGTCCCCTACAAAGGGCCGCGTCCCCCGCTCGGGGTCCTCGTCCTCGACGACGGCACGGCGCTGCCCCTGGAGGCCGACTACCTCCTCGGCCGTGACCCTGAGCGCGCGCCCGAGGTGGCCGGCGGCAGCGCGAGGCCGGCCAAGGTGACCAGCCCCGACGGCTCGGTCTCGCGCCGCCACCTGCGCGTGGCGCTGGACGGCTGGGACGTCAACCTGGTGGATCTCGGTTCGGTCAACGGCACGCAGATCCAGCCGCCCGGCGACCCCAACTTCTACGACATCCCGCCCAACGAGCCGGTCACCATCGCCCCGGGCACGACCGTCCGGGTGGGCGTGTCCCGCACGCTCCGCTTCGAGGCCCACAGGGGCTGACACCGCGCCGCCTGACGCTCGCGCCCTCGCCGGGGCGCGAGCGTTCTCGCACAAGGGCCGTACGCCATCCGGAGGGCGGCCTTCGGCGCGAAACGACACCACGTGTGGCTTGCCCCGAACGGGCGGAATCCGGGGTGCGGACGACGGGATCGGCGGCCACGCCGGGGATCCCGGCCGCGGAGCACACAATTCAGAGAGCCATATCCCGAGAAATCGTCAGTCTGGATAAGAGCCGCGAAATAGGCGAAGGATCTTCATGAGTGACGGGCCGGAGAACCCGCCGGGGCAGGTTTTCCCGCCTCATTCGGGCCCGCTACAGGTCGTCCGCAACCCCGGATTCCGACCGCGCGAAAGCGGGCCCACCCCTCGCTAGACGGGACGGAAGGACCGCACTCCGCGCAACATGCGCACCGCGGCCTCCAGGCCCCCGGCGGCCTCCAGCGCCCGCCCCGCCGCCGCGGCGAACCGGCTCACCAGGTGCTCGTCACCGTCGCTGAACCCGCGCCCCGCCACCCACAGGTGCGTGGAGTCCCGCGTCGCCATCGGCACGGGCATGGACAGGAAACCCGGCTCGCCCACCGACACGTCGCGCGCCAGCCGTACCGTCGCCTGCGACGCCACGAGCTCCTTCATCACCCCCGACTCCGCCAGCCACCGCCGCACGCTCAGCGGATCGCCTGGCGGCGTGTGCACGTGGATCGAGCACGCGTGCCGGCGCAGCACGTCCACCCGGACGAATCCGGCGTTCCCGGTGCCCGCGACGGCCGCGGCGGTACGTGCGAGCCGGTCGATCAGGTTCACCGCCTCCAGGCAGGAGAACACGGCGATGAGCTCGCGCATGGCGACGTCGGCACGGTCGTATGGCATCGCGGCGCCCCTCGGGGGGAGAGGGTGAGATCGCGTACCCCGATCGCGCGACCTTACGTGCGGGTGCCCCGACTATCGTCCTGGACGGCGCCCTTGACCAGACCTCAACAGGAAATCAGGATTTCCGGCCCGCGGGCTCGTCCTGCCGCAGGCGCGCCCACGCCACGTCGTCGGCCCAGGTGCCGTCCGGCTGCGGGAACAGCTCACGGTGCACGCCCTCCCGGCTGAACCCCGCCCGCTCCAGCACCGCCTGCGAGGCCGTGTTGCCCGCCTCGGTGCCCGCCACGATCCGGTGCAGGGGCGTGCCGGCGAACGCCCAGTCGACCAGCAGCCGCACCGCCCGCGTCATGAGCCCCTTGCCCCGGTGCGGCGGCACCAGCGAGTAGCCGATCATCGCCTGCCCGAGCGCCGGGACCACCTGCGTCAGCTGCAGGTGCCCCGCGAACGCCCGCGAGGCCGCGTCCCTGACCGCCAGCTCGACGCGCTGCCCCGACGCCCACCAGTAGCCGGTGTAGCGGCAGCGCCGCTCGTTGTCCTCCAGCGTGGCCGGCGGCCCCACGGAGTAGACCGCCACGCTCGGCTCGGCCATCATCCGGTGGAAGTCCTTGGCGTCCTCGGCGGCCAGCGGCTCCAGCGCCACGACTCCGTCGGTCAGCTCCCCGCCCTCGAAGAACGGAAGGTACGGCTCCGCCACAGCCACGGCGTCGCCAGCCAGCCGGCCGAACGTGACGACATCGGCGTACCGGCCGTCGCGCACCTGCTTGGCGTCCCGCCTGCGCCCCTCCTCGCGGAAACCCGCTTTGTACGCCACGCGCAGGCTCGCCACGTTCTCCACCTCGGCCTGCAGCTCGACCCGGCGCACCCCGTGGTCGAAGAGCCAGTCGGTGACCGCCCTGGCCGCCGTGGCCGCGACGTTCTTGCCCCGGGCCCACGGGGCCACCAGGTAGCCGATCTCGGTCACGCCCCAGCGGTCCGGCGGCCCGACGCCGATGGAGCCGGCGTAGCGGCCGTTCTCGGTGATCGAGAACTCCGCCCCGCCGTCCCGCCACCTGTCCGCGGACCTGCCGAGGTAGTCGAGCGCGTCGCCGGCCCCGTACGGCGACGGCAGGAGCGGCAGGAATCTGGCTGACACCGGGTCGTCGCAGGTCGTGACGATCGCTTCGGCGTCGGACTCCACGGGTGGCCGCAGGATGAGGGAGCCGGTGGAGATCACGTCGTGCGGGAGCATCATCCATACTTATCGTGCGTCCTGACCCGCTCGAAAGCCCTATAACCTTGCCGCCATGGGTTTCCGCAGGCATGGGCCTTTCCAGGCGGGGGATCAGGTGCAGCTCACCGACCCCAAGAACAAGCGCCACACGATCACGCTCAAGGAGGACGGCGTCTTCCACACCCACAAGGGCGCCATCCCGCACAGTGATCTGATCGGGCAGCCTGAAGGTTCCGTCGTGCGTTCCTCGGGCGGCACCGCCTACCTCGCCTTCCGCCACCTGCTGCAGGACTACACGCTGGCCATGCCGCGTGGCGCGGCCGTCATCTACCCGAAAGACGCCTCCATGATCGTCGGCATGGCCGACATCTTCCCCGGCGCCCGGGTCATCGAGGCGGGTGTCGGCTCCGGCGCGCTGACCTGCTTCCTGCTGCGCGCGGTCGGCCCGGAGGGGCACGTCACGTCCTACGAGCGGCGCCAGGAGTTCGCCGACGTGGCGCGCAAGAACGTGGAGAAGTTCTACGGCGGTCCCATGGAGGGCAACTGGCGCCTGGTCACCGGCGACCTGGTGTCGTCGATCGACGAGGTCGACGTCGACCGCGTCATCCTCGACATGCTCGCTCCCTGGGAGTGCGTCGACGCGGTCGCCAAGGCGCTGACGCCTGGGGGTGTGATCTGCTGTTACGTGGCCACGACGACCCAGCTGTCCAAGACGGTCGAGGTCATTCGCGATCATGGGTGTTTCACGGAGCCGCATGCGTGGGAGACCCTGGTTCGCGACTGGCACGTCGAAGGACTCGCGGTGAGACCGGATCATCGGATGATCGGCCACACCGGGTTCCTCGTCACCGCCCGCCGCATGGCCGACGGCGTGACTCCGCCGCCGCGCCGTCGACGACCGAAGGGGACGACCGAAGAACTATGACAATTTGGCCACGAGGGTGCGTTGGTGCGTGACACGGGAACAGATGACCGTGTTCATATGCTGGGAGTATTAAACGCACTATTGGGGATTAATCGCCGAATACTGATTGTCACACGACGAACACTGCCCGGCCAGGTTACGGAGGGGCCCGAGATAGGTAAGGTCCTTAGTAGTCGCCCTCGACTGGGAAGGAGGTGACGGGGCGTGGCAGCTCGCGATGATGCTGAGGCTCGAGCCGCGCAGCGCGAACGGGAGGTCGCTGATCTTTCAACACAGGTCTCCTTCCTCCAGGAGGAGATCACCGCGCTGAGGCGGAAGCTGGCCGAGTCACCCCGTCAGGCCAGAGTCCTCGAAGAGCGTCTCCATGAGGCACAGGCCAATCTGGCGGCCGTGACCGGCCAGAACGAACGCCTGGTGGCCACACTCAAGGAGGCCAGGGACCAGATCGTCGCCCTCAAGGAGGAGGTCGACCGGCTGGCGCAGCCGCCATCCGGCTTCGGCACCTTCCTGGAGGCCCGAGAAGACGGCACGATCGAGGTGTTCACCGGAGGTCGCAAGCTCCGGGTGAACGTCAGCCCCGCCGTCGACGTCGCTTCGCTGCGGCGTGGCCAGGAGGTCATGCTCAACGAGGCGCTCAACGTGGTCGAAGCCCTCGGCTACGAAGAGGTCGGCGAGATCGTGATGCTCAAAGAACTGCTCGACGAGGGAAAGCGGGCCCTGGTCATCTCGCACGCCGACGAAGAGCGCGTCGTGCGACTGGCCGAGTCGCTGGTCGGCCAGCCCATCAGGGCGGGCGACTCGCTCCTGCTCGAACCTCGCTCCGGCTACGTCTACGAGCGCATACCCAAGTCCGAAGTCGAAGAGCTCGTGCTCGAAGAGGTCCCCGACATCTCCTACGAGGAGATCGGCGGTCTCATGCGGCAGATCGAGCAGATCAGGGACGCGATCGAGCTGCCCTACCTGCACGCCGACCTGTTCCGCGAGCACAAACTCCGTCCCCCGAAGGGCGTGCTGCTGTACGGCCCGCCCGGTTGCGGCAAGACGCTCATCGCCAAGGCCGTCGCCAACTCCCTGGCCAAGCAGGTCGCGGAGAAGACCGGCCAGTCCGGCAAGAGCTTCTTTCTCAACATCAAGGGCCCGGAGCTGCTCAACAAGTACGTCGGTGAGACCGAGCGGCACATCCGCCTCGTCTTCCAGCGAGCCCGCGAGAAGGCCTCAGAGGGCACCCCGGTGATCGTGTTCTTCGACGAGATGGACTCGATCTTCCGCACCCGAGGCTCGGGCGTGTCCTCCGACGTCGAGAACACCATCGTCCCTCAGCTGCTGTCGGAGATCGACGGCGTCGAGGGGCTCGAGAACGTCATCGTCATCGGCGCCTCCAACCGCGAGGACATGATCGACCCGGCGATCCTGCGGCCCGGCCGCCTGGACGTCAAGATCAAGATCGAGCGGCCGGACGCCGAGGCGGCCAAGGACATCTTCTCGAAATACCTCATCTCTGACCTGCCTCTGCATCCCGACGACCTGACGGAGCACTCCGGCTCCCGTGAGGCCACCATCCAGGGCATGATCCAGAGCGTCGTCGAGCGCATGTACACCGAGAGCGAGGAGAACCGCTTCCTCGAGGTGACCTACGCCAACGGCGACAAGGAGGTCCTCTACTTCAAGGACTTCAACTCCGGCGCGATGATCCAGAACATCGTCGACCGGGGCAAGAAGATGGCCATCAAGCAGTTCCTCGAATCCGGCCAGAAGGGCCTGCGGGTGCAGCACCTGCTCACGGCCTGCGTGGACGAGTTCTCCGAGAACGAAGACCTGCCCAACACCACCAACCCCGACGACTGGGCCCGCATCTCCGGCAAGAAGGGCGAGCGGATCGTCTACATCCGCACGCTCGTCTCCGGCAAGCAGGGCACCGAAGCCGGCCGGTCCATCGACACCGTCGCCAACACCGGCCAGTACCTGTAACACCCCTTGATCGGGAGGGCCGCGCGGGAGACCGCGCGGCCCTCCCGCGTCTGCGGACCCGGTCGCCGGCCGCATCGGTGGCGGGTCGCCCGCCGGGGAAGGCACCGGCCGCGCCTAGCATGGCGATCATGGAGTACCTGAACCCCGGTCGCGGCCCGTACACCGCGCAGGACCGCGAGCTCATCGGAGTCGAGCACGCCCGCCAGGCCCGCGCCCGCTTCGCCGGGCACCGCGGCTACCGGCCCACGCCCGTCCACACCCTGCGCGGGTTCGCGGGTACGTACGCCGTGCACATCAAGGACGAGAGCCTGCGCATGGGTCTGGGCAGCTTCAAGGCGCTCGGCGGCGCCTACGCCGTGCGCCTGATGGCCGAACGCGAGCCAGGAGGCCCGCCCTTCGTGTGCGCCAGCGCCGGCAACCACGGCATCTCCGTCGCCGCAGGAGCCGCGGAGGCAGGCGTGCCGTGCGTGGTCTACCTGAGCGAGGACGTGCCCCAGGCGTTCGAGCGGCGGCTGCGCGCCCTCGGCGCGGAGGTGCGGCGCAGCGGCCGGCATTACGACGACAGCATGGCCGCGGCGCTCCGCACGGCCGAGGAGCAGGGGTGGCGGCTGGTCTCCGACAGTTCGTGGGAGGGCTACACCGCCGTCCCGCTCGACGTCATGCGCGGCTACACGGTCCTGTTCGACGAACTGTCCGGCCTCGGCGAGCTCTCTTCCGCGGCTGAGCCCGCCGGAGACGGCCCGGACGAGGGCCCCGGCGCGCCCACGCACGTGTTCGTGCAGGCCGGGGTAGGCGGGCTGGCCGCGGCGGCGGCCGGATACGTACGGGACCGCTGGGGCGAGCAGCCCAAAGTGATCGTCGTCGAGCCCGAGGGCGCGCCCTGCCTGCTCGAAAGCGCCCGCGCCGGCACGTCCGTCCGGATCAGAGGCGGACATACCACGCTCGGCCGGCTCGACTGCCTCGAACCCTCCCTTATCGCCCATCATCTCCTGTCCCACCTCGCCGACCTCTACATGACGATCACCGACGAGGAGGCGGACGCCGCGGTCCGGCTCCTGTCCGGGCACGGCGTGGCCCTGTCGCCGTGCGGAGCCGCCGGAGCCGCCGGGCTGCTCGAACTGAGCGGCGACTCCCGGCGTGCGCTCGGCGTCGACGAGCGCTCACGCGTGTTGCTCGTGGGAACAGAGGGACCGGTGGAACCAAAATGATCGACATCTACGTCAAAGGGGCGTGCATTCACCCAACCGGCCGAAGCATGTCCGGGGGGACGGCCGGTTGGCCGAGCTCGACCTCCTGCGATTCATCGCCGCCCTCGCCGTCGTCGCCTTCCACTATCTGGTCGCGTACGCCTCCGTCTGGGGGGACAGGCCCGCCGAGCTGTTCCCGGCGCTGGCGCCCATCGCGGGGTTAGGCATCCTCGGCGTGGAGCTGTTCTTCATCATCAGCGGGTTCGTCATCCTGATGACCGTCTGGGGCCGAGGGCTCGGCGGCTTCGCCCGGTCCCGGTTCGTGCGTCTCTATCCCGCGTACTGGCTCAGCCTCGGCGCGGTCGCCGCCCTCTACGCGATCACCGGCGCCAAGGCGCTCAACCCAAAACTTTCACCAGGCGAATACCTGGTGAACGCCACCATGCTCCAGCGGCTGTTCAAGGTCACCGACGCCAGCGGCGTCTACTGGTCGCTCTGGGCGGAGCTCCGCTTCTACCTGCTGATGGCCGTCCTTGTGATCATCGGCGTGACGTACCGGCGCGTGCTGGTCTTCGCGGGCGTCTGGCTGGTCGCCGCGCTCGGCGCGGAACTGCTCGGCAACGACCTGCTCGACGAGATCGTCATGCCGCGGTACGCCCCCTATTTCGTGGCCGGCATGTCCCTGTACCTCATCCACAAGCACGGCAGCGCCTGGCTGCCCTGGTTGTACGTGGCCGGCGGGTACGGCCTGTCGATCAACGCCGCGCTCGGCCGTGTGCACAGCCGGGTCGAGGCCGCGGGCTTCAAGAACATGCCCGTCACCGACGTCAGCGTCATCATCACCATCACCCTGATCTTCACCGTGATGGCCCTGGTCGCCCTCGGCCTGCTCAGGCTGAAGTCGTCGAGGACGCTCACCGCGCTCGGTGGGGTCACGTACCCGCTTTACCTGTTCCATGGCGTGGTCGCGGTGGCCCTCATCCCCGTGCTCGTCGAGGACCTGCCCCCTTGGGCGGTCGCCGTCACCGCGACGCTGGTCGCGATTCTGCTGTCCTATCTTGTCCATGCCTTTGCGGAACGTCCTATCCAGCGACTTCTCAAGCCGCGCAGGGCACCGCAAAGCACGTCAGCTCCTGCCGTACAGGTTGAAAAGACGTCGGTGCCATAACCTTGTGGCCTTGGGGCACTGTGAAGGGCATAGGCTCGGGCATATAAACGGCGGATAGACAGACCCGGACGAACAGAGGGTGTTGCATGACGGTGCGTCGGGTGATGGGCATTGAGACCGAGTACGGCATCTCCGTACCTGGTCAGCCAGGCGCCAACGCGATGGTGACCTCCTCGCAGGTCGTGAACGCCTACCTGGCCGCCTCGGCGGCCCGCGCGCGCAGGGCACGGTGGGATTTCGAGGAGGAGAACCCGCTGCGCGACGCGCGCGGGTTCGACCTTGCCCGGGAGGTGGCCGACCCCACCCAGCTCACCGACGAGGACCTCGGCCTCGCCAACGTCATCCTCACCAACGGCGCCCGGCTCTACGTCGACCACGCCCACCCCGAGTACAGCGCGCCCGAGTGCACCAACCCTCGGGCCGCCGTCATCTGGGACAAAGCGGGCGAGCGAGTCATGTACGACGCGGCAACCCGAGCCTCTGCCATCCCCTCCAACGCCCCCATCCAGCTCTACAAGAACAACACCGACGCCAAAGGCGCCTCCTACGGTTGCCACGAGAACTACCTGATGCGGCGCGCCACCCCCTTCGCCGACATCGTCCGGCACCTCACTCCTTTCTTCGTCTCTCGTCAGGTCGTCGTCGGCGCCGGCAAGGTCGGCATCGGCCAGGACTCCCGCGGCGAAGGGTTCCAGATCAGCCAGCGGGCCGACTTCTTCGAGGTCGAGGTCGGGCTCGAGACCACGCTCAAGCGGCCCATCATCAACACCCGTGACGAACCGCACGCCGACCCCGAGAAATACCGCAGGCTGCACGTCATCATCGGCGACGCCAACATGTCGGAGATCTCGACCTATCTCAAGCTCGGGTCCACCGCACTCGTCCTCGCCATGATCGAGGACGGCTTCCTCACCCGTGACCTCGCCGTCGACAACCCCGTGCAGGCGCTGCGGGCCGTGTCCCACGACCCCGCCTGCCGCTACGAGATCCCCATGCGCGACGGGCGCAAGCTCACCGCCATCCAGCTCCAGATGGAATATCTCGAGCAGGCCCGCAAATACGTCGAGGAACGCGGCACCGCCCACGACGAGATGAACAAGGACATCCTCGACCGCTGGGAGTCCGTGCTCACCCGCCTCGCGGAAGATCCGATGCAGCTCGCCCGCGAGCTCGACTGGGTCGCCAAGCTCGAACTCCTCGAGGGCTATCGCAGCCGTGACGGCCTGGCCTGGTCGCACCCCCGGCTCCAGCTCGTCGACCTGCAATATTCCGACATCCGCCCCGACCGGGGCCTCTACAACCGCCTCGTCGCCCGCGGACGCATGCAGCGCCTGGTCAGCGAGGAAGAGGTCCAGCGTGCCGTCGAACACCCGCCCACCGACACCCGCGCCTACTTCCGCGGCCGTTGCCTGAGCCAGTACAGCGAGGCCGTCGCCGCGGCCTCCTGGGACTCCGTCATCTTCGACATCCCCGGCAGGGAGTCACTGCAGCGCGTGCCGACCCTTGAGCCGCTGCGCGGCACCAAGGCCCATGTCGGAGAGCTCTTCGATCGCTGCCGCACCGCCGCCGACCTGGTGGCCGCGCT
The DNA here is from genome assembly GCF_055586745.1 of Nonomuraea sp. NPDC049378. Lineage (NCBI taxonomy): Bacteria > Bacillati > Actinomycetota > Actinomycetes > Streptosporangiales > Streptosporangiaceae > Nonomuraea > Nonomuraea sp. NPDC049378. Next base: position 146,475 of record NZ_JBVJHP010000019.1, read on the forward strand.
CACCGGCGGCGACTGACCACCCGCTGGTGGCCGCGTCCACGGCGGCGGCCGACCACAGGCCGCGCGCGGTCCCGCCTCACAACAGGCTCACGCCGAGCGTCAGCGTGCCCGCCGCCAGGCTCACGCCGCCCGCCACGGTGAGCCAGATCAGCCTGCTCGGCTTGGTGTCGCTCGGGCGCGCCACCGACAGGAAGAACCCCAGCGGCATCAGGATCGGCGCGGCCACGATCAGCGTGCGCACCACGGCCTTGGCGCCTTCCGGCAGGCTCGCCTGATCCACGTACACCATCGCCACCAGGGCGAAGAGCACCAGCACGCCCGCGTGGGCGTGACCCGCCCGCCACAGGCCGCGGCGCACCGGATTGTCGAGGTATCCTGGAACGTTCCGCATCAGGAACGACAACAACGAGACACCGCCGAAGGCGACCAGGGGAACTGTGATGAGGAGCACACCGGCAGTGCTCAGGGACGAAGGGGACATCGCAACCTCCTGTGCGTACAGGGGTCCCATTATTGGATAGCTCTACTATCTGGTCAACCCCGCAAGATCGCTGGGCGATGGGCGCGAAATGTCGCCCGGTTCGGGGAAGATATGCAGGAGAGGCAGTCCCCCAGACGGAGGTAGGACATGGCAACCAAGGACACCGGCGGCCAGAAGCAGACCGGTCGGCGCGAGTCCGAAGTCGAGGAGACCGAGGCCTCGGCGGCGCCGGACGTTCAGGAGCGGCAGGAGAAGCTCACGGACGATGTCGACTCGATTCTGGATGAGATAGACGAAGTTCTCGAAGAGAACGCAGAGGAGTTCGTGCGCAGCTATGTCCAAAAGGGCGGAGAGTAGGGCAAACATCAACTAAAGGGATGATTCGGGTGGGAACGCCGGGCCGACTGACCTGCCCGGACCGCGGTGAGGCCACGGCCGTCACCCGGTCCGGGCCCATCTGGCGCAGGCCCGATGGGCGAGCGTGCGTCGGCGGGATCCTCCTCCGGAACCATCCGTTCGCCTGCCGTTACGGCACCACCAGGACGACGTCGCGCGCATGCTCGCCCACGAGGGCGGGCTCAGCGCGCTTTTTTCTGCGGGGCATGGGGAACCGGCGAAGGGCCGGGTTCCAGGCTGTTCTCTAGTCCAGGTGGTCGAGGGTGGGTTGGTCGTCGGGTACGGCATGGTCGGGCGTGTGGTCGGGCGTGTGGTCGGGCATGGCATAGTCGACCGCGACGCCGAGGAGGCGGACGGGGCGGTCGAGATCGAAGCGGCCGAGGACGGTGAGGGCCGTCCGGGTGATGGCCCCCGGGTCGGCCGTGGCGGCGGGGAGCTTGGCCTGGCGGGTGCGGGTGAGGAAGGGCGTGTAGCGCACCTTGACGGTGACGCGGGTCGCCTGGCGGCCGGCGTCGATGGTGTCCTGGGCCACGCGCCCGGCGAGTGCCGTGACGTGGTGGGCGATGCCGCCCCTGTCGGTGAGATCGTGTTCGAAGGTCGTTTCGCGGCTGTGGCCTCGGGCGATCCAGGGTGTGGTGACGACCTCGGCCTCGCCCTTGCCGAGGGCGAGATAGCGATACCACGGGCCGTTGGTCGGCCCGAAACGGCGGGCGAGATCGGCGGGGTCGGCGGCGGCGAGCTGGGCGACGGTGTGCAGGCCGTGGGCGGCGAGCTTCCTGGCGGTCTTGGCGCCGATGCCCCAGAGCGCGTCGGTGGAGCGGTGGTTCATGGTCTCGGCCCAGTTGTCGCCGGTGAGCCGGTGCACGCCCGCCGGCTTGGCGAAGGCCGAGGCGAGCTTGGCCTGGTGTTTGTTGTCGCCGATGCCGACGGAGCAGGTCAGCCGGGTGCGGGCGCGTACGGCCTGCTGGAGGCCGGCGGCGAGTGCTTCGGGGTCGTCGGTGGTGGCGCCGACGAAGGCCTCGTCCCAGCCCCAGATCTCCACGCGCACGGGGAACTCCCGGAGGACGGCCATGACCTCTCGCGAGGCGGCCTCGTAGGCGGGCGGGTCGCTGGGCAGGAAGATCGCTTCCGGGCATCGTTTGTACGCCGTGCGCAGCGGCATGCCGGAACGGATGCCGTGGGCGCGGGCTTCGTAGGTCGCGGTGGCGGCCACGGTGCGGGGGCGCGTGGGATCGCCTGTGCCGCCCACGACCACGGGCCTGCCGCGGAGCTCGGGATGGCGGAGCAGCTCGACCGCGGCGACGAACTGATCGAGGTCGACGTGCAGGATCCAGTCCCGGGTGGACCTGGTGGCCATGGTGTCCAGTATGGCCGGTGGGTTCGTGACGGGCCCAGCACGGGGGAGCGCTGTCCACGGGCGTGGTGTCTGGTTCGGGGTTTCAAGGGGTGCGCCGGTGAAGCCCGCGCACAATGGTTCGCCGTGAGCTGATCGTGGGAAGTGCAGACAGCAACCCAACATGAGTAGGGTCGCCCTAGGAACACTGACGTTTGGAGGGAGTCGCGTGGCATCGCACAGGGATCTGCCCGTCGGCTTGGTGAACCATCTTTTCCGGAACACGGGAAATTCGTCGTTCTCGGAGTTTGTCAGTTCATATGCGCCCGAGTTGCTGCCACAGCGGGATGAGGTTCTGGCCACCCCGATCGGCGATCAGGTCCCGCACGCGACCACGATCGTGGCCGCCACCTTCGCCGGCGGAGTGATCATGGCCGGCGACCGGCGGGCGACGTCGGGCAACATCATCTCCCAGCGCGACGTGGAGAAGGTGTTCCGCGCCGACGACTACTCGTGCATGGGCATCGCCGGCACGGCCAGCACGGGCCTCGAGTTCGCCCGCCTCTACCGCGTCGAGCTGGAGCACTACGAGAAGCTCGAGGGCCGCACGATGTCGGTGGCCGGCAAGGCCAACCGGCTGGCGACCATGATCAGGGGCAACCTCGCCATGGCGATGCAGGGGCTGGTGGTGGTGCCGCTGTTCGCCGCCTACGACCCCGACAAGGACGAAGGTCGCATCTTCAGCTACGACGTCGCGGGCGGCCCCTACGAGCGGGAGCGGTTCGACGCGATCGGGTCCGGTTCGATCTTCGCCCGCGGGTCGCTGAAGAAGCTCTACCGCGACGGCGCCTCCTCCGACGACATGGTGATGACCCTCATCCAGGCCCTCTACGACGCGGCCGACGACGACTCGGCCACCGGCGGGCCCGACGTGAGCAGGAAGATCTGGCCGGTCGTCGCGGTGATCGACGCCGACGGTTTCCGCCGGCTGACCGACGAGCAGGTCTCCTCCTACGTGGAGCAGATGCTCGAAGCCCGCCTGATCTCGCCCGACGGCCCCATCGCCCCGCTGCGCTAGAAAGGACCACCGCACGTGTCCATGCCTTTTGGATATGCGTCCCCTGAGCAGATCATGCGGGACAAGGCCGACTACGCGCGCAAGGGCATCGCGCGGGGCCGGTCCGTCGTCGTGCTCCAGTACGTCGACGGCATCCTGTTCGTGGCGCCCAACCCGTCGCGGGCGCTGCACAAGATCAGCGAGATCTACGACCGCATCGGGTTCGCCGCCGTCGGGCGCTACAACGAGTTCGAGGAGCTGCGCCTCGGCGGCATCCGCTACGCCGACATCAACGGCTACACCTACGACCGCTCCGACGTGACCGGACGCGGCCTGGCCAACCTCTACGCCTCCAACCTGGGCCGCATCTTCACCGAGTCGATCAAATCGCTCGAGGTGGAGGTCGTCGTCGCCGAGGTGGGTGAGACCAAGGACGGCGACGCGATCTACCGGCTGACGTTCGACGGGTCCGTCTTCGACGAGCACGGTTTCGCGGCGATGGGCGGCCAGGCCGAGGCGGTGGCGACCCGGCTGAAGGAGCGCTACCGCGAGTCGATGTCGCTGGCCGACGCGCTGGAGGTGGCGCTGACGGCGCTCACCGAGCCGGGCGGCGAGCGGCCGCCGGTGGCGCAGCTGGAGGTGGCGGTGCTCGACCGCAACCGCGAGCACCGCAAGTTCCTCCGGCTGACGGGGGCGCGGCTGGAGCGGCTGCTCGCCCAGACGACCACCCCACCGGCCTCCCAGCCCACGCCTCCCGCCGGCGAGGGCAAGGACACGCCGCCGCCCACGGGCCCGGACGGCGACGTGGACGACGGCTCCTCGCCGCTGTAGACACACTTTTCCGCGGGGGCCTGCCATGGGCGGTCCCCGCAGCCGCAGCCGGGCATCCGGTGGTTTCCTGCGGTCGTGCCGGGCGCCCGTGGCGGTCCCGGCCGCCGCCCGGCGGTGGCGACGTCGCCGTGGCGCCGACGGTCTCACACCGTCGTGCGGGGCGATCCCTCCACCCGCACGCGGCGGCGCGGCGTTCGTGGCTTCCTGGGGTTCTCCAAGAGTGTGATCTGTTTCACATTGGTTGGGGTGAACTTCGGAGGGCCGTCGAAGATCTCAGGTTCCATGAACACTTCCCTGCGCGGCATCCTCGCGGCCGGGGCGGCCGGGGCCGTGGTGCTGGTATCCGGCGGCGCCGCCGACGCGGCCGCCTACCCGAAGTACAAAGCGCCCAAGACCTTCGGCACGACCTTCCAGGCCGACCCGGGGCACGATTTCACCAAGGGGATCCACTCCCGCCACAACGGCATTCTGCGCGGCCGGATCACCCACGTGCGCGGCGGAGTGGCCGAGTACGAGCCCATCAAGTGGAAGAAGGGCACCCACACCGAAGGGCTGTTCGTCGGCCCGCGCGAGGGGAGCGTCGGCGCGTATGCCTCGCCGATCGCGAAGAACGTGGTGTTCCTGTCGGCGTATGGGTGCAAGTCCACGATGTCGGACATGACGGTCAGCAGGAAGACGGGGCTCGGCGCGAAGCGCTGCTCCAGGGCCACGCTCATCAAGCGGCACGGCGCTCGTCCGCACCCCGCGTTGATCACTGTCCACAAGGGGCGCATCGTCAAGGTGCAGGAGATCTACACCCCTTGACCCGCGCCGTGTGACCCGCGCCCCGAGGGGGCGGGTGCGGGACGAACGCCCGTAAACGCCCGGTCAACGGGACACCCGACGGGGCGGGTGCGGGAAAACACCTGCGAAGATCTCTCCCGCATGCCGATCCGTGGGCATAGTGTGAGGTGATGGATCGTCGCATCTTCGGGCTGGAGAACGAGTACGGCGTGACCTGCACGTTCAGGGGGCAGCGCAGGCTGTCGCCCGACGAGGTCGCGCGCTACTTGTTCCGGCGGGTCGTGTCCTGGGGCCGATCGAGCAACGTCTTCCTCCGCAACGGCGCACGTCTCTACCTCGACGTGGGCAGCCACCCTGAATACGCAACACCTGAGTGTGACAACGTCATCGAGCTCGTCACCCATGACAAGGCGGGCGAGCGCATTCTCGAGGGCCTGCTCGTGGACGCCGAGAAGCGGCTGCGCGAAGAGGGCATCGCCGGTGACATCTATCTGTTCAAGAACAACACCGACTCGGCCGGCAACTCCTACGGCTGCCACGAGAACTACCTCGTGGGCAGGCACGGGGAGTTCGGGCGGCTGGCCGACGTGCTGATCCCGTTCCTGGTGACGCGGCAGATCGTGTGCGGGGCAGGCAAGGTGCTGCAGACGCCACGCGGCGCCGTCTACTGCGTCTCGCAGCGGGCCGAGCACATCTGGGAGGGCGTCTCCAGCGCCACCACCCGGTCGAGGCCCATCATCAACACCCGCGACGAGCCGCATGCCGACGCCGAGCGGTTCCGCCGCCTGCACGTCATCGTGGGCGACTCCAACATGAGCGAGACCACGATGTTGCTCAAGGTCGGCGCCACCGACCTGGTGCTGCGCATGATCGAGTCGGGCACGGTGATGCGTGATCTGTCGCTGGAAAACCCGATCAGGGCGATCCGCGAGGTCTCCCACGACATGACGGGCCGGCGCCGGGTGCGCCTGGCCAACGGGCGCGAGGCCTCCAGCCTGGAGATCCAGCAGGAATACCTGTCGAAGGCGAAGGACTTCGTCGACCGCCGCGGCGGCGACGCCATCGCCCACCGGGTGCTGGAGCTGTGGGAGCGCACGCTGCACGCGGTCGACACCGGCAACCTCGACCTGGTCTCGCGGGAGATCGACTGGGTGACGAAATACCAGCTGATCGAGCGCTACAGGAAGAAGTACGACCTGCCGCTGTCCTCGCCGCGGGTGGCGCAGCTCGATCTGGCCTATCACGACGTGCACCGCAAGCGCGGCCTGTTCTACCTGCTGCAGAAGCGCGGGTCGGTGGAGCGGGTGGCGTCCGACCTGAAGATCTTCGAGGCCAAGTCGGTGCCGCCGCAGACGACGCGGGCGCGGTTGCGCGGCGAGTTCATCCGCAAGGCGCAGGAGAAGCGGCGCGACTTCACCGTCGACTGGGTGCATCTCAAGCTCAACGATCAGGCGCAGCGCACGGTGTTGTGCAAGGACCCGTTCCGCAGCGTGGACGAGCGGGTCGACAAGCTCATCGCCGGCATGTGACCCGTGCCAGAGCGTGGTGTCGCGTTTACCCCGGCCCTACCTGAATGTCGGGTAGTGTGACGCGAATCTGACGTCTTTTCCGAGGGACATTCATGCGCCGCGCTCTGGCCGTTTCGGCCGCCGTGCCTTTGCTCTTGTTCGCCGCCGCGTGCGGCTCCGATGACGGCGCGAACTCCGGCGCCACGTCCAGCGCCGGCGCCACGTCGAGCGCCGCGCCGGCCGACGGCGCCAAGGTGGGGGTCGCGGGCAACGTGGGGGCCAAGCCCACGGTGACCTTCCCGTCCGGCTCGCCCGCCACCACGTCGTCGTACAAGGTGATCCATCCCGGCGACGGCGACGCCATCAAGGCGGGCGACCGGGTTGTCGTCAACCTGACCGTCTACAACTGGGACGGCCAGGGCAACGCCGTGCAGGGCTCCTCCTACGACACCAAGGCGCCCGAGGCCATCCCGGTCAACGAGCAGCTGCCGAAGGTCCTGCAGGAGGGCTTCACCAAGGTCAAGAAGGGCGGCCGGCTGCTGGCCGTGCTGGCCAACGACGCCGCTCCCCAGCAGCAGGCCGCGCCCGCCCAGCCGACCAAGGTGTTCGTGTTCGACGTGGTCGGCACCCAGCCGCCGCCGCTCAAGGCGGCCGAGGGCAAGGAGATCGACGACAGCATCAAGGGTGTCAAGGTCGACAATCCCGGCGGTGAGAAGGCTCCCGGGCTGACCACGAAGACCGATGCGAAGCCGCCGGCGAAGCTCGAGGTCAAGACGGTCATCAAGGGCACCGGCGAGAAGGTGAAGGCCAACCAGACGCTCGCCGTCCACTACACGGGCAAGATCTGGGGCACCGACAAGAAGTTCGACTCCAGCTGGGATCGCGGCCAGCCGGCCGAGTTCCCGCTCGGCCAGGTGATCAAGGGCTGGCAGCAGGGACTGGTCGGGGTGCCGGTCGGCAGCCGGGTCGTGATGAGCATCCCGCCGGACCTCGGCTACGGCGACCAGGAGCAGCAGGGCATCCCCGCGAAGAGCACCCTGGTGTTCGTGGTGGACGTCCTGGGCGCCTACTGATCAGCACCACGGTGCCGGACGGACTCCCGTGATCGGCGGTCGTCCGGCACCGTGGGAGCAGGGCCAGGTGCATGCCGCCCGGTCTCGCGTTCGCGTGATCGACGTCCTCCCCGGCGGACGCGCCAGGACGTGAGCCCCGTTACGCCTGGCTCCAGTTGTGTGGTGGACGTTTGAGCGTGTAGACCGCCTGGGGCAGGTCGTCCCTGACGCGGATCATCCAGCGGGCGAGGTCGGTGGTGAGGTCGGCGCGGACCCCGGCGAGCGCGGGGTCGTCGTAGCGGTTGTCCAGCTCGGCGGGGTCGGCGTCCAGGTCGTAGAGCTCGCCGGTCCCGCGCTCGTCCAGCAGCAGCTTCCACCGCGCGCGCCGGAGCATCACCGTCGTCCCGGACTGGGTGACGGTGTTGAGCTCGTCGAAGGTGCGCCCTTCGTAGGGGAAGTGCAGCGGGGGGCGCTCGTCGACGGTGTACGACAGCCCGCCGAACCCGCGTTCCCCGTAGCCGCTCGCGAACTCCTCGGCCGGGTAGGGCTCCCCGGTGAGCATGGGCCACAGGCTGCGGCCCTGGACACCGGGCGGGATGCCGGCGCCGAGGGCGTCGCAGACCGTCGGGAACAGGTCGGCGAGCGAGACGAAGTCGGTGCCGTTGGCCATCGGCCGCACGCCCGGCCCGGCCACGGCGAACGGGATGCGCATCAGGCACTCCGGCATGCCCGCGCCCTTGCGCTGCAGGCCGTAGTCGCCGGTGTAGTCGCCGTGGTCGGCGACGAAGAACACCAGCGTGTCCGCGTCCCGCCCGGTCTCGCGCAGGTGCGTGAAGAACCGGCGCAGCTGGTCGTCGATGAGGCGGAGCATGCCGCAGTAGTTGGCGCGGTAGCGCCGCCATTCGGCGTCGTAGCCGGGCCGTTTCTCCTCGGTCAGCCGGCGCAGCCACGTGTACATGCCGCCCTTGCGTTCGGCGCCCTCGGGCCCGGACTGCCGGTCGGGCACCTCGTCCTCCGCGAACAGGCTGAAGTACGGCTCGGGGACCTGGTAGGGGTTGTGCGGCTCCGGGAACGACAGCCAGGTGAAGAACGGCCGCCCGGCGGGCGTCTCGTCGATCGCGCTGATCGCGTCGGTGACGATCCGGTGCGGGAACTGGCACTCCAGCGGGAACGGCGCCGGCTCATGGCTGACCGAGTGGTCGAGCGAGGCGAGCCATTCCTCGAACGCCTCCTGCTCGGGCGTCGCCGCGTCGGCCGGGCCGCGCTCGTGCCAGTAGGGCGCGGCGAACGTGTCGAAATCGGTGGGCTTGCGGTGGAAGTGCGTCTTGCCCGCCAGGTGCAGCGCGTAGCCGGACTCGCGCAGCACGTCCACCAGGTCGTCGCCGCGGAGCACGTGATGGGCGGCGCTGTTCTGCCTGACCCGGTGCGCGGACGGATACCGCCCGGTGAGCAGGCTGATCCGGGCAGGGACGCACAGCGGGGAGGTCGTGTACGCCCGGCTGAACCGCACGCCGGCGTCCATCAGCCCGTCCAGGAACGGCATGGTGTCCAGGGGGAATCCGCCCGCCGCCGTCCAGCCGGCACGCTGCTGGTCGGTCATGATCAGCACGATGTTCGGTCGTTGCACGGGAACGTTCTCCATCAGATCCTCCCGAGGGGACCGTCGCCTTGAGGCGACAGGGGAATCGGGAGCGGCAGGGCCGTCAAGGCCCGAGTGTGCCCTGACCGGTCGGGTCTGCGCATCACGGATGTCCTTCCTGGTTTTGTCGGCGGCAGCCGGTAGCGTGGCGGTGTCGTTACGAAACGTGATGGGGGGGTGGGGTGTGCGCAGGTCGTTCCGGTTCCTGTTGCGCCCCACCGCCCGGCAGGCGGCGGCGCTGGCGGCGTGCCTGGAGGACCACCGGCAGTTGTACAACGCCGCTCTGGAGCACCGGCGGACCGCCTATGCCAGGGCGGGGGTGAGCGTCCGGTACGGCGATCAGTCGGCCGAGCTGAAACACATCCGCGCCGGTGATGCGGACGGGCAGGGGCGTTGGTCGTTCTCCTCCCAGCAGGCCACGCTGCGACGGCTCGACAAGGCGTTCGCCGCGTTCTTCACGCGGGTCCGCGCGGGTCGCACCCCGGGCTTCCCCCGGTTCAAGGGGCGCGGCCGGTTCGACACCGTCGAGTGGCCCAAGGACGGCGACGGCTGCCGGTGGAACTCCCAGCCCGAGCACCCGACCGCCACCTACATGCGCCTCCAGGGGGTCGGGCACGTCCGCGTCCACCGGCACCGGCCCGTGCGCGGCCAGGTGAAGACGATCAGCGTCACGCGTGAAGGCTCCCGCTGGTTCGTGGTCCTGTCGTGCGACGACGTGCCCGCCGAGCCGCTGCCCGCCACCGGCGCGGTGGCCGGGATCGACATGGGTGTGGCGTCGCTGGTCACCACCTCCGACGGACAGCATCTGACCAACTCCCGTCACCTGGCCGCGTCCGCGGGCCGTCTGGCCGCCGCGCAGCGGGCTCTGGCCCGCAAGGAACGGGGTTCCAAGCGGCGGCGCAAGGCGGTGGCCCGCGTGGCCGCGTTGCACGCCAGGGTGCGCAGGCAACGTCTGGACGGCGCGCACAAGGCCGCGCTCGCCCTGGTCCGCGCCTATGATGTGATCGTGCACGAGGACCTGCGGATCGCGAACATGACCCGCTCGGCGTCCGGCACGGTCGAAGTCCCCGGCCGGAATGTGGCGCAGAAGTCCGGCCTCAACCGGAGCATCCTGGACGCTGGCTGGGGGGTGTTCCTGACGATCCTGTCGTACAAGGCTGAAAGCGCCGGTCGCAAGCTGATCGCGGTGAACCCCGCCGGCACCTCCCGCACCTGCGCCCGCTGCGGGCACAGCGCACGGGAGAACCGCGTCACCCAGGCCGCGTTCGCCTGTACGGCGTGCGGTCATACCGCGCACGCCGACGTCAACGCGGCCAAGAACATTCTCAGGGCAGGGCTTGCCCTTCGCGAACCTGCGGAAGCGGCTTAGCGAGAAGCCGCCTCCTTCAGGGGGCGGAGGAGTCACCGTCAGCGCTCGTCGTACATCGGCCTGGTGTAGTCCTTGCCCGGTTTCCAGTTGGGGAAGGCGTAGTCGTCCAGGCTGACCTTCGCGCCCTTCTTCCTGGCCTCCGCGATCGCGCGGTCCCGGTCCTTGGCGGTGTCGCTGGACAGCTTGGTCAGCGCCGCGCGGACGTCGGTGACGTCGCCGGTGAGCGTGCCCTGCACGATGTCGCCGAGGGTGGGGCGCACCGGCTTGGACGCGATCTGCACCTGCTGGATGTCCGCGTTGCCGGCGATCGGGTCGGGGCCGAGGTGGACGCTCTCCCGGAACCAGCCGATGAGCTTCTTGTAGGCGGGGTGCGCTTGGGACTGCTCGACGACGTCGATGTCGCGCGGGGGTTGCGACATGGTCTCGGCGACCCGGCGGGAGTAGTCGGGGGTGGTGAAGTAGTCGCTCAACAGGGTGTTGGCCGCCTGGGCGTGCCGGGTCGTCGGTGACAACCAGTAGTCGCCCGGCTGTGGCACGTGGTAGCTCGCGACGGCGGTGCCCGCGTCGGGCACGAGCATCGGCCCGACGCCCAGCTTCTCCCCGAACTCCGGCATCTCCTGCAGCGCCACGCCGGGGCACCAAGGGCCGTCGAAATAGTACGCCGCCAGCCCCGCGGTCCACCGGGCCCGCGCCACGTCGTCGACCCAGGAGTTGGACCCCGGCACCAGCACCTTGTCCTGGCGCAGCGAGACCAGGAACTCGATCACGTCGAGATATTCGCCGGCGTGGAAGGCGTACTCGCCGCTCTCGTACAACCGTCCTTGCCCGCCGGCGAACCCGGCCGCCTGCGCCAGGTCGTGGACCTGCTCGCCGAGCCGGTCCGGCATGCCGATGTTCCACACCCAGCCGTAGGTGCCCTCGCCGGCCGACTGCTGCACCGCGCGGGCCGCCGCGCGGAACTCGTCGTAGGTCTTCGGCGGCGCCTGCGGGTCCAGCCCGGCGCGCCCGACCAGCTCGGTGTTGAACCAGTTGACGGCGACGTAGACCTGGTGGCTGAAGATCGGGAACGCGTAGATCTTGCCGTCGAAGACGTGCACGCCCTCGACGAGCGAGTCCTTGACCCGGGCCGTCGCCTCCTCGCTGAGGTCCAGCGGCTGCGCCCATCCGGCGGCGACGAGCGCGGCGGGGGGCAGGTTGAGACCGGCGTTGGAGCGGACGTCCGGCAGCTGGTCGCTCTGCTTGGCCAGCTGCAGCGCCTGGCCCATCTTCGCCGGGTTGTAGTACGTGTACTGGACGGGGACGCCGCCGGGGCTCTTGGCATACGTGGCGAAGATCTCCGCCTTGGCCTTCTGCAGCTGGTTCTGGTGGTCCCACCAGGTCAGCGAGGCGCCGCCGCCGCTGCCTCCGCCCCCGCCGCACGCACTGGTCGCCGCCGCGGCGGCCAGGGTGCCCGCCGCGGCGAGGAACCCTCGCCGAGTCATCGCGCTCATCGGTCCTGCCTTCCACCCCGCGGCGGTCAAAGGTCTTGTGAAGCAGTGTTGCCGCGTGGCAAAGTCATTCTTGCCACGCGGCATGCCGCGCGGCAAGACTCTCTTGGAAGTCGGCTCCCGATCTGGAGGTTGGACGGTCGTGGTGACACAACGTGACGTGGCGCGGCTGGCGGGAGTCTCCGTACGGACCGTCTCCAACGTCGTGAACAACTTCGCCTACGTGTCCGAGGAGACCCGCGCCCAGGTGCAACGGGCCCTGGAGGAGCTCGACTACCGGCCCAACCTCGCGGCCCGCAGCCTGAACCGGGGGCGCTCCAACCTGCTGGCCCTCGTGCTGCCGCTGGACGTGCCCTACTTCACCGAGCTGGCCGCCCACGTGGTGGACCAGGCCGAGGAGCGCGGATACACGGTGCTTCTCGACCGCACCGAGGGCGTGGCGGAACGCGAGCGGCAGATCACCATGCGGCGGGACCGGTCGGCGCTGTTCGACGGGATCATCTTCAGCCCGCTCGGCCTGACGGAGGACGAGCTGCGCAGCTGGGCGGGCAACTGCCCGGCGGTCATCCTGGGTGAGGTCCGGGTGGAGGGCCTCGACCACGTCGCCATCGACGACACCGCCGCCGCGCGGGCCGCCACGGCTCACCTGGTCTCGCTGGGCCGGACCCGGATCGCCGCCATCGGGCCGGTGGAACGGCCGGTGGGCAACACGGCGGCGCACCGGACGGCCGGATACCGGCAGGCGCTGGAGGAGGCCGGGCTGCCCGAGATCCCCGCGACGGTGCGCCGCTACCAGCGCCAGGACGGGCGGGAGGCGATGGAGCGCCTGCTCGACCTGGACGAGCCGCCGGACGCGGTGTTCTGCTACAACGACCTGCTCGCGATCGGGGCGGTGCGAGCCGTGCTGGCCCGAGGGCTGCGGGTGCCGCAGGACGTCGCCGTCGCCGGGTTCGACGGCATCGAGGAGGGCCGGTTCGTCACCCCGCCCCTGACCACCATCGTGCCCGACAAGAAGAAGATCGCCGAGCTCGCCGTGACCCGCCTGCTGCAGCGCGTCGAGGGTGACCGGGAGCCGGCGGCCGAGCTGGAGGCGCCCTGGCGGCTGATGGTCGACCAGAGCACCACGGGCGTCGCCGGAGCGGGCGCATGACGTTCGCCGTCCCGTCCGCCGGTTCGCGGAAACCGCGCGGCGCCCGCACCACCACGTACGTGTGGTTGTTCCTCGCCCCGACCGTGCTGCTGTACGGCGCGTTCACCGTCTACCCGATCGTCGGCAGCTACGTCTACTCGCTCACCGACTGGAACGGGTTCGACGCCAGCCCGTCGTTCATCGGCGTGACCAACTACCGCGAGGTCCTCGCCGACCCGATGTTCTGGAGCTCGTTCCGGCTGACCCTGACGTTCATGCTCGTCGCCGTACCGCTCCAGGTGCTGACCACCCTGCTGGTCGCGATCGTCCTCAACTCGCCCCGCATGCCGCTGCGCACGTTGTTCCGCACCGCGCTGTTCCTGCCGGTGGTCACCACGACGGCGATCGTCGGCGTGGTCATGCAGTTCGTCTTCGACCCGGCGAGCGGCCCGGTGAACCTCGCGTTGCGCGAGGCCGGCCTGGTGACGGACGGGGTCGACTTCCTCGGCCAGTCGTCCACGGCGCTGGGCACGACGATCGCCGTCTACGTGTGGAAGTGGTTCGGGATCACCCTGGTCTACTGGCTGGCCGCGTTGCAGACCGTGCCCGACGAGGTGTACGAGGCGGCGCGCCTCGACGGGGCCGGCGCGCTGGCCACCCTGCGGCACATCACCACGCCCCTGCTCAAACCGTTCCTGGTCATCATCACCCTGCTGTCGATCGAGGCCTCGTTGCAGGTCTTCGACCTCGTCCTGACCATGACCGGGGGAGGCCCGTTCTACTCGACCGAGGTGATCGAGGTCTACATCTACCGGTGGGCCTTCGCCGCGACGGTGCCCCGGCTCGGATACGCCTCCGCGGCCGCCGTCCTGTTCGGCCTGTTCGTCTGCGTCGTCGGGCTGCTGCAGCTCCTCGCGGTCCGCGCCACCCGCAAGGCCAGGGGGGCGGCATGACCCTGTCCAAGGCGCTGCGCCGGCTGCCCTGGTGGCTGGCCGCCGCCGCGCTCGCCACCGGCTGCCTGATCTGGATCTACCCGTTCCTGTGGATGGTCGCCGCGTCGTTGAAGACGTCGGCAGAGGTGTTCACCCAGGGGCTCGACCTGCTGCCGGGCAACCCGCAGTGGGAGAACTACGAGCGCGCCTGGGGGGACGCCCAGTTCGGGAAATACCTGCTCAACACCGTGATCGTCACGGTGGCCACGGTGGTGGTCGTGGTCGTCAGGTGCGCCATGGCGGGTTATGTCCTCGCCCGCCACGAGTTCCGCGGGCGCAAGATCGTCATGGGCACCCTGATCGCCACCCTGTTCGTGCCGGCCGGCTACACCATCATCCCGCTGGTCGACCTCGCCCAGCGGCTGGGCATGCTGAACTCGCTGACCGGCATGATCCTGGCGATGTCGGGCGCCGCGCACGTGGCGGCGATCCTGCTCTACATCGGCTACTTCCGCGGCATCCCCAAGGAGCTCACCGAAGCCGCGCTCATGGACGGCGCCGGGTTCGGGACCGTCTTCTTCCGCATCATGCTGCCGCTGGCCAAGCCGGTGACCGCCACGGTGACCGTGCTCACCTTCCTGAACACCTGGAACGCGTTCTTCCTGCCGCTGGTCTTCACCTTCTCCCGGCCCGACCTGCGCACCGTGAGCGTCGGCATGCTCGCGTTCGTGGGCGAGAACGCCACCGACTGGTCGGGCATGGCCGCCGCGGCGACGATCTCGCTGCTGCCGGTCGTCGCGCTGTTCATCGCCCTGCAGCGCTACTTCGTCGAAGGCATCGCCGGCGCCGTCAAGTCCTGAGCACATCACCATCGAGAAAGTGAGCATCGTGCCTGAGAGCCCCGTGGTTCCCCGCCCGGAGTATCCCCGCCCCCAGTTCGTCCGCGCCGCATGGCAGTGCCTCAACGGAACCTGGCAGTTCGAGAGGGACCCCGGCGATTCCGGGCTGGAGCGCGGGCTGCTCGACCGCGACCTGGCCGGCGAGATCGTCGTGCCGTTCTGCCCGGAGGCGCCGCTGTCCGGCGTCGGCGACCCCGACTTCCACCCGGCCGTCTGGTACCGCCGCACCGTCGAGGTGCCGGAGGAGTGGGCGGGGCAGCGGGTGCTGCTGCACTTCCAGGCGGTGGACCACGACGCCACGGTGTGGGTCGACGGCGTCGAAGCCGGCCGGCACCGGGGCGGGTTCACCCCGTTCACCTGCGACCTGGCCGCCGCGGCCGATCCGGCGCACACGTACACCGTGGTCGTGCGCGCCCGCGATCCCCGCACCGGGCCGCAGGCGCGCGGCAAGCAGGCGACCACCTACGAGGGGCGCGGAGCGCGCTACGGACGCACCACCGGCATCTGGCAGACGGTGTGGTGCGAGCCCGTGCCCGGCCCGCACCTCGGCCGGCCGCGGATCACGCCCAACGTCGCCGCGTCCGCGTTCCGGGTCACGGTGCCGCTGTCGGCCAACCGCGCCGGGCACGAGGTGCGGGTGACGGTGTCGGACCAGGCGGGCGAGCTCGCGCAGGCGCGGGCGCGCGCCGACCTCGACCTGTCCGCCGAGGTGTGGCTGGCCCTGCCGGACGACCGGGTACGCCTGTGGCGCCCCGAGGACCCGCACCTGTACGACCTGCGCATCGACCTGCTCGACGGCGACGGCGCCGTGGTCGACACCGCGGCGAGTTACGCCGGGCTGCGCTCGGTCGCCATCGACGGGCACGCCGTCCTGCTCAACGGCCAGGCGTGCTTCCAGCGGCTCGTGCTCGACCAGGGCTACTATCCCGACGGCCTCATGACCGCGCCGACGGACGAGGCCCTGCGCCGCGACATCGAGCTGGCCGTGGCCGCGGGATTCAACGGCGCCCGGCTGCACCAGAAGGTGTTCGAGGAGCGCTACCTGTACCACGCCGACCGGGCGGGCTTCCTGGTCTGGGGCGAGTTCGGCGACTGGGGAGCGAACACCGGCGGGCCGGCCGGCGACAACCAGCAGCCCACCGCGACGTTCGTGACGCAGTGGCTGGAGGCGGTCGAGCGCGACTACTCCCACCCGAGCATCGTCGGGTGGTGCCCGCTCAACGAGACCTGGCAGCGGCTGCACGACCGGATCACCGTCCTCGACGACGTCACCCTGGGCATGTACCTCGCCACCAAGGCGGCCGACCCCACCCGCCCGGTGCTCGACGCGTCCGGCTACGCGCACCGGGTTCCCGGCGCCGACGTCTACGACTCGCACTGCTACGAGCAGGATCCCGAGGTGTTCGGCAAGCTCATGGCCGGCCTGGCCGAGGGGGAGCCGTACGTCAACGCCGGCCGCGACGGCACGGCCTGGTCGGTGCCGTACCGCGGGCAGCCGTACTTCTGCAGCGAGTTCGGGGGCATCTGGTGGAACCCGGACGTGCGTCCCGGGGAGAGCTCCTGGGGGTACGGCGAACGGCCCACGAGCGAGGAGGAGCTCCAGCGGCGCTTCGCCGGGCTGGTCGGGGTCCTGCTGGACGACCCCCTGATGTTCGGCTACTGCTACACCCAGCTCACGGACGTCTTCCAGGAACAGAACGGCGTCTACCGCTTCGACCGCACGAGCAAGCTGGACGTCTCGCGGATCCGCGCGGCGCAGCGACGCCCGGCCGCCATCGAGCGGGCCTCCACGTCCTCCTCTTCACCCACCATGTAGATCGGTGACCTCGATGTCTGGAGCCACAGGCGGGCGGGGCGTGCGGGCCCCGGCCGCGACGACACGCCGGAACCTGGCCGTCGCCCTGATCAGCGTTCTGGCGCTGCTGTGCCCGGGGATCCCGGCCCTCGCCGAGCCGGACCCGGGCCCCGGGGGCGGCCCGGCCGCCGGAGCCCCGGCGGGGAGGACGATCGACGTGCGCGGCCGGGTGGTGGAGGCCCGCGGCGGCGCGCCGGTCGAAGGCGCCACCGTGCACGCCTCCAGGTCGGAGGCGTTCGCCACGACCGCGAGGGACGGCGCCTTCACCCTGACCGGCGTGCCGGACGGCAGCGCCCTCGTGGTCGCGGCCAAGGAGGGGTACGCCTTCGCCTCCACGACCACGGCCCGTACGGTCACGGTCGAGCTCGAGCGCGACACCGCGCCGGCCAGGGCGGAATATCCGCGTCCCGACGCCGACCGGCGCCCGTTCACCGGCGGCGCATGGATGTCGCTGAACGGCACCTGGTCGTTCGACTTCGACCCCGGCGACGCCGGGGAGCGGGAGCGCTGGTTCGACCCCGGGCACACGTTCGGCAAGGCGATCCGGGTGCCGTTCGGCTACCAGTCGATGGCGGCCTGGGGTGAGGAGACGCTGGCGACCAAGGAGATCTTCCGCAGCGCCTTCTCCTCCTACCGCGGAACGGTGTGGTACCGGCGCTCCTTCACCGTCCCCGAGGACTTCTCCGGCCGGGAGACCAGGCTCCGCATCGGGGCCGCCGACTGGGGCGCGGCGGTCTGGCTCGACGGCGAGCCGGTGCTGCCCTACTCCGGCGACGGCTACACCGAGATCAGCGCGGGGCTGGGCGCGCTGGCTCCCGGCTCGACCCACACGCTGACGATCCGGGTGGTCGCGCCCCCGACGACACCCGGCTCGCCCTACCCGATGGGCAAGCAGACGGGCGTCCCCGACGGCGAGAACACCGGCTGGTTCACCGACGTCGGCGGCATCTGGCAGTCGGTGTGGATCGAACCCTACGACGGCGCCCGGCTCACCGGGACCAGGATCACCCCCGAGCTGACCTTCGAGGGGGAGTCGCGCACGCCGTCCGCGGCCGCCGCGAAGATCGACCTCGCGGCCGACGGCGCGGCGGACAGCGCGACCGTACGGGTGAAGGACCCGCGCGGCAAGGTCGTCGGCACCGCCACCGTGCCGCTGGACGGCGGCCGGGGCACGGCGCGGATCCCGATCGAGCGCCCGCGCCTGTGGGAGCCGGACGACCCGGCGCTGTACACCGCCGACGTCCGGCTGGGAGACGACGACGGCGTCAGGACGGCCTTCGGGCTGCGGACGATCGACCGCAAATGGGCCCCCGGCCACACCGGCGAGTACCAGTACATCCACCTCAACAACCGGCCGATCTACGTGCGCGGCGTCCTCGACCAGGGCTACAACCCGTGGGGCCTGTACACCTACACCGGGGTCACCGCCGGCCCCGACCTGCGCACCGGCAGCGAGGCCGAGCCGGGCCGCGGATCGATCCTGCTCGACCTGAAGAACGCCAAGAAGCTCGGCTTCAACGTCATCAGGAACCACCTCAAGGTCAACGAACCTGCCTACTACCACTGGGCGGACAGGCTCGGGCTGATGATCTGGTACGACCTGCCCAACGCGGGCTGGCACTCCCTGGGAGAGGACGCGGAACGGCTCTTCGAAGGGCTGCTGCGCACCACCTTCCAGCGCGATCACAACCACCCGTCGATCGTGATCTGGACGATCTTCAACGAGTCGTGGGGGATCAACAAGGATCCGTGGCAGCAGCCGATCCCGGCGGAGGCGTTCCCGTACGTCCGCAGGATGGTGCGGATCGCGCACGACCTCGACCCGTCCCGGCTGGTCGTCGACAACTCCGCCTGCTGCCAGAACGGCCACCTCGACACCGACCTCAACGACTGGCACTACTACCTGGCCACGTACGACGAGTGGAAGAAGCTCCTCGACGGGTTCGACGCCCAGGTCAAGCCGGGTTCCACCTGGAACTTCGACGACGGGGCACAGAGCGGGCAACCCTGGCTCAACTCCGAGTTCGCCATCAGGGGCGGGCAGTTCCCCCACACGGCGAGCCTCTTCCGCGCCTACCCCAAGCTCAACGGCTACGTCGGCGTGCAGCTGGCCGAGACCGAGCAGGAGGTCCACAGCCCGGTCACCTTCGACCGGCAGCCGAACCAGCCGGAGTTCACCGACCACCGGGGCAGGGCCCGCGGCATCGAGATGTTCCAGGCCGACGACGCGATCTCCTTGATGGGCAGGTCGGCGCGGACCGTCGAACGCGGCGGCACGATCGACGTCCCGGTCAGGGTCAGCCACTTCAGCGACCACGACCTCTCCCGGGCGAAGCTGCGCTGGAAGATCGGCGGGTACGACGACGAGGGCCGCTGGATCGCCGACGCCGGAGGCGGCTCGCGCGAGGTCGCACCCACGCGGTACACCGTCACCGACGCCGGCACCGTGTCGGTCACCGCACCCGCCGGGCTGCGGGCCGGGCATCTGTGGATCTGGCTCGAGGCCGGCGGCAGGACCCTCGCCGAGAACTACCTCACCTTTGACTCCCCCGGCGGCGAGACCGGCTTCCCCGCCGGCGAGGTGACGGCGCAGGAGTGGACCGGCGGGGCCCAGGCCCACACCACCGGCGGATCGGACCGGGTCACCGGTCACGGCCGCGGCTACTTCGAGTACGAGGTCAAGGTGCCCGAGAAGCTGCGCGGGGCGCGCGGCGCGACCCTGGTCGCGGAGGTCGCCTCCGCACAGGCACGCGGCTGGTACGACCCCAACAACAAGACCAGCGCGCGCCGCCACCCCACCCGCCTCACCGTTTCCGTCAACGGCAGCCCGCTGCCGCCGGTCGAGCTGCCCGACGATCCCCACGGCCCGGCGGCGCTGGCCGGTCGATCGCGTGGTTCCCTCGCGGGGGACTTCGGCAACCGCTACGGCTACCGCGTCGCCGTCCCGATCACCGGGAGGCAACTCGGCGACGCGGGCACCGTCACGCTGCGCTTCGCCTCCGACGGCGGCGGGTTGTCGATCTTCGGCGCCCGCGCGGGCCGCCACGGCACGCCGCCCGCGCTGGCCGGCGGAAGGGTCTCCGTGCCCGACGAACGCCCGCGGTTCAAGGCCGTCGACTCGCGGCTCTCGGTGTACCAGGCCCCGGCCGCGATCGCGCCCGGATCCGGCACCGGGACGGCGATCGTCTCCGTGGTCAACGACACCGGCAGGACGGTCCGGAACGTGCGGGTGCGGATGTCGGCCCCCGGCGGCTGGAGCGCGACCGCCGCCGAGCCGGACACGATCGGCTCGCTGAAGCCCGGCCAGGCCCGGCACATCGCGTACACCGTGCGGGCGGAGTCGGACGTGCTGACCGGCCAGACCGCGGACTTCACCGCCACCGCGAGCTGGGGCGAGCACGCGATCCAGGTGATCAGCAGATCGACGGTGGCGTTCGACCCCGGCGCCTACTCCGAGGCCGGCGTGGACGACACCTTCGACACCGACTCCAGCGCCGGCTACACGGTGCACCAGCCGTCGGCGGGCGAGGCGCTGCCGCGGTTGACCTTCGGCGCGGGCAGCCTGCGGGCGCAGGGTCCCGGCGCCTACTACGGGCTGGTCGCCCATGGCTCGGGGCCGCGGAGCTCCCGGGCCGTGGTGATCGTCGACCACGGCAGATGGGCGGGCACGGGGAAAGGGCAGGACGCCCTGTTCAACGGGCTGGTCAAGGACGAGCGCAACTACGTCATGGCCTGGACCGGGATCAAGGGCCGGCACGGCGTCGACATCAGGATCGACGGCAGGCTCACCAGCGCCTGCTGCTCCACGGCGCCGCTCGAACCCGGCGACCGCTGGGCGTACGTCCTGGACGGCAACACGATCAGCACCTGGGTCGACCGGGGGCGGGGCTGGGGCTGGTCGCAGATCATGACGGCCACGACCCAGGGCCGGGTCGACTTCACCCTGCCGGGCGCGCTGGACGGCTGGCACTACGCCGCGGGCCTGCGCGGCAACGCCGGCACCCAGGCGATCGACCGCCTGGAGGCGCGCAGCGCCCCCGGGTGAGCGCGCCGGCCCGGTCATCCGGCCCGGTCATCCGGCCCGGTCGGCCGGCCCGCGCACCCATGAGCGCTCGCCGCTCAAGCGCGCAGCCGTGCGTTGAGCCGTGCGGCCTGCCGCGTGAGGTGGTCGCGTTCGGGGACGCTGAGCGCCGATCGGGCGGCCTCGGCGTAGAGCCGGGCCGCGGTGACCGGGTCACCGTCACGCTCGTGCAGGTACGCCGCGACGGCGGTGTGGCGGGGCAGGGCGGGGTCGAGCTCCGCCAGGGCGGCCAGGCCGGCCCGCGGGCCGTCGGCCTCGCCGACCGCTACGGCCCGGTTGAGGCGGGCCACCGGGCTGCCGGTGAGGCGCAGCAGTTCGTCGTACCACTCGACGATCTGCACCCAGTCGGTCTCCTCGGCCGTGCCGGCGTCGGCGTGCAGCGCGGCGATGGCGGCCTGGGCCTGGTACTCGCCCAGGCGGTCGCGGGCGAGGGCCGCCTGGAGCACGTCGACGCCCTCGGCGATCAGGCGGGTGTTCCACAGGCCGCGGTCCTGCTCGGCCAGGGGCACGAGCCTGCCGTCGGGGCCGGTCCGCGCCGGGCGCCGTGCGTGGTGGAGCAGCATGAGCGCGAGCAGGCCCGCGACCTCCTCGTGGCGGGTCCTGGCCGCCAGCCGGCGGGTGAGCCGGATCGCCTCTGCGGCCAGGTCGACGTCGCCGGAGTAGCCCTCGTTGAAGACGAGGTAGAGCACGCGCAGCACCGTGGCGACGTCACCGGGCTGGTCGAACCGGACGGACGAGACGGTCCGCTTGGCCCTGCTGATCCGCTGGGCCATGGTCGCCTCGGGCACGAGGTAGGCCTGCGCGATCTGCCGCGTGGTCAGGCCGCCGACCGCGCGCAGGGTCAGCGCGACGGCCGACGCCGGGGTCAGGGACGGGTGCGCGCACAGGAAGTACAGCCGGAGCGTGTCGTCCACCGCCTCGGCCTGGCCGGGCAGGGGCTCGCCCTCGGCACGCACCTCGCGGTTCCTCCGGGAGGTGTCGGCGCGGGCGGCGTCGAGGAACTTGTGCCAGGCCGCGGTGACCAGCCAGCCCTTGGGATCCCGCGGCGGGTCGTCCGGCCACACGCGCACGGCCTCGACGAGGGCGTCCTGCACGGCGTCCTCGGCCGCCGCGAAGTCCGCTCCGCGACGGACGAGGACACCGATCACCGCGGGCACCAGCTCCCGCAGCAGCGACTCGTTCACTCGGTCACCGTGGGGGCCTCGTGCATGAAGGGGCGCACCTCCAGCCACTCGTGGATCGGCTTGCCACCCGCACCCGGTGCCGCGGACAACTCGCCGGCCAGCTCCAGCGCCCGCTCGTAGGTGTCGACGTCGATCACCATCCAGCCGGCGATCAGATCCTTGGTCTCCGCGAACGGGCCGTCGGTGACCGGCGGCCGGCCCTCGCCGTCGTAGCGGACGAACGTGCCCTCCGGGGAGAGCGCCTGGCCGTCGACGTACTCGCCGGTGCTCTCCAGCCGGGTGGCGAAGTCCTGCATGTACTGCACGTGGGCCGTGAGTTCCTCCGGCGTCCACTGCTCCATCGGCACGTCGTTGACCGCTGCCGGCGCGCCACGGTAGTGCTTGAGCAGCAGGTATTTGGCCATCATGTTCTCCTTCGTGCGATACGGCCCATTGTGGCCGGTGTTCGCTGCGGGGACGGAGCCGCGCGCGGGTTCTCGACATCCCCTCGGAACTTTTTTCCGGTGGATGTCAGCAGCCGCGGTGTACGGCCCTCCCAGCCGGCCCGCTGCCCCGGGCGTCCCGGGCGGTGCTGTCAGTTCGGCTGTCGCCGGTCCTGGCGCTCGGCTTCACCGACCGGGCAGGTCGAATGCTCCGTAGCACACGCGCCCCGGTCGCAGAGCCGGCAGATGTACTGGGCGTTCCCGTTGTCCTCGTACAGCCGCGTGAGGATCTTGACGAGCAGGCACGACAGGGTCTGCCGCTCTCCTTCGTCGAGGCATTCGAGCACGCCGCTGAGCGGGGTCGCCCGGGCTCCCAGGATGTGCTGGGTCGTGGCCCAGCCCGTTTCCGTGAGCGAGACGGTGACCCAGTGACTGTTGAAGGGGTGCGGTGAGCGCTTGAGCAGGCCGTCGGCTTCGAGCGTGTCGACCATCCTGGCGGCGGCCGACTGCGTGAGTCCCACGCGCCGGCCGAGCTCCGACACGCTGAGGCCGGGACTGGCGGACAGCGTGACCAGCGCCGTAGCCGCCCGGGCGGTCACTCCGGCGGCGCGGGTCACGTTGCCGAGCGTCACGTCCGTCAGGGCCAGCGCGGTGGCGCCCAACAGGTTCGCTGTCGTGTTGGAATCATGCATTCCTCATTTTAACATGCACTACTCATGATTGCCGGTCCGCGGCGTGGCGGCGCGGTAGCATCGCGTGGCCCCGGCAGCCCCCGCCTGGGCCACGCGGGAGGTCTCCTATGCGTCGCCGTATCGTCGCGCTGCTGCTTGCGGCGCTGCTCGCGCCGGCCGGTTGCACGGGCGAGGCCGCGGACGGCCCGGAGCTGAAGGTGGACGGCGCGTTCGGCGCCCGGCCCACGATCGTCTTTCCCGCCGGCAAGCCGGTGGACGAGCTGCAGGTCGACGAGCCGGCCGCGGGCAAGGGCGAGCGGCTGCGCCCCGGCGACGTGGCGATCGTCCAGTACACCGCGCACGTCTGGAACGGCAGGGACAACCGCCTGGTCGACTCCAGCTTCACCCGGGGCACCCCCGCCGCGTTCCCGGTGGGGCGGCTGCTGCCGGGGCTGGAGCGGGCTCTCCAGGGCCGCAGGGTGGGCAGCAGGGTGATCGCCGCCATCCCGCCGGGCGACGGCTTCGGCGCCAACCCGCCGCGGGGGATCGCGCCGGACGAGGAGCTGCTCTACGTCGTCGACATCCTCGGCGCCCACCCCAAGGGCGTGTCGATCGAGGCGCGCGGCGGCTCGCTGGCCGGCGTGCGCGTCTCCGGCGGCGCCAGGAACGGCAGACCGCCGGCGCTGTCGGTGCCGGCGACCGCGCCGCCCGCCCGGTTCGCGGCCAAGGTGCTGCACCGCGGCAAGGGGCGCAGGACCCAGGCGGGGCAGCTCGTGGTCGCCCAGTACGAAGGCGCGATCTGGGGCCGGCGCCGCGTCTTCGACGCGACCTGGACGACCGGCGGGCCCAGAGCGTTCAAGCTCGGCGACGGAAGCTTGATCAAGGCGTGGGACAGGGCGCTCGTCGGCGTCCCCACCGGCAGCCGGGTCGTGATGATCGTGCCGCCCTCCGACGGGTACGGACGCTCCGGCAACCCCGCGTACGGCGTCAAGGGCTCCGACACGCTCGTCTTCGTCGTGGACGTCGTCGCGGCCTACTGACGCCGCCGGGGCCCGCCGGGGCCCGCTCCGGCCGGCCGGAGGCTTTCGTAGACTCCCGCTGTGAGTAGCGACGACCTCGACGCGCTGGCCCTGCTGCACGACCCCGTACGCCGCAGCCTGTACGACGTGGTGGCGGGCAGCGGCGGCGACGTCGGGAGGGGAGAGGCGGCCGAGGCCGCGGGCGTGTCCAGGACCCTCGCCGGCCACCACCTCGACCGGCTGGTCGAGGCCGGGCTGCTGGAGAGCGGCCTGCGGCGGCCGGAGAAGAAGGGGCCGGGCAGCGGCCGGCCCGCCAAGGTCTACCGCAGGGCCGGGGGCGAGCGGTCGGTGAGCCTGCCGCCGCGCGACTACACGACCCTCGCCTCCGTCCTGGCCGGCGTGGTCGACCTGCTCGGCGCCGAGGAGCAGGCCGAGCTGGCGGCGCGCGGCGCGGGCGCGAGGATGGCGGGGCGGCACCGGGGAGAGCCGGTGGAGCGGGTGCTGGGCGAGCGCGGCTACGAGCCCTACGAGGAGGACGGCCTGCTGCGGCTGCGCAACTGCCCGTTCCACGTGCTGGCGAAGGAGCAGCCGCTGCTGGTGTGCTCGGTCAACCTGGCCCTGTGCCAGGGGCTGCTTGAAGGGCTGGGCGACGACCCGGGCAGGGCGCGGCTCGACCCCCGGCCGGGGGAGTGCTGCGTGGCCTTCGCCGCTTCTAAAACAAATGAAGATTGACATAGAAGGCGGAGGGGTGATGTGCTGAGCGGCATGCATCTGGCCCAGCTCAACGTCGCGCACTTGCGCGCGCCCGTCGACAGCCCCGAACTCGCCGAGTTCATCGCCCTGTTCGAACCCGTCAACGCGATCGCCGACGCGGCGCCGGGGTTCGTGTGGCGGCTGAAGGAGAGCGAGACCGACCCCACCGCCACCGTCGTGCACGACTACGGCGACCACCTGCTGGTCAACTTCTCGGTGTGGGAGTCGCGCGACGCGCTGTGGAACTACGTCTACCGCAGCCCTCACCTGGGCGTGCTGCGCCGGCGCAGGGAGTGGTTCCTGCGCGTGGCGGAGCCGTACACCGTCATGTGGTGGATCCCGGAAGGGCACATCCCGCCGCTGGCTGAGGGCATGCGGCGGCTGGAACGCCTCAAGGCCGAGGGGCCGAGCCCCGAGGCGTTCACCTTCAAGGACTCCTACGCCAGCAGCGAGGCCGCCAGCCTGCCGGCCGCCGCCGAGGCCAGGAAATAGGGCAGATCCTCCTCGAGGCCCCTGCCCATCGTCGACAACCGCACCGGAGACCCGCGCAGCGCCTCGTGCAGGCCGTCCACCGGCACCGGGACGAGGCGGTGGCGCACCGCCAGCAGCTCCGCCTGGTCCCTGACCCGCTCGCCGAACGCGCCCGGCAACTCGGGCACCGGCACGTCGGCGGGCGACAGGGCGACCCGGCCGTAGGCGGTCAGCGAGTGGTGCGAGACGCCGTAGTGGCGCTCGCGCTTGTCGCCCTCGCTGACCCGCAGCGCGGCCACCGGCCGCCCCAGCAGCACGCCCGCCGCGTTCACCGCCTCACCCGCCGACACCCCCGAGAAGCCCCACCGGGTCCCCGTGCCCAGGTTGCCCGGCCCCTGCGTGACGATCGCCAGGTCGGCCTCCAGCACGTGCCTGGCCGCCAGCAGCCCGGTGTGGACGGTGACCGCCTCCACGTCACCGCCGAACGACTGCCCGACCGTCACCACGCCCGCCAGCCAGCCGGTCTCACGCAGCCGGGCCGCCGCCATCGAGAACCACGCCGGCAGCGCGCCGCCGTCCAGCATCACGTACGCCACGCGGATCCCGGATCGCGCGGCCGAGGCGTACAGGCCGCACAGGATCGGCGGCAGCGCCGAGTGCAGATCCGCCACGATCACCGGCATGCCGTCCAGCGAGTCGGCCTCCCGCAACCGGTCGTGATGAGGGGAGTCCTGCTCGTCGGCGCCCAGCACCGTGGCCTGCAGCGGTGTGTACCGGGCCTTCACCAGGTGCCCGGGACCGTCAGGATCTTGCGGCAAACGGTTCGGGACGGCCACCACCATGGCGTAACCTCCCGTACCGAGACCCATCGCGAGCGCGGTCGTGTTGAGCAGCACCTCGTCGCCGGGTTCCGGGCGCCCGACCAACGGCGGATACGCCAGCGCCCGGCACTCCCCCTCGGGGACGGCGACATCCAGCTCCACCGCTCCCGGCCACTCGCGTCGGATCCGGACAACCTCGCCCTTGCGCCATCTGATCACGGGGGCAGGGTAGCGTCGATCGAAGGAGGAGTGAGGCAGATGTCGCGCCGGAAGACAGAACGGTTGCTCAATCTGGTGATCTGCCTGCTCGCCACCCGGCGCCCGCTGTCGGCCGAGCAGATCCGCCACGCCGTCCCCGGCTACGACCGCGACGGCGACGAGGCGTTCCAGCGCATGTTCGAGCGCGACAAGAACGAGCTGCGCGAGCTCGGCATCCCCATCGACGTGGTGCGCGACCCGTGGGAGGACGAGCCCGGCTACCGGATCGAGCGGCAGTCGTACGAGCTGCCCGAGATCACCCTGGAACCCGACGAGGCCGCCGTGCTGGGGCTGGCCGCCCAGGTGTGGCAGCGCGCCAGCCTGGCCGAGGCCGCCTCGGGGGCGCTGCTGAAGCTGCGCGCCGGCGGCGTCGCCACCGACCAGCCCGTCGGCGCGGCGATGGGCGGGGGAGCGCTGGAACTGCGCGTCGACACCCGCGACCCCGCCTTCCCCGCGTTGTGGAACGCCGTACGCGACCGGCGGGTGGTGCGCTTCGACTACCGCGGCGCCGGCAGCGAGGAGGTCCGCACCCGCACCGTGGAGCCGTGGGGCGTGGTCAGCAGGCGCGGCCGCTGGTATCTCGCCGGGTTCGACCGCGGCAGGGACGCCCCGCGCGCCTTCCGCCTCAGCCGCATCACCGGGCAGGTCGCGGCGGTCGGCAAGCCGGGCGCGGTCGAGGTGCCGGAAGGCGTCGACGTGCGGTCCATGGTCGGCTACCCCGACGAGGCGACGGACGAGCGGGTCGCGGTGGTCCGCGTGCGCCAGGGGACGTGCGAGGGGGTTCGCCAGCTGGCCAGGGCCGTGCACACCGGCGCGGACGGGTGGGACGACGCCGAGCTGACCTTCTCCGACCCCGAGCGGCTGGCCGGGTGGATGGCCAGCCTCGGCGGCGACGTCGAGGTCGTCGAGCCCCCCGACGCCCGCGAGGCCGTCATCCGCCGACTGAAAGGGGCGCTCGCATGAGCGGGTCCGCCGACCGGCTGCCGCGACTGCTGTCGCTGGTGCCGTACTTGATGTCCCACCCCGGGGCGCAGGTCGGCGAGGTGGCCGCGATGTTCGGGCTGAGCGAGAAGCAGCTCATCGACGACCTGCAGCTCGTATGGATGTGCGGGCTGCCCGGTCACACCCCCGGCGACCTCATCGACGTGTCCTGGGACGGCGGCGAGATCCTCATCGACAACGCCGACACCATCGCCAGGCCGCTGCGGCTGGGCATCGACGAGGCCAGCGCGCTGCTGGTCGCGCTGCGCATGCTGGCCGCCACCCCGCAACTGGCCGACATGCAGGGGGCGGGCGACGCGCTGCCCCGCGTGATGGCCAAGCTGGAGCAGGCGGCCGGCGAAGGCGCGGCCACCGTCAGCAGCCAGGTCGCCGTCGACGTCGAGGCCGCCCCCGACGCCCTGCCGCGCGTGCGCGAGGGCCTCACCAAGGGGCGCAGGTTGTCGCTGCGCTACTACGTGCCGGGCCGCGACGAGGTGACGCCGCGCGAGGTCGACCCCATGCGCATCGTGGTCGTCGACGGCCGCGCCTACCTGGAGGGCTGGTGCTACCGCGCCGAGGCGATGCGGCTGTTCCGGCTCGACCGGATGCTCGGCGTCGACGTCCTCGACGTGCCCGCCGACCCGCCGGCCGAGGCCGAGCCCATCGACCTCGCCCAGGGGGTCTTCCGGCCCTCGCCCACCGACGAGCTGGTCGAGCTGGAGGTCAGCGCCGCCGGCCGGTGGATCGCCGAGTACTACCCGTGCGAGCAGGTCACCGAGCTGGGCGAGGGGCGGCTGCGGGTGGCGCTGCGCGCCCGCGACCAGGACTGGATCCTCAAGCTGGCGCTGCGCCTCGGCGACACCGGCAGGGTCGTCGCGCCGCCCGCGATGGCCGAGGCCGTGCGCCAGGAGGCCGAGCGGGCCCTGGCGCTGTACGCTCACCGGTCATGACGTGGATACTCCTGGCCGCCGGGCTGTGCCTGGCCGGGCTGGCCGTGCTCGGGGTCGCGGGCGCCCGGGTCGTGGCCGCCGCACGTGACCTGAACAGGGAGATCGCTCAGGTTCATGAGCAATTCAGGAATAAACAGGACGCCAAGGGATGAGGCAGCGGCCCCGGCAGCGTACGATCGGTCGTGAAGGACAGCACTCGTTAACCATGAAGGACGTCACATGAACTTGGGACCTGCGGAGATCATCCTGATCCTGGTGGCCCTGGTCCTGCTCTTCGGCGCCAAGAAGCTGCCCGACCTCGCCCGTGGCGTCGGACGGTCCCTGCGCATCTTCAAGGCCGAGACCAGCAAGCTGCACGATGACGACGATGACAAGCCGACCGTCGTGCAGACACAGCCCGAGGCCCAGCAGCAGCCGGCCGCGCCGCAGCAGCTCCAGGCCGCGGCGCCCGCGCCGGAGCCGCCGGCCGAGGAGCAGGCCCGTCGGCTCGAGGAGCAGGCCGCCAAGCTGCGTGCGAGCGCCCAGGCCGACAAGCGCCCCTGACCCCTCTCCTCCTCACTCCCTGGACTGGTGATGGCGCTGCTGAAACGGTCGGGGCCCAAGCGCAAGCCTGAGCCCGATCCCGAAGGCCGGATGCCGCTCATGGAGCACCTGCGCGAGCTGCGCAACCGGCTGCTCATCGCGCTCGCCGCCCTCGTGGTGGGCCTGATCATCGGGTGGATCGTCTTCGACCCGGTGTGGGCGGTGCTCAAGGAGCCCTACTGCTCGACCGCCCAGTCGCGTCAGCTCACGGGCGAGTGCAGCCTGACCTACAACGGCATCTTCTCGTCGTTCTTCCTGACGTTGAAGGTCTCGCTGATGGTCGGCCTGGTGCTGTCGTCGCCGGCCTGGCTCTACCAGATCTGGGCGTTCGTCACCCCGGCCCTCTACCGCACCGAGAAGCGTTACACGGTGCTGTTCCTGGCGCTGGCCATCCCGCTGTTCGCGCTGGGCGCGGGGCTCTCCTACTTCATCATGGACACCGCGCTCGGCTTCCTGCTGGGCTTCTCGGTCGACGGCTCGGTCGCCACCATCGCGATCGACGAATACCTCGACTACGTCCTGATCATGTTGCTGATCTTCGGGGTGTCGTTCGAGCTGCCGCTGCTGCTGGTGTTCCTCAACATCATCGGGGTGCTGTCCCACGAGGCGGTGGCCAAGCACCGGCGGCTGGTCATCTTCCTGATGTTCGTGTTCGGCGCCGTCGTCACGCCCGGCGGCGACCCCATCACCATGATGGCGCTGGCCGCGCCGATGATCGTGCTGTTCGCGGCGGCCGAGCTGTTCATGTACCTGCGGGAGAAGCGCAACCCGGCGAGCGAGTTCGGGCACCTGTCCGACGACGAGGCCTCACCGCTGGAGGCGGACGACACGCCGCTCGACGACGGTCCCGACACCACCCGCGCCGAAGAGGATTCCGGTTCCGGGCGATAGGCGATAAGTTCCGGGCGTGTCCCCTCAACTCGCCCTGCTCGTCAACCCCGCCGCGCGCGGCGGCCGCACCCTGCGCCTGCTGGAGCCGGTGGCGCGCCGCCTGCGCGCCGGCGGGGCCGAGCTGTCGGTGATCGTCGGCGACGACGCCGGCGACGCCCTCGACCGTGCCTGCACCGCCGTCGCCGAGCGCCCGGACGCGCTCGTGGCCTTCGGCGGCGACGGCCTGGTGCACCTCGCCGTACAGGCCGTGGCCGGCACGGACGTGCCGCTCGGCATCATCCCCGCCGGCACCGGCAACGACATCGCGGCGGCGCTCGGAGTGCCGTGCGGCAACCCCGTCGCCGCCGCCAGGACCGTGCTGCGGATGAGAGCGCGGCGCGTCGACGCCGCCCGCGTCGTGGCGGGGCCGGCGGACGAGCTGTTCGCCGGGGTGATGTGCTGCGGGTTCGACTCGCGGGTCAACGAGCGCGCCAACCGGCTCACCTGGCCGCCGGGGATGCTGCGATACGTCGTGGCGATGGTGGACGAGCTGCGGTCTTTCCGGCCCATCCCGTTCCGCGTCACGCTCGACGAGGACGAGGTGATCGAGCGGGAGGCCATGCTGGTGGCCGTCGCCAACACGCGTTCGTACGGCGCGGGGATGCGGGTGTCGCCGGACGCCAGCCCCGACGACGGGCTGCTGGACGTGGTGATGCTGGAAGCCGTGCCGAAGGCCGAGTTCCTGCGGGTCTTCCCCAGCGTCTACCGGGGCACGCACGTGGCTCATCGTGCCGTGTCGATCCGGCGGGCGCGCAGCGTGCGGCTGGAGGCGCCGGACGTCGTCGCCTACGCCGACGGCGAACGGGTGGGGCCGGTGCCGGTGCACTGCGAGGTCCGGCCTGGGGCGTTACGCGTTCTCGTATGAAATCTACATAGTAAAGGCGCCTGGTCCGGGCGCCCGCGCGCCCTCCCCGCAAGCCCGGCGGGACGGACCGGAATGGCGATTTCGGTAGGCTGGCCGGTATGACAACGCCAGCGGAACGCTATGCGGCCTTCCGTCAGAAGCACGGAGACGACGGGGCCGCTCTCAGATCGTTCCGAGGCCTCTACGACTTCGCGCTGGACGACTTCCAGCTGGACGCCTGCCGGGCTCTGGAGGCCGGTGACGGCGTCCTGGTGGCGGCCCCCACGGGGTCGGGCAAGACGGTCGTCGGCGAGTTCGCCGTCCATCTGGCGCTGGAGCAGGGCCTCAAGTGCTTCTACACCACCCCCATCAAGGCGCTGTCCAACCAGAAGTACAACGACCTGGTCAAGCGCTACGGCACCGCCAAGGTGGGCCTGCTGACCGGCGACAACAGCGTCAACGGCGAGGCGCCCATCGTGGTCATGACCACCGAGGTGCTGCGCAACATGCTCTACGCCGGCTCGGCGACGCTGGCCGGGCTCGGGTTCGCCGTGATGGACGAGGTCCACTACCTCGCCGACCGCTTCCGCGGCGCGGTGTGGGAAGAGGTCATCATCCACCTGCCCGAGTCGGTCCGGCTGGTGGCGCTGTCGGCGACCGTCAGCAACGCCGAGGAGTTCGGCGAGTGGCTGGGAGAGGTGCGCGGCGACACCACCGTGATCGTCGACGAGCACCGCCCGGTGCCGCTGTGGCAGCACATGATGGTCGGCAACCGCGTCTACGACATGTTCGTCAGCGACGACCTGACGCCCCGCATCAACCCCACGCTGATGCGGGTGACGCGCGACGCCGAGCGGCTGACCGCGGGCCGGGGCAGGCGCGGCTACGGCAGGCCGCAGCGCTCCCGCCCGCCCGACCGGGTGCAGGTGATCGAGAAGCTCGACGCCGAGGGGCTGCTGCCGGCGATCACGTTCATCTTCTCCCGCGCCGGCTGCGACGCGGCCGTGCAGCAGTGCCTGTACGCCGGCATCCGGCTCACCACCGAGCGCGAGCGGCACGAGATCAGGCAGCTCGTCGACGAGCGCACCGCCCACCTGCCCGACGAGGATCTCGCGGTGCTCGGCTACCTCGAGTGGCGCGACTGCCTGGAGCGGGGCCTGGCCGCGCACCACGCGGGCATGCTGCCGGCCTTCAAGGAGGTCGTGGAGGAGCTGTTCACGCGCGGGCTCGTCAAGGCCGTGTTCGCCACCGAGACGCTGGCCCTGGGCATCAACATGCCGGCCCGCAGCGTGGTGATCGAAAAGCTCGACAAGTGGAACGGCGAGACCCACGCCGACCTCACCCCCGGCGAATACACCCAGCTCACCGGGCGGGCCGGGCGCCGCGGCATCGACGTCGAGGGCCACGCCGTGGTGTTGTGGCAGCCCGGCATGGACCCGCTGTCGGTGGCGGGCCTGGCCGGCACCCGCACCTACCCCCTGCGCTCCAGCTTCCAGCCCTCCTACAACATGGCGGTCAACCTCGTCGGCCAGTTCGGCAGAGAGCGTGCCCGCGCGCTGCTGGAGGAGTCGTTCGCGCAGTTCCAGGCCGACCGGGCGGTCGTGGGGCTGGCCAAGCAGCTGCGCAAGCACGAGGAGGCGCTGGAGGGCTACCAGGAGGCCATGACGTGCCACCTGGGCGACTTCCCCGAATACGCCGCGCTGCGCCGCCGCCTGTCCGACCGCGAGGCCGAGCTGTCACGGCAGCGCGGCGCCGCCCGCCGCGCCGCCGCCGTGCGGTCGCTGGAGGCGCTGCAGCCGGGCGACGTGATCCGGGTGCCCGGCGGGCGCCGGGCGGGCCTGGCGATCGTGCTCGACCCCGGCCGCAACCCGCGCGGCCGCGCCGCCGGCACCGGGCCCAGCCCGCTGGTGCTGACCATCGGCAAGCAGGTCAAGAAGCTCGACCCGGCCGACTTCCCCGTGCCGGTCGAGCCGCTGGAGAAGCTGCGCATCCCGAAGAACTTCAACGGGCGCTCGCCCAAGGAGCGCGCCAACCTGGTCTCCACGCTGCTGGCCAAGATCGGCGACCGGGATCTGGGCAAGCCGCCCAGGGTCCGCGACCACGCGGTGGAGGACGACGAGGTCAACGAGCTGCGCCGGCGCATCCGGCAACACCCCTGCCACGGCTGCGACGAGCGCGAAGACCACGCGCGCTGGGCCGAGCGCTACCACAAGCTGCTGCGCGAGACCGAAGGCTTGCGCCGCCGGGTCGAAGGCCGCTCCCACGTCATCTCCCGCACGTTCGACCGCATCTGCACGGTGCTGGAACAGCTGGGCTACCTCGACGGCGAGGCCGTCACCGACGAGGGCCGCCGGCTGGGCCGCATCTACACCGAGCTCGACCTCCTCACCGCCGAATGCCTGCGGATGGGGTTGTGGGAGGAGCTCGACCCGAGCGAGCTGGCGGCGTGCGTGTCGGCCCTCGTGTTCGAGTCGCGGGCGGCCGACGACGCCCGCAGGCCCAAGATCCCCGCGGGACGGGCCCAGGACGCCCTGACCTCGATGGCGCGGTTGTGGGGCGAGCTGGAGGCCATCGAGTCCGACCACGGGCTGTCCACGATCAGGGAGCCCGACATGGGCTTCGCGTGGGCGGCGTTCCGCTGGGCCAAGGGGCACAGCCTCGACGCGGTGCTCCTGGAGGGCGTCAACGGCAACGAACTGGCCGCCGGCGACTTCGTACGGTGGGTCAAGCAGCTGATGGACCTGCTCGGCCAGCTGGGGAGCGCCGCGCCGCAGGGCAGCAAGATCAAGCAGACGTCGGTCAAGGCCATGGACGCCATGCGGCGCGGCGTGGTGGCCTACTCCTCGCTCACCTGAGCACCCGCCCGCGCGCGAGCCCCGTACGAGCCGCGCGCGGGCGTCAGGGAGTGCTCCGCAGCGCTGGTTCCCCGGGCTGTTTCCCGGGCTGTTTCTCGGGCTGCCTCTTCGGGCTACTTCCCGGCGCGGCCGCCGAACACGGTCAGTGCCAGGCCGAGCAGGCCGGCGACGACGCTGGCGGCCGTCAGCGCGGCGCCGTCGAGCACCAGGTGCAGCAGGCCGAAGTGACGGTCGAAGGCGAAGTCGGCGATGAGGCCGCCGAAGCCCTGGATCATGAGGAGCACACCGAGGATTGCCATGCCTCGACGATCGCAGGTCGAGGCGGCCGGATCATCGAACCAAAGTATCGGCGCCCCTGTTCCTTGGAACCAGTTCTCAGAAGCATCCTTGACGTTCGCCTGACTTCTCCTAGGACATTATCCCGTTTACATGAGATTTAACGGCGATGCGAAGTGCCGTTCTCGCCGGGATTCTCCGGTCAAGTCTCTTTTAAATGGCGAATATGCCGTGCTATATCGCAATTCGGGTGCTAGTGTCCGTTTTGTGCAAGTTAGCCAACGGGGGAGGAATCATGGCTAGCACGCAGTTCACACAGGTCGGCCACCAGCTCGGATGGGGATGCCGTAGGCGGCGTCGTCGCCGCTGGTGCGGCGGATGCCGTCGTCGCCGCTGGTGGGGCTGGGGGTGGTAAACCGCCCCGCTGAGAGCCGGCGGCTGAGCCGCCGGCTCTCATTCTCTGTCTCCGGCCGAGAGCTCGCTCCGGCGATTTCCATTCGCCGGACATTCCGCCAGTTCTGGCCGGACACTCGCGGATTGCGCCGCCTATTCGCGGCCGGTGTCGTCCTCGCCATCGTCGCCGCGCTCTGCGAGGTCGCCGCGATCCGCCTGTTCGGTCACATCACCGATGAAGTGCTCACCACCAAAGAACTCGGGGCCTTCTGGACTCCGGCATTCACCTGGCTCGGCCTCGCCGCGATCGCGGGTGCGGCGTCCTTCGGCGGGACGTACATCACCGCGCTCGGCGCCGAACGGTTCCTGCTGAAGTTGCGCGACCGGGTCTACGCCCACCTGCAGACGCTCGCGCCGGAGTTCTCGGAGAAGCGGCGGCTGGGCGACCTGATGGCACGCCTGACCGACGACGTCGAGGCCATCGAGGAACTCGTCGGATCGGGTGTGGTCAAAGCCGTCACCACGGTCGCCAGTGTGATCTTCTTCGCGGGAGCCGCCTTCTTCATCCGGTGGGACCTCGCGCTGATCACGATGGCCCTGATCCCGGCGTTCCTGGTGGTCTCCAAGGTGTTCGCCGCCAAGTTCAGGATCGCCGCGGCGCGCGAGCGCCAGAGCAACGGCGTCATGAACAGCGTCCTGGAGGAGGGGCTGGCCAACCAGCCGCTCGTGCAGGCGTACAACCGGCAGGGCGCGGAGTCGCGGCGCCTGCACGGGGAGGGCCGCAACTGGCTGCGCGCCAACATGACGCAGGCCTGGCTGTCCGGCCTGTACGGCCCCGCCGTGCAGGTCATCGAGACCGTCTGCCTGATCGTCATCCTCGGGTTCGGCGCGTGGGAGATCGCCGCCGGCCGGCTGACCATCGGCGGCCTGCTCGCCTTCGCCGCCTACCTGGCCATGCTGTACCCGGCCGTGCAAGGGCTGGGAGAGCTGGCCCTGACGGTGTCCGAGGCGGCGGCCGGGTCCGACCGGGTCATCGAGATCCTGCGGACCGGGGCCACCGTCACCGACGCTCCCGACGCCGTGCCCGCGGGCAGGAGCAGCGGGCGGATCGCGTTCGAGCGGGTGGGCTTCGCCTACCCGGGACGAGGGCGGCCGGTCCTGCGGGACGTGTCGTTCACCGCCGAGCCGGGCGACGTCGTCGTCATCGCCGGGCCCAGCGGATCGGGCAAGTCGACGCTGGCCAAGCTGCTGCTGCGCTTCTACGACCCGGACGCCGGACGCATCCTGCTGGACGGCGCCGACATCCGGGGCCTGACGCGCCGGTCGCTGCGCGAGAACGTCACGATCCTGCACCAGGAGACGCTGATGTTCTCGGGGTCGGTCCGCGACAACATCGCCTACGGGCGGCCCGGCGCCTCGCTCGACGAGGTCATCAGGGCCGCCGAGGCAGCGGGCGTGCACGACTTCGTCAAGGTGCTGCCCCAGGGCTACGACACGCCGGTGGGGCAGCGGGGACGGCTCCTGTCCGGCGGGCAGCGGCAGCGGATCGCGATCGCCAGGGCCATCCTGCGCGACGCGCCCGTGCTGGTGCTGGACGAGCCCATGACCGGGCTGGACGCCGCGACGGCCGCGCAGATCATGCAGCCGCTGCGGCGCCTCATGGCAGGGCGTACGACGCTGATGATCACGCACGACCCGCGGCACGTGCCGGAAGGCGCGCGCAGGGTGGAGCTGGAGCCGGTGCGAGCGCCGGAGCGCATCCGGCTCAAGCGCGTCGGCGCCCGCGGCACCCGCTCCCCGGTGCGCTGCTGACCCCCTCTCTGACCCGCCGGATGGTTGCCCCGGCCCGCGACACCCGCCCTACGGGGCGGGTGTCGTGGTTCCTGGCCCGGCTCGCCGCCGGAGCGGCCGCCCGCTAGAATCGCGAGGCTCTCTCCGCTCGCGCCCGACCGCGTGGAGAGACTCTCCCCGCGTCGAAGGCAGGTTCCCCTCGTGACTCCTCCAGTGCCTGGTGGGAGCGGCTTCTCGCGTCCCCATGCCGAGACCGGCGACACCCGGGCCCTGCCCGTCACGAGCACAGGAACTCCGCCAGGGAGACGGCGTCCCCGCGGGGTCGCGCGGCAGTCCTCACGCCGGGTCTGATGGGCGACGACCACAGCTCGGCCCGGCCGCTGCGCGCCGACGCCCGGCGCCACCGGGAGCGGGTGCTGCAGATCGCGCGGGAGGCCCTGGCCGGAGACGGGCTGACGATCTCCTTCGACGAGATCGCCCGGCGGGCCGGATTCGGGGTCGGCACCGTCTACCGGCACTTCCCCACCGAGGAGGCGCTGTTCGAGGCGGTGCTGCTGGGGCGGATCGAGAGGTTCCTGGCCGACGCGCGCGGGCTGGCCACCTCCGAAGACCCGGGCAGGGCGTTCTTCGGCTGGTTCGCGAAGGTCGTCGATGAGGCCGCGGCCAACCAGGCGCTCTGCGACATGCTGGGAGGAGGCCCCCGGCCGGCCTTACGGCCGGGTTCCACGCTGGAGGACGACTTCGCCGCCGCGATCGACCGTCTGCTGGCCAGGGCCCAGCGGGTCGGCGCGGTACGCCCGGGCCTGACCGGCCAGGACGTGGCCGACCTGCTGAGAGGATGCCTGGTCGCCGAGCGGAGGGCGCGGTCCAGGCACGGCACGGTGCGGATGGCGGAGGTGGTCTGCGACGGCATGCGGCCCCCCGGCTGACCTCTTGGCCGGGGCACGTCAAGGTGATGTGAGGTGCGCGTCCAGGCCGGTGATGCGCAGGAGCCGTCTCATGGGGGGCGGTGCGCCCGTGACGCGCAGCGGGGTGTCCTGGCTCATGGCCTGATTCCGGACGGAGACGAGGGCGCCGAGCCCGGCCGCGTCGATGAAGGACAGGCCGCTCACCTCGACGACCAGGTTAAACGTGCCGTTGCGGGCACCGGCCTCCCGCAGCAGCCGGGCCAGCCGCCCGCGGAGCACCTCGGCGGTGGCGATGTCGAGCTCGCCGGAGACGCTGACGGTCACCGTGCCGTCGTGGCGGCTGGTGGTCAGGTGCAGTGGGTCCATCCGCGTTCTCTCCAGGGCTGGAATCGTCCCGTAGGTGGCGCGAACCCCGCCCTTGCCGTACACGCCGGATGCTGTATTCGTGTTACACGTAGTTTCGTGCGTGTTTCTGGTGGAGTGTACAGGTCCGGCGCCGCTTGTTCAGGGGACTTGCGGGGTTTCGGGGGAAAAGAGAAATCTCGAGGAAAACAATTCCGGTTACCAGATGCAAGATTCCCTGCCCTTCAGCGTCGTTTGGCCCCGAGAAGGATGACCGGCGAAGTCCCGCGGGTCGCCGGGCAGCTCAGCGCGCCGGGACGGTGGCAGGCGGCCCCCGCCACGGCCCGCCACGGCCCGCACGGCCCGGCGTCCGTGCGGGCCGCGGCGGGGGCCGCGCGGGCGAGCTCGCCGGACCACGGGCGGGAGCGGGGCGAACGGTGTCGCGCGGAGGCCTGTCGCCGTGGAACGGCGCCGACCACCCGGGTGCTGTTCTCATGCCGGAGGCGACCAGACGAAATTTAGGGAAATTGTATGATTTGACAGGCAAGATCACACTACGCTGCTCCTCGGTAAGATACGAGGGAAAGTACAGAACAGTGTGGATCGCAATCGCAGTGCCGGCCGCCATCGTCGTGGGCATGGTGATCTGGTGGCTCCGCAGGGACACCGTCGGTGGCGATGCCGCCGGTCAGTTCGAGGTGGAGCGGAAGCGGGGCTGGGAGCTCCGGCTCACGCCGGAGGCCCAGGCGGCGTTCATGGAAGGCCTGCGGGCCTACAACGACGCGGGCAACCGCCTGGCCGTCGCCGGCGAGCAGGGAGTGCTCACGACGTACGACCCGCCGCGGCTCATCTCGCTGCACCTGCTCGCCGACGTGTTCGCGGCCCGGGGGGACGCCGCGCTGCACGACCCGCAGGAGACGGTGGCGGCGCTGATGGACCGGCTGGCGGGAGCCGAGCGGCCTGGAGTGCTGCACCTGCGCCCCGGCTGGCTGAGCGGTGAGGTCGACGGCATGGACCGGGCGCGCTTCACCGAGGCGGTGCGTGACATCGTGTGCGGCGAGCGGGCCGCGGGCGTCGTGAGCCGGTCGGCTGACGAGACGGTGGGGGCGCTCCAGGTGGCCGTGCTCGGCGAGCCGTCCGCCGCGCAGGCCGGGGAACCGGCGCCCGTCAACGGCAGGCCGGTGCCCGCGACGGCCGGGCCGGCCACGACGGCGGTCAAGGACCGCACGGACGAAACCCCCGTCTCGGACGCTCCGCTCGGGTCGGACGCTCCGCTCGGGCAGCATCCCCCGCCTGTGTCGGATCCTCCGCCTGTCTCGGACCCTCCGCCTGTGGCGGACGCTCCGCTCGGACAGCACGCTCCGGCCGTGCCGGACACTCCAGCTGCGCCGGACGCTCCACCGCTCGGCGCTTCGCCCGCGCCGGGAGGGCGCGTCAACACGATGATGCTGGATCTGGCCCGGGTGCTCGACCGCTACCGGGAGGCTCGCGGCAAGCAGCCGGACGCCACCCCCGAGGCGCTGCTGCGCGAGGTCCTGCCGCGCCTGATCGCCTCCGGCGGGCCCGGGCTGACCTGGACCCGGCCGCCCTCACCGGACGACCTGCGCATCGTGCTCGCCGGCACGGGCTCGCCCGGGCTGCGCTGATCCGGCCTGTACGGGCTTCGCCGACGCCGGCGCCCTCCGCCGTGCGGGCCCGCGGCAGAGGGCGCGGGCCGGGCCTTCGCGGCGCGCGGCGCCGGAGGCGCGTCGCACGAGGCGGGACGGTGTGCCGTCAGTTCTCGGCGCGGCCCTGGCGCCAGTAGCCCATGAAGGCCACCGCGCGCCGGTCCATGCCGCGTTCGGCGACCAGGTGCCGGCGCAGGGTCCTGATGACGGACGCCTCGCCGGCCAGCCACGCGTACAGCGGCCCGTACGGCGGCGCCTCCTGCGGCACCTCCCACAGCTCCTCGGCGTCCACGTCGACGTCGTCGAAGGTGTCGGGCACGGGCAGCGGGGGCAGCAGGCGCCCGGCGGCGGCCCGTACGGCGGGGACGAGGTCCGCGCCGCGCTCACCTCCGTTCCTGGCCAGCCAGGTCACCTTGACGGAGGCGGCCGTCTCGACCGGCAGGAAGTCGTCCTCTCCCGGTACTTCCATCAGCACCTCGCCCGCCAGGTCGGCGGGCAGCCGCTCCAGCACGCCGCAGATCGCCGGCACCGCGGTCTCGTCCCCGGCCAGCAGCACGCAGCCGGTGCCGGTCGGCGGGCGGAACTCCAGGCCTCCGTGCGTGCCCTCGTAGCGCGCGTCGGGGCCGAAGAGCGCCGCGACGTCGCCGGGGCGCACCTTCTCCGCCCACCGCGCGACAGGGCCGCCGTCGGGGTGCATGACCACGTCCACGTCGACCTCGCCGGCCTCGGGGCGCACCAGCCTGGCGGTGTACGTGCGCATCGGGTTGCGCTTGTCGTCGTCGAGCTCCCGCCAGCGCATGTACCAGTCGGGGCCGGTCGGCAGGTGCGCCAGGCCGTGCCCCGGCAGCGGCAGGATGAGCTTGAGCCGCTGGTCGTAGCCGTTGTCGGCGAACACGCGCAGGTTCTCACCCTTGAAGGTGACCCGGAGGAAGGACGGGCTCAACCGCTCGAGCCGGTCCACCCGTACGTCGAACATGCGATACGGCTCGGTCATCCCCGCGCACTCTCCGATCTTAATTAGGTGAGCCTAACCTAACGGATCGGAAGCGGTATGGCCAGCCGGGGGAGGTGGATGCAAGGTCGCCGGATATTTCCGTATATGGCGGAAGACGTGCAACTCCCGCGCCAGGCCCCTCGGTCGCGGTGCGGCGAAAGGCCGTCCGGTAGCGTCGTACCGCTGAAACCTCAAGGCGCCGGCCCGCGCCTGCCCCCGAGCCGAGGAGGCCGACGTGTCCCCCCACATCCTTTCCGCCGCGGGCGTCGCCCTGGTGCTCGACGGCTCCGGTCCAGGTCTGCCACGGGTGCTCCACTTCGGCGCCGGCCTGGGGCCGGTCGCCGGATCCGCGCTGGAGCCGGTGCTGGCGTCCCTGACTCCCGCGCCGCCGCTGCTGCCCGCCCAGGGAGACGGCTGGTACGGCAGGCCGGGCCTGTCGGGTGGCCGGGCCGGCGAGCACTGGCCGGTCCGCTGGAGCCTCGACCGGCTCGACGTGACGGCAACCCCCGGAGCGGGCGGCACGGTGACCGTCGCGGCCTCCGACGCCAGGGCCGGGCTCGCGCTGGAGAGCGAGCTGGCCATGGACGCCCGTGGCCTGGTGACGATGCGGCACACGGTGACCAACACCGCCGCCTCCCCCTACCGGCTGGAGGGGCTGACCTGCTCGCTGCCGGTGCCGCCGCGGGCGGGGGAGCTGCTCGACTTCACCGGCCGGTGGGCGATGGAGAAGGCGCCGCAGCGCCGGGCGTTCGGGTTCGGCGTGTGGTCGAGGGAGAGCCGGCGGGGCCGCACCGGGCACGACGGCACCGGCCTGCTGGTGGCCGGGACCGAAGGGTTCGGCTTCCGTTCCGGCGAGGTGTGGGGGGTGCACGCGGGCTGGAGCGGCAACCACCTGCACCACGCCGAGCGCCTGCCCGAGGGCCCGGCGCTGCTGGCCGCGGGCGAGCTGCTCGAGCCCGGCGAGGTCGTGCTGGCGCAGGGGGAGAGCTACCGCACGCCCCGGGTGTTCTTCACCTGGTCGGGCGGTGGGCTCGACCAGGCGAGCGGACGGCTGCACGACCACCTGCGCGCGCAGGGCCCGCTGCCGGTGCGGCCCGTCACCCTCAACAACTGGGAGGCCACCTACTTCGACCACGGCCTCGACCGGCTGCTCGAACTGGCCGAGCGGGCCGCGGCGGCCGGGATCGAGCGGTTCGTGCTCGACGACGGCTGGTTCCGCCACCGCCGCGACGACCGGGCCGGGCTCGGCGACTGGTACGTCGACGAGGGCGTGTGGCCGGACGGCCTGCACCCGCTGGCCGACCGGGTGCGCAAACTCGGCATGCAGTTCGGGCTCTGGTTCGAGCCCGAGATGGTCAACCCCGACTCCGACCTGGCCCGCGAGCATCCCGACTGGATCCTCGGCCAGGCCGAACGCCTGCCGCCGCCGCAGCGCAACCAGCAGGTCCTCGACGTCGCCAGGCCGCAGGCGTACGCGTACCTGCTGGAGCGGCTGGACACCCTGGTCGGCGAGTACGCGCTCGACTACATCAAGTGGGACCACAACCGCGACATCGCCGAGCCCGTGCACGACGGAGCGCCGGGCGTGCACGCGCAGACCGAGGCCGCCTACCGGCTGATCGACGAGCTGCGCCGCCGCCATCCGGGGCTGGAGATCGAGTCGTGCTCGTCCGGCGGCGCGCGCGTCGACTACGGCATCCTGGCCCGCACCGACCGGGTGTGGACCTCCGACAGCAACGACGCGCTCGACCGGCAGGCCATCCAGCGCTGGACCGGGCTGCTGGTGCCGCCGGAGCGGCTGGGCTGCCACGTCGGCGCGCCGAAGGACCACGGCTCCGGCCGCCGGCTGCCGCTGGCCTTCCGGGCCGCCACCGCGCTGTTCGGGCACATGGGCGTCGAGTGGGACCTGACCTCGGCGAGCGAGGCCGAGCTCCAGGAGCTGGCCACGTGGATCGCCCTGCACAAGCGGCTGCGCCCGGTGCTGCACGCGGGCCGGGTGGTGCGGGCCGACCACCCCGACCCGTCGGCGCTGCTGCACGGCGTGGTGACGCCCGGGCGCGGGGTGTTCGCGTTCGTGCAGCTCACCACCCGGCTCACCACCGGGCCCGGCCCGCTGCGGCTGCCCGGCCTCGACCCCGCGGCCACCTACGACGTGCGGGTGGCCGGGCCGCTCCCCGAGGGGGCAGGGCTGCCCGGGTGGACCGCCGCCCCGGTGCGGCTGCCGGGCTCGGTGCTCGGCGAGCTCGGGCTGCCGGCGCCGACGCTGCGGCCGGCGTCGGCGCTGGTCATCGAGGTGGAGCGGGCCTAGAGGCGCGGGCGAAGGCCTAGCGGTAGCCCTTCGCCAGCACCTCCTGCGTGTCGTGGGTGATCCGGGCAGCCAGCTCGGAGGGGAGCGCGGTGCGCGGCGGGCGGCAGACGCCGCCCTTGCGCCCCGCCAGGTCCATCGACAGCTTGATGGACTGCACGAACTCCGTCTTGGAGTCCCAGCGCAGCAGCGGGTGCAGGTCGCGGTAGATGGGCAGCGCCTTGTCCAGGTCGCCGGAGGTGGCCAGACGATAGAGCTCGACCGTGGAGCGCGGGATCATGTTGGGGTAGCCGGCGATCCAGCCGACCGCCCCGGCGATGCCCAGCTCCAGCAGCACGTCGTCCGACCCGATGAGCAGGTCGAGCCCGGGCGCCAGCTCGGCCAGCTCGTACGCCCTGCGCACGTCGCCGGTGAACTCCTTGACGGCGACGATCAGCCCTTCCTGGTGCAGCTCGGCCAGCAGGTCGGGAGTGAGGTCCACCTTCGTGTCCAGCGGGTTGTTGTAGGCCACGACCGGCAGCCCCGCCTTGGCGACCTCCCGGTAGTGGCCGACCACGGCCTGCCGGTCGGCGCGGTAGGCGTTCGGCGGCAGCAGCAGCACGGACCCGGCGCCCGCCTCGGCCGCCTGCTCGGCCCAGCGCCGCGCCTCGGCCGCGCCGTAGGCGGCCACGCCGGGCATGACGTGGAAGCCGTCGGGGGCGGCCTCGATGGCGGTGCGCACCACGCGGGCACGCTCCTCGGCCGTGAGCGTCTGGTACTCGCCGAGCGAGCCGTTGGGGCAGACGCCGTCGCAGCCGCCCTCGGCCAGGAACCGCACGTGCTCGGCGTAACCGTCGTAGTCGACGGACAGGTCGTCGTTGAAGGGCAGCGCGGTCGCGACGTGCACGCCGTGCCAGACGGGGGCGTTCATGATCTCTCCTTGCTCCAGTTCTCCAGCCCGCTCGCGTCGATGGGCAGGGCGGCGGAGAGGTTCTCCGCGCCGCCCGCCGTGACCAGCAGGTCGTCCTCGATCCGCACGCCGATCCCGCGCAGCTCCGGGGGGAGCGTGCGGTCGTGGGCGTGGAAGTACAGTCCGGGCTCGACGGTGAGCACCATCCCCGGCGCCATCTCCGCGCCGTGGTACGCCTCGGGGCGGGATCGTGCGCAGTCGTGCACGTCGAGGCCCAGGTGGTGGCCGATGCCGCAGACCAGGTAGCGGCGGTGGTGCTGGCCGCGCTCGGACAGCGCCTCGTCCACCGAGACCGGCAGCAGCCCCCAGTCGTGCAGCCCGCGCGCGATGACCTCCATGGCCGCGTGGTGGAAGTCGGTGAAGCGGCGGCCCGGCGCCACCTGTGCCAGCCCCGCCCGGTGCGCCCGCTCGACCAGGTCGTGCACCTGCCGCTGGGCGGCGGAGAAGGCGCCGGAGACGGGGAAGGTGCGGGTGACGTCGGCGGTGTAGTGGCCGCGCACCTCCACGCCCATGTCGAGCAGCAGCAGCTCGCCGGGCACCACGGGGCCGTCGCAGCGCACCCAGTGCAGCGTGGGGGCGTGCGCGCCGCCGCCGACGATGGTGGCGTAGCCGGGGCCGTTGCCGTGCGTCCTGGCGTAGCGGTCGAAGGTGCCCTGCAACCAGCGCTCGCCGCCGCCCGCGACCGCGGCCGGGATCTCGGCGAGCACCGCGGCGAAGCCCTCCACGGTACGGTCGACCGCCTCGCGGAGCCGGGCGGTCTCCCACCCGTCCTTGATCATGCGCAGCTCGGCCAGCACCCGCCCGAGCTCCTCGGACGGTTCCGCCCAGCCGGGTCCCGCGAGCAGCGCGCCGCCCGGCGGCCCGGCGAACTCCGGCAGCGGCCGCACCCCCACCCCGAGCGCCCCGGCCCACTCGGCCAGGGACGGCGAGGGG
This sequence comes from Nonomuraea sp. NPDC049378, assembly GCF_055586745.1. NCBI lineage: Bacteria > Bacillati > Actinomycetota > Actinomycetes > Streptosporangiales > Streptosporangiaceae > Nonomuraea > Nonomuraea sp. NPDC049378. The sequence goes on from NZ_JBVJHP010000019.1 coordinate 190,606, forward strand.
CCGACCCACAGCTCGCCGTAGGCGGCGTCGGCGTAGAAGCCCTGGTCGCCGGGGCGGGCGGGTGCGGGCAGGTAGAGCGTGGCCTCCCCGCCCGCGACGACGGCCACGGCGTTCTCCACCGCGCAGCCGGTGAGCCAGTAGAAGTCGCTGTCCACCCGGAAGTCGTAGGCGGTGTCGTTGCTGCGCACCGGAGCCCGGCCGGCCGCCACGACGGCGGTCGTGCCGGGCAGCGCGGCGGCGAGCCTGGCCCGGTGGGCCGCGGCGGCCTCGGCCGCGCCGGGCTCCACCGGAGGTGTGCACGCGGGGGAGTCCCAGCCCTCGGCGATGTACGCGGCGAACGCGGGGATCTCCGCCAGCTTGGGCAACCGGCCGTCGGTCACGGGGTGATTCCTCCTCCTAGGTCGCGGACGAGCCCGGTCAGCCGGGTGAAGACCCGGTCGTCGCCGATGCCGTCGTGCTCGTACTCGTTGGTGACCCACGCCTGGGTGTTGCCGACCCGGGCGGCGGTGTCCAGTTGCAGGCCGGCGTCGACGTACATGTCGTCGAAGTAGACGGCCGCGGCCACCGGCACCTCGTTGGCGGCCAGCCGGTCGAGGTCGTACAGCGGCGGCCACGCGGCGCGCTCGGCGAGCAGTTCGACGGCCGGGCCGAAGGGGCGCAGCGCGCGGATCTCCCCGAACATCCAGGGGTAGATCATCTCGCCGGTGAACAGCAGCGGCCTGGCGTCCTCGGCGAAGGCGGGATGCCGGGCGCGCTCCCGCTCGGCCGCCCACGCGGTCGCGCCGGGCCCCGAGCCGTAGATGCTCTCCTGCAACGCCGCGAACAGCGGGTTGTCGGCGTAGGAGGAGCGGGCCAGCACCTGGTGCAGGAACGTCTCCGGCAGGTCGCCGCGCCCGCCGGGCAGAGTCTTGTCGGGCAGCTCGTCGAGCAGCCAGTGCATGCGCTCGTAGCCCGGCTTCATGCCGAAGTCGATGCCGAGCGACTGCAGCCGCCGCACGGTGAGGGTGTCGCCGTCGGGCAGGAGCACGTCGCCGGCGGCCAGCCGGTCGGCCAGCCGGCCGGTGGTCTCCACGTGGTGCGGGTAACGGCGGTAGAAGGCGTCGTTCCTGGCCGCCACCCGGGGATAGGTGCGCCGGTAGACCTCCGCGGCGTCGGGGTCGAGCGAGGGCAGCCCGCCCGCCACGTAGCAGGCGCTCAGCCCGCCGGGCGCGCGCGAGAGGTAGGTGAGGGTGAGGAAGCCGCCGTAGCTCTGCCCCAGCGTCGACCAGCGCCGCCCGCCGAACACGGTCGTGCGCAGGTGCTCGGCGTCGGCCACGATCGAGTCCGCGCGGAAGCGGGCCAGGTGGTCGGCTCCCTCCCGCGGGCTGAGCGCGCTCATCACGCGCCCGTCGACGCGCGAGCTGCGGCCCGTGCCCCGCTGGTCGAGCAGGATCACGCGGTACGTCTCCAGCGCCTGCCCGAGCCAGCCCGACGTGCCGGTGGGGCGCGGCCCCTTGCCTCCGGGGCCGCCCTGCAGGTAGAGCAGGCACGGCAGGTCCTCGCCGTCGCGCGCCGGGTCCACCACCTCGCGGGCGAAAACGGTGATGGTGGCATCCGGGGCCGACCAGTCGAGCGGCACCTCCACGACGTGGTCGCGCATCCGCATCCCGGGGATCGTGTAAGTCGCGCTGATCAAGCTTTCTCCCTCCTGCGGCGCTCCCACTCCGGGTCGATGCGCGGGATGGCCGCCAGCAGCGTGCGCGTGTACTCGTCCTGGGGGTCGTCGAACACCTGGCCGGTCGTCCCCAGCTCGACGATCCTGCCCTCGCTCATCACGGCGACGCGCTGCGCGATCTGCCGCACCACGGCCAGGTCGTGGGCGATGAACACGTAGCTGAAGCCGCTCTCGCGCTGGAGCCGCCGCAGCAGCTCGATCACCTGCGCCTGCACGGACACGTCCAGCGCCGACACGGCCTCGTCGCAGATCACCAGCTTGGGGTTGACGGCCAGCGCGCGGGCGATGCCGATGCGCTGCGCCTGCCCGCCGGAGAACTGCGCCGGGTAGCGCAGCGAGTGGTCCGGGTTGAGACCGACGCGTTCCATCAGCTCCTTGGCATGCGCCCGGCGGCTGCCGTTGGGCGCGATGCCCTGGTAGACCAGCGGCGCCATGAGGATGCGCTCCACCGTGTGCCGCGGGTTCAGCGAGGAGAACGGGTCCTGGAAGACGACCTGGACGTTGCCGCGGAAGCGGGCCAGCGCCGCCCCCTTTGCGCGGGTGACGTCCTCGCCCTCGAACTCCAGCGTGCCCTCGCTCGGCTCCAGCAGCTTGGCGATCATCCTGGCGGTCGTCGACTTGCCGCTGCCCGACTCGCCCACCACGGCCAGCGTCTCGCCCAGCCGTACGTCGAAGCTCACCCGGTCGACGGCCGTGAACCCGGCCTTCGCGCCGAGCGGGCCGCGGGCGACGAAGCGTTTGGTCAGGTCCTTCGCGCGCAGCAGCGTCATGCGCTCACCTCGTCGAGGGGGTCGTCGATGCGGGGGATGCTGTCCAGCAACATCCGGGTGTAGTCGTGGCGGGGCTCGGCGAAGACCTGTTCCGCGGTGCCGTACTCGACCTGCTCGCCGCGCCGCATCACCAGCACGCGGGTGGCGATCGAGCTGATCACGGCCAGGTCGTGCGTGATGAACACCATGCCCATGCCGCTCTGCCCGCGCAGCTCGGCCAGCAGGCGCAGGATCTGCGCCTGCACGGTCACGTCCAGGGCCGTGGTCGGCTCGTCGGCGATCAGCAGCGAGGGCGAGCACACCAGCGCCATCGCGATCATGATGCGCTGCCGCTGCCCGCCGGAGAACTGGTGCGGGTAGTGGCGCGCCCGCCGCTCGGGGTCGGGCAGCCCCACCTGGCGCAGCGCGGCGGTGACGACCTCGCGTGCCGCCGCGCGCGAGCCGCCGCGGTGCGCGCGGTAGAGCTCCTCGATCTGCAGGCCGACCGTGTAGTACGGGTTCAGCGACGACAGCGGATCCTGGAAGATCATCGACATCCGGTCGCCGCGCAGCCGCCGCAGCTCCCTGGCGGAGGCGCCGAGCACCTCGGCGCCGTCCAGCCGGATGCTGCCGCGGGTCGTGGCGCCCTTGGGCAGCAGGCCCATGATCGCCAGGCTGGTCATCGACTTGCCGGAGCCCGACTCGCCGACGATGCCGACGGTCTCGTCCCTGCCGACGGTGAAGGAGACGTCCTTCACCACGTCGACGGGGCCGCGCGTGGTGGGGAAGGTGACGGTGAGGTCCTCTACGACCAGCAGCTCGCTCATCTCGCCGCGATCCTCACTCTCGGGTCCAGCCTCGTGTAGACGACGTCCACCACCACGTTGCCGATCACCACGAAGAACGCCGCCAGCAGCGTCACCGCCATGATCACCGGCTGGTCGTTCTTGGCGATGGAGTCGGCGGCCATCTTGCCGACGCCGTTCAGCCCGAACACCGTCTCGGTGATCAGCGCGCCGCCCAGCAGCGCCGCGAAGTCCATGCCGAAGATCGTGGCGATCGGCGTCAGCGCCGGCCGCAGCGCGTGCCTGCGCATGGTCAGCGCCGGGCTGAGCCCTTTCGACCTGGCCGTGCGCATGAAGTTCTCGGCCAGGGTGTCGATCACGTTCGCGCGGGTGAGCCGCGCGTACAGGCAGGCGTAGCCGGTGGCCAGCACGAGCCACGGCATCAGGTACGACTGGAACCAGAGCGCCGGGTCGTCGGCGAACGGCACCGCCTGCGGGAACGGCAGCACCTGCAGCTGCACCACCAGCACGTACTGCAGGGCCAGTGCCAGCACGTAGTTGGGGATGCTGGAGCCGCCCAGTGCCAGGCCCATCGCGGCGCGGTCCCACCAGGTGCCCTCCTTGACCGCGCTGAGCAGGCCCGCGACGACGCCGAGGAGCAACCACAACACCGCCGCGCCGATCGCCACGGTCGCGCTGACCGGCAGGCGCTCGACGACCATGTCCCACACGGACTGGTTGGTCTGGAAGCTGTAGCCCAGGCAGGGCGCGGCGCAGTGCACGAGGTTCGCGCCCTCGCCGTAGTCGCGCCCGGCGAGGATCCCGATGAGGAAGCCGAAGAACTGCGCCAGGAAGGGCTCGTCGAGGCCCAGGACGTCGCGGATCTGGTCGATGCGCTCCGGCGTGCACGTCTTCCCGCAGATCATCACCGCCGGGTCGGGGGAGAGCGTGAAGAAGATGACGAACGTGAACAGGCACACCAGGAAGAGGATCAGCACCACCCCGGCGGCCCGCCCGGCCAGGTAACGCGCCATCACGCGGCCTCCCCGGAGTCGAACGCGGCCCGCAGCCGGTCGCCGAGCACGGTCAGCGACAGCACGGTGAGGAACAGGAACGTGCCGGGGATGGCGAAGTACATCGGGTCGACGGCGTACCAGCCGACGGAGCTCGCGATCATCTGTCCCCACGACGGCGTGGGCGGCGTGACGCCGACGCCCAGGAACGACAGGCCCGCCTCGGTGCCGACGTAGCCGGGCACCGCCAGCGTGGTCATGACGATCAGCGAGCTGCGCAGGTTGGGCAGGATCTCCTTGAACACCAGCGCCCCCGTGGAGGCGCCCGAGGCCCGCGCGGCCTCCACGAACTCCCGGTTCACCAGCGTCATCGTCTGCCCGCGCACCACCCGTGCCAGGTACGGCCAGCCGAACACGCTGATCACCACGACCAGCAGCACCGGCCGGTTGCCCTGCGGCAGCGACGACAGGATCGCGATCATGAAGATGAGCGCGGGGAAGGCCATCAGGAAGTCCATGACCCGGCAGATCACCTGGTCCGCCCAGCCCTGGTAGAACCCGGCCAGCAGGCCCAGCACCACGCCGAGCAGGGTCGTGAGCGCGGTGGCGGCGAGCGCGATCAGCAGGGACACGCGGGCGCCGTACGCGATGCGGGCGAGGATGTCGCGGCCGTTCTGCGGTTCGACGCCGAGCGGGTGTTCGGCGCTGATCCCGCCCAGCGGCCCGTGCGGGACGCCGCCCAGGTCGGTGTCGACCGCGGCGGTGTCGAAGTCGTTCGGGCCGTGCCCGGTGATCAGGCTGATCAGCGGCGCGCAGATCGCCATCAGCACGATCAGCGCCAGGAACGCGCTGCTGAGCACGGCCGCCCTGTCGTGCAGCAGCGCGCCCGCGACCCGCCGTCCCGAGGTGGTGGGCGGGGTGGCGGGCGCGCCCGCCACCTGCTGTGAGTGAGCTGCGACGGTCATCTACGTGGTCGGCTTGGCCAGGCCGACGGAGATGAGGTCGATGCCGCCGGAGAACGAGCTGGACTGGTAGGCGCCCGCGATGTTCGAGCCGACGACGAGGATGAGCTTCTCGTAGGCCAGCGGCACGATCGGCGCCTGCTTCATGATCTCCTTGTCCAGCTCGCCGTAGGCGGCGTTGGCCTCATCGACGTCGGTCATCGCGGCGATCTCGTCGATCCGCTCGTTGATCGCCTTGTCGTCGATCTGGGCCAGGTTCGCGTTGCCCTTGGTGGTGATGTTGCGGCCGTCGAACAGCGGCGGCAGGAACGTCGCGCCGGAGGCCCAGTCGGGGCACCAGCCGGTGACGGCGGCGTCGTGCTGCTGCGCCGGCGTGCCGATGACCTCGTAGAACGTCGAGGTGTCGATGTTGTTGATCTTGACGTTGATCTTCACCTGCTTGAGGGCGTCCTGGATCGCCACCGCCACCGCCGCCATCTTCGGGTCCGGGCGGGTGTCGAGCGTCAGGGAGAACCCGTCCGCCAGGCCCGCCTCGGCCAGCAGCTTCGTGGCCTGCTCGACGTTGTACGGGTACGGGTCGTAGTCCACCCGGCCCGCGACCGTGGGCGGCTGGATCGAGGTGCCCTTGGCGGCCAGGGCGCTGCCGCCCATCCCAGCGACGACGGTTTCCTTGTTGATCGCGTGGTTGATCGCCTGCCGCACCCGCACGTCGTCCAGGGGCTTCTTGGTGGTGTTCAGGCTCATGTACGTGGTGCAGCCGTTGAGCCCGGACAGGGTGCGCTGCTTGATCTGCGGCTGCTGCACCCGCGCCACGGTCGCCGCCTGGATCGACTCGCCGATGGCGTCGGCGTCGGCGCCCTGCCCGGCCAGCATGCGCTCGTCGATCGTGGCCGGGTCCAGGCCGAACGTCCACTCGAAGGCGTCCGGCTTGGCCGCCCGCACGCTGTCCGTCTCGGGCTTCCACTGCGGGTTGCGCACCAGCTTCAGTGAGGAGCCGCGCTGGTAGCTCGCCACCTTGTACGGCCCGCTCGCGATCGGCTTGGTGTCGAACGCCGCGCCCGCCCCCGTGCCCTTGGGGAAGGGCGTGAAGTTGGCGAGCGCCAGCGCGCTCGGGAAGTCGGCGAAGGGCTTCTTCAGATGGAAGACGACCGTCTTGTCGTCGGGCGTCTCGATGGTGTCCAGGTCGCCGTCGAGGTACGGGCCCTGGTAGTCCTTCGGCGCGTCGAGCAGCAGTTTCCCGTACGGTGAGCCGATCCCGGCCTCCGGGTCGAACGTTCGTGAGAAGCCGAACTTCACTGCCTCGCTCGTGATCGGCGTGCCGTCCTCGAAGAACAGGTTGTCCTTGAGCGTGAACGTCCAGGTCTTGGCGCCGTCGGACGGCGTGCCCGTGTCCGTGGCCAGGTCGGGCACGATCTTCGTGCCCTCGGCGCCCGGACCCGCGCCGAACATCGTCAGCCCCCGGTAGATGAGCCGGTAAAAGTTGTTGACGCCGCCGTCGAAGCCGCGCACCGGGTCAAGGTGGGAGAAGTCCGCCTTGGCGAGGACGTGCACCGTGCCGCCTGTCGCGGGTTCCGCGGCCGGCCCGGCCGCCGCCGTGCCGGGGCCGGGAGCCGCGCCGCCACCCCCTCCGCACGCGGTCAGCGCCAGCACGACGGTCATGGTCACGCTCGCGAGCGCCGCCGATCTCCTCATGTCGCCTTCTTTCCGTTGGTCGCGGGGGTCCTGACCCAGACCCGCATGGCTTGGGGGCCGCGGTTGCCCCACAGGAAGTAGGGGGTGAAGGTCGCGGTGACCTCCACTCGCGGGGACGTCTCCTCCAGCGGCAGCTCGGGGTAGAGCTCGGCGGAGGGCGGGGGAGCGGCGCCGGCCGCCACGCGGAGGACGACGGTCCCGTCCCGCCGCTCGATGTTCGCGTTAACAATGTCGGCGACGCCGAGCACCAGGTCATCGACGGGCACGGGGCTGTCCTGCTGCTCCACGCAGTAGACGAGCGGGCCGCGGGCCAGGGCGACCGCGCCCCTGGTGGCGTCGAGGTAGGGGTGGGAGCCGTGCGCCCTGACCGGCATGGGCAGGCTCAGCCGTACCTCGTCGCCCGCCGACCACGCGCGCCGCAGGGTGATCCATCCGTCGCGGGCGGCGGCCTCCGGCGGCTCGCCGTTGACGGTGACGGTCACGTCCCTGGCCCAGCCGGGAACGCGCAGCACCAGCTCGTACGGCTCGCGCGGCGCCCGCTCGACGGTGAGGCGCACGTCGCCGTCCCACGGGTAGCCGGTCTCCATGGCCAGGCCCAGCTCCGAGGCCTCGATCCTGGCGGTGGTGTAGGCGGCGACCAGCACGGCGCCGTCCCGCTCGGCCGCCACGTAGTCGGCCAGCTGGGCCATCCACCGCACGACGTTGGGCGGGCAGCAGGGGCAGCCGAACCAGGCCCGCCGCAGCGGCTCGCCGCCGGATTCCGCGCCGCTGCGCTGCTCGTGGTCGGGGCGGCGCTGGAGCGGGTTGTCGTAGAAGAAGGCCGTGCCCTCCGCCGACAGCCCCACGGCGTAGGCGTTGTGGAGCACGCGCTCGAACACGTCCACGTACTTCGCGCCGCCCGTGGCCAGGAACATCCGCCAGGCCCACTGCATGACGGCGATGGCCGCGCAGGTCTCGCTGTAGGCCCGTTCCGAGGGCAGCTCGTAGCGGTCGCCGATCGCCTCGTCGGAGTGCCGGCTGCCCAGCCCGCCCGTGATGTACAGCTTGGTCGCGACCATGTCGTCCCACAGCCGCTCCAGCGCTCCGGCCAGCGACGGGTCGCCCGTCTCCAGGAGGACGTCGGCCGCGCCGGCCGCCAGGTAGCCCATGCGCACCGCGTGCCCGGTCACCGACGGCAGCTCGCGGAAGGGCAGGTGGTCCTGGAAGTAGTCGCCGGGGAAGATGGTGTGCCTGAGCGCGCCCGTGCCGCGGCGGTCGACGAACCGCGCCGCCTGGGCGAGATAGCCCCGCTCGCCCGTCTCCCTGTACAGCTCGACCAGTGCCATCTCGACCTCGGGGTGCCCGCAGACGCCCGCCTCGCCGAACCGGGAGACCACCAGGTCGGCGAAGCGCACCGCCACCCGCAGCAGCCGGTCGTCGCCCATCCGGCGGTGCGCGGCGACGGCGGCCTGGATCAGGTGGCCCAGGTTGTACAGCTCGTGTCCCCAGCCCGGGTCCTCCCACGGCTTCTTGGCCGCCGCCGGGTCCTGGAAGAAGGAGTTGAGGTAGCCGTCGGGGGCCTGGACACGTTCCAGGAGGCCGACGACCTCCTCGTAGAACTCCCGCACCGGCTCCGCGGCGACGCCGTCGCCCAGGTCGTACGCGAGCCCTTCGAGGGTCTTGTACAGATCGGTGTCGAGGAACGGGTAGCGGCCGCGGTAGGGGGCGGGGTCCGGCTCCAGGAGGCGGCTCAGGTTGGCGACGTTGCCGGCCGCCCTGAGCTGCTCGATGGTGTGCGGGATCGTGGCCGTGCTGTTCCGGCGCCGCCAGTCGTGGAGCAGACCGCCGGTCATGCGCACCCCGGAGACGGGCCGTACCGCTCCGGCGGCCGTACGCACGGCGCCCGCCGGGGGCTTGACCTGCTTAGACGTCATGAACCATCCCAGTAATGTGTGGCATTGCACTGAACGATAAATGTCGGGATGGTCTGTTGCCAAGGGCCGGGAGTGCACTGGTGACAAGAAGATGACCCGTCCGGAAATTTCCGGACGGGTCGGGATTCGTGGCTGCCAGGCCGGCGCCGGCGCGCGCGGCCGGCGTGTCTCAGCAGGTCCTGAGCCCGTCGAAACGCTGCGGCCATTCCCAGGTGAACTTGCTGTAACGGCTGCCGGGCTCCTTGTACGTGCAGACGCCGTCCGGTCCGTTGGCCAGCCGGACCCGGAACTCCACGCCCTTGGAGCAGTTGTTCCAGACCCACAGCTCGTCCTGGGCGCCGTCGTCGTCGAGCTTGTACGCCAGGCAGGAGGGCGCCCGCCCCGAGGCCGCGGCGGCGGCGTGAGCGGGGGCGGCGACCGTCGTGGCCGCGAACCCGGCCAGGGCGAGCATGGCGATGGTGGTTGCGCGCATGGTGGGGGTGCTCCCTGTTCGTTTGTGAGGGTTCGTCGGTGTGAAGGAGGTACGGTCAGCAGCTCACGAGCCCGTCGAAGCGGCGTGGCCAGTTCCACCACCACTTGTCGTAGCCGCTGCCGGGCTTCTTGTACGTGCAGGGCATGTCCTGGCCGTTGGCGAGCCTGACCTTGTAGCTCTTCGCCCCCTTGCAGGTGTTCCAGACCCACAGCTCGTCCTTGCCGCCGTCGTCGTCGAGCTTGTAGGTGAGGCAGGACGGCGCCGCCGCCTGCGCGGGGGCGGGGGAGACGGCTATGGCGGCGGCCGCGAAGACGCCCGCGGCGACGATCGTTCTGGTGCGCATCTTTCCTCTTCCGTCGGTGTCGGTCCCCGTGACCGGGCTGATGACAGGACGGTAGGCGGCGCCGTGTTGAGAACCTGTTGAGTCCGTGTGAGCCCGCCTGCCGGAGTACATGTGCTCGCGGTGCGGCGCATATCCGTCCGGCTGGGCGCGCGAGGAGTCGCGGCCTCAGCGCTCGATGAGGGTGACCTCCAGGGAGTAGTGCGAGGCGCGGTAGACGTGCGAGCCGTGTTCGACGGCCCGGCCCTGGTCGTCGTACGTCGTCCGGATCATGGTGAGCAGGGGGGCGCCGCGGCGCTCGTCCAGCAGCTTCGCCTCGGACTGGCTGGCGGCGCGGGCGCCGATGCGCTGGTTGGCCACCCTCATCCGCACGCCCGCGCCGCGCAGCAGCTCGTACAGGCCGCGGCCCTCGAGGTCGGCGGCGGTGAGCGGGGCCAGCCCGAGCGGCAGCCAGTTGTGCAGCACGGCCAGCGGCTCGCCGGCCGCGAAGCGCAGGCGTTCGAGATAGAGGATCTCCGTGCCGGCCTCCACGCCCAGGATGGCGGCGATGTCGTCGTCGACCGGGCGCGGCTCCAGGGCCAGCACCTGCGTGGCCGGCTCCTGGCCGGCCCTGCGCAGGTCGTCGTAGAGGCTCGTCAGCTCCACCGAGCGTTTGACCTGCCCGTGCACCACCTGCGTGCCGACGCCGCGCTTGCGGACGAGCAGGCCCTTGTCCACGAGATACTGGATCGCCTGGCGGATCGTGGGCCGCGACAGGCCGAGCTTGTCGGCCAGCAGGATCTCGTTGTCCAGCCGCGAGCCCGGAGCCAGGTCACCCCGCCGGATCGCCTCGGCGATCTGCTCGGCCACCTGGAAATAGAGCGGCACGGGGCTGGATCGATCCAGGTCGATGGCGAGATCGCGGCTCATACTGATCAGCTTAACCGAGGTCATAATGTCCTGACAAACAGGTCATGAAAGGGCGTGCGTGGCGCTCGGGATTGGGCATGACGGTTGCGATGACCTCGATCGGCTGAAGCTGGAGCACCACATGGACGTGACCCCTCTGCTGGACACCGCCACCGAAGCGGCCAGGGCCGTCGGGCCCAGGCTGCGCAAGGCCTTCAGATCCCGGCCCGGTGTGACCACCAAGCGGGACTTCCACGATCCCGTGACCGAGCACGACAGGGCGGCCGAGGAGACCATCCGCGCGGTCATCGGCGCCCGTTTCCCCGTCAGCGTGATCGTGGGGGAGGAGGGCGGCACGACCGGCTCCGGCGACCTCGTCTGGTACGTCGATCCCATCGACGGCACCGCCAACTTCGCCGCCGGGCTGCCGTTCTTCTGCGTGTCCATCGCCGCCGCCGTCGGGGGCGAGCTGGTGGCGGGGGTGGTGTACGACCCGGTGCGCGAGGACGAGTTCACCGCCTCCGCCGACGGCGCCTGGTGTAACGGCACCCCGCTGCGCAGCGCCGGCGCCGCCGCCGACCGCGAGGCGATGCTGCTGACGAGCTACCCCTCACCCCACGACCTGGACGCGGAGGGCGACGAGGCGCTGCGGCGCTACCGGCGCTTCCTCGAGTCCTTCGCCGCCGTGCGCAGGCCGGGCAGCGCGGCGCTGAACCTGGCGCACGTGGCCGCCGGATGGTCCGACGCCGCGTACGGCACCCGGGCCAACCCGTGGGACGTGGCGGCGGGAGCCCTGCTGGTGCGCCGGGCGGGCGGCGTCTACCTGGGAGATCCTCTGGCCCCCGGCGACTACCTGGCGCACGTGGGCGGCTTCGCCTTAGAGCACTCCGTGCTGGCCGAGGTCGCCGACGAGCCGCGCCAGGCCGGTCAGTGAGGTGATGCGGGGGAACCCGGCGGGCGGCCGCTGCACGCCGAGCCGGTCGAGCCAGACCGAGCGCATCCCGGCCGCCGCCGGCCCCGTCACGTCGTTCACCACGTCGTCGCCCACCAGCACGACCTCCTCCGGCGCCAGGCCGAGCGCCGCGGCGGCCCTCGTGTACGACGAGGGTGACGGCTTGAAGTGCCCGCCCAGCACCTCGCCCGTCAGCACCGGGCCGACCAGCCCGCCCAGTCCGATCGCCCGGACCTTCTCCTCCTGCACCGGTTGGGCGCCGTTCGTCAGCACGCCGAGCGCGAACCCGCCCAGCTCCTTCACCGCCTCCGCCGCGTCGGGGAAGGCCGCCCAGCCGCGCCGGTAGCGGCCGGTGAAGTCGGCGTAGGCCGCGTCGAGGTCGCCGGGCTCGGGCACGGCCAGCTCGGCGCAGAGCGCGCTCAGCCGCAGCCGCCGCTGCTCCTGCACCGAGCACTCGCCGCGCTGCCACATCGCGAGGTACGGCCCCTCCAGCTCCGCCCAGAGCGCGGCCACCTCGCCCAGCCGGGGATGGCCGGGCGCGCGGGCGGACACCCAGGAGACGATGGCGCCGTCGGCGGCGCCCCGGTGGTCGAGCAGCGTGCCGTCCAGGTCGAACAGGACCCCCTTGACGCCGGTCATGCCAGGCCGCCCGTCAGCGGGCCGGGGGTCTCCTTGCGGAACTCGCCGGCGCGGTTGACGTGGTCGACCATGATGCGTTCCGCGGCCGCCCCGTCGCCGGCCGCGAGCGCCGCGAGGATGCCCTCGTGCGCCGCCATCTGGGCCTTGACCTGGGCCTCGTCCAGCCAGAGTGACGCCTCGGCGGGCACGGGGAAGCTGTTGCGCACCGATCGGGCGTGCCCGCCAAGGAAGGCGGGGCCGCCGATGTCGACGATGCTCAGGTGGAAGCGCCTGCTCTGCTCGCCGAGCAGGTCGTACCGGCCGTGTTCGGCGTCCTCGGCCATCGCGGCGTGCAGCTCGCGCAGCGAGGCCAGCTGCTCCGGAGTGATCCTGGCCGCCGCCAGCCGCGCGCCCAGGCCCTCGACGACCGCGCGCAGGCCGTAGTATTCCGCGAGCGCCTCGTCGCCCAGGTCGACCACGGTCGCGCCGTGGTGTGCCTCATAGCTGATCAGCCGGTCCTTCTCCAGCCTGCGCAGGGCCTCGCGCACGGGCGTGACCGACACCCCGAGCCGTTTGGCCACCTCTCCGGCCCGCAACGCCGTGCCGCCGGGGATCCGCGCGCTGCGGATCTCGTCGAGGAGCACGCTGTAGACGTACTCGGCCTTGCTCATGGGCGGTCGTGGGGTCGGCATGCGTCAAGTGTCTCCCAGATTCAGGACCAATCAGGCGAACGTCTTGACCTATGACATATTTCTTATAAGTTACATTCCCATGACTAGCCTCGCTGACCTGCGGGTCATCGACGCGGCGACGTTGTTCGCCGGTCCCTCCGCCGCGATGATGCTGGGCGACTTCGGCGCCGATGTGATCAAGATCGAGCATCCCCGCCGCGGCGACCCCTCACGCGGGCACGGTGCCTCCGTGGACGGTGTGGGGCTGTGGTGGAAGACGCTGTCGCGCAACAAACGCAACGCGGCCGTCGACCTGTCGCAGGCCGAGGGGCAGGAGATCCTGCGCCGCCTGGCCGAGCGGTCCGACGTGCTGATCGAGAACTTCCGCCCCGGCACCCTGGAGCGCTGGAACCTGGCCCCCGAGGACCTCCTGCGCGTCAACCCGCGGCTGATCGTCGCACGGATGACCGGCTTCGGGCAGTTCGGGCCGATGTCCGCGCGGCCCGGGTTCGGGACGCTGGCCGAGGCCATGAGCGGGTTCGCGGCCATGACCGGCCAGCCCGACGGCCCGCCGACGCTGCCGCCGCTGGCCCTCGCCGACGGCATCGCCGGCCTGGCCATGTCGTACGCGATCATGGTGGCGCTGCGCGCCCGCGAGAGCACCGGGCGCGGGCAGGTCATCGACCTGGCCATCATCGAGCCCATCCTCGGCCTGCTGGGGCCGCAGGTGAGCGCGTACAAGGCGCTCGGGATCGTGCCCGAGCGCACCGGCAACCGCTCCACCAGCAACGCCCCCCGCAACACCTACCGCACCCGCGACGGCCGCTGGCTGGCCATCTCCACCAGCGCCCAGCCGATCGCCGAGCGGGTGGTGACCCTCGTGGGGCGGCCCGACCTCGTCGAGCAGCCGTGGTTCGCCAGCGGGCACGGGCGGGTCCAGCACGTCGACGAGCTGGACGAGGCGGTCGCCTCCTGGATCGCCGAGCGGGACGCCGACGAGGTCATCGCCCGCTTCGAGGAGGTGCAGGCCGCGGTCGCGCCCATCTACGACGTCTCCGACGTCGCGGGCGACCCGCAGTACGCGGCGCTGAACACGTTCGTGGACGTGCCCGACGAGGAACTCGGCTCGGTCACCATGCAGAACGTGCTGTTCCGCATGTCGGACACGCCGGGCGAGATCCGCTGGCCGGGCCGGCCCCTGGGCAGGGACACCGACGAGGTGCTCGCCGGGCTGGACTACCCGGACGAGCGGATCGCGGCGCTGCGCGAAGCCGGAGTGATCGCGTGAACCCGCCCGTGACCTGGTTGTACGTGCCCGGCGACCGGCCCGAGCGGTTCGGCAAGGCGGTCGCGTCCGGAGCCGACGTCGTGATCCTCGACCTCGAGGACGCGGTCGCCCCCGCCCGCAAGGACGAGGCCCGCGCCAACGCCGTCGCCTACCTGCGTTCCCGCCGGGACGGCCCGTCCGGCGACGCGGCGGTCCAGGTGCACGTCCGGGTCAACGACCTGGCGACCGGGCGCGGCCGGGCCGATCTGGAGGCGGTCGCCGGCCTCGCCGACGGTGTACGGCTGCCGAAGGTCGAATCGCCCGCCTCGTTGGACACGATCGCCGGGGTGCCCGCGTACGCGCTGCTGGAGTCGGCGGCGGGGATCGTCGCCGCCCGCGAGATCGCCGCCCACCCGAGCGTCGCCGGGGTGGCGCTCGGCGAGCAGGACCTGGCCGCCGAGCTGGCCGTCACCGACGAGCACGCCATGAACCACCTCAGGCTCCAGGTCGTGCTGGCCGCCGCCGCGGCGGGCCTGCCGCCGGTGCCCATGTCCGTCTATCCGGACGTCAAGGACGAGGCCGGCCTGCTGGCCTCGTGCCGGGCCGGCCGCGCGCTCGGCCTGTTCGGCAGGACCGCGATCCACCCCCGCCAGATCCCCGTGATCCGGCAGGCCTTCCGCCCGGACCGCGAGGAGGTGGCCAGAGCCGCCGAGATCGTCGAGGCCGCCGAACGGGCCGAGCGGACCGACACGGGCGCGCTCGCGCTGCCCGACGGCCGTTTCGTGGACGCTCCCATCGTCGCCAGGGCCCGCCGCACCGTGGAGCTGGCCCGCAGGCTCGCCGACCCGCCGTCCTCGGACGGCTGACCCCGGACCCCCGTCCGCCGTCCGCCGTCCGGAACGCGTGGAATCGTCCCCCACTGGAGGAATTTCGCCATGGGAATCGCCGTATGGGCGCTCGTCGCCTACATCGCCATCATCGTCGTCTGGAACGGCGTGCTGAAACGCGGCATCGGTGAGGCGATGCTCCTCGGGTTCGTCGCCATCTGCCTGTTCGGCGGCACCGAGTTCTTCGGCCTGGCCTGGGCGGGCATCACCGAGGCGCTGGCCGAGGAGGTCGTCTTCGCCGCGCTG
The DNA here is from genome assembly GCF_055586745.1 of Nonomuraea sp. NPDC049378. Classification (NCBI taxonomy): domain Bacteria; kingdom Bacillati; phylum Actinomycetota; class Actinomycetes; order Streptosporangiales; family Streptosporangiaceae; genus Nonomuraea; species Nonomuraea sp. NPDC049378. The sequence goes on from NZ_JBVJHP010000019.1 coordinate 205,775, forward strand.
GCGTTCGTGTTCATGGGTTACCTGCTCACCAAACTGGGGCTCATCCAGGAGCAGGTCACCGTGCTGAACTCCGTCTTCGGCCGGCTGCGCGGCGGCGCGGGATACGTCTCCACCTCGGCGGCCGCCCTGCTCGGCGGGCCGTCGGGCTCGGGGTCCGGCATCGCCGCGTCCGTGGGGTCGGTGACCATCCCGTGGATGACCAGGTCGGGCTGGCGGCCCGACCTGGCCGCCTCGCTGGTGGCGGGCAACGCCGGGCTCGGCATCTCGATCCCGCCGAGCTCGTCGATCTTCCTGCTGCTCGGTTCCGCCGCCGTGGCGCCCGTGCTGACCGCCGACCAGCTGTTCGTGCCCGCGCTCGTGGGCGGGTTGTGGACGGTGGCGTACCGGTTCGTCCTGGTGTTCCTCTGGGTGCGGCGGCACAAGATCGCCGCCACCGATGCGGCCGACATCGTCCCGCTGCGGGCCGCTCTGCGGGCCGGGTGGACGTCGCTGCTGGTGTACGCGGGCATCGTCATCCCGGTGCTGATGACCCTGGACTTCGGCGTCAAGCTCATGGAGTCGCGGGTGGGGGAGGCGGCGGCCGACGACGTCAGCATCGTCGTGTGGATCCCCGTGCTGACCGTGCTGGTCACCCTCGCGGTGGCGTGGAAGCGGCTGCCGCGCACCGGCCGCGCCTGGAGCGAGCTGCTCGCCGACATGGGCCCCAGGTACGCGGTCATCGGCGCGACGTTGTTCTTCGCCTTCGCGGCCGCCGCCACCCTGGGCGAGCTGGGCCTGGTCGAGCAGCTGACCACGATCATGCAGGCGCTCGACGCCCCCGCCGTGGTCATCGCCACCGTGGTCGGCCTGCTGATCGTGGTCGTCGCCGCGCCGCTGACCTCCACCGCGACGATCGCCGCGGTCGGCGGGGTGGCCTTCAGCGCGCTGACCGCGGCCGGGATGGACCCCGCGGCCGCGGCCACCGCCGTCATGATCTTCGCCTCGACGGAGGGGGCGTCCCCGCCTGGCGCGGCCCCCATCTACATCGCCTGCGGCATCGCCCAGGTGGACCCGGCCAGGACGTTCGTCCGGCTGATCGTCTGGTTCGTCATCCCGACCCTGGTCATCGGCGTGCTGGTGGCGACCGGCGCGCTGCCGATCTGAGAGGAAGTCACATCGTGAACGCCGTCAAGACCGTGACCATGGTCCTGTTCAAGATCGGCCTGGTGCTGTTCCTCGCCCTCGGGGTCGTCGTCGTGCTCGCCCAGGCTGTCGGCCTCGTCGCCGGAAGCCCGGGCCTGGTCTCCGGCGTGGTGTCCGCGCTGGGCCTGCCGATGACCGTGGCGGCGGGCGCGACCGGTCTGCTCGCCTTCGTGATGGCCTACGTGTTCGGCTGGAAGCCCGGCGAGGACTAGCCGGCAGGGTTCCAGCGGGCCTTGAGCTCGTCGTCCTCAGGTGGCGGGCCGGGCAGCTCGCGGTGGCCGGGCGGCACCCTCAGCGCGTCCGTCGCCAGCGCCAGGAAGCGGTGGCGCAGCTGCGCGGTGCGCTTCTCGTCGCCCAGCTTGATCGAGGCGATCTGCTCCAGCAGCAGCGCGATGTCGGCGACCGTCACGTCGGGCCGCAGCGCGCCCGCCTCGACCGTGCGGCGATGGATCTCCGTGGCCAGGCCGTCGGCCCTGACGGCGTCGCGATAGAGCTCCTCCGTCGGGCGGAAGGTGCCCGCCAGCCTGATCGTCAGCGAGTTGGTGTCGGCGTCGACGATGCCGCGCAGGTAGCCGGCGAACGCCTCCCACGCGTCGCCCTCCTCGGCCAGCGCCCGCTCGGTCACCTCGATGTAGAGCTTCAGCCCGTCGCCGCAGAGCTTCTGCAGCAGGGCCTCCTTGCTGGGATAACGGCGGTAGAGCGCGCTGATCCCGACCCCCGCCCTCTCGGCCACGGCCGCTATGGGGGCGCCGGGGTCGGCGGTGAACACCGCCCTGGCCGCCTGGAGGATCAGCTCGTCGTTACGTGCGGCCTGGGCCTTGCGGCCGCTCATGGGTGCGCTGGTCATGCCGCCATCATATGGGAACGTACGATTCCGTTCTACTCTCTGTGCTATGCGTATACGATACGCACCAGGCTGCGAAGAGAAGAAGATCGCCGCATTAGTCCGCATGTCTATACATGGTGTTGACATTGAGGTAGAACCGTGGCTAGCCCGTTGGTCTTGGAGGTGTCCTGTGAGACGTACCCCGATCGTGCTGGCCCTGGTGGGCGCGCTGGTCATGACAGGTTGTTCCTCGGGAGGAGAGAGCGCGCAGAGCGCCCCTCCCGCCTCCTCCACCGGCGCGGGCGGGGGCGGTGACGCGAGTTTCTCGGTCATCACCCACGGCGCGCCCGGCGACTCCTTCTGGGACGTGGTCAAGAACGGCGCCGAGGCCGCGGGCGAGCAGTACGGCGTGCAGGTGACCTACCAGGGCGACGGCGACCCCGCCAAACAGTCGCAGCTCATCGACCAGGCCGTCTCCGGGAAGGTGGACGGCATCGTGGTCTCCATGGCCAACCCCGACGCGCTGAAGGAGGCCATCGGCAAGGCGGTCGCGGCGAAGATCCCGGTGGTGACGATCAACTCGGGCGCCGAGTCGTCCAAGGCGTTCGGCGCGCTCACGCACGTCGGCCAGTCGGAGGACGTCGCCGGGCGCGGCGCGGGCGAGCAGCTCAAGGCGGCCGGCGTCACCAAGCTGGTCTGCGTCGTCCACGAGGCCGGCAACGTCGGCCTCGACCAGCGCTGCAAGGGCGCGGAGGAGACGCTGGGCGGCACGGTCGAGCGGCTGCAGGTGGACATCAGCAACCTGGCCGACGTGACGTCCAAGGTCACCGCGAAACTCCAGTCGGACCAGCAGGTCAACGGCGTGCTGGCGCTCAACCCGGCCATCGCGGTCGCCGCCAGGGACGCGATCAGCGACTCGGGCTCGCAGGCCAAGCTGGCCACGTTCGACCTGTCGGCCGACGTGGTCGACGCGATCAAGGCGGACGAGATCCTGTTCGCCGTGGACCAGCAGCAGTACCTGCAGGGCTACCTGCCGATCACGTTCCTGAACCTGTACAGGACCAACCTCAACACCGTCGGCGGCGGCCTGCCGGTCAACACCGGGCCGGGCTTCGTCACCAAGGACAACGCCGAGCAGGTGTCCAAGCTGGCCGAGGCGGGCACCCGATGACGCCGTCCGCCGGGGAGGCCGCGTGACGGGCGCGCAGGCCCGGGCAGACGACCGCATGGCCGACGTCGGCATGGTCCGGCGGCTGCTGATCAGGCCCGAACTGGGCGCGGTGGTCGGCCTGGTCGTGGTGTTCGTGTTCTTCGCCACCCAGTCACCGGTGTTCCGGTCGCCGGCCGGCATCGCCAACTGGCTCGACCCGGCCGCCACGCTCGGCATCATGGCGGTCGCGGTGGCGCTGCTGATGATCGGCGGCGAGTTCGACCTGTCCGCCGGCGTGCTGACCGGCACCAGCGGGCTGATCCTCGTCACGCTGGCCACCCGGTTCGGCCTCAACGTGTGGCTGGCCATGCTCGCCGGCCTCGTCGTGGCGCTGGCCGTCGGGTACGCCAACGGCCTGATCGTCACCAGGACGCGGCTGCCCAGCTTCATCGTCACCCTGGGCACGTTCCTCATGCTGCAGGGGATCAACCTCGGCGTCACCAAGGCCATCACCGGAACCGTCCAGGTCAGCGGGCTGCGCCGGGCGGAGGGGTTCGAGGGCGCGAGCGCGATCTTCGCGGGCACGGTCGAGATCGGCGGCACCTCGTTCCGCGTGGCGATCCTGTGGTGGATCCTCGTGACCGCGCTGGCCACCTGGGTGCTCATGCGCTCCAGGGCCGGCAACTGGATCTTCGCGGTGGGGGGCAACGAGCAGGCCGCCCGCGCCGTGGGCGTGCCGGCCGCGCGGACGAAGATCGCGTTGTTCATGACCACGGCGTTCGCGGCCTGGCTGGTGGGCTCGATCATGGCGCTGCGTTACACGTCCGTGCAGGCCAACATCGGCATCGGTCAGGAGTTCATCTACATCATCGCGGCCGTGATCGGCGGCTGCCTGCTCACGGGCGGCTACGGCTCGGCCGTCGGGGCCGCCATCGGCGCGGTCATCTTCGGCATGGCCGACAAGGGCATCGTCTTCCTGGGCTGGGACGCCGACTGGTTCAAGTTCTTCCTCGGCGCGATGCTGCTGCTGGCGACGCTGGCCAACCGCCTGGTCCGGCGGTACGCCGAGGAGGTGCGGCATTGATTCTCGAGACCCGTGGCATCGGGAAGACGTTCGGCTCCGTGCTGGCGCTGCGCGACGTGTCGATGAGCGTGACGGCCGGGCAGGTCACCTGCGTGCTCGGCGACAACGGCGCGGGCAAGTCGACGCTCATCAAGATCCTTGCCGGGGTGCACCGGCATGACGCGGGCACGCTGCTCGTCGACGGCGCGGAGGTGAGCTTCGCCAGCCCGCGCGAGGCGCTCGACCGCGGCATCGCCACCGTCTACCAGGATCTGGCCATGATCCCGCTCATGTCGGTGTGGCGGAACTTCTTCCTCGGCTCCGAACCGCGCAAGGGCCTTGCCTTCGACGTGGCCAAGGCCCGGAGGGTGGCCCGCGACGAGCTCCGCGCGATGGGGATCGACATCCGCGACGTGGACCAACCGGTCGGAACGCTGTCCGGGGGCGAGCGGCAGTCGGTGGCCATCGCCAGGGCCGTGTACTTCGGCGCCCGCGTCCTCATCCTGGACGAGCCCACCTCGGCGCTGGGGGTCAAGCAGGCGGGTGTGGTGCTGCGCTACATCGCCAGGGCCCGCGACCGGGGGCTCGGCGTGGTCTTCATCACCCACAACCCGCACCACGCCTACCCGGTGGGCGACCGGTTCCTGCTGCTCAACCGGGGCACGAGCCTCGGCGAGTACGGCAAGGGCGAGATCACCACGCAGGAGCTGACCGCGCTCATGTCCGGCGGGGCGGAACTGGAGGAGCTGGCGCACGAGCTGGAACGGGAGTGAATTTGGGCGACACTTGACCGATTCCGGCGTTCACCTGGGCGGATGCACCGGGCAAAGACCCCATAGGTACGTCTAGTGCCATCGGGGGATCTGTTGATCTACAACGTAAAGGCGCCGGGCGTCGTACGGTGGCGCTCGCTCCTGTACGGCCCCTTATTACCCGGAGCGACGGCCGCCCGAGCTCCAGGCCGGGCGGCCGTCGCATGTCATGCCCGAGCGTGGTGCGAGGCGGGAAGGCAATACCCTGTCGGATGTGCCTGCGCCGTACCTGACCATCACCACCACCGTCGAGCACGAGACCGAGGCGCGGCGTTCGCGGTTCATCTGCGCGCTGGCGCCGGCGCGCACGGTCGAGCAGGCGGCGGCCTTCATCGGCGAGCGCAGGCAGCGGCATCCGTCCGCCACCCACAACTGCACGGCCTACGTCATCGGCGAGCGCATCCAGAAGGGCGACGACGACGGCGAGCCGGGCGGCACCGCGGGCACGCCCATGGTGCAGGCGCTGGTGGGCAGGGGGTTCAGCGACGTGGTGGCGGTGGTGACCCGCTATTTCGGTGGCACCCTGCTGGGCGCCGGCGGGCTGGTGCGGGCCTACGGTTCGGCGGTGACCGAGGCACTGGACCGGGTCGAGCCGGTGCGGATGGTGCCGGCCAGGCTGGTGCGCGTGGCGGTCGCCCACGACCAGGCCGGCCGGGTGGAGAACGACCTGCGCGCCTCCCGCCACACGGTGCGGGACGTGACGTACGCGGGCGAGGTCTGCTTCGGCGTGGCGGTGGGCGCCGACGAGGTGGCGGCGTTCACCGACTGGGTGGCCGGGCTGACGGCCGGCCGGGCCCGCGTCTCGCTGGGCGAAGACCTCCACGTCCCGGAGTGATCAGCCCTCCAGGGCGTACTGCATGACACGGAACTTCGCCTGGGCCTCGGCCAGCTCGGCGGCCGGGTCGGAGTCGCCCATGATGCCGCCGCCGGCGAACAACCGTGCCCGCCGCCCCTGCACCAGCCCCGAGCGCAGCGCGATGCCCCACTCGCCGTCGCCGTTGGCGTCGATCCACCCGACGGGGCCGGCGTAGCCCGCGCGGTCCATGCCCTCCAGCTCGCGGATGACCTCGATGGCGGTGCCGGTGGGGGTGCCGCCGACGGCCGCCGTCGGGTGCATCGCGGCGACCACGTCGAGCACCGACGCCCCGTCGGCCAGCCGGCCGGTGACGTGGCTGGCCAGGTGCTGGACGTTGGGCAACATCAGCAGCTCGGGCTCGTCGGGCGTCATCAGCGCGGAGCACAGCGGCGCCAGCGTGTCGCGTACGGAGGCGATCGCGCACTCGTGCTCGTGGCGGTCCTTCGCCGACGCGAACAGCGCGGCGCCCCTCGCGAGGTCGTCGGCGGGGCCGGTGCCGCGCGGGGTCGTGCCGGCCAGCACCAGCGACTCGATCTCCTGGCCCGTGCGCCGGATCAGCAGCTCGGGCGTGGCCCCCACCAGCCCCGCCACCGAGAACGTGTAGCACTCGGGGTAGCGCCGCGCCAGCCGGGTGAGCAGCAGGCGCACGTCGATGGGCCGTTCGGCGGTGGCGAGCAGGTCGCGGGCCAGCACCACCTTCTCCAGCTCGCCGTCGCGGATGCGCCGCGCGGCGCGGGCGACGACGTGCTCCCACGCGGGAGCGCTCAGGCTGCCGTCGCCGTAGCTGATGCGGCCCGGCGCGCGTACGGGGGAGAACGTCTCCAGCGGCGCCTCGCCGATCGTGGTGAGCCAGGCGCGCCCGTCGCGCCGGGCGAGCACGGCCCGGGGCACGACCAGGACGGAGCCGCGGGCGTCCTCGTCGAAGGTGAAGCTGCCGAAGGCGACGGGGCCCGAGGCGGGGGTGCGCACGGCGTCGTCGACGTGGGCGTCGCCGAGGACGGTGGCCAGCCACTGGCGGGCCCAGGCGAACCGGCCGGGGCCCGGTGGGACGGTGACCCGAGCGGCCTCGCCCCAGCCGACCAGGCCCTCGCCGTTTCTGACCCAGGCGTAAGGTGTCGTCCTGGGCAGGGAAGCCAGCAGGTCACCGGGGTCGCCGACAGGGGTGGTGCGAACCGGTAGCGGGCGGGTTGTTCCGAGCGCGACACTCACCCGAGACACTCTATGCGGGAACTGAACATGTTCGACTCGGACCCCCGCGAATGTGAGGTTGTGGACATCGAACCCGGATATGACCGCACGGGCAGGGGCATCGGCCACACTCTCACCACCTGCGGCCCTGTCAAGCGGCGATATGAAGTCGGTCCTGAAATGACAGACCTTGCCCTGACGTCATAGGACCCTCGTGATCGGCTCCCTACCTTAGGGCCATGATCGCTCGTCTGGGCTCCGCCTCCCTCGCCGCCGTGGTCGTCCTCTCCGGCTCAGGTGTCGCGCGCGCCGCCGCCGTCCAGCCCGTTCCCGAGATCATGGCCGCGCTCGGCGACTCGATCTCCACCGGGTTCAACGCCTGCGGCTGGTACGTCTCCTGCCCCTCACGCTCCTGGTCGTCGGGCGACCACGGCGAGGTGTCCAGCCACTACCTGCGCCTGTCGCAGCTCTCTGGAACGCTCCACAAGCACAACCTCAACTTCGCCGCGCCCGGCTCGACCAGCGCCGACCTGCTCGGCCAGGTGAAGAAGGCGGTCGCGGCCAAGGCCGACTACGTGACGATCCTCATCGGCGCCCAGGACGCCTGCGTGCGCACCGAGCAGGCGATGACCCCCGTGTCGACCTACCGGGCCCGGCTGGACCGGGCGCTGCACGAGTTGCGGGCGGGGATGCCCGGCGCCAGGGTGTTCATCGCCAGCATTCCCGACCTGCGGCGGTTGTGGCGCGTGGGCAAGGACCAGGCGCTCGCCCGGTCGTTCTGGACGCTGGGCCGCATCTGCCAGACGATGCTGGCCAGGCCCAAGTCGGCCAAGCGGGCCGACAAGGAGCGCAGGTCCAGGGTGCGGGAGCGGGTGATGGCCTACAACCGCGAGGCGGCCAGGGCCTGCGCCGCGTACGGGGCGGCCTGCCGCACCGACGGCGGCGCGGTGTTCTCCTTCCCCTTCACCCTCGAGCACGTCAGCAGGTGGGACTACTTCCATCCGAGCACGGCCGGGCAGCGGGTGCTGGCGGAACAGACGTTCGAGCGCGGTTTCGACTGGCTCGACCCGCGGTAGCCGTCACCGGCACTGGGCGAGCATGGCCTTCTTGTCGGCGCGGGTGACCGGCACGCCGTACTTGAGCGCGACCTGCGCGAAGCGGGTGACGTAGGCGCAGCGGATGACCCGGCGCGGCGGCAGCCAGCGTGACGGGCCGGAGGCGTCCTTGTCCTCGTTGGTGTCGCCGTCCACGGGCAGCAGGTTGAGCGGGTCGTTGGCGAAGTCGAGCCGCTTGGACATCGGCCAGCGCGGCGCGCCCATGCGCCAGCCGTAGTTGAGCGGCACCACGTGGTCGACCTGCACCTCGTCGGCGCGGGACTTGCGCCAGTGGATGATCCGGCCGGTGTAGGGGTCGGCCAGCCTCATCGAGACGACCTCGCAGCTGGAGCCCGCCCGGTAGGTCACGTCGCGGCCGTCGCGGGCCAGGAGGTCGTCCCGGGTACGGCAGCCGTTGCGCGCGTACGGCACCCCCACGGCGTCGTCGGCCCAGTTCGCTCCGTACCTCGTGCGCCGGTATCCGGTGTTGGGGCCGAGCCGTTCGACCCGCAGCCGCTTGATGAGGGCGCGCGCGTCGGCCTTCTCCGCGTCGGAGATGATAGGTGCCAGGCCGGGCAGCGTCCCGCTGACGTTGCCCAGAGGGCCGGCCGCGGTGGCCGGTCCGGTCTTGGCGCTGTTGATGAGAGAAACGACGATGACGGCTCCTGCGAGGAAGGCGATCGCGTCCTTCGTGCTCAACCGGTCCTCCGTGCGGCTCCCCAGGTTGTCTAGAGAGGTGCCCGGCATCCGGGGTGCCGACACGGGAAGGGTTTCGTGACTGATCGCCCGATCGATCCGGCATCCGATCTCCACGTGCCCGCTCGGCGCGCCGAGGTGAGCGGTCAGGTGCTCGCGGTGATCGCGGCCGGCGGCGCGCTGGGAGCGCTGGCGCGGCACGGCCTGCAGACCGCCGTGCCCGCCGGTCCCGCGGACTTCCCGTGGGCGACGTTCTGGGTCAACGTGTCGGGCTGCCTGCTGATCGGGGTGCTCATGGTGGTGATCACCGAGGTCCGGCGGGCCCACCGGCTCGTGCGGCCGTTCCTTGGAGTGGGGGTGCTGGGCGGCTACACGACGTTCTCGACGTACGCGGACGGCGTGCGGCAGGCGGTGGAGGCGGGCGCGCCGGTGACGGGGCTGGTCTACCTGGTGGGCACCCTGCTGGCGGCGCTCGCGGCGGTGGTCGCGGGCATGTGGCTGACCAGGCGGATCCCCGTTGTCGCGCGGGCGAGGGCGAAATGAGGGCGGCGCCCGCCAGGCGGGCCGATGACGGCGCACGCGCGGTGAGTGGCCGGTGCGCGCCATGACGGTGCTGCTGATCGTGCTGGGCGCGGCCGTAGGGGCGCCGCTGCGGTATCTGGCGGACCGGGCGGTGCAGGCACGCCACGACACGGTCTTCCCGTGGGGGACGCTGACGGTCAACGTGGCCGGGTCGGCGCTGCTCGGGTTCCTGGCCGTGCTGCCCGCCGGCGACGGGGTGATGGCGCTGGCGGGCACGGGGTTCTGCGGGGCGCTGACGACGTACTCCACCTTCGGGTACGAGACGGTCCGGCTGGTGGAGGAGGGCGCCCGCTTCCACGCGGTGGCCAACGCGGTGGCCAGTGTGCTGGCCGGGCTGGGCGCGGCCTACTGCGGAGTGGCGCTGGCTCAGGCCGTGGCCTGAGCGGCGGCGGCCTGAGCGGTGGTGGCGGGCGTCGGTGTGGGGCGGGTCGCGCCGGTGAACGCAACGACCCGCTCCGTCATCGCCGCGCTGATCAGGGACGGCCGGGTCAGGAAGGTGTTCCCGGGACCGGCCACCTCTCCCGCGCCGCTGCCCGAGCACCTGCGCGGGTGGTGTTCGTGTCGTGCTGGGGGTCCGGCGGCGCATCCTGGGCGGCGTCCGCGGCCGCTCTGCGCCGGCGGGCGCGCGTGCCGTCGCGGCGGGCCAGCAGGTCGGCCAGCAGCTTGTCCCACTTCAGGCCGATCACGTCGGGGTCGTAGCCGCGGGCCGTCTCCAGCGCACGCGCGGCCAGGTCCCTGCGCAGCCCCTCGTGCTCGATGACGCGGATGATCGAAGACGCCAGGTTGGCGTTGGTACGCGGCTTGACCAGCAGCCCGTCCACCTCGTGCGTGATCATCTCCTTGGGGCCGTGCGGGCTGTTGAAGCTCACGATGGACAGCCCCTTGGCCATCGCCTCCAGGATGGTCATCGGGAATCCTTCGTGGCGTGAGCTGAGCACGTAGATCGACGCCTTCTCCAGCGCCGCCCCCACGTCGGAGGTGGGCCCCGGCAGTTCCACCGTCTCCTGCAGGCCCAGCTCCACGACCTGCTGGGCCAGGCTCTCCTCCTGCGGCCCGGCACCGTAGATGCGCAGCTTCCAGTCGGGGTGGGCCGCCGAGACGGTCTGCCAGGCGGTGATGAGCCTGTGGAAGCCCTTGATGCGGGTCATCCTGCCGACCGCCACGGCCACCTTGGCGTCGAGCTTGGCCTGCTCGCCCGTCATAGGGGGTACGGCGTTGGGGATGCGGACCAGCTTGCGCGGCTGCTTCGGCAACATTTCCCGGTAGTCGCGCAGGTCGGCCTTGGTCAGGGTGACCAGAGCGTCGAGGCGGCGGTACCGCCACTTGATCAGTTCCTGGATCGGCTCGGCCTGGGTGCGCAGAGCCACGTGCTCCTGCCCGATGGTGATGACGCCGGGCCTGGCTAACTGGGCCATCGCGAGGTTGAGCCCTGGGCGGGTGCCCATCAGCACGCCGGTGTCGAGCGAGCGGAGGTAGCGGGTGAGTGCGAGGTCCGTCCACAGGGAGAACCGGTGGTAGGCCGTCTCTCCCTTCGGGATGAGCTTGCTCGGCAGCTTCGACAACATCGCGCGCAACGGGTTGGCGCCGGGCTTGAGCCGGTCGTCCAGATAGCGGAACCTCACGCGCGGATCGATGGGAAAGAACGGGTGCTCGCTCTCCTTCAGGATGCTCACGATCTCGACGTCGTGCTCCTTGGTGAGGTGGCTCGCCAGGTTGAACACCGTCCTGATGGTTCCGCCCATCCCGTTGGCGTGCAGCAACAGGATGCGAACCTGCCGCGTCGTGGGTGGCGGGGCCTTCCTGCCCCTGCGCCGGTCGTACCCCCGATACAGCCTGACCACGGCCGACTTACCCTTACGAGCCAGTGCGCGCACCTGACGTAATCCCCTCTGGGCCGGAAGAACTGCGAACACACGTAGCCGGTGGCGCGGGTTTCCACCCTGCCACCGGCCTTTTCATCGCGTCGGCGGAGTGCACGTTGTTCATCCCCTGTGCGCTTTCCCCACCTATGATCTTTAGACGCCATATATATGGCTAAGGTTGCACGCGCGGCTTATGCCGGATGATCTCCCAGGTCTGACGCTGACCACGCTTCGGGATGCGCTCGCCCGCGGTGCCGTCGCGGCCCTGCGGCTTCCGGTCGACGGGACAGCCGAGGCGCGGCGCCCTCGGCTGTCCGGTCATGGTGTCCGGCTCGGCGGGCGGGTGCCCCGGACCGCCCGCCGTCCGGCCAGGGTCACCCCTCGTCCGGAGCCTTTCTGGTCTCCTTCTTCGTCTCCTTGGCCTGCCTGCTCGTCTTGATGGCCTGCTTCTTCGACTTGCCGGTCTTGGCCGCGGGTTTCTTCTTCGTGTCAGCCATGGGAATCCCCCCGTGTACGGACGTGGTGCACCCCTATTAGTGCACCACGGGCGTTAATACCCAACTAACGAAGAAATCCGACATACCGCCTATCGGGCGGGACGGTCGCCCGACGGCTCCGACCACCACACGCCCTCGCCGTGCGTCAGGCCCGGCAACCGCTGCTCGGCCTCGTGCACCGCGGCCGCCGGGATCTGCCCCGCCAGCACCCACGTGGCCTCCTGCCTTCGGGTGTCGCGCAGCACGCCGCCCAGCACCGCCAACTTCCCGGTGACCGCGCCGAACGACTCCAGCGGCACCTCCGCCTCGAAGCGGTGGCACGGCTCGTACACCGTGGTGCCCGCCAGGCGCAGCGCCTTCGACAACACGATCGGGGTGCGGCCGCGGAAGTCGGCCGCGACCGTCGTCGGCGCCGCGTAGCCGGTCCTCGTGAGCGTGACCGTGACATCGGTGACCGGCCAGCCGTGCGGGCCCGCGCGCAACGCCGAGCCCACACTCTCCTCGATGGCCCGATGGAACGCGGCGGGCAGCGACCCCGGATCGACCCCCATGATGTAGGTGAGGCCCGAGCCGGGAGCGGCCGGCTCGACGCGGAGGCCCACCGTGGCCATGAACGCGTTCGGGCCGTGACGCTGGATCTCCTCGACCGCTTCGGCGGTGCCCGCGGGACGTTCGAAGTAGACGGGGCGGCTGGGCTCGAAATCGGCCTCCACCCCGAAGTCCCTGGCCAGGGTCTCGCCGATGACCTCCTTCTGCACCTCCCCGTACAGCAGGACGGAGGTGTCGCCGCCGGCCAGCGTACGGGTGGCGATCAGCGGGTCCTGCTCGGCCAGCGCGAGGAGGGCGGCGTGCAGGCGCGACTCCTGGCCGGGCACGCGGGCGCGTACGACGGTCTCCAGGCCGGGCGGCGTGAAGTGTGCCTGCCCGGCGGGGCCCGGCGCGCCCAGGTGGTCGCCGACGCGGATCTCCGGCACGCCCCGCACCTTGACGATGTCGCCCGCCGCCGCCTGCCGCTGTCTCGGGGAGCCGATGACGGTGAGCGCGGTCAGGCGGCCGGCGTACTCGTGCCTGCCGCGGTGGAAGGACAGCTGCTCGCGGGCGCGCAGGACACCCGCGCGCATCCGCAGGTAGGCGACCTTCTCGCCGGAGCGGGTGCGCTCGATCGCGAACACGCTCGCCCGCACACCCTGCCGCCTGCCGCGCTCGGGGGAGCGGCGGGTGGCGGGCAGCAGGCCGATGCCGTCGAGCAGGTCACCGATGCCCTGCCCGGTCAGCGCGGAGCCGAACAGCACCGGATGGGCCACGCCGCCGGCGCACTGCCGCGCCAGCGCCGCGCGTACCTGCCGGTCGCCGGGCGTTCCGCCGTCCACGAGAAGCTGGAGCAGCCCGTCGTCCCGCTCGGCCAGCACCTCGGCCGCCTCCTCCATGGAGGCGAGGGGCCGCGTCGTGGCGGCCGGGCCGCCGACGTCGCGCACCGTGTTGAGCGCGACGCAGTACGGCGAGAGCCGCCGCCGGATGTCGGCCAGCAGCTCCCGTTCTCTCGCGCCGGACCGGTCGATCTTGTTGACGAAGATCAACGTGGGCAGGCGCACCTTGCGCAGGGACCTCATCAGGACCCGGGTGTGCGGCTGGACGCCCTCGACGGCCGACAACACCAGAACGGCGCCGTCGAGCACGCCGAGAGCTCGTTCGACCTCGGCCACGAAGTCGGCGTGGCCCGGCGTGTCCACCACATTGACCTGCAGGTCGTCCAGGGTGAAGGAGGCGACGGCCGTGCGGATGGTGATGCCGCGACGGCGTTCGATCGCGCCGGTGTCGGTCTGGGTGCTGCCGTCGTCGACGCTGCCGAGCCGGTCGATCACGCCGGTCTCGAACAGCAGCCGCTCAGTGAGGCTGGTCTTGCCCGCGTCTACGTGCGCGAGCATGCCGATGTTCAGGATGTGCATGTGTGGTGGAGCCCTCGAGAACTCTCGTGCCGATGGGGCGCTGGGAGATTCCGAGGCGGCGCCGCATCTTGTGCTCCTGATCGTCGGCGGGTACGTGCCCGCCCATGTTGCCACCGGGCACGGCGCCCGAGCCAGCCGTTTTCCGGCCGCGCCGCGCACCGGCCGGCAGGTCAGCGGCCGGTGGATCCGTCGATCTGCTCGCGCAGGATGTCGGCGTGGCCGGCGTGCCTGCCGGTCTCCTCGATCATGTGCACCAGGACCCATCGCATCGAGGGCGCCGGCCCGGGGCGGGTGGGCCGCGGGGCGGGAAGGTCCAGATCAGGGCAGGCGTCGATGGCCTGGTTCGCTCGCTCGACGGCCTTCCGGTAGCCGGCGAGCACGCCCTCCACGGTCTCCTCGGGCGACGGCCGCATGGTCGCGCGCCAGTCGCGGACGTCCTCGCCGAGGAAGTAGAACCGTTCGACGAACGTCAGATGCTTGAGCAGCCCGAGAAGATTGGTGCCCGAGGGCACTCCGGGGGTCCGTACCCGCGGTTCCGGCACCCCCGCGACCTTGTCCGCGATCGCGTTGCGCAGGTGGTCGAGAAAACCCCGCAGGGTGGCCTTCTCGCCGGAGCCGGTCCGCGGCGGCGTGGTGTCCTTCGCCCGTGTGCTGGAGCCTCTTGCCGGCATGGGTCACTCCGTTCCGCCGGCTCGCTGGACGAGCAGGATGTGGTCGATGACGGTGGCGCTCTCACCGGCCGGTCCGGTCGCCCGGCGGCTGGGCATGTCGGCGCGCAGGACGGGCCAGCGCGCGGGGTCGAGGGCGAGTTCCGCGGAGATCTCGGCGGGCGTGGGGTGGTGGGTGCCGGGCTCCTGGTTCCATGACCAGGGCGCCGTGGAACCGTGGTCGACGATCAGCAGCAGACCGCCGGGACGCAGGGCCTCCGCGGCGGTGCGCAGGACCCGGTTGCGCAGCAGGGGGAACGGGGTGTGGAAGTACTGGGCGGAGACGAGGTCGAACGCGCCGGCGGGGAAGCTCCTGCCCAGATCGTGCTGTTCGGTGACGACCCGGTCCGCGACGCCGAGATCGCGGGCGCGTTCCCGCACCCGCCCGACGGCGGTGGCAGAGACGTCCACGGCGGTGACGTGCCAGCCCTGCCGGGCGAGCCAGATGGCGTCGCCACCGGCGCCGCACCCCAGGTCCAGGGCGGCGCCGGGGCGCAGCGGTGCGACGGTCTCGGCGAGCAGCGGGTTGACGCGCGCGTCCCAGGAGCGCCGGGCGCGGTAGTGGCGCTCCCAGAACAGCTCGGCATCCTGCCCGGCGTCCTGTTCTGCCGTGCCCCGGCCGTCACTGGCGCCGGTGGCGGGTGGTCGTTGTCGGGTGGAATCCATCAGAGATGCCCCTTCGCCGGCCGGCGTGCCGGGCGTGATCCGATACGCGCCCGCGACGCCGGCGATGTACCGGCAGCATCGCCGCCGCCGTTTCCTGCTTGCAAGAAAAGTTGCGGATCCGCATTATCGAACGATGGACAACCCTGTGGGAGACGTAATGGCGGGAGTCGGGCCGCGTCTGCGTGCCCTGCGCCGGGAGCGCGGCACCACGCTGGCGGAGCTGGCCGGCGAGACCGGCCTCACGGCGAGCACCCTGTCCCGTCTCGAGAACGGCAGGCTCCGCCCCACCCTGGAACAGCTGCTGCCGCTGGCCCGGGCGCACGGCGTGCCGCTCGACGACCTGGTCGCGGCCCCGCCCACCGGCGATCCTCGCATCCACCTGCGGCCGGTGCGGCGATCAGGGTTGGTGCTGGTGCCGCTGACCAGGCGGCCGGGCGGGATCCAGGCCTACAAGGTGATCTATCCCCCCGCCGGCCCGACGCCCACGATGAAGCTGCGGACCCACGAGGGATACGAGTGGTTCTACGTCCTCGACGGGCAGGTCAGGTTTGTGCTGGGCGAGCAGGAGTTCCTGCTCGGCGTCGGGGAGGCCGCGGAGTTCGACACCCGCATACCGCACTGCATCGGCAGCGCCGGCAGCCGGCCCGCGGAGCTGCTCACCCTGTTCGGGGCGCAGGGGGAGCGCGCCCATCTGGGACCGTCCAGGCACTGACCACCCCAGGGGGCGGCGGTCAGGGTGGTGCGGTGGTCACAGGAGGCGGAGCTGCTCGGGCTCGGCCGGCGCGGGTGGGCGGCGGGGCGGGACGCGGCGGGCCATGGCAGGGGTGGCGCGGCCGACGCCGTGGCGCTCGGCCAGCTCCTTGACCAGCCCGGTCACGCGCGCCTGGTAGGTCTTGGGCGCGTACGCACCTCTGCCGTAGAGCTCCAGGTAGCGCGGCACCAGCCGTGGGTGCTCGCGCGAGAGCCACCCCAGCCACCACTCGCGCGCCCCCGGCCGCAGGTGCAGCACGATGGGCGCGAGGTGGGTGGCGCCCGCCTCGGCGATCTCCTTGACCGTGCGCTCCAGCTGGGCGGGGGAGTCGGTGAGGTAGGGCAGGATCGGCGCCATCAGCACGCCGCAGGCGATGCCGTTGTCGTTGAGGGTGGCGCACGTCTCCAGCCGTCGCCGCGGGTGGGGCGTGCCCGCCTCGACCGCCCGCCACACGCCGGCGTCGACGAAGCCGACCGAGACGTCGGCGCTCACGTCGGTCACGCCGGCGGCCTCGGTCAGCAGGTCGAGGTCGCGCAGAATGAGCGTGCCCTTGGTGAGGACGGAGAACGGGTTGGCGGCGTCGCGCAGCGCGGCCAGGATGCCGCGCATCAACCGGTAGCGGCCCTCGGCGCGCTGGTAGCAGTCGACGTTGGTGCCCATCGCGATGTGGTGACCGCCCCAGCGGGGCGCGGCCAGCTCCTTGCGGGCCAGCTCGGCGGCGTTGACCTTGACCACGATCCTCGAGTCGAAGTCCGCTCCGGCATCCATGTCCAGATATTCGTGTGTCTTTCGGGCGAAGCAGTAGACGCAGCGATGGCTGCAGCCACGGTAGGGGTTGATCGTGTACTCGAACGGCACCCGGCTGGCCCCCGGCACCTTGTTGATGATCGACCGAGCCTGGATCTCGTAGAAGGTCATCCCCTTGAACTCGGGCGTGTCGAACGTGCGGGTGACCGCGCCGCGGGCGAACAGCGGCACGGCCGGATCGTCCTGGCCGGGCGCGGCCAGGCGCAGGTTGTCCCAGCGCATCCCATGATTAGAACAAGGATTCGAGCGTGATCGCAAATGAAAAGAGGCGGCAATTACCTGGTCGGGCGGGGGCTAATGATCTTCATGGTTGGGCAGAAACACGCCTGAAGAGCTTGCGTTCTGGAGGTGCGCCCATGGCCTGGTCGCAGGACGAGGAGCGGATGCTGGCGGAGATCGAGCAGCACCTCGTCGACGACGACCCGCGACTCGTGGCTCGGCTCGAGTCGTTCAACGAGCGGGTCCGTCGCAGCGAGGCGACGGCCCGGCGGCCACCGGGCGCCCCGCGCAGGCCGCGCCGCTCGACCGTGATCATCCTGATCAGCTGGCTGCTCATCGCGACCCTCATCGCCACCCTCCTGATCATGGTGCTCCGCCTCGACGCCGCCGCCGCGCTGGCTCTGACCACGGCCTTCTGACCCCCAGCCTGCACCCCGGCCTTCCGTTCGCCTCCCGGCCGCGCGTAGCCGGATCTGCGACGCGTCGAAGGGCGGCCCCGCCCGGACATGTGACACGCGCGCACCGCCGCGCACGGCTCGCCGTCCCGTCGCAGGTGATCGCGGGGCGTGGTGCTGCCGCCACCGGTGCGACGTCGGTCGTTCTCCTTGAGGCACTAAGCTTCCTTACTCCGATGAGGAAGTCACCGTTCGTGTCCCCGGAGGAGGGCGGGCTATGGCCGCGCAGGGCCCAAGCAGGCGTGACAGGGTCAGGCAGGCGACGCTGGCGGAGATCCGCGCGGTCGCGCGCAAGCTGCTGATCGAGCAGGGTCCGGCCGCTGTGACGATCAACGCCGTGGCCAGGGAGATGGGGATGAGCGGGCCGGCGCTCTACCACTACTTCACCGGGCACGACGAGCTGGTCGGCGCGGTGACCGCCGACTTCTTCCGCGAGCTCACGGCGGTGGTGGAGGCGGCGCGCGACTCCTGCCCGCCCGGCGAGCACGGCCGCCGGCTGCTTTCTGCGTGCCGGGCGATGCGCGGCTGGGCGGTCACGCATCAGGCGGAGTTCGGCTGGGTGTTCGCCAGCCCGATCACCGCCGGGAGGCGGCCCGACTCGCCGCGCGAGCTGGCCGGGCGCGACTTCGAGCAGGTCTTCCTCGAGGAGGTCGCCGAGCTGTGGAAGGCGCGCCCGTTCCCGGTGCCCGCGCGGGGGGAGCTGCATCCGTCCATCGCGGAGCAGTTGCGCGCGTACGCCGACTCCTCCGGGGTGGACATGCCGGTGGAGGCCGTGCACGTCTTCCTGACGTGCTGGATCAGGCTGTACGGCCTGCTCTGCATGGAGGCGCTCAACCAGCTGAGCTTCGCCTACTCCGACCTGGAGCCGGTCTTCGAGGAATGCCTGCGGGAGATGGCCCCCAGGCTCGGCCTCGACTACGACGAGGCGACCGCGTCCCGGTGACGGTCTTTACGCCTGCTACTCGTGCGCGTATATTCGTAGACGAGTAGGAGGTGGGCGGGATGGCGAAGCGGCGACGGGTCGGAAACCTGATGGCGCTCGCCGTGCTGACCGCGGTCGTCCAGCGGCCGATGCACCCCTACGAGATGGCCTCGGTCCTGCGGGCGCGCGGCAAGGACCAGGACATGCCGATCAAGTGGGGTTCCCTCTACACCGTGGTCCGCAACCTGGAGAAACACGGCCTGCTGGAGGTCGTGGAGAGCGGGCGGCAGGGCGCCAGGCCGGAGCGCACGGTCTATCGCGTCACCGACGCGGGCCGCCAGGAGGCCGACGACTGGACCCGCGAGCTGCTGTCGGTTCCCGAGCGGGAGCCGACGGCGTTCGAGGCCGGGCTGTCGGTGATGGGCGGTCTCGGTCCCGACGAGGTCGCGGCGCTGTTGCGGCAGCGGCTCGACGAGCTGCGACGCCGGATCGGCGACGACCGCGGCGCTCTGGAACATCAGAGCGGCGAGTTGCCCCGGCTCTTCCTCCTGGAGTCGGAGTACGCGCTGGCGATGCGGGAGGCCGAGGCCCGCTGGGTGAGCTCGCTGCTGGCGGAGTTCGGCGAAGGCGCGTTCCCCGGCCTGGAGGAGTGGCGCGCCTATCACCGTACGGGCCGGATGCCTCCTGACGTGGCGGAGCTCGCCGAGAGGGGCCGCACCGACTGACCAACCCAGGCCCAGGAAGGTCCGGCCGCACCAGCTGGCCCGGGCCGCCCTGCGAACCTCAGGTCCGCAGGGGAACCCGGCCGCGCCGAGCGATCCCCGGGCCTTTCCGGGAAATCCCGGGCCGCGCTGAGCGGGCGTCCGGCCGTACCACGAAAAACCGGCGGCGGTGTTGCAGCACCGCCGCCGGGAGACCTCGCACCGCAGACCCGCGAAGCGGACCCCGGCCACGAGATGGCACTCGCAACAATAGCCGGGCTCCCTTCACGGGCGGAAACCACCATGGGAGCCAAGCATGACGACCACCACCACCTCGGGCGACGTGACGTCGAAGGACGGCACCACGATCGGCTACCACCGGCTGGGCCAGGGCCCCGGCCTCGTCTTCCTGCACGGAACCATGCAGGTCGGCCGGAGCCAGATCGAGCTGGCCCAGGCGCTGTCGGACGACTTCACCTGCTACCTGGCCGACCGCCGGGGCCGCGGCGTGAGCGGCCCGTACGGCCCCGCCTACGGCGTCGAGCGGGAGGCGGAGGACCTCCACGCCCTGCTCGCGGCGACCGGCGCCCGCTACGCCGTCGGCATCAGCTCGGGAGCCATCATCGCGCTGCGGACCGCCCTCACCTCTGCGGCCCTCGACAAGATCGTGCTTTTCGAGCCCCCGCTGGACATCGCCGGCTCCAACCCGACGGACTGGCTGCCCCGCTTCGATCGCGAGATCGCCGCGGGTGACACCACGGCGGCGCTGGTCACCGGCATGCGGGCCACCCGCATGGGCCCGCCGATCTTCACGATGATGCCGCGCTTCCTGCTGGAATGGCTCACCGTCCTGGCGCAGAAGGGGCAGGAGAAGGCCGCGGCGAACGGGGAGCCGACATTCGACGAGCTCGCCCCGACGCTGCACTACGACGTCCAGGTGGTGGCCGAGACGGCCACGGCCGGCGATCCGGTGGCCTACCGGTCGGTGGACGCCGACGTGCTGCTGCTCGGCGGCTCCAGAAGCCCGGCCTACCTGCGTACGGCGCTCGACGCGCTGGAACGCGTGCTGCCGCGCGCCCGCCGGGTGGAGATGGCGGGTCTCGGTCACAGCGCCACCTGCAACGCCGACCGGCGCGGGCGGCCGGAACGGGTGGCCGCCGAGATCCGGGAGTTCCTCGCCTGAGCCCCGGCTCAGAGGCCCTTGAGGAAGGTGGCCGCCACCGGGGCGGCCACCGACCCGCCGCCGCCACCGCCCTCCACGACCACCGCGAACGCCACGTCGTCCTTGAACCCGATGAACCAGGCGTGGCTGTCGAGCTCCTCCCCGGTGCCGTATTCGGCGGTGCCGGTCTTGCCGTAGGTGCCGGCGGGCAGCCCGGCCGCCTTGGCGGTGCCCTTGGTCACCACGGCGGACATCATCGCGTGCAGGCCGTCCTTGACCCCTTCGGGCAGCTTCTGTTCCGAGGCCTTCTGCTCGAGCTCGGGCACCAGCGTCGGCGGCCGCCACGTGCCGTCGGCGATGGCGGCGGCCACCGAGGCCATCGACAGCGGGCTCGCGGTGATCCTGGCCTGCCCGAACGACTCCGCGGCCAGCTCGGCGTCGGACTCGGCCTTGGGGAAGCCGGCCTCCGTGGCCGGCACGCCGATGTTGAGCGGCTGGTTGAAGCCGACGGACTCGGCCGCCTCCAGCAGCTTGTCGGCGCCCAGCTCCCGCTGGGCCAGCGGCGCGAACGTCGTGTTGCACGAGTGGGCGAACGCGTCGAGGAACGACACCGACCCGAACTCCGCCTTGTCGGAGTTACGGATCTTCAGCCCGCCGACGGTGGCGTACTGCGGGCACGTCACCGTGTCCTCCTGCGACACCCCGGCCGCCAGCAGCCCGATCGCGGTGACCGCCTTGAAGGTCGAGCCGGGCGGGTAGCGGCCGTCCAGCGCCCGGTTGAAGCCGCCCTTGTTGTTGACCACGGACAGGATCTCGCCGGTCGACGCCTTGATCGCCACCATCGACGCGGGCTTCTCGATGTCCTTGACCGCGTCGACCGCGGCGGCCTGCACCGTTGGGTCGAGCGTCGTGCGCAAGGGCTCGCCGTCCTTGCCCTCGATGGTCTCCAGGGTCTTGCCACCGAGCATGATCTCCGTGGAGGGCGTGCCGGCCAGCTGCTTCTGGAACGTCCTCTGCAGTCCGTGGTGCCCGATGGTCTGCCCGGGTCTGTAGGCGGAGCCGAGCTTGGCGGCGTCTTTCTTGGAGGCCTTGTCGAGATAGCCGACGAGCTGCTGCACCGAACCGCCGACCGTGCCGGTGTCGATGCGCCCGCCCTCGGCGTCGGTGATCTCGGCGCGCTCGGGCCAGCGGGTCTTCACCTCGAACGACGCCCCTTCGGTCATCGACGGGTGCAGCGTCGTGGGCTTCCAGTCGACCTTCCAGGTGCGGTCGGCCACCTTGAGGTCGATCTCGCCCTCGTAGACCCAGGTGCCGATGTCCTTCAGCGTCAGGGTCGCGGTGTAGGGGGCGCTGGCCCGGTCGTCGCCCTCGGTGACCTGGCCCAGCCGGATCACGGTCGACTCCACCGCGAGCGCCTCGCGTTGCTGGTCGTACGCGCTGAACTGCTGCGGTGTGGCCAGTTCGGCCGCCATGGCGGCCTTGTCGCCCGCCTGCCACGCGGCGGCGAAGCGCTGCGCCGTCTCGGCGGGCGTGCCCCTGGTGTGCAGCACGTAGTAGGCGCCGCCGCCCGCGGCCCCCACCGCGAGCACGGCGGCGACGGACACGATCGCGATCGTACGACCCCGCGCCACTGATCAGCCCCCTCGTCATCGACGCCGGACGGCCCGGCTCATGGTGTGCCGTTGGCGGCGGCCTTGAGGCTCGACGCGTAGGCCGGCACGTATTCCTGCCCCGACAGCTGCTGGATGGCCGCCATGATCTCGTCGGTCACCCGGCGGCGGTCACGGGCCTTGGTGTGGTCGCCGTCGAAGCGCATGGGCGCCCCGATGGCGATGCCGATCCGCGCGGGCCTCGGCACCGACGTCCCGGGCGGCAGCACCTTCTCGGTGCCGCTGAGCGCCACGGGCAGCACGGGGGCGCCCGTCTTGAGCGTCAGCCAGGCCACGCCGACCTTGCCGCGGTAGAGGCGGCCGTCGGGGGAGCGGGTGCCCTCGGGATGGATGCCGAACAACTCGCCCCGTCCCAGCAGCGCGGCGGCCTCGTCGAGCATGACCTGGGCGGCGTGCGCGCTCTCGCGGTCGATCGGCAGGCTCCCGCCCAGCCGCATGAAGAACCCGGAGACCGGGTTGCCGTCGAAGTACTCGTTCTTGGCGGTGAACGTCACGTGGCGCGGCAGCAGCGCGGGCAGCAGGAACGAGTCGAGCACCGACAGGTGGTTGGCGGCCAGGATCGCGGGCCCGCTCCTCGGCACGTGGGCCGCACCGGTGACATGCGGCCGGCACATGGCGTGTGCCAGTGGCGCGGCGGCGAACTTGACCACTTCGTACAGCAACGAGCACTCCTGCGATCATCGGGCGGTCGGCCAACCCACCATAAAGCAGGCGCCCCGCCGGTGGGCGGGACGCCTGGAAAAGCTGTTAAGGCCGATGTGGCGGTCGCCTCCTCGGCGAGATGCACAACACGGCTCCAGCCGAACGGTATTCCGTGAAGGCGGTAATTTGCGGCCCGGGGGACACAGACCACATCGGCCTTTCGATGCTAACGGACATCCGGCGACACGAATTCCATACGCCCCCAAGAATCGGTCACGTTCTCGTCCAATGTGGTTGCGCCACGTCGAAGACCCGCTGCTCACGGCCACGCAGCGCCACCTCCGCGAACTGCCACAAAATTGCCCCGGTCGGCGCGTGGATCACGATCGAGGGGCCGAGCGGCATCTGCAGCAGCTTCCCCTCCCAGCGCGGAACCCCCGGCGCGAGGAACCGCTCCAGCGGCACCGCGTGCACCGAGGCCACCTCGCGCGGGTCGGCCACCGGCTCCTGCCGGCCGCCGAACGCCACCACCGGCGTGATCACGAATCCGGAGTCGGTGACGAAGTCGTCGAGCAGCCCGGCCACCTCGACCCCGGTGACGCCGGTCTCCTCGGCCAGCTCGCGCAGCGCCGCGTCCACCGGCCGCTCGCCGTCGTCGAGCCGCCCGCCGGGCAGCGCCCACTGCCCTGGGTTGCGGCCGTGCGGCGCCCGCCTGATCAGGATCGTGTACGGGCGGCGCTCGGCGTCCTCCAGCACGCACACGGTGACGGCGGCCCTGCGCACCCCGCCGACCGGCGGCACCTGCCTGCGGTCGAAGGCGGCCAGGTGGGCGATGATCTGCTCGCGCAGCACGTCGATGGGCGACAGCACGCCACCAGGATCTCACGGCGCGTGTGACGCGCGCGGGACCATGACGACCTGGGCGCCGGCGGCGCGCGGCGTCAGGCGTACATGCTGCTCATGACCACGATGCCGAGCACGAAGCCCAGGATCATCCCCACCCCTGCGGCGACGGCGGCCCACTTGCCCAGCGGCTCGCCGCGCGTGTGGCCGACGATGCCGAGCACGATGCCGGCCAGGCCGAACAGGATCGGGACGAACAGCACGGCCACCGCGGCGCAGACGAACCCGATGATCGACAGCACCTGGGTGGCCGGCCGCGGCTGATGGGGCGGTTGAGAGTAGGGCGGTGGCTGCGACCACGGGGCCGGAGGCTCGTCGCCGTGGGGCGGTTCGGAGGACGTCGTCACTGCGCTGGCTCCTCTCGGAGGCGTGAAACACATCACACCTCGCTACGGCGGCCCTGTCGAGCCGGTGAGCCGGATCGGCATTCCCGCGGCTGCAGCGGGTGGGGTGAGCTGGGGAGGCAGCGGACGCGCGTGCACGACGTCGAGCCGGGAGACGGCCCGGGTGAGGGCGACGTACAGGCGGTTCAGCCCGCGCGGCTCCGCCTCGGCGATGGCGGCGGGCTCGGCCACGATCACGTGGTCGTACTCCAGTCCCTTGGCCATGGCGGCGGGCAGCACGGTCAGCCGCTCGCCCGCGTCGAGGCCCTCGTCCCGCAGCGCCGACGCGAGCTCCTCCACGTCCGAGCCGGCCGCGATCACCCCGATCGAGCCCTCGAACGCCAGCGCCTCGCGCACCGCCGCCACCACGCCCCTGGCCGGCGTCGCCACCCGGGTCACCCGCAGCCGCCCGTCGGCGCGGTACGAGCGCGTCGCGGGCACCTCTGCGTCGAGCGCCGCGAGCAGCGTGTTGGCCAGGTCGACCACCGCCGCGGGCACCCTGAAGCCGGTGGTCAGGGCGACGATCCGGGCGTCCGGCTTGCCGAACAGCTCCATGCGCTCCCGCCACGAGGTGGCGGCCCACGGGGTGGTGCCCTGGGCGAGGTCGCCGAGCACGGTCAGCGAGCCGTGCTCGCTGCGCCTGGCCACCGCCCGGCACTCCATGGGCGACAGGTCCTGGGCCTCGTCCACGATGACGTGCCCGTAGCCGCGCGGGCGCTCGATGAGCGCGGCGAGCTCGTCGAGCAGCAGCAGGTCGGCGGCCGACCACGTGGCGCTCCTGACGCTGCGGGGCGGCCTGTTCCAGGTGATGGCGGCGCGCTCGGCGTCCGACAGCACGCCGGCGGCAGGGTCCGGGCCGGCGGCGGGGCCGCGCAGCAGCTCGTACAGGACCTCCACGGGCTTGGCGGCGGGCCAGAGCACGTCGAGCGACGAGGTGACGGCGCGGCCGATCCTGCGGAGCCAGGCCGCGTTCGGCGTCCGCCCGCGGGTCTCGGCCTGCCGCCGGATCGACTCGACCACCCTCGCGCGCACGCGTTCCCGCCCCACGGCGTACGGGAGCGACTCGCGCCGGGTGTCGTCGACGAAGCGGCGCAGTTCGTCCTCGTACACCCGCCACCGGTAGGAGCCGTCGGGCACCACGACCGGCTCGGCCGGCCTGCTGATCCGGCCGTACAGGGCCTTGCGCAGGACCTTCGCCATCCGGGCGTCATGCTTGACGGCGGCGGCCTCCTCGCTGTCGGTCGCGGTGACGGGCAGCGCGCCGAGCAGCCGCCCCAGTGTGGTCTGCTCGACGTCCACCTCGCCGAGCGCGGGCAGGACGGCGGAGATGTAGCCGAGGAAGGCCCGGTTGGGGCCGAGCACCAGCACGCCCGAGCGTTCGAGGCGCCGGCGGTGCGCGTACAGCAGGAAGGCGGCCCGGTGCAGCCCGACCGCGGTCTTGCCGGTGCCGGGGGCGCCCTGGACGCAGATCGAGGTGTCCAGGGCGGCGCGTACGAGGTCGTCCTGCTCGGGCTGGATGGTGGCGACGATGTCGCGCATGGGGCCCACGCGGGGGCGTTCGATCTCGGCGGCGAGGATCCTGCTCCCGCCTTCCTCGCCCTGTTCGAGGCGCTCGTCCTCGAAGCTCGTCAGGGTGGTGCCCGACCAGCCGAAGCGGCGGCGCACCGCGACGCCCTGGGGGTCGCGGGCGCCGGCCCGGTAGAAGGCCCTGGCGACGGGCGCGCGCCAGTCGATCACCACGGGCGGGCCGCCGTGCTCGCCGGTGATGTGGCGCCTGCCGATGTGGTAGGCGCGGCCGCGGTGCTCGGCCGAGCCCGCCCCGAAGTCGAGCCGGCCGAAGAAGGGCGGCCCGTCGGGCTCCTCGTCGAGCTCCTTGACCAGGCTCTTGAGGCGGCGTCCCAGCCGTTCCGCGCTGTAGCTGTTTCCGGTCACGGCCTCGCCGACGATCACGTTGTCGCGCGCGCCCTGCACCATCCTGCGCAGTCCGGCCCTGCACTCTTCGACGTACCGTCTCTCGTCGTCGAGCGTGCCCATCGCACCCCCAAAGTGTTAACTCGGTTAAGAGATTAACCAGGTTAACACTTTGGTAGGGTGTGCTCATGACGGGACTGCGAGAGCTTCAGCGGCAGCGGGTGCACGACGCCATCTCGACGGCGGCCATCGCGCTCTTCCTGGAGCGCGGCTTCGACGAGGTGCCCGTGACGGAGATCGCGGCGGCGGCCGGGGTGTCGAAGCCGACGCTGTTCAAATACTTCCCGACCAAGGAGGACCTCGCCCTCCACCGCCTCGCCGACCACCGGGGGGAGTCGGCGCGCGTGGTGCGGCGGCGCGCGGAGGGCGAGGGGGCGGTGCGGGCGCTGCGCCGCCACTTCCTCGACGGGCTCGCCCGGCACGACCCCGTCACCGGGCTCAACGACGACCCCGAGGTGGTGGCCTACCACCGGATGGTGTTCTTCACGCCCAGCCTGGCGGCGCGGTTGTTGCAGCACATGGCGCAGGAAGAGCGGGCGCTCGCCGAGGCGCTGGCCGAGACGGCCGACGACCTCACCGCGGGCCTGCTCGCGGGGCAGGTGCTGGCCACGCAGCGGGTGCTGGCCCGGCGCACCTGGGAGCAGCTGGCCGGCGGCCGGCCGCTCGGGGAGGTCGAGCCCGAGGCGGTTCGCGCGGCCGAGCGGGCGTTCTCGCTGCTTCCCGCGCTGTGACCCGCGCGCGGGCTCACCCGGTCACGGCCGGCGGCGGGGCCGCCAGCCAGGTCTCGTGCAGGTGCAGCCAGTCCAGGCCCGCGCCGCGCCGGAACACCACCGTCGCCCGGCGCCCCTGCGCGTCCGGTGGCGGCGCGGGCCCGCCGGGAGCCGTCCCGTGCCATTCCTCGTAGGTCGCCACCACGAGATCGCCCGACCCGGCCACCACGCGGACGTCGCGGATGGTGATCCTGAGATCCGGCGCGCTGCCGTGGGAGCCCTCCACCCAGGCCACGACCTCCTTCCGCGCGATCGCCACCCCGTCGGGGCCGACCAGGGTGAAGTCCGGTGCGAGCGCCCCGGCGAAGGGCGCGAAGTCCGCCCGGTCGGCCGCTCCGGTCAGCCACGCCTCGATCACCCGGTGCAGGCGGATCACCTCGCGCTCGGCGTTCGTCATGACAGACCCCTGGCGGCGATCCACTCGCGCAGCGGCGTGAGGGACATGCCCAGCCGCTCACCGGCGTCGTGGGCGGTGGCGAAGAAGCCGTCCGTGTCGCGGATCCACCGGTAGGTGCCGGCGACCCCGGCGGCCGTCGGCGCGCCCGCCATCCGCGCCAGGTCCGCCTCGAACGCGTCCACGTCCTGCTCCTCGTAGCGCACCTGAGCTCCGAACGCCGCCGCCAGCTCGTGCCCCGTCAGCGCCTGCGGCCCGCCCACGTCCAGCGTGAGCCCGTCCAGCCCGTCCCGCGTGAGCGCCGCGGCCGTCACCGCGCCCAGGTCGTCGTGCGTCAGCCACGGTACGGCGACCCGCGCGGGGACGGGGTAACGCAGCACGCCCGAGCTCGCCAGCGGGCCGGACACCCAGGGCGCCAGCAGGTTGTCGGCGTACAGGGGCGGGCGCAGCACCACCACCGGAAGCCCGCTGCCCAGCAGGGTCGCGGCCGCGCTCGCGCGCGTGTCGAACGCGGCCACGCCCGTGTCGCGGCCGGGCAGCCGGTTGCCCGTGTTGAACACCAGCCGCCGCACCCCGCCGGCCCGGGCGCCGCCGATCACGTGGCGCACGTAGGCGGAGACCGTGGCGGGGTCGAACTCCATGGGCAGCGACACCGACGCGTGCGTCACCCCGTCGAACGCCTCCTTCACCCGCCCCGCGTCCCCGAGGTCGCCGGGGAAGGGTCGCACCCCTTCAGGGACGTTCGCGGTGCGGGAGAAGCCGCGGACCTCGTGCCCCGCCGCGACCAGCCGGCGGGCGACCGCGCCGCCTTGGGCGCCCGAGGCGCCGATCACCAGGAATCTCATGGGCTCCATCCTTCCGGCGTGCGGCAGTACGCTCTATAAAAGGACATCTCACGATATTTAAGGATCGTCCGGTGGATGGTGACCTGTTGAGCGAGCTGCTGGGACCGCTCCGCCTGCGCGGGGTGTTCCGCAGCCGCTGGACGGCCCGCGCGCCGTGGGGCGTGACGGGCGAGCGGGAAGACTGCGCCCTGCTGCACTACATCAGCGAAGGCACGTGCACGGTGGAGCTGCCGGGGGCCGAGCCGGTGCTGCTGGGCGCGGGGGAGCTGGCGGTCTTCCCGCACGGCGCGGGCCACCGGCTCGGCGACGCCACCGGCGGCCCCGCCGTGCCGCTGGACAGCCTGCTCCCCGGGCGGGAGCCGGGCCTGGCGCGCAGGGTGTCGATCGACGGTCCTGGACCGCTGACCGCCGTGCTCTGCGGCGGGCTGCACTACGACGCCGCCGCCGCGGCCCCGCTCTACCGGGCGCTGCCGCAGATGCTCGTACTGGACCGGGCGGCGATCGACGGTGAGCCGCTGCTCGGCGACATGCTGGACCGGCTGTCCGGCGGCTGGGACGGCGGGGAGCCCGGGCTGGAGATCGTCGCGTTGCGCGCCTTCGAGCTGGCCTTCGTGCTCGCCCTGCGCGCGGCCCTCGCGAACCTGTCCGAGGGCGAGCCGATCCTGCGCGCCCTGCGGCATCCGGCCGTCGGGGCGGCGCTGCTGGCCGTGCAGACCAGGTTCGCCGAGCCCTGGACGGTGGAGTCGCTGGCCGAGGAGTCGGGACTGTCGCGCTCGGCGTTCGCGGCGGCCTTCCGCGAGCTCGTCGGCGAGGCGCCGATGCGGCACCTGACCGCCCGCAGGATGCAGGAGGCCGCGCGGCTCCTCGCCGAGAGCACCCTCCCGCACAGCCGGATCGCGCGGCGCGTCGGTTATCGGTCGGCGGTCGGCTTTCACCTGGCCTTCAAGCAATGGCATGGTTCGACGCCCGGCGAATATCGCAAGAACGCCGACGCCCGCGCAGGCGGGAAAAGGTGACCGGCTCGGTCAGGCGAGAGGGCGGGGGGCGGGCAGGCGGAGGCGGTCGACGGCGTCGCGGCGGGTCTTCTCCGGGCGGCGGTCGTAGCGGGCCGTCGTGGCGGGGGAGGAGTGGCCCACCAGAGCCTGGGCCGTCGCCAGGTCCACCCCGGCGTCCAGCAGCTCGCCGATGAACGTACGGCGGAAATCGTGCGCCGTACGCCGCGACGCGCCCGCCTCCCCGAACCGGCGGGCCAGGATGTCGGCGATGCCCTGCCCGGTCAGCCGCACCGGCCTGCCGTCGCGCCGCCGCAGGGTGCCGTACTTGCTGATCGGGCTGAACAGCGCCCCCGAGCTGGTCCCGCGGATCGCCAGCCACCGCTCGACGAGCCCGATCGCCTCCGCCGTCAGATAGACGAGGCGCTCCTTGTCGCGCTTGCCGCGCACCCGCAGGGACCGGGCGCCGGGGTCGTAGTCGGCCAGCGCCAGGCCCGAGAGCTCGGCCCGGCGGCAGCCGGTGGAGTAGAGGACGGCGATCAGCGCCGCGTCGCGCACCCCGGCCGGGGAGTCGTCGCAGGCCGACAGGGCCGCCCCGACCACTTCGGGCGGAACGTGGTGCCCGGTGGGCAGCCGGCTCTGGCGTACGGGAGCGAGGTCCGAGGCGCGGGCGAAGTCCTCGGCGCTGGTCTGGCCGAGCCGCCACGCCTCCTTCAGCACCCGCCGCAGCGCCACCAGGTGCTTGTTGACGTACGCCGCCGACCAGCCCTGGTCGGTGAGCATCGTGCGGATGCGGACGGTGTGCTCGTAGCGCAGCAGGTGCCACGGCTGGCCCGCGCCCGTGGCGCTCTCGTCGCCGGTGAGCAGCCGAGCCAGCCGGTCGAGGCAGCCGCGCATGGTGCGGCGCGACTCGGGGCTGGTGAGCGAGTCGAGATAGACGTGGTAGGGGTCGCGCGCCGGCTCGACCGGCAGCGCCGCGGCATCGGGCACGGCAGGCAGGCTCACCGGGCCGATCTTACGGCCCCTCCGTCCACGAGCCCATCCAGGCGCGGGGGGGGGGGGGGGGGGGGGGGGGGGGGGGGGGTGTTGGGGGGGGGGGGGGGGGGGGGGGGGGGGGGGGCAGGGGGGGGGGGGGGGGGGGGTTGCCCACCGACGGGTTGTGGGCCACCCCCCCCTTGTCGCG
>NZ_JBVJHP010000020.1:0-133893 GCF_055586745.1 Nonomuraea sp. NPDC049378
TCATCGAACTCGACATCGCCTATCCAGGCCGCATCCGGTAAAGACCGGCCTCAAGCCATCAGAAACGATCTTTACACACCTGAAGTGACAACCTCCTTTAGGAGAGCGGGGCCCTTTTTGGGGGTCCGCTATGTCCAGTGATGGGGCATATATAGCTGCCACTCGATGTACATCAGTTACGCAATAATGAACTTCCGCCACGTATCTCTTGATCGCTGTTTGCCCTGCCCAACGCCATCACTCTGATGGGAGAACGAAAGGTGTCTCCGCTCTTCAGATGCGGGTGCTCCAACAGAGACAGTGGACCGTTTCGTTCCGAGCGACAATGAGGCCGGGCTTCGGCCGTGGAGGGCCGGATCCGCCTCACGGCGCACGCCTCACGCACGGGAATCGACGGTCTGGCGCTGCGACAGATGATAGTAGAACGCCAGCCGCTCCGGATGGCCGTGGTTGGTGTCTTGGGCGGATAACTAACTGACTTCTCCCGCCCCACGCGGGAACCCGCATGATCGATCAGATCGGCGTCTGGTGATCGAGAGTCCGCAGGTGTTCCGTCATGGCGGCGCTGACCGGGACGGTGGTGGGCAGTTGGGGCTCTTCGAAGTAGCGGGACTTGTACCGGCGTAGCAGTGTCTCTCCGTGCTCCGGCCAGGAGAAACCCTTCTTCTTGAGTAGCTTGCCGAAGACGACGCCAGCGTTGTCCGGGTTGCGGTCAGCCAGGAGTCTGATGGCCGCCGGTGAGATGTCGTCGCCGCGCAGGTAGGAGGTCAGGGTTTCGCGGTAGCGGCGCCGGTTGATCAGGCTCGGGTTGGCGAAGAGTTCCTGGAGGAGGCCGAAGTCGAGGTAGAAACTGATGCCTGTTTCCGGGTCGAAGTGGATGGCCACCGTTTCCGCGTCCAGCATCTCGCCTGGAAGGGTCAAGCTGGGCACGTGCGAGGTGGCGCCGGGCTGGGCGCGGTCCATGCAGGCTCGCATGAAGGCGTCGTGTCGCGCGGTCACGTCCTCTGTGGGGACCGCGATGTATTCGGCACCGTACAGCCCGAGGAAGACCTCTCGTTGTTCGGCGAGTATCCGGCGGGCGGTGGCGAGCTTGTCCGGGTTGCGGAAGACCAGCTTCGGATTGTGCAGGCCGATCTCCGCAGCCTGGGTGAGGAGCTGGTCGCGGGCGTCGGCGGGGAAGAGGCTGATGTTCGCGCTGACCAGCCAGTCCTCGCCGAGCGGCACCAGGCGGCAGATGAGGTACATGCCCTTCCTGATGGGGCGGAAGGCGGATTTGCCCATGTTGGACCGGACACGGTAGGTGAGCTCGTCCACGAGGTTGAAAAGGATCACGGCGTCCTTGTCCTTTCCCGGACCTCGAAGACGCCTTCGACCACGTCCCGCCAGCCGAGCAGCATCTGCCGCTCCTGCCGGCTCAGGCGTGGATGCGTGCGCAGGAAGCGGTCGATCACCGTGTCGCCGGCGGCCAGCCGCTGCTGCAGGACGAAGTGATCGACGATCATGCTCGCGACCACCTCGCTGTCGGCGAGGTCGTCTGGGTGACTCCGCTCGAAGGCGTCGTCGAGCTCATGGGTGAAGCGAGGCGAAAGGGCGAAGGCGATCAGCCGTTCCTTGAGGGCGCGGCCTGCTCGATGATGTCCATGACGGCACCGTTTCTTCTTGGAGCCCGCGAGTCTGCGCGCCGGGCCTTCGTCACTGGTGCGGGCATCCGATGCCTTCCTGCCGCGCGGATCGGGGAACACGTGCTGAGTGGCTGAAATTATCTGACCATGGGCCTCGGGGTCAGGTCGGCGATCAACTCGGCGAGCACGAGTTCCTCCTCGACGCGTACGCCGCGTCGCTCCATCGCCACGGTGAGCCCTGGGTCCCAGGGGGTCGGGCGGGCCTGACCGGACAGCGGCGCCGACGAGGGCACGGCTTGGTAGGAGGCGGCGTCGAAGCGCCACGGTTGAAACCCCCCGAGCCGTTCGTGGACCGAGGACGCGATGGCGATCCCGCCCCAGTCGAAGTCGCCGTGGTAGGCGAACGTCGCGCCGCCGGCCGCGAGGAGGTCCAGCAGCCGCCAGACGGCCGTCGAAGGCCGGCCGCCCCCGCATACCAGGGGCGGGCAGGAGGCTCCGAGCTCGTCGGCCGCCGCGGCCACCACCACGGGGTTCTCACAGATCCTGACCAGGCCGGCAGGAAAGGGGGACTCATGCCGGCGGAGCTGGCGCAGGGTCAGCACGCACGGCTCGCCCGCCGCTCTGGCGGCGCTGAGCATACGTCCGGTGGGGGAGCGGTCGTCACCTGGCAGCCCCAGGCAGAGCACGAGAGAGGACAGGTCGTCGAGGTGCACGCCGACCGCGGCCCAGGCCGAGCGGCGGGCGTCCGCGCCGCTTTCGCCCGCGTACGGCTGGCCGGACAGGGCGCGTGCCGCGGACAGGGCGAGGGTCGCGAGCGGGCGTCCTTCGTCCAGACCGTGTGCGTCGCCACAGGTCTCGGCGGCCAACCTGCCGAGGGGCGTGCCCAGCGACGGCAGCCGCTCCAGCACGGCGCTCAGCCGGTCGAGCAGGGTACGTGCTTCTCCGGCCGTGGCGGCGAGCCTTCTGACCAGGCCGGTGGACTCCAGCCACGATCGCCACCCGGACAGCTCGGGCCGGTCGGCGACGAGCGCGTCGAGCCTGGTGAAAGCCCGTTGCCAGGCTGCCGTCCGCGCAGCCTGCTCGCCGGACAGGTCCCGGATCGGGCCGCGCAGCCGGACGACGGCTTCGCGCAGCCCGTCCGCGGTGACACCACTGGCTCGCAAGATGCGGTCCACCTCGTCCAAGGAGACCGACAGCGAGGAACCGGCTCCCGCGCGGCGGCCGAGCAGCGCCTCGGCCGCCCGGCGCTGGGCCGGGGTCGCGGCCGTGAGCGTCACCGTCCCGGTCAGTGACCTGCCCTGCTCCAGACGGTGGCGTGCCCGGTCGACCAGCCAGGCGATCTCATCGCCGCCCAGCAGCCGCACCAGCCTTGCGCTCGCCCCGCCGCCTGTCACGGAGCCGTCCATGTCGCCGCCGCTCAACCGGGCACACCGTCCTCGTTCATGCCGAACAAGCCGTCCTGCCGCACAGGGGATGCGGGCGCGGGCACGGTGGCCACAGGACGTTCCACCCGCCGCCGTTCGCGCCCGTCCCACCGCCAGGGCGTCACCAGCACGGCGTCGATGCCGTCACGGCGCGACAGCTGGCAGATCGCCAGGCCGGGGACCTGCGGGTAGCAGCCCCACTCGCGCTCGCTGGTCATGACCACGTCCATGTCGAACGTGGCCAGCAGGCCGAGGCACTTGGCCCGGGAGTCGTCGTCCACCCCGGCGAACGCCTCGTCCAGCGCGACCAGGCGCGGCGCGTGCGGGTTGCCCGCGGACTTGTAGTGGGCCGAGGCGGCGGCGAACAGCGGCATCGATGCCGCCAGCACCCGCTCGCCGCCGGAGGCGGGACCGGTCGCGGCTCGCCACTGCCCGTCCTGGAGCCGCTGGATCGCGAACTCGTGCCAGGTGCGATAGTCCAGCGCCCTGGTCAATGCCTCGGTCCAGCCCGCGGCTGGATTGTCGGCGTGTTCGCGGGCGATCCGCTCCTGCAGGAACGCGCCGACGGCGGACCTGTCGGCGGTGGACCAGGCGTCCACGGTCTGGCGGAGCTTGCCCCTGACCCGGTCGAGCCCGTCGGGGGCGTTCCTGGCCGTCTTCCAGATCAGGCGCAGCCGCATGCCCGTGGAGGTGGGGCGGGACTCCAACTCGGCGTTCATCTCCTGGACCTCGGACTCGGCCGCGGCGATCAGCTCATGCAGCGTGCCGGCGACCTCGTTGAGCAGGTGGTTCTCAAGGATCTCGCGTTCTTTGGCCGACAGGAGCTGAGAGCGCTGCTCGGTCTCTTCGGCCAGCGCCCCGGCCAGCTCGGGCATGTCCCTGGTACGGCCCTGGAAGATCACGTCCACGATCATGAGGCCGTCGCGCAGGGTCAGCCCGACGGAGTGCCCGTGCCTCGCCATGGCGTCCGACAGCAACTTGTGCTCCTCGGCGACCTTCTTCTGCACCCGATCCCAGGGGCCGTCGCCGTCGTCCACGGCATCGAGCTCGGCGTTGACCGTCCTGGCCAGGAGCACGGCGGGCGTCGCCGCCCATTCGCCGCCCGTGTCAGGCACGTCCAGGTCAGCGAGCGCGACCTTCAGCAGGCCGGTGGCGGCGAACGACTGGAACTCGCGTACGGCGGCGTCGCGTGCCGTGGCCGCCTCCTCGATCTGTTTGCGCAGGTTGTCGCGCTCGCCCTCGGCCTTGCCGCGCTCTTGCAGGGCCTTCTGCTCGCGTCGGCGAGTGGTGCGCTCAGCGACGGCACGCTCGTTCAGCTCGCGCTCCACCTGGTCGAGCCGGCTGAACAGCTCCTCGACCGCGGCGCCGGCGGTCGCGGCCAGGGTGCGGTACGCCTCGGCCGCGACGTCTGCCTCCTCGCCTGCCTTCGCGGCCAGTTCGGTGGCATCGTCGAGTTGCTCCTTCGTCCGGCCGAGCTCCTCTTCGGCGTCCGCGGCGCTCTCGCACGCGTCGCGCCAGGCATGTACGGCGGGCCACAACTGGGCCAGGGCCAGCCGGTAGCGCGTGAGTGCGGCCTTGACCTCGCCGAGCGGGCCGAGATCAGCGGGCAGGCCGACGTCCGCGGCGAACTCCCCGGCCCGGATGCCGGCGTCCCGGAGCTCGTCCTGCCGGTCGCGAAGTAGCCGGGCCGCCGCGGCGTGCAAGACGTCGATCTCGTCCCGCCGTTCGTACGCGGTGGCGCGCTTGACGTGCGCCTCCCGCAAACCGGCGTCCGGAGGCAGGCCGTGGTGCTCCGCGGCCAGCCTGTCCCGGCGCGCGGCGAGCGACTCAAGCCGGCCGCGCAGGTCGTCGATCCGCCGATTCGCGTGGTCCAGCTCCCTGCGAAGCGTCGCCAGCCGGGTCCGCCGCGCTTCCTCTCTGGCGCCCTCGCCGATGTAGCGGGCTTCAACTTTGTGCCACGATCCGGTGAGTACGCCGTTAGCCCACCGGCCGTCCACCGCCACCCACGCCCGGCCACCGTGGCCGGATCCGAGCCCGATCCCCGACAGCACGGCCTCCACGGCCCCGTCGGCCAGCGCCGCGGCCTGTGGATCGGCCCGGTCCACGGCCGGCCGCAGGACGGCGGCGCAGGACGGGCCGGTCAGCGGCTCGCCGGCCACGACGACGGTGTCGTCCTCGGCCAGCAACGTCCCGTCCGGCGTCACCCAGGCATCCAGGATCCCGGCGGCCTCCAGCGCCGCCTCCAGCCCGGCCCGATGGTCGGCAGGCAGGGCGCCGGCGAAGTCCACCACCTTCCACAGGGGCGCGCCGGGGCGGCCGAGGCGGGTGGCGGGGTCGCGCGTGTGAGGTGGAGGCGGCGGCTCGTGGCCGCCTGCCTCCAGCCGCACGATCTCCTCCGACAGGTCCGCGGCGGCCTGCGTCGCCTCCGCCAGCCCGGAGTCCAGCTCCGCGCCCAACCGGCCGAGGGCGTCGGTGGCCGTTCTGGCCGCGTCGCCCACGGCGCTGGCGGCCGGGTTGGGGCCGTCGGTGGAGGCGGCCCAGGACTCCAGCGCCGCGATCACCTCATCGGGGTCGTCCAGCCGCAGTTCGACAAGACCGGCCAGGTAGAGGGTGTAGTCCTGGACGAGCCCGGCGACCGCCCCGCTCACCGCCTCCTCCGCGTCGGCGACGCGCTCGGCGACGGCCTGCCTCTCCGCGGTCAGCCGTTCCACCTCGGCCCGCGCGGACCTCGTCCGCTCCTGAGCCTGCCGCACGCCGTCGATGAGCCGCTCCAGCTCGCCGATCGCCTGTTCCTGGCGGTCCGCCAGCTCCTCCGCGGCACGCCTGATCCGTGCCAGCTCGGCTTGGTCGGCGGTGATGAGGTGATCGGGCTCGGACGGTGCGATGCGGGCGGTCTCGGGCTCGCATCGCGCCGCACGGGCGGCCGACATGGTCAGGTCTCTCACCCGGCCGAGGTCGCGGCCTGCCGCGTCGGCCTTGTCCCGGGCCGTGCGGGCGCGCTGTTCGCGGCGCTGTGCTTCGCCTGTGAGGCGGTCACGTTCCCGCGCGCAGCGGCGGGCGTGGTCGGACAGCCGCTCGGCTTCCTGGCCGGTCCGCTTGAGCCGTTCCGCGTCACGCATCTCCGGGCTCTGCCGGAGGGTATCGCGGCGCGCCTCCAGCAGGGTCCGCTGTGCCTCCAGCTCTTCCAGCATCTGCTGGGCCGCCGCCAACTCCGCCTCCGCCGCGGCGTGGCGGCCCTCGGCCTCGCCGAGGTCACGGCCCAGATGCTCGTAGCGGCTGTGTGCCAGTCGCGGTACGGCGGCCTTGCGCCTGGCCGCGATGGCGGCGTACCGGCGGTAATGGACCAGGAAGCCCGCCGCCGCCTCGCGCGCCTCCGCCAGCCCGCGCAGGGCGTCCCGCTCCTCGTCCAGGCCGCGAAACGCCTCGGCGACCGTGGCGATCAGAGCGGGACTGAGCGGCGGCAGCGCCTCGGTGAGGGCGCGGGACAGCAGCTTCTCATCCGGCTTCTTGGACAACTGTGGCTGGCGCAACTGGATGAGGAGGTTCACCAAGGCCTCGTAACGGTGCTCGCCGAGCCCGAACAGAGCCTCGTCCACGGCCCTGCGATAGTC
This sequence comes from Nonomuraea sp. NPDC049378, assembly GCF_055586745.1. Taxonomy (NCBI): domain Bacteria; kingdom Bacillati; phylum Actinomycetota; class Actinomycetes; order Streptosporangiales; family Streptosporangiaceae; genus Nonomuraea; species Nonomuraea sp. NPDC049378. Next base: position 6,658 of record NZ_JBVJHP010000020.1, read on the forward strand.
GGCGGCCCGGTCGTACACCATGCCGCGGCCTTCGACGGCGGCACGCAGCTTCTCCCGGGTGAGCACCACTCCGGTGGAAGAGAGCAGATGGAGCTCCGCGCCGACGCGTTGCGGGGTGAGGAAGAACCAGTGCCGGACGATGCCGCGGTCCTTGACCGCCTTCAGCCCGCACCCGATCGTACGGAACTCCTCCGAACCGTCCGCCGCACGGCGGCCGAACTCCATCCACGCGTAGCCCAGCCGCTCGGGATGCGGGTGCTTGCCGCCCAGCAGCAGGTTCCACTCCATGCGCTTCTGCCGGTCGCCGTCCGGTTCGACCCGATGCGGGGCCAGCTCCCCGTCGAGCAGGAACGGCAGCGTCAGGGCCAGCACCTTGGACTTGCCGGTGCCGTTGTTGCCGCGCAGCAGCAGGCGACCGTCGTGGAAGTGGAACTCCTCCACGTCGTAGTAGAACAGGTCGACAAGCCCGGCGCGCAGCGGCTTCCAGCGTTCGGAGATTGGAGAGGGCGGCATCATTGTCCTTTGACGACGGGTTCGTCCAGGGCGTATCGAGCGATGGCGGGCAGGCCCATGGCGGTGTTCTCGCTGACGCGGACCAGCCGCAGCGCCGTGAGCTTGGCAAGCGCCCCTGACAGCAGCCCGTCCTCGGCTCCCGGCTCCGTCACGCCCTTGCGCCAGAAGGAGGCGTGCTCACGGGCCGCCCGCCGGACGAAGGACTTCAGCTCGTCCATCGTCAGCTCGCCGTGGGCGGCCAGCTGCTCGGCGACCAGCAGCGTCACGTGACCGTCGGTACGCTGCTCCGGCATGCGGACGTCGGTCAGCTCGTCATCGGGATCGACCATCGCGATGCCCTCCGCGCGCACCTCGGCCACCAGCCCGGTCGCCTCCTCCAGCCGGCGGACGATGGCATGCCGCTGCGAGGCCAGGTAGGCGCGCTCGGCCTCGTCGAGGTCAGCGAAATAGATCACCGGGTCCTCCAGCAGCTTGCGGGTCAGCCTGCGACGCAGAGCCTGGTTGCGCAGGTCGTCGGTGTCGGCGACAGGCTCGGCCGTCAGCTCGGCGAGCCGGTCCTCGAACGAGACCGTGGTGATCGTGGACGGGCCCCGCGTGCCGGTGAGCAGCGCGGCCAGCACCGGCCTGCGCACGTCGTACAGCACGTCGCCGGTCGCGGACAGGTAGGCGTCCTCGTCGCCCGCGACCCTGCGCAGCACTCCCCAGTCCAGCAGTGTGCGCACCACGGCCACCAGGTCGGCCCGCTCGGCGCGGCTGTCGAGGGTGAAGTCGAAGTCCAGCTCGGGTTCGGCCGCGGACGACAGCACCTCCTCGGCCAGCCGGCCGAGCGTGGTCTGCGCGTCCGCCCGTTCGAGCGTCGCCAGAGCCAGGCAGATCAGCACATAGCGGCGCCGACCGTATGGCTCTCCCGCCTTGCCCCGCGCTGGATGGGTCGCATCCCGCGTGTCAGGGGAGGTCTTGAACAGCCGCGCCGCACCCGAGTCCACGGTCAGCCGCCAGCCGGTCTCACGCGAGAGCCAGCCGCGCAGCTCGGTCACGTGCCGGCGCACCAGCACCAGCGCCTCGGGGTCACGTTCGGCGGTCAGCAGCGGCCTGGCCAGCAGCGCGCGCAGCGCGGCCTGCCGCTGGGCCCGCTCCTCGCCAGAGATCATCGCGCCGCCATCAGGTCCGTGATCTCTATCACGTGCTCAGGTCCGGTGAGCACACCGTCCTGCGTGAGAATCTCCACCTGGCCCCCGTCAGGGACCAGCGTCAGGCGCACCTCCATCGAGCCGTCGGCGCTCACCGTCTTCACCTCCGTCTCCCCGGGGCGGCGGGCGGACAGCGCGTCGCCGAGCAGCCCCAGGAACAGCCGGAACGCCCGCGGATCGAGCACGTCCAGCTCCGACAGCAGGACCGGGCCGCCGGTCCGCAGCGCCGCCCGGGCGGCGGCCGTCTCGCTCGCCTCCCGCTCGGCCTGCTCCAGCAGCAGCCTACGTGCCTGGGAGCGGTCGGCCACCTTGTTGGGCCTGCCGCGCCGCTCATAGGAGCCGGTACGGCGAAGTTGCGGCGAGATCCTGATCGGCGGGGCCTCCGACCAGGGAGCCCCGGACCCGACCTCGCGCCATTCGTCCAGGGTCGCGGCTGTCACCGTCAGGTGCCGGGCCGGGGTCAACCCGAACGCCGCCCGCCACAACCGATGCGCCGCCTCCTCGTCGGGCGCCTCGGCGAACCAGCGCGCCAGCGCCCGGAAGTCCGCGGACCGATCGGAACGCCCGGATCGCCGCTCGTTGAGCAGCCCGACCGCATCGATGAGCTGCTTGATCGCCGTGATCGCCGCCTGGCGCAGCAACCGCGCCTGCGACGGACGACCGGCGCCCGTGGAGACGAACCAGTCCTGGAGTCCCCTCCAGCGATTGGACCAGGAGGCGAACGCCGCTTCCTCGGCTCTCCCGTACGCCTCCGCCGCGTCCTCCTCGTCGGGCACCGCGTCGGCGGCCTCCCGTCGCGCGGCCAGCCGCAGCAGCCGATCATGGTCGCATTTCTCCAGTTCGTCCAGGAGTGTGGCGATCCGCGCGCCGGAGTTGGCGAGGTCGGCGATGAACCGGTTGATGTAGTCGATCAGCCGTTCCTTGTAGGCGACGAACCCCGCCACGTCACCGTCGGAGAAGTCGATCGCGCGCCGCAACGAGGCCATGAACGCCTGCGCGTTGTCGGCCAGCGACGAGAACCGATCGGACAGGGACAGCAGCAGCAGGTGTACGCGCGCCGGGTCGGGATCCGGATCACGAGCCAGGGCGGCCAGCGACTGCAACTGCTCGGCGATGTCTCCCAACGCCACCGACTGCAGCGCCCCGCGCTTCCCGATGGCATCCTCGTAGAACGCGATCGCCTGCTCGGCAGCCTGCCCCGCGTGCGTGAGCTGGAACAGGTACCGCTTGCGGTGGAAGTCCTCCACGCTCGTGACCCTGCCGGTGTCGGCGTCGGCCCGCAGGTTGCCCCATTCCCGGAGCTTGTCCAGCGCCTGCGCGAGAGCGTCGTCGTTGTCCCGCCGCAGCTCCGCCGCCACGTCCTCGGGCCGCAGATGGACGATGAAGCGTTCCTTCGCGCGCGCGAAGGAACGCAGGATCTCCCGGTAGAAGGCCGCGTTGGGCGCGCTCAGGTGAGCGAAGGGCTGATGGTCGTGAGGCGGGAAAGCCATACCGACAGTTTCCCTGCCCAAAGGGGGCGCCGCGTCCCATGTGGGGGATTGACCCGAGGGGATGAGGAAAATCTTGCCGCGCGGGCACGTCACCCGTGGCAGCCATGCGAGGTCAGGGCCGCTCGTTGGACAGAACGTAGGCGCGACGCGCTTGACGGCAACGTGCTCCGTGCGTGCTCGTACAGCAGGATCCGGTCGGTGCACTCCTCGCGTAGCGAACGTATGAAGCGCTCGGCGTGCGGGTTGCAGTTGGGGCTACGCGGGGGGATTCGTGATGGTGATGCCTTCGCCGGCGAAGGCGGCGGTGAACTTCGCGTCCCGGTCGCGGACGAGGTGGGTGAACTGGGTGGCGTGCTCTCCGAGGTGCCAGAGCAACTGTCGGGCCTGCTGGGTGGTACAGGCTGCGGTGGGGTGGGCGGTGACGCCGAGGATGTGGACCGTGCGGGTGCGTACCTCGATCACGAACAGGGCGTAGAGCCGTTGCAGTCCGATCGTGTCGACGTGGAACAGGTCGGTGGCGAGTAGGCCGTCGGCTTGGGCTTTGAGGAAGCTGGTCCACTCGCCCCGCGTCGGATGACGTCGCGGAGCGGGACCCAGGCCGGCGGCGCGCATGACGCGCCGCACAGGTTGTCGGCCTCGGCCGACATCAACGCTTCGGCCATGGTCTTCACCATGGATCGCAACATGTCAGGGTCGTCGGTCTCGATCTGCTTCGCGAGCCACTGAGCAGGCATCACACTGTTGTCTGCGGCCATCGACTGGTTCTCCTTCGATCTTGATCTAGCTACTCGAAGGATCACTCGATGGCCGTCTTCATTTCACGACGCCACGCCTGTGACCAGGCCAAACTCGTACACCACTCCCGTGGACGCAACCGCTCGGCTCGCCTCTCATGACCGACGATGTCCTCACGTCGCGTCTTGAGGTACAGCAGCGTCGCTTCGGTGTGTTGTTCGGCCGTGTGCTCGAGAAGCCTGTGAAGGCTTGGAACTGATGGACAGGGGCTGGGTCGGCAGGCCCTGGCCCACGTCACCCCAGACCGGCCACTGCTCAATAGCAGGGGTATGCGATACCTGCTGAATCGTCGCTGCTTGATCCTCATGCGTCCTGCGTCGACGCAGCAGCACTGCGCGTGCGGATCGGAGACAGCTCTCTCGCGTGATTACGGCGGTCTCAGCTGACACCGGATGTCGGTCTCGTTCGACACCGGCATCGATGGTGCGAATCGGATGTCGATGGGCTTCGACACCAGGGGTGACGCCGAAAGTGCCAGCGCTGACTTATATAAGTTATTCCTGGTATGATCCTGGGTCGTGCACGCGTTCGACATCCTCGGCGACCCGGTGCGCCGGCGCATTCTGGAACTGCTCGCCGACGGTGAGCAGACCTCTGGCGCGATCACAGACGTGATCCGGGCCGAGTTCGCACTGTCTCAGCCGGCTGTCTCGCAGCATCTGCGCGTTCTGCGTGAGAACGGGTTCGCGTCGGTCCGGGCTGAGGGGGCTCGCCGGTTCTACGCCGTAGAGGCCGGGCCGCTGAGCGAGGTTGACGCGTGGTTGGACCGGTTTCGCAGGTTCTGGGACCAGCGACTCGACGCACTGGAGACTGAGCTCGCCCGGGGCAGGCGTGCTACCCGGAAGCCCGCCGACGACGAGCCCGGCCAGCCGCCCAGGCCCGGCGAAGAAGCGTAGGCACGAGGAATTCCCTAACGGACGGAGCATGACGATGAAGGATGTACTCGACGAACTGGCCGCCGCCCGCCGGAAGATGGGCACGGCGAGCCTGCCCGCCGGTGAGGCCTACACCATGGAGCTGAGGCGTCGCTACGACGCGCACCTCGACGACGTGTGGGACGCCATCACCAGCCCTGAGCGACTGAGCCGCTGGATGAAGCCGGTCACCGGCGACCTGCGCCTTGGCGGGGCATTCGAGCTGGACGGCGGCGAGCACGGTGAGATCCTCCGTTGCGAGCCGCCGCGCCTGCTGCGGGTGTCCTGGATGTTCGGGCCCGGGGCCGACGAGTGGCCAGGCACGAGCGAGGTCGAGGTGCGCCTGTCTCCTGGCTCGGCCGGGGACACCGAGTTCGAGCTGGTCCACGCCGCGGCCGTCGGAGAGCCCATGTTTCCCACCTACGGCCCCGGTGCCGGCGGCGTCGGCTGGGACCTGCACCTCCTCACCCTCGCCAGGTTCCTGGGCGACGGCGAGGTTCTTGACCACGAGGAGTTCCGGGCATCGCCCGCCGGACACGAGTTCAGCCGGCGCAGCGCCGCCGCCTGGGGCGAGGCCCACCTGGCCGGCGGCGGCGAACCGGACCACGTCGCGGCCGCGGTCGAGGCCACTACCGCGTTCTACCTGCCCACAGGGGACGCGCGATGAAGTACACCACCTCGATCGAGATCGCGCTGCCTCGCGACGAGGTGCTCCAGCTGATCGCGGACCCCGCGCAGACGCCGAAGTGGCTGCGGGGCCTGGTGCTGCACGAGCCGGTGACCGGGGCGCATGGCCAGGTCGGCGCCACCTCGCGCGTTGTGTTCCAGATGGGCAAGCAGCGGATGGAGGCCACCGAGACCATCACGCGCCTGGAGCCCGCGGACCTGCATGCAGTGCCCAGCTCGGTCGTCGTGCACTACGAACGCGAGATTGACGCCGAGGGCATGTGGCAGGCCCAGCGCGACCGGCTGTTCGAAGCCGGTCCGGACACGACGCTGTGGGAGAGCGAGAGTGAGTTTCGGTTCGACGGGTTGCTGATGCGGCTGGTGGGGCTTTTGATGCCCGGCTCCTTCCGCAAGCAGTCGCGACAGCACATGCAGGACTTCAAGGCATTCGCCGAACACGGGACGGACGTCCGCCAAGGGACGAACTGATCTGTCGCAGTCAGCGACGAGAATCCCCAACGCGATGGCCCGATGCTTGGAGCGTCCCGTCACGGAATCTTTTGGTCTGGCCATCATCGAGCACTTGCATTCTCACGTCCGGGCTCCTAGTGAGCGCCTCTCATCCGGGCGGGACGCGCGCAGTCGCTGAGTCACGGATCACCAGTTCGGGTTCGGGGTCGGTGATGACACCGCCTGCGCTTGGCCGCCTCGCGATCAGGTCGTAAAGCGCCTCGACGCCGGCCCGGCCGAGTTGGTACATGGGCATCCGGACTGCGGTGACGGCCGGGCGCAGGTGCTGCATCAGGTCGACGTCGTGGATGCCGACCACCGACAGCTGGTCGGGGATGGTGATGCCGAGGTCGCGTGCGGCGGCCAGGACCCCGACCGCGCTCATGATGTTGTTGACGACGATGGCGGTCGGCGCGGTCGTCGCCTGCATGGCCTGCCGGAGCCCGTCGGCGCCGGCCTGCTCACCGAACCCGGTCGCCAGGTGTGGGGCCGGTGTCAGCCCGGCGGCGTCCATCGCCTGCTGGTAGCCCAGGTAGCGCTGCTGGGAGATGTATCCGGAACCCCCGACGAAGACGATGTGGCGGTGGTGGAGGTTGACCAGGAACCGGGTAGCGATCTCGCCTGCGCGGCGATCGTCTATGTCGATCCAGGGATGGTCCAGTGCATGTTCCAGGATGAGGATCGGCTTGGGGTGGGAGCTGAGTTCGGCCATCACGTCGTCGTCCAGCAGCCCTTCGCCGCGGATCAGGATGCCATCGACCGTGCCCTGGCTGAGCAGCCGGGTCAGGAACTGGCTGCCGGAGCGCATCGTCTCGGCATCGCCCAGCAGGACCGTCGCGCCGTGCTCCGCCGCCGCCTCGTAGACCCCGTACCGCAGCGGTCCGTAGACCGGGTTGTCGAGCTTGTTGAGGATCATCGCGATCATGTCGGTCTGGTTGAGCCGCAGCGAGCGCGCCGTCTGGTTCGGCTGGTAGCCCAGTTGCTGCATCGCCTGGAGCACCCGGGTGCGGGTGGATTCCTTCATCCGGGTGTGGCTCGTGCCGTTGACCACTGCCGACACCACGGCGAGTGACACCCCAGCCGCCCGTGCGACGTCACGTTGCGTTGCCATGGCAAAAGCCTACTCGGTTCTTGACGTAACGTCTCACCATCCCTATTTTGAATTAACGTTACGTCAACAAGGAGTATCTATGACATCGACACGTCGCACCGTCCTCCTGCGGTCCTCCTGGGCGACGGTGAACATCGGCGACGTGGCTCACTCTCCTGGCGTGGTACGGGCGTTTCAGCGGTTCGCCCCCGAGGCCGAGGTCATCCTCTGGCCGGTGCGGCTGGAGGAGCGCGAACGATCCATGCTGCGGCACGCGTTTCCCGACCTGCGCGTCGTCGACGGCACTCTCGGCGGGGACGGGCCGAGCACCCCGGAGTTGGCCGCCGCCATCGACGGCGCGGACGTCCTGGTGCACGGATCGGGCGCCGACGCCTTCCAGAGCGCCGAGATCGATTGGTGGCGCGAGCACGTGGGCCGCCCGTACGGGTACTTCGGGGTCACCGTGGATCCGCTGTGCCCACCGACCATGGCGACGCTGCCGGAGCTGGCACAGATGGTCGATCTGCTCCCACCGTCCTATCTCGAAGACGACGTCAAGGACCGTTTCGACAACGCCGACTTCGTGTACTGCCGCGAAACGCTGACTCTGGCCACCCTGCGCGGCCAGAAGATAACCGGGCCCGACCTCGCCTTCGGGCCGGATGGCACGTTCACGTTCGACCACACTGACGCCGTCGCTGCCGCTCGCCTGCTGGAGGGTTTCGGCCTGCAGCCCGGTCGGTTCGCCTGCTTTGTTCCGCGGCTGCGCTACGCCCCCTATGCGAAGATCTACGGCACGGAACCGACCCGCGAGCAGATGCGGCGCGACGCGGTCAACCGAGCCACCGTGACGCACGACCTGGCGGTGCTGGCGGCGGCGATCGAGACCTGGGTACGCGTCAGCGGCCTGCCGGCCGTCGTGGTGCCCGAGATGAGCTATGCCGTAGAGCTCGCTCACGAGCAGCTTCCCGGCCTGCTCAGTCCACAGACGCTCGGTCAGGTCCGGCTCCTGGACCGGTACTGGCCGCTGGAGGAGGCGACCGGGGTCTACGCCGTCTCGTCGCTGGTGGTCAGCATGGAGTGTCATTCGCCGATCCTGGCCGCACGACATGCGATCCCGACCGTCTACCTTCGGCAGCCGACCGAGACCACGAAATCTCAGATGTTCGCCGACCTCGGCGCCCCAGACCTGGTGATCGAGCTCGACCATCGTGCCGCGGCGACGGTCGTCGCGGCGGTCACCGACATCGCCACCGACCCGGCGCCCGCGGTCGCCCGGAGCAGGAGGGTCGCGGCCAATGCCGACGACCGGCTGCGCGCGGCGGTGCGAGCCTGCGTCGCGGGCCGGCCCATCGGCGTGCCCGCACCGGTGGAGACCGGCGATGCGTAGCCTGCGCGACCGCTGGCGGCGCGACCGGGTCCTGCTGCTGCTGGCGCTTCCCGGGGTCACGGCGCTGCTGCTGTTCCACTATCTGCCGCTCGGCGGGAACATCATCGCGTTCCAGGACTTCCAGCCGTTCCTCGGAATCTGGCACAGCCCGTACGTCGGGCTGGACAACTTCGAGCCGGTGCTCACCGGCGACCCGGTGTTCCTCAACGCGCTCGTCAACACACTGATCATCACGCTGATCCAGGTGGTCTTCGTGTTCCCGCTGCCGATCTGCCTCGCGTTGATCCTGAACGCGACCATCAGCGAACGGCTCAAACGCCTCACCCAGTCGATCCTCTACATGCCGCACTTCCTGTCCTGGGTCATCGTGGTCGCCCTGTTCCAGCAGATGTTCGGCAACGGCGGGATGCTCAACGCCTGGCTGCGCTCGGCCGACCTGTCCACGTTCCACATCGTCGGCGTGCCCGAGTTGTTCAAACTCATGATCACATCACAGGTGATCTGGAAGGACACCGGCTGGTCGACAATCATCTTCCTCGCCGCGCTGTCCAGAGTGGATCCGGCGCAGATGGAGGCCGCGGTGGTGGACGGCGCCTCGGCAGCTCGCCGCCTGTGGCACGTGACCCTGCCCTACATCCGCCCGGTGATCGTCCTGCTGCTGATTCTGCGGCTCGGTGACTCGCTGTCCGTCGGGTTCGAGCAGATCATCCTGCAGCAGGCACAGGTCGGCGCCGGTGCCGGCGAAGTACTCGACACCTACGTCTACAACCACGGGATCGTCGGCGGCGACTGGGGCACCGCGGCCGCGGTGGGGCTGATCAAAGGCATGGTCGGCGTCGCGCTCGTGCTCGGCGCCAACCGGTTGGCCCACGCCCTGGGCGAGCAGGGGGTGTACGCCAAGTGACGAGCCGACCTGTGCCGACCGCGGTGTCCGTGGCGCGCCCCGCCGCGGGCGCAGGGCCGCGGCGGCCACGCTCGGGCCGCAGCCAGCGTCCGGTCTGGATGGGCGAGCCCAGCAAGCTGGGGTTCGGTGCGCGGGGACTCGTGCTCGGCCTGGGCTGCCTGGCGGTTCTGGTGCCGTTCTGGGCGGTGCTCATCACCAGCATCGCCTCCCCGGAGGAGATCAACAGGGCGGGCGGCTTCGTGCTGTGGACGAACGAACCGACGCTGGACTCCTACCGGGCCGTCCTGTCCGGAGGAATCGTCACCCGCGCGCTGCTGGTGAGCGCCGGCATCACCGCGGTCGGCACGGCACTCAGCCTCGTCTCCACGATCGCTCTGGCGTACGCGCTGTCGCGGCCAGGTTCGTTGCTGCACAAGCCGATCCTGCTGATGACGGTGTTCACCCTGCTGTTCAACCCGGGCATCATCCCGATGTATCTGACGGTCAAACAGCTCGGCCTGCTGGACAACTACCTGGCACTGATCCTGCCGGTGCTGGTGAACGCGTTCAACGTCATCGTCATGCGCGCGTTCTTCCAGGGAATCCCAGGCGAGCTGCGGGAAAGCGCCTATATAGACGGTGCCGGGGAGACGCGCATCCTGCTGCGGATCGTCCTGCCACTGTCGAAGGCGGTCGTCGCCGTGATCGGGCTGTTCTACGCAGTGGCGTACTGGAACGCCTTCTTCTCCGCGATGTTGTACCTCCAGTCGTCGGAAAAGTGGCCGCTGCAACTGGTGCTGCGCACCTACGTCGTCAACAACACCCCGATCGGGTCCGACCAGCTCAGCTCGAACCTGGAGAACCTGCCACCACAAATCTCCATCCAGATGGCGATTCTTGTCATCTCCGTCCTGCCCATCCTGTTCATCTACCCCTTCATCCAGAAGCACTTCGCCAAGGGACTCATGGTCGGCGCCGTCAAGGGCTGACCGGTCGTCCACACGATGTGGAAAGGAGACGTCGTGGCACCCACCTTCAGCCGCCGCCACGTCCTGGCACTCGGCGCGGCAACGGGGCTGGCCCCGCTGCTCGGGGCCTGCGGCGACGGCAGCCCGAGTTCGCCGAACATCTCGACCGGGTCGCTCAAGCTGCCCACCTACAAGCCCGTCACCGCGGTCACGCCCGACCTGGCCGCCGAGCCGGCCGGGGTGTCGCCGGGATACTTCACCTACCCGGCCACCTCCAGCGCCGCATCACAACCGGTGCGGGGCGAAGCCGTCACGGCACTGACGTACACCTACGACCCGATCGCCCCCGCGCTCGGCTCGAACCCCTACTGGCAGAACCTCAACGACAAAGTCGGCACCGAACTGAAGATCACGTACGTCGCCTCGGCGGACTACAAGAGCAAGGTCGCCACGACCATCGCCGGTGGCGATCTGCCCGACATAGTGGCTGTCCAGGGCGTTGTCCAGCAGATGCCGGCCATGCTGAAGGCGACGTTCACCGACCTCACCGAGTACCTGTCCGGGGACGCGGTCCTCGCCTATCCGAACCTCGCCGCCCTGCCCACCGATGCCTGGCGCGGCACCGTCTACGACGGGCGGATCTGGGGCATCCCCGTGCCGCGGGCGCGGATCGGCACTGTGCTGTACACCCGGGCCGACCTGCTGGCCAAGGCAGGACTTGGCCTCCAGCCCAAGTCGTGGGACGAGTTCAAGCAGATGGCGGGCGCGCTGACCGACGAGCGGGCCGGTCGGTGGGCGTTCGGGCAGATCCCGTTCACCACGATCCTTGAGATGAACGGGATCACCGGCAACTGGCCCGGCGGCGCCGGCGCCTGGCAGGTCGAAGGTGGCGTCTTCACCCACTCCGGGACGACACCGCAGTTCACGCAGGCCCTCGAGGACACCGTCGAGCTGGTGAAGTCGGGGGTGATGCATCCCGACCACGCGGGCGCGCCCAACACCAAGCGCAACGGGTGGATGCTGGCCGGCACGACCTCGTTCACCATCGGCGGGTACGCCGGGTGGGGCAAGTTTTACGGCCAGGCGAAAGACGTCCCCGACTTCCGCCTGACCGGCATGCTCTCGCCCACCCGCGACGGCACAGGGACGCAGGTACGCACGCCCGGTCCGACCCTGTCCAGCTTCACCGCCATCGCCAAGACCGACAACGCCGACCGGATCAAGCAGATCCTCAAGGTCCTCGACTGGTTGTGCGCACCCTTCGGCAGCAGCGAGTACCTGGCCCTCCGGTACGGCGTCGAGGGCCAGACGTTCAACCGCAACGGCTCCGACCCGACCCTCACCGAGGGCGGGCGCAGCCAGATATTCCTGCCGGTGCGGTACCTCGCCGAGGCAGCGCCCGTCATCTACGAGCCGGGCAACCGCCAGGCCGTGCAGGACCAGCACGACCACCAGGTCGCCGGCGTCCCGCTCGCCGTCGCGGACCCGACCCTCGGGCTGTACTCGGAGACCGCCGCCAGCAAGGCTGCCAGCGAGCAGCAGGAACTCGACTCGGTGCTGCTGGAGATCCAGCTGGGGAACAAGCCCGTCTCGGCGTGGCAGCCGGCCATCACGAAGTTCATGGACCGGGTGGGCAACAAGATCAAGGCCGAGTTCGAGGAGCAGGCGGGTGGTTGACGCGCTGGACTCGGCTGACACTCTCACGGCATCAGGGAGAGGACAGTGGTGAGACGGAGCAAGTTACGTTGGTACACGCGTGGTCGGGTCCGTGCGGCGGTCGTGCCGGCTCTGGTGGCGGCGTTTCTGTCGCCGGGCAGTGCCGCCGTCGCCGACATGTCGGATCTCGGCGGGCTGCTCGACCTGACGCGCCCGGGGCTCGGCGCGGTGGCGGCCAAGCTGGCCGCCGGTGATGAACAGGGCGCCGCGAGCGAGCTCAAGGTGTATTACGCGGGCCGCGCCGACGTCCACTACCCGGCTCCGGCCGAGGGCCTGGGCGGTGGCGACTCGGGCCCCGACGAGCTCGCGGCGGGGATCTTCCGGTTCGGCGCCGAGACCCGCGACTTCTACAACAGCGCCGAGCAGCGGATCGACATCGACTGGCAGGACCTCTGGGGCGGGACGCAGACCACCCCGGGCAGCGCGCAGACCTTGATGAGCGACTTCACGTTCATGCCCAAACTGACCTACGCCTACGTGTCCGAGGGCGACCCGGCGAAGCGTGCGGCGTACGCGGCGGCGTGGATGGACATCTCGCTGGACTTCTTCGCCGACAATCAGAGCTGGCCGCAGGGCCGCAACCTGTCGGCAGCCAAGCGGCTCGCCCAGCTGGTCGGCGCGTTTTCCGTGTTCCGGACCGATCCTGGCATCGACGCGAGCGATCTCGTGGCGTACCTGTCCGGCGTGCACGCCACGACGGACTACCTCGCCGGCGTGATGCAGATACATGTCGGAAACAACTGGTACATGTCGATGGCCCGCTCCGTCCACGCGGCAGCCGTGTTTCTGCCCGAGTTCTCGTCATCGTCTGGCTGGGAGTGGTTCGCGGTGCGCTCGGCCGAGCGGTTCCTGCGCGCGCACGTGAAGGGCGACGGTGTGTACCGCGAGCCGGCGTTCAACTATCAGGCATACGTGGCGGATATGCTCAACTCCGTCATAGCAGTCGCGGATGCCAACGGGCGAACCGTTCCTGATTCGCTCGTCCAGGGGGCCGACTGGATCGCGGATTCGCTGTTCGCGACCCGTCAGCCGAATCTCGAACCCGCGGCGATCGGCGACACGCCGAACAACTACGCGGGTACGTCGGCCATTCGCAGGAGCGGTGTACGCAACTCCTGGCCCGATTTCACCTGGGTCGCCTCCGGCCGAACGGAGGGGACCGCCCCGACGCTGTCGTCCACGGTGTTTCCGATCAGCTTCGCGGTTCAGCGTTCCGGGTGGGACGCCGATGCCCGGTACATGCTGATCAACAACCAGAATTCCAGTTACACCGCCTCGCATCGGCATCCGGACGACCTCAGCCTGGTGATGGCGGCGTACGGGCGTCCGCTGATCGTCGACCCCGGGGTGGGGGACTACAGCGCGACTCCGACGAACGACTGGATGCGCCGTACCACCGAAGCGCACAACACCATCGAGGTCGACGGACGCTCGCAGACCGCCGGCGTCCCCCGCACAACGTCGCTGTGGCGCTCGAACGCGGGCCTCGACATCTACCGAGGTGCGGCGATGGGCTACCGGCCGGTCGCGCACGATCGCGCGGTCTACTTCGTCAAGCCCGGCTTCTGGGTGGTCTCCGACGACCTCACCGGTGACACCGCCGCGCACAAATACCGGCAGCTCTGGCACTTCCCCGGTGATCCGGTGACCGTCAATCGGACGACGAAGGTCGCCACGGTCGGGTTCGACACCGTGCCCGGAGCCGCACCCGTCGCCGGCGTGCAGCTCATCCCGGTGGCGACGGCCGGCGCCGCGGTAACCCCCAAGGTCCACAAGAAGGGCGCCGTACGCGTCGGCGAGCAGGTACTCACCGACGTCGACTACCTGTCGTACGACTGGTCCTCCACCGGGCCGACGGGACTGGACACGGTCGTGGTTCCCGGCAGGGCCGGCGCGGCGCCCTCGGTGACGGCGAAGCGCATCGCCATGCCCGGGGTGAGTCACTCCGTGGCGACGGCGATGGAGATCGCCCTGCCGGACGCGACCGGACGCTTCTACCTTTCGCGCGAGGCGACTCCCTCGTCGAGGGCGTTCGGGGCCGCCACGACCAACGCCGAGACCGCCTACCTCGAGCGTGCTTCGGGTGGCGGGCTCACCAGGTACGCGCTGACCAGAGGGTCGTCGCTGATCGACCAAGGCAACACCGTCATCAGCGCATCCGCGCCGGTGTCCGATGCCAGTGTGGAACTGCGCGGCGCGACCGCCCGGATCTCGCTTGGGGACCCGTTCACCGGCACGCTCTCCATCAACGCGCCGAACGCGAACGCGGTGACGGTCAACGACACCCCGGTCACCTTCACCCGCGCGGGCGACCTCATCACCGTGTCACTCGAGGAACACTTTGCCCCGGCACCCGTGCTCGACGACGAGTTCGACGATGCCGGCCTGGACCGCACCGTCCATGACTTCAACGGATCCTTCGGCGGCTGGACGCCGGTCCAGGGGACCTGGGCGCTGACCGGCGCACAGCCGGACACACAGCTGGCACAGACCTCGACTGCGGACATGGTGTCGTTCGCGGCGCTGCAGGACGTACCCGATGACGTGGTCATGGCCGCGGACATCGTTCCCGGGGCACGCGGCCAGACGACGGCCCGTACCGGTCTCGCGTTCCGCTACCACGATTCCCGCAACTACTACCGGGCCGAAGTGCTCAACTCCACGTCGGGAGCGACGCTGAAGCTCGTGAAGATATACAACTCGACGACCACGGTTCTCGCGGAGACCGCACTGCCGAGCGGCGCCAACGTCCCGCACAAGCTGGTCGTATCCGCGATCGGGAAGCATCTGAGCGCCAAAGTCGGCGATACGTCGATCTCCGCGGACGACGGACAGCTGCCGACGGGTGGTGCCGCCGCCTTCACCCATCGGCGGGCCGCGACCTTCGACAACATCGTGATCAGGGAAGGGCTCGATCAGGCCGGTTGGCGAGGAATAACAGGGTCCGTGTCCGTCGCCTCGGGCAAGTTGCGCCTCACGCCTGCCGGTGGCCGGGCGCACGTACTGGCCGACTCGACACTGCCGGCGCGCTTCTCCGAGGCGTGCGACTATGTCGTGGAGACCACGGTCACGATCGACGGATCCGTCGGTAACGCAGGAATCTCGCTGCGAGACACCACGGACGCGTACGGATATCGGATCCACGTCGGCAAGACGAGCAACGGAACCCAGTACGCGAGCATCATCCGCGAGGCTCACGCGTCGGGTCCCGTCACAGTGGCCACGGCATCCATCAGCAACCCGTTGACAGGTCCCGTGCGACTGGGTGCGGCGATTCACGGCGACCGCATCACCGTGACGTTGAACGGCGTTCAGGTCCTGAAGGGCCGCGACACCGTTGTCCGCAGCGGCGGCGTCGGGCTCTACGCATCCACGGAGAGCTCGTTCGAGAACGTCACTGTCGCTGGGTTCTGCGGAGGGCGGGAGCACCTGCGGCCAAGTGCCCCCGGCGCCGGCAACCGCTGGGACCACCACGACTGAGAGCCTGCTGACTAAGGCTTGAGTCGTGGCGGGCATGGCCCGTAGATCTTGTTGACGTAGCCCTGGTGGGACCATTGGGATAGTTGGCCGCGGAAGCCGTTGACGTTCTCGATGCCGAGGATGGCGGCCAGTTCGCTTCCTCTCCAGGCCCGCCAGGGCTGGGCGCTCAGGAGCTGCAGGACTTTGCCGCGCCGGTCAGAATGAAGGAACACCACCTGCGCAAGCGGTGCTCACGTGGCTGGTCTTCGGCTTCACCGAGTGGTCGCCGCCACGACGACCGCTCGGTGAGCGCGCGAATGGCCTGAGGCTGGGCATGGGTAAGCGGAGACGTTCTGCTCTGCGCGAAGCCGGCAGAACTCGAACGCGCCATCGACCTATGGTGAGGTATGGCCTCATCCATGCCGTCGCGTCTAGCGATCAATCGGACCGCCCCCGAGCCGTCTCCGGCTCGCGAGCCGCTGTGGCGGCAGGTGCTCGGTGAGTGCTTGAGAGGGCTTCGCCATGAGCGGGGCGAGAAGTTGAGCGAGACGGCAAGCCGCGCCGGAGTCTCGCCGCAATATCTCTCCGAGATCGAACGAGGCGTCAAGGAGCCGTCGAGCGAAATGATCGCCGCGGTCGCCGGCGCGCTGGATGTGACCCTGGTCGATCTGACCCTTGCCGTTGCCGAGAGTTTGCGGCCTGCTCAGCAGGGCGCGTCGAGAGGTGCCACCTGCTCGGCGGCGTATGCTCTGGCCGCGTAGCGCGGCTTGCCGGGGTTGTCCACGGGCCTATGAACGCTCCTCGATGATCTGATCGAGGAGCCCGTACTCCAAGGCCGCGGTAGCGGTGAACACGCGATCGTGATCGGTGTCGGCGCGCAGGGTCTCGACCGTCTGGCCGGTGTGCCGTGAAAGTATGCGCTCGATGTCCGCCCGGACACGTACGACCTCGTCGGCCTGCAGGATGAGATCGGGGATCGCTCCGCGCCCCTGGGCTGCCGGCTGGTGCAGGATGATCCGTGCGTGTGGGAGAGCGGCACGTTTGCCTTCGGCGCCCGCGGCGAGAAGTACGGCACCCACCGCGACGGCCTGTCCCACACAGGTCGTCGAAACCCGCGGGCGGATATGGCGCATAGTGTCGTAGATCGCGAGCATCGCGCTCGGGTCTCCGCCTTCGCAGTTGATATAAAACTGGATCTCCGCCTCGGGGTTGTCTGATTCCAGAAAAATCAGCTGCGCGATGAGAGCATTCGCGACGCCCGCGTCGATTGCGGTGCCCAGGTAGACGATCCGCTCGGTGAGCAGGTGCGAGTAGACATCCATGATCCGCTCGCCACGAGGGTTCGAGGCGATGACGTTCGGGATCGTATATGTGGTCACTGGCCGACTCCTTGGGTGATGCCGAATCCGAGCCGTGGGCGGTTTTGTGGCGCGATTTCGTCGAAGTTCTGCACGATGGCGTCGATGAAGCCGTAGTCCAGTGCTTCCTGTGCCGTGTACCAACGATCGTGCAGCGAATCCTCGAATATGCGCTCGACAGGCTGACCTGTGTCCTCGGCAATCAGACCGAGCACCGTGTCGCGCGTATGCCGAAGGTCGCCGGCCTGCAGTTCGATGTCGACCGCGGTGCCACCGATTCCCGCCGAGCCCTGGTGCATCAGGACTCGTGAGTGCGGTAGAGCGCGGCGCTTCCCACGGGCCCCCGAGGACAGCAAGAACTGCCCGGCACTGTAAGCGATCCCCAGGACGAGGGTCGATACGTCACAGGGAATGAGGCACATGATGTCGCGGATCGCAAGCATCGACGGGACCGAGCCACCTGGGGAATGAATCCACAAGGCGATATCGGACGACGCATCCTGCGTGGCGAGTGCCATCAGCTGGGTGGCCAGCAGTGTGCCATTTTCGTCGTCGAGAGGGCCGTCGAGAACGAGAACACGCTGCTCATAGAGTTCGCGTCTCATTTGTGGGTTGAATAGCGGAAGTTTCGATTCTTCGCTCATGCGTCCATCTTGCGAGGCGATCCGGACCGGCGTCGACACGATCTGCCTGGGGCAGATCTGCTCTGAGCAGCGAGAGCTCCTGAGCAGGGACAACGCGGTTACCGGCCGGTTCGGGGAGCGCGGTCCGGCTGCCGGCCCGCCTCCAGCTTGTCCGGCCTCGCGCGGCGATTACCAGAAGCGCCAAAACCTTTCGATCTTGCCCTTGCCCCGCGGGCGGTGCGGGGTGGAGTGGATCAGCTTGATGCCCAGGCAGGCGCATGCGCGCAGCAGTCGACGACCGGTTGGTGGTCACGGAGCTAGGCGAACACGCTCGCAAAGAGCTGGCGGAGGGGTTGCCGCTGCCGATCACCAGGGACTTGAGCGCGGCTGAGGTACTGCACCGGATCGCTACAGCCCCGGCGGAGGAGGTGCCGGAGCTGCTGCGGCGGTGGCGGATCGAGGATCTCGTACCGGGCTCACGCAGGATGGTTGATCGGCTCCCCGAACTGTTGCGGGCTGCGGCTGAGGCGTCCCCTGCCGGACGGCTCAGTGTTGTAGAGGTCGTGGCTGAGCGCGGTGATGCCGAGGTGTTGTGGCAGGCGGTGCGTGACCTTCCTCTGTTGGGGCCGCATGCCCGCTGGTGGCTGGATGCGGAGGTTGAAGGGGATCGGGTGTGGCGGGCGGTCGACTACGCGCTTGCGGCGCTTGACCGCTATGGGGTAATTGACGCTCGGTATGTCCTGCTGGACATGATGGGCGGCGACCTCCATGAAGGAGTCGGGGCAGCAGGCACCCGGAAGCAGGTCGGCTCCTGGCTGTCCTGCCACGGACGGCACCGGCGATTCCCGGGGTGCCGGCAAGCGGGGCCGCAGGGGCGGCCGCGTTGTTCCACGCCGCCGCCAAGCTGCCGCTGATCTCGTCCGCGGCGTCGGTGGCGTCGGGTTTGGACGAGCCCGGCAAGCGGTGGCTTAGGGGTCATCACTGTGGAGGCAGGCTCCGTCGTTGAACCTGCCTTGAGGGTGGATCCGGGCGGGTGCTGACCTGCCTTCCCGCCGTGCTGGCGTGGTTGTTGAACGCTATGAGTCTGCTGGCGTTCTGATCTCGCTTCCGTCAGTTGGGGACAGGCGCATGGCGGCAGGGCAGCGCGTGCTCACGTGGGAACGAGCAGGGTGGTGAGCAGGTCGTCGAGGCTGACGATGCCTGCGGTGGTGCCGTCGTCGGCGCGGATGAGGGCGATCTGGCTACGGGCGGCGCGCAGTTGGGTGACCGCGTCGGAGACGGAGGCGACAGCGGGCAGAGTGGGGATTCGGTAGGCGAGGCCCCCGGCAGCGGTGGCGGTGTCGCGGCGGCGTGCGAGGTAGGCGTCCCGAATGTGCACGACGCCTACCGGGTCGGTGGGGGTGCCGACGATCAGGCGTGAGCGTTGGACGCGCAGGCAGGCATCGATCACCTCTTGGCTGGTGGCGGTGGCGGGCACCGTGTCGATCCGCTCCGGCGGAATGATCAGCGCGGTGATGTCGGCGCCTGGGGCGCGCAGGGCCTGGCTGAGCACGGCGTGATCGTCGGCTTCGATCAGGCCGAGCCGGCGGGATTCGGCTACCAGGTGCTGCAGTTGCTCCGGGGTGCGCGGGTTGGCGCCTTCCTCGCGCGGGTGCACCTTGACCAGCCGCAGGAGCCCGTTGCTGACGGCGTTCAGAACGCTGATCAGCGGGCGCACGAGCAGGGTGAAGCCGCGGAACGGCAGCGCCAGCAGGGTCGCCGAGCGTTCGGGGTGGGCGATCGCCCAGGATTTCGGCGCCATCTCGCCCAGCACCATGTGCAGGAATGTCACGATGGCCAGCGCGATGACGAACGCGACCGCATGCGCGGCGGCCTCCGGGAGTCCGACGGCGTGGAAGAGCGGGGTGAGCGTCCCGGCGATCAGCGGTTCGGAGACCACGCCCAGGCCGAGCGAGCACAGCGTGATGCCGAGCTGGGCGCCGGCCAGCATCAGCGACAGTTCCTTGATCCCTGACAGTGCCGCAGCGGCGGCCCTGCTGCCCTGGGCGGCGGCCTTCTCCAATCGGTGGCGCTTGGCGGCGACCAGAGCGAACTCGGCCGCGACGAAGAAGCCGTTGCCGACCAGCAAGACAAGGGTCAGAGCCAGGCCGATGGACAGGTTCACGGCTGCTCCTCGCCATCGTGGCCGTCTCGACCGTTGGGATCAGGGCTGTCGGGCCGATGGGGGGTGAGGCGGACGCGTTCAGGGACGTGTCTGTCCAGCGTCAACACTTCGATCCGCGTTTGTGTGGGCGCGTGGGGATCGAGGGTTGCCGGAAGATCGGCGGTGATGACGTCGCCGGGGACGGCGAAGCGGCCGAGCCGGTGCAGGATGAGCCCGGCAAGAGTGTCGTACTCGTCTTCGTCCGGCAGGTGCAGATCGGTCTCCAAAGCGATCTCGTCGATGCGCAAGGCGGCGTCCAGCTCCCATTCGTCGCCGCGCCGGAGCACGCGCGGCGCCTCGGCGTCGTTCTCGTCGGCGATCTCACCCACCAGTTCTTCGGCCACATCTTCCCAGGTGACCAGGCCGGCCAGGCCGCCGTGCTCGTCGACCACGCAGGCCACTTCCTCACCTCGGTCGTGCAGCTGGCCGGCTAGATCCGGCAGGGACACCGAGAACGGCACGATCAGCACGTGACGGGTGATTTCGGCCATGCGGGTGGTGGCCGCCTCCGCGGGCGGTACGGCGGCTACATCGCGCAGGCTGACCACCCCCACCACATCGTTCAGAGTGGCGCCGAGCACCGGGTAGTGGGTGTGGCCATGCGTGGCGACGAGCTCGTCCAGCTCGGCGACGGTGGCCGAGGCGGCGACGGCGATCACCTCCACGCGCGGCACCATGACTTCTTCGGCGGTGTGCTCGGAGAAGGCCAGGGCGCGTTCCAGTACGTCGGCCTGGCTGCCGGGCAGGTGGCCGTGGGCCTCGGACTCGCCGATGATGTGGCCGAGCTCTTCCAGGGTTGCGCCGTGGTGCAGCTCTTCGACCGGTTCGATGCCGACGGCTCGCAGCAGCTTGTTGGCCGCGGTGTCGAAAAGCTTGATGACAGGCCCGGCGACCTTGAGATAGATCAAGGTGGAGGAGGCCAGCGCCCGGGCCAGGGGCTCGGGCCGGGCCAGGGCAAGGTTCTTGGGGGCCAGCTCGCCGAGCACCATCTGGATGATGGTGGCCAGGGCGAAGCCGATCACCAGCGCCACCGCATCCACCGCTCCTTGCGGCATGCCGAACGCCGTCAGCGCGGGGGCGATGATCTCGGCCAGAGCGGGTCTGGCGATGAAGCCGACCACCAGCGCGGTGACGGTGATGCCTAGCTGCGCGCCGGACAACATGAACGACAGCCGCTCCATCACCTCAACGGCCTTGACTGCCTTCTTGTCGCCTGCGGCGGCCTGCTGTGACAGGGCAATCCGGTCGGCGCTGACGTAGGCGAACTCCTGCGCGACGAAGTAGCCGGTAGCCAACGTGAGCAGGAGGATGGCCAGCAGGCCGAGCGCCACGCTCATCGCTCCCACCTCCGGCATTGCCGTCGCTCACGGGCCGGGCATCGCTGCCCGCGCGCGCGGAAGCTGTACGTGATCGGCCTGCTCGGGTCCGTTGACACGGACGCCACCACCATTCCCTTCGTGTCCTTGACCAGCGGGCGACCGATGTGAGCGGTGCAGGCGGGCAGGCCCGCCCGCCTGCGCTGGATGGACGTCAGCTGATCGGCGCACGCCAGCCACAACCGGGGCACATCATCCCAGGTAACGGGTGAGGAGTCCGCAAAGTGCCGGATGTGTCGATGCCTCACGGCTACCCCGCTATCGGCCCCTGCCACCCACGCCTACGATGATCATGGATCGTGGTCCTTAGAGCAGGGGAGCTACCGCAGTTGACGGGACAACAACGCGTTCGCGCCGTCCTGGAACACCGGCTCGTACAGCGGACGATCATTGCCATCATCGTGATCAACAGCGTCACCATCGGCATGGAGACCAGTTCCTATCTGATGGAGCGCGCCGGCGGCGTGCTGCACGCCGTCGACCGGATCGCGCTGGCCGTCTTCGCCACCGAGATCGCCGCCCGGTTGTATGCCTATCGCCGCACCTTCTTCACCGACCCGTGGAACTGGTTCGACACCGTCATCGTCGCCATCGCGCTGGTGCCCGCCTCCGGCCCGGCCTCGGTGCTGCGCGCTCTGCGAATCCTGCGGGCACTGCGACTGGTGTCGGCGGTGCCGAGCATGCGGCGTGTGGTCGGCACTCTGCTGGCCGCAGTGCCCGGGATGGCCTCCATCATCGGCCTGCTCGCTCTGATGATCTACATCGCGGCAGTGATCGCCACCATCCTGTTCGGCGAGGTCGTGCCCGAGCGTTTCGACGCGTTGCCGCGCTCGCTGTTCACCCTGTTCCAGATCATGACCGGTGACGAGTGGGGCACCATCGCGAAGGAGGTGATGGACCACAAGCCGTGGGGGTGGATCTTCTTCATCGTCTACATCCTGATGTCCACCTTCGTTGCGCTGAACCTCTTCATCGCAGTCGTGGTCAACGCCATGCACGAGAACGAGCCATCCCCGGTCGAAGCGCAGACCCAGGCAGAACTGCAGGAGGTCAAGCAGGAACTGGCCGCCGTGAACGCCAAACTGGATCAACTACTTACGCGCGAACCTCCCGCCTCCGCCTCTTCCACCGGCGCCGCGGCGAAACCAATCAGCAAAGCATCACCGGCCAACGGCGGTCACCCACCACCAGCCACCAGCCCCACCTGACCGCCACCGCCGACAGCGCTCCCGCTACGGGCACGGTCATGGCCACCAGGACCGCCCCCAGGCACCGACCTCGAGAGCAAACGTCGTACTTCCGGCTCAACCACCTCCTTTCGGGGCAACCCCCAGGGAAGATTCACCTCACCGCCGGAACCCGGCCCTCGCCTTGATCCCGATCAGCGAGATCGGCGGCCAGCGCCTGACCGGCATGGCACTGGGCGTGCGCACCGAGCTGGCCATCGCCAAGGCCGTCGACAAGGGCGACCTGGACGAGGTCGCGGTCGAGCCGCTGCCCTCTCAACTGCGCATCCTGCAGGCGATGCTGGACCTCGGCTTCCACTTCAGGTCCGCCGACCTGGAAACCGGTCACCTGTACGACGTGCACCAGGAGCTGCCGTTCTACCAGGAGATCGAGTTCTACCCGCCCGCCCAGCACCATGACCCCCGCCCAGCTCACCACTCATGCGCGAACCACCAACGCCCTCGCCGCCGCGGCGCTCGGCCTGGCCTTCCTCCTGCGCGCGCTCGGCGACGCTGCCAAGGTGGAAGCGCTAGCGTGGCTGTCCCCGCTGGGCTGGGCGCAGCGGGTGCGGGCGTTCGCCGGCGAGCGCTGGTGGGTGCTCGCCTTGTTCGTCGTCACCGGGCTGGCGCTGGTTGCCGCGGCGGCGCTGCTTGCCAGGCGGCGCGACCTCGGCGCCGGACTCGTGCCGGCGCGGCCGGGCAAGCCCGACGCCGCCGCGTATCTCGCGAGCCCGCTGGCGCTGGCATGGCGGTTGCAGCGCGGCGGCCTGCTCGGCTGGGGGATCGGCTTCGTGGTCGTGGGGCTGCTGTTCGGCGCCCTGGCCTACAGCGTCGGCGACATCGTCGGTGACAACCCGCAACTGGCCGCGATACTTCATCAGGTCGGCGGCGCGAGCGCGTTGACCGACACGTTCCTGGCCGCCGAGCTGAGCCTGATGGGCCTGGTTGCCGGCGGTTATGCGGTGCAGGCGACGCTGAGACTGCAGGGTGAGGAGTCGGCTCTGCGGGCAGAGCCGGTCCTGGCCACGGCCGTGGTCCGCTGGCGATGGGCCCTGAGCCATCTGGGCATGGCCCTCGGCGGCAGCGTTGTGATCATCACCGCGGGCGGACTGGCGGCCGGGCTCGCACACGGCCTGCGGATCGGCGAGCCGGCCCGTCAGGCCATGCGCCTGCTCGGTGCGGCGCTGGTCCAGGTGCCGGCTACGTGGACCCTGGCGGGCATCGCGATGCTCCTGTTCGGGTTGTTGTCCCGCCTGACCGCTCTGGCGTGGGCGGCCTTGGTGGCCTTCGCCCTGCTCGGCCAGCTCGGCGAGCTACTCCAACTGGACGACCGGGTCAGGAACCTGTCGCCCTTCGCACACGTCCCGCAGGCGCTGAGCCAGCCCTTGGATGTCGGTCCGTTGCTGTGGCTCGGCGCGCTCACGTCAGTGCTCCTGTCGGTGGGGACCGTCGCCTTCCAGCGGCGTGACCTGCGGGAGGGCTGACGGTCTTCACATCCTCCTGGGCTGCTTGCGAGGTTCCTCGGCCATGCCTCCAGCGCGTTCGTCACCTCGGGGAGGCCATGACGTTGCGGCCTTGACGTCGAACCCGGAGGCGGCCACGTAGCCGTGCTCGACGACCTCGATGACGGACTGGCGGGGCAGGCCGGAAACCCTGCCGGTGTGGGTGAGCAGCATGATACGGCGGCCCAGCAGGGCGCCCAGGCCCGGCCGGTGGAGCGGGCTGGGCAGGCGCCACAGTTTGCGGCGCAGCCCGGTCGGCGGTGCGGCCTTCTGACGATCTCTGATCTCAGCTTCCTCCTGTTGTCGCGGGCGGCAGGATGCTCCCCGCGCCGAACTGCCTGCGCAGCACGGGCGCGAACGTCTGTCGGGTGATGATCCGGTTGGCCAGGCCCTGCACGGCCAGCCCGGCCCGGCCGGAGGGCAGCAGCATGCGGGCGAACAGGAGCGCGTTGCGCTGGCGTCGCCGCACCTCGGGTCGCATCCGGGCCTCGTACCGGGCGAACGCGCGCTCGTGGCCCGGCTCGGCCGCCAGCGCCTCGGCCAGCGCGTACGCCCCGGCCATCGCCATGGACACGCCCTGGGCCGACACCATGGTCATGCAGCCGCAAGCGTCGCCGATCAGGACGACCCGGCCACGGTGCCAGGCGGGCATGACGACCTGGGCCATCGCATCCATGAAGATCGACTCCCCGGCGGGCGCGTCGGCCAGCAGCGACGGAGTGAGCCAGCCCGCCCCGGCGAAGCGCTCCCGCAGCAGGCCTGTCCGCTGGTCACGCGGAACGCTCCCGCCCTGCGGCGAGCGGAACAGCAGCAGGGCGACCAGCGTGCCGGGCTCGCCGCCGGGATAGACGACGACCTGGCGGCCGGGCTCGGTGTAGTGGGCGCGCACGCGGCCCCAGCCGTAGCGGTCGGGCACCGGGTAAGAGGCCAGGCGGGTGCCGAGAGGGCGGACGAACCGCGACTCCGCGCCGAACACGAGCTCCCGCGTCCGCGAGTGGATGCCGTCGGCCCCCACGAGCAGGTCGAACCGCCCGCCGGCGCCACCGGCGAAGCCGATCTCGACCGCGTCGCCGGTGTCGCGGACCTCGGCGACGCTGTCGGCGAAGCGGATCTCCACCTCGCCGGCGACGGCGTCGATCAGGGCGCCTTCCAGTGTGGTGTGCATCAGCGGCAGGTGCGGCCCCCGGATGACCCGCTCCAGCAGGCCGGCCGACAACCGGGACGAGGACCGGCCGGAGGCGTCGACGAACTCGACCGAGTCGACGGGCAGCCGGTGCGGGGTCAGCCGGTCGAGGATGCCCATGCGGGCGGCCACGTCGTAGCCGGTGCCGAAGAAGTCGACGCCGTAGCCGCCCAGGCGGCCGTGGGGCGCGTGCTCCACGACCACCGGCTCAATGCCGCGACGTCGCAGCCAGTAGGCCAGCGTGAGCCCGGCGATCCCGGCCCCGCTGATGAGGACTCTCATGTCTCCTCCTCGGGGAGCAGGCGCTCCGCCACGTCCAGCGCCTCGCTGGTGGGCAGGTCGCCGTCGATCATGCAGTGCAGCATCAGCCCGTCGATCGCGGCAACGGTCAGCGTGGCGACCCCGAGCGCCTGGCCGGCCGACCAGCCCGGGTGGAGCGCGCGCAGCTGGTCGGCGATCTGCTGCCGGACCTGGCGGAGCTCGTCGCGGAGCACGGCGCCGAGCACGGCGTCGCGGGTCGCGCCGATGATCAGCTCGGCGGCCAGCCGGGACGCGGGCTCGTCGTCGGTGGTCCGCGGCAGCAGGGTGCGGATCGAGTCCAGCGCGGCCCGCTCGTCCCCGGCGGCCAGCAACTCGTCGACGAGCGGTTTGACGAGAAGGTCGGTGCCGCGCCGGAAGATCGCCGCGTGCAGGCCGGGCAGGCCGCCGAAGTGGTAGTGGATCAGGCCGGGATTGGTGCCGGCGCGCTCGGCCACGGCGCGCGCCGTGACGCCGGGCCACCCGTGCTCGCTCAGGAGCGCGAGGCCGGTCTCCACCAGTTGCTCGCGCCGCCGGTCGCCACGCGCCGAATTTGGTCGTTCGGCCAAGTTGGTCATGCGGCCAATTTAGCACGCGCCCGGCAGTCGCCGCCGTACCGCTGCGCGCGGGAACGGGACCGCCTCACGGGCGACGGCCCGCCAGGCGGGTGGCGCCGGCGGCCACCGGGCGGCGGGCGTACACGCCGTCCCCGTCCGCCACGTGGTCGCTCACCTTGCCGGCCGCCAGGAACAGCGACACCGAGGCCGCCAGCCGTACCCCCTCGGACTCCACCACGTCGGCGCCCTTGAAACCGCGCAGCGCACACGGGCCCGCCCTCCGGCGCGGCGTGGACGTGGGCGACTGGGCCTCGGTGAGGACGGACACGAGTAGTTAGCTGCTGTCGGGGGACGAGCCGTACCAGTCGAACCCGCCGCGACGCGGCGGCTCGCGCCGCTTACCGTCCGGGGTGGGCGGGAGTTCGATCTGGTAGTGCCAGATGCCGTGCCGCTAGCTCCACCCGCCGCTGGGGCGCAGCTTGGGGCATCGCTGCCCGCGCGTCCTGCCGTCGCTGTCCCGGCAGGAACAGCGTTTGAAGGTGCGTCCCTGAGCCATCGTGGTGCCCGTTCTCCAGCGGCTGCGCGCCGACGTGCCGGGCCGCTGAGCCTGCCGGCGACCCGGCACGTGTCCAGCGGATGGGAGGTGTACGAGGTCGAGGTCAGTCGAGAAGCGCGGTGGCTTCGACTTCGACGAGGACGTCGTCCTCGAACAGGCGGTCGACGCCGATGAGGGACGCCGGAGGTATCGGCAGCTCAAGCCCGATCTCGCCGGCGACGGCCTCCACGCCGGCCATGAAGTCGCCGATCTTGTCCGGGCTCCACCGGGTGACGTAGAACGTCAGGCGCAGCACGTCCTGGAAGGTGGCTCCTGCGCCGGCCAGGCCCTTGGCGGTGTTGCGGAGGGCGTGGGCAACCTGGCCGGCCAGATCCCCGGGAGCCACGGGGGCGCCGTCGGGCCGGCGGGCGACCTGACCGCTGACGTGCACGTGCCGGGTCCCGGTGCCCACGGCCACGTGATGGTACGGGGTGGGCTGAAGCATGTCTTCGGGCGTGAGGTACTGAACGGTCATGGTTGTGTGGCTCCTTCTCGCCTGAGGTATCGATAAGATACTTAGTGTCAGAAGGACACTTCAACGAGACCAGGTTTCGGCATGGATACCGGCGATGAGATCCGCATCGGCACCACACACCGCGAACTTCTCGACCAGGTGCTCGACAAGTGGTCGCTCAGCGTTCTCAACGAGCTGTGCGAACGCCCCTGCCGCTTCAACGAGCTGCGTCGCGCCCTTCCTGCGGTCACCCAGAAGTCACTGACCGCCACCCTCCGGCGGCTCGAACGCAACGGCGTGGTCGAACGCCAGGTCACCTCCACCCGCCCGGTGGCGGTCACCTACCGGATCACCCCCCTGGGCAAGACCCTGCGTCACCCCGTCGACGTCCTGCTGGACTGGGCCACACGACACATGCCCGCCATCGAACGCGCCCGCGACAACTTCGACGCACGCGAACACCAGGCATCTGAGCTCGGGTGATTCGGGAGGACGGGCAGGAAGAAGGGCGGGCGGGTGGCGGCAGGGCACCGTCGTTCGCAACGGCTCAAGCGCCTTCGGCGCCGGCCCGGCACACTCAAGCGACGTCTGCTTCTCGAGCGGCGGTCGCGGCGTAGCCGATCGGGGTCTGGTCGTAGCGGTTGCGGAAGGCGCAGCATGTAGTAGGCGGCGTGCTGCCGCAGTCGGCCCGCTCTCGCAGTTCCTTGACAAGGTCGCCGGCTCGCTCGACACCGACTGCGCGCAGCTCAGGGAACATCGTCAGCAGGGCTCCGCCGACGCAACTGCTGATGTCCAGCAGCGTGCCGCCCGCGGCCAGCCGGTCGCGGTGCTCGGGCATCGCGTCGTGGGCCATCGAGAAGATGGCCCGCGAGGCGGCGGTGGGCAACATGCCCCGGTTACGGGCGACGACCAGTGCGTCCTGCTCCCAGTGGTACACCGCGTCCGGCGAGACAGCTGCCGAGGACCGGTGAGGTGGTCCGGCGGTCTATCCGGCCAGATCGGCCAGAAGCGCGGTGGTCCGGGCCTGTTCCTCCTCGGATCCGAGGGTCACCGCCAAGAGCTCGGTCGCGCCGGCGTCGAACAACTGGCGGATCTGGCGTTCGATGACGGTCTCGTCGCCGATGACCACCGTGTCCTGCGGGCCGGCGGCATGGCCGCGGTCGAGCATGGCACGGTAGACGGGCAGCTGCCCGACCATCCCGAAGTTCTCGTTCACCCACGCCCGGCGGTCGTCCTCGTGGGAGGTGACGCAGACGACGGTGCTGGCGACCACGCGAGGTGTCCTGCGGCCCAGCACCGCGTCGGTCAGAGATCGGCGGCGGCCCGGCTGCGCGAACGTGAGCCGCTCGAAGTGCTCACTGACCCGGTCGGGTGCTCGAGGGAGGCTGCTTGTCAACGATGGACAGCGCACGCTGGGCGGCGCGCTGGTAGCGCTCGTCGGCCCGGACGGCGCGTTCTGTCACCCGGGCACGGCCGTGAGCGATGGCTTCCAGCGCGGGGTACGGCTGCGGAGGCCACTGGGCCCATCATGCCCAGTGCCTGCACCGCGAGCAGTTCTGAGGCGGGCCTCCGCCCTCCCCATCCGGGCAGTGGCCTGGCCGTGACACACAGGTCACCGCTCCGGCATCGCCTGCCGGCCTCACCCCCTTCTCGGCCCGCGCGCGCAACGCGGGCAAACTCCTCGTTGCGGCCTCGGGCAAGAGAGCGAGCAAGCGCGCCGTCCCCGCCACGATCTTCGGGGAGGCATCGTTCAGCCACCGCGCGATCGTGTCGACGTCGGCGGTCATGGCCGCCCGTGCGAGCGCCGCGTGGTCGGGCTCGGGTCCGGCGGCGGGATCCCAGGACACGTCACGGTGCGGCTGAGCCAACGCGATGTCGGTCATCAGGTCCACGACCAGTCCTCGGTGGGGCTGCCGCGCGATCTTCACGACTTCCAGCAGGTACGGCACCAGGTACGGGGCCGCGTCGTACACCTCGCCGGGCGT
Organism: Nonomuraea sp. NPDC049378; assembly: GCF_055586745.1. NCBI lineage: Bacteria > Bacillati > Actinomycetota > Actinomycetes > Streptosporangiales > Streptosporangiaceae > Nonomuraea > Nonomuraea sp. NPDC049378. Next base: position 35,601 of record NZ_JBVJHP010000020.1, read on the forward strand.
GCTCATTCCTTGGAACAGCCCGTCCCGCAGCCGCCACACCGGCGACTCCTCCGACGACCCCGGCGGCACCGCCGCGAGCTCCCGCAGCAGGCCGGGCACCGCGGCCGAACCTCCAGGCCAGTACCCGAGCCGCCCCCACGGCACCTCGTCCACACCCTCTAACACCACATCACCTCTCCAGACCATGAGAACCGCGACCACCACCACCGGACTGACCTCACCATGCCGCCATGCGTCGGCTCTCCTTCGCACAACAAGCCGGCCATGGCTTGGTTGACGCATTCGACGACAGCGAGCAGCGGAGCGCCCGTCCCGGCGATGCACGCTGCCGCAGCATCTCGAAGATCAACGACAATCCTGGCGTGTGCCAGAATCCGCGTCTATGAGCGATATTCGACTTCTCGGTCCCGAGCACCTGCCCCTGTGCCGGCGGCTAGAAGGCGATCGCGACTGGTCCACCGACGAGGCCAAATGGCGGTTGATGTTCGAGGCGGGCGAGGTCTACGGTGTCGACGCGGCCGACGGCGACGGCTTAGCCGGGTGCGTCGTGGTGACCCGTTACGGCGACACGCTGGCCGGCGTCGGCATGATGCTGGTCGCCGGCAGGTACGGCAGGCAAGGGCTCGGCACCCGGCTGGTGGAGCATGCCCTGGAGGTCGCCGGGGACCGCACCGTGGAGCTGACCGCGACCCGCTTCGGACGCCCCGTATACGAGCGGCTGGGCTTCCGGCCGACGGGTAGCCTGACGATCGCCATGGGGCCGATGCAGGGGGCGGCGTGGACGTCCGCGGTCCGCGTGGCCACACCGGACGACCACGCCGCGCTCCTCGACCTGGACGCCGAGGCCACCGGGGCCGACCGGAGCAAGGCGCTGACGGCGCTGCTGGCCATGGCCGAGCGCACGATCGTCACCGACGGCGGCTTCGCCGTGGCCTGGAACGCCGGCCCTCATCGTGTCATCGGCCCCGTGGTCGCGCCTTCTGAGGAAGCCGCCCGCGAGCTCATCCTGGCCGCCGTTCACGGCGCCGACCGCGATGTGCGGATCGACCTGCTGGACGCCTACCCGGGCCTGCGTCCGTGGCTCACCGGGCTGGGGCCCGCTGAGGGACCCGCGGCCCTGCCGACGATGGTCTACGGCGCCCACCGGCATCCGGGCGACCGCGGGCGATACGTCGCGCCCATCCTCATCTCGATGGGCTGACCGCGCGCACACCCCCGCGGGCCCGTGGAACCCCGCCCGCCGGTGTCGGCCGTGGCATAGGGGATGCCGAACTGGCGTTGAGGGGTCCTTATGTGTGTTGTGAGCGCGGGAGGGACATGACATGCCGTGGAGCACGCGCGAGCTCGCCGGACTGGCGGGAACGACAGTGAACACGATCCGCCACTACCACCGTCTCGGACTGCTCGACGAGCCCGAGCGCCGGTACAACGGTGGCATCTCGACTGTCGGAGGTGGACAGTTCGATGATCCACATCTACGCGCAACTATACGACCAGGACGCCTTGGCGGACGTTCAGAAGATGGTGGAGGCTGACACCGACGGCGTCGGCGCCGACATCGATCGATTGCCGGCCGACGCGGATGAGGACACGCGGCAGCGCCTGGTCGAGAGGCTCGCTCGGACTCTCGCGCGGCATTTCATCGACTATCCGTGGTTGAGCGATCCTGCTGCGCACCTGTCCAAGAGCCCGCACGTCACGGCGCGGACGATCGTGGACAGCGTGGTGGATCTGTACAACCCGGCCCAGTTGGACGTGCTCGTCCGTGCCAACACCCTCGCGAACGACCAGGTGAGCGCCCTTCGGGAGCAGAGCGGACAGGCGGACGAGGGACGCGCTCCCCGCGGAGCTTGACCGTGTTCCTGGAACACGGTTTTTGCTGAAGCCAGGCCGTCCGGCGCCGGGAGCATCGCCGGGGAGAGCACGCTCTATTACGTGCTCGCGGGGGCGGTGCTCGCCGACCTCGCGCGCGGGGGCCACGTCCGGAGCGGCACCGGACGGATGGGAACCGTGACAGTGGAGGCCGTCGCTGACAACCCGCCCTCGGATCACCTCCTCCGTGCCAGTTGGGAGTACGTCGCCGACAGGCCTCGGGGAGTGCAGACCGTCCTTGCCGCGATGGGGCCGACCCTGCGTGAACCGCTGCTGGATCGACTCGTCGGGCGCGGGGAGCTCCGGCGGAGCACGCGCAAGGCGCTCGGCCTGTTCAACGCCCAGGTGCTTGAGGGAGGCGACAGCGGGCGCCGCGACAGCCTGCTCACCGACGTTCGCGCCGTGCTCGTCGACGGTGCGGAGCCGACGGCCCGCGTCGCGGCGCTCGCCGCGCTCATCTACGGGAGCGGAACCCTGCCGCAGTTCGACCGCGACATCCCGTGGACCTCTGCGGTGATCGCCCGCGCCGAAGAGCTCAAGAACGGGAACTGGGGAGCGGGCGCTGCCGCGGAGGCTGTCGCTCGCACCGTCACCGCGACCATCGTCAACAATGTCATCATCGCCGCGGCTGTGCTGCCGCGCGGTTAGCGAGATGTGCGCTCCGGTCCAACGTCCGGTGCGCGACCATCAAGGTGCCGCGGGACTGGCTGAATCCGGATCCCGAGGTCACGTGGGACGTTCGCATCTCACAGGCCACAACATCGATGCTTCGGACCCCGAACACCACACCACGGTCATCACGCACCCGGAGGGCCGTACACCTCAGGGCTTTCCTACAGCACCGCCGTCCAGAAGTACACTCCGGAGCTCCGTCCGACGACAAACTACGAGACCATCGTCCTGCAGAGCGAACTCGATGCGATGACGCCGTACGAGCAGGGCTGGGCAGCCGGCACAGGGTTGCCGAACACGAGCCTGATCGCCGTCGACAACGAGAGCGTCCACGGCGTCTTCCCCTACGGCACGGAGGAAGTGGACCGCCCGGTCATCGACTTCCCGCTCGGCGGCGACCGGCCCGCACAGACCGTCGTCGCGGCAGGCAAACCCCTGCCCCTGGAGCGGACCACGTACGAGTCGTGGACGCCGCTCGATGGGAACGCCGAGCACGCCACCGAAACCCCCTCGTTCACGGATCCGACCATCCCGGCAGAGACGGGCGTGCTGCGGGAGCAGGGGAGTCGAAGTGGATGACGTCTAGGGGTCGGCGTGATTGTTGACTTTTTACGGTCTGGCCCGTTATCTCATATGAAGCCGATACGAGCCCGAAGGAAGCAGTTCCACTCAAGACCGTAATCTCCCAGGAGTGCAACCCATGCGTGTCCTCTCCGTCCTGCTGTCCACTCTCTTAGCCGCCTCCCCAGCCCAAGGAACCGTGACCGACTTCGGCGTCCAGTCGACCGCGCTCACCGTCTTCGAGGGGTACTTCGGCACCGGCCAGGACGGGCGGCCCGCCGTTTTCAGCGTCCAGATGGGTACGCCAGGGGTCGTCGCCGAAGTCGATCCGGTGACCCGCGAACTGAGGGACACCGTGGAGTTGCCCGGCTCGTCCGGCGGGTGGGGCATCACCCAGGCCGCCGACGGGACCGTCTATGCCGGGACCTACCCCAACGGCCACCTGTACTCCTTCAAGCCGGGCCAGGAGCAGGCCACCGATCTGGGGCAGGTCGTGCCGGGGGAGTTGTACGCCTACGGGCTGCAGGCCGGTGAGGACGGCAAGGTCTACGGGGGGACGTATCCGGGGGCCAAGGCGTTCTCGTACACCCCGGGTCAAGGGTTCCGCGACCTCGGAGTGATGGTCGAGGGCCAGCAGTACACGCCGGACGTCGCGGTCGACACCGACCGGCAACTGCTGTGGGCGGCGGTCGGCTCGGCGGGGCACCTGATCCGGCTGGACCTGGCCACGGGGGAGAAGCGGGACATCTGGCCCGAGGCGCTGCGCGGCGATCCGAGCTATCCGTACGACCTGAACCTGGTGGCGGGCAAGCTGTTCGTCAAGCGCAGCAAGGGGCAGGCGCTCGTGCTCGACCCCGACTCGGGGGAGGTGCTGGCCGACGGGTTCGCGATGAGCTCGCGCGGCACGACCAAGGTCGCCGAGGGCGGCTACGTCTACTTCACCTCGGGCACCGAGCTGTGGCGCTACGACCTGGCCGCCGACCGGCCGGAAGCGGTGCCGGGGGTGGCCTCGGGCGGTGCCGGGGTGGGCTGGGGCTTCGTCGACGGCACGCTCTACGCGGCGATCGGCAACTACAACGGCGACGCGTTCTCCTACGACCCGAGCACCGGCGCGTCCCAGCGCTTCAAGCTGCCGTTCCCGTACCAGCCCATCGACATCAACAATGTCACTGCCGGGCCGGACGGCCGGATCTACACCAACCTCTACATCAACGGCAACGTCGCGGTCCTCGACCCGGACACCGGCAAGGTGACCCAGCTCGGCCGGGCCGCGCAGACCGACGGGTGGTTCTGGAAGGACGGCAAGCTCTACCTGGGCACCTATCCCAACGGCGCGATCATGCACTACGACCCGGCCCGGCCGTTCGTCACGGGCACGAACCCGCGTGAGCTGTTCCGCCTGATCGGCGACGGCCAGAACCGGCCCGTGGCGTTCGCCGCCGCCGGGAGCGAGGTCTACATCGGCAGCACCCCCGACTACGGCCTCTGGGGCGGCGCGCTCACCGTCTACGACGAGACTTCAGGCGAGCACACGGTACGGCGCGCCCCCGTCGCCGACCAGGGCGTCACCTCGCTGGCCGTGCTCGGGGACACCCTGTGGGGCGGCACGTCGATCTACGGCGGCGGCGGCACCACGCCCAAGGCGACGGACGCCAAGGTGTTCACCTACGACCTGGCCTCGGGCGAGAAGCGATCGGAGCACACGCCGGTGCCCGGCGCGAAGTCGATCACCGCGCTGGTCAAGGGCTCCGACGGGCTGCTCTGGGGCCTCGCCGACGGCACGGTGTTCATCATGGACCCGGCCACGGCCCGCGTGGTCAAGCGGGTCAAGCTCCCCGCCGGATACACCGGCGTCTCTGACGAGCTGCACGTCAACCCCGACGAGCACGTCTACGCCTCCCTCGACGGGAAGGTGTTCCGCATCGACCCGCTGTCGAAGACGTTCACGACCGCCGTCGAGTCCGGCCTCTACCGGGGCGCGCAGGACGGCTCAGGCAACATCTGGTTCCGCAGCGGCACCAAGGACGCCCTCGGCTCCGTACAGGGCGGCGCCCGCCTGCTCCGCTACACCCCTCCGGCGGACGCCTGCAAGGCCTCCGACCTGACCCCGATGGTCACCGTCAAGGGCCGCGACACCGGGGTGACGAACCGCTATCGCCCCGACGGCTGCACGATCGAGGACCTCATCGAGGACGAGAAGCACACCGGGCCCCAGCTCATCGCCCACGTCGCCAAGAAGTCGGCCGAACTGGTGGCCGCCCGCCTCATCACCAAGGAGGAAGCCGGCCGCATCGTCAGCGCCGCGGCCAAGCCCTGACACGGGAGGCGTTCACGGCCTACGCGGGTGGGTGGGCCGTGACGCCGCCTTCATGTGGTTCGTACGGATCACCATGCTTGACGTGTGGACCGACGGGTCTGCGGGCGCTCCGCCTTGACCCGTCAGGTCGATCACTTCTGCTCGTACGGCGATGAGTTTCGCCGTGGTCTCCAGTCTGAAACCACACACCCGTTCAACCGCACCTGAGGACAGCGTCATGACCGCTACCTACACCTGGGACGTCTTCTCCACCCTCGACGGCTACGGTTCCTACGCCGAGGGCGCCGACTGGGGCGGCTATTGGAGCAAGCAGGGCCCCGAGCTGCTGGACGCGACCATCGTGAGCGGTGACGTCGTGGACATCGTCGCCCGGCTCAAGGAGGAGTCGGACGTGCCGCTGCGCTCGCAGGCCAGCCTGTCGCTGAACCGGGCGCTGATGGCCGCCGGCGTTGTCGACCGCCTGCAAGTGACGATCTTCCCTGTCATCTCCGGACGGACCGGGATCAGCCCGATCCTCTCGGGCGTGGGCGATTTCGACCTGGAGCTGCTCGAGAGCCGGACGCTCGACGGCCACATCCAAGAGCTCATCTACCGGCCCACCCTGCATGTCTGACATGTTTGCCGCGCTCAACAGCTGGGAGAGCAGGCCGGTCGGCCTACGCCACCCTGGCCGGCACTCCCATCCCGATGGACCGCCTGGCCGACGAGCGGCCGTTCACAACGTGGCCGCCGCTCGTACGGTCGGCCTGATCGACGCCCTGACCGGCGCCGCCGTCAAGACCTTCGCCGCCAGGGGGCTGTCAAGGCCTTTCTGCGGTTTCGCATCCCGGGCCCGGCAGGCCGCTGCGTGGCGAGGCGGCGGGTGGAGCGCCTCTTGCAGACAACTACGCCCGGCGCCCTATGGGGCGCGGATTCAGCGTGATATCCCGGTATTGAGTGATGGGAAAGGCCTGGCCGACCGCTTGATCGACGACCCCGCTACACCTTCGGGCGGAAGTCCCGTCACAAACGATCGCTTGAGCAGGCACTCAGTCCCAAACGACGAGCTGCATCTGCAGGGTGCCTTTCTGGTCAGGCGCTGCAAGTACTTGGATAAGAGCCACTTCCCCGCTGCCGCCTACACAGATGCGATCGTTCTTCTTGAACGTTGTGATCGACGTACCGATTGGACTGGTTTCGATGGCATCCTGGCACATTGTTCTGGTCACTGGATCAGAAGGTGAAATGTTCGTGCTGAACATCATGCCGAGATACTCGGTATCCATGCGAAACCCGTCACCATACCTCCCATACGAGAGATCAGAACCAGCGGCGACGCTATCGATCACGCCTCTACCCAGAGATATGTAACTACGGGAGCCGCCCGAAAGGAGCGGAACGCTCATGCGCTTGCTGTATTTCGCGTCCTGATCAGGGTTGAACAGTGCAGGATTGTCTGATTCTTGGACTTCTTGCGTCTTCTCCGTCTCAGTGATCGTGACAGGGATGCTCACCGTAACCGTACTTGTGGCAGCCTTGACGGTCGTCCCGTCCGCCCCGGGGTTGGCGTCAATGTTGAGATACCCCGTTACCAACGCACCCGCCACAGTGATAACGGCAGCCCCGAGCGCAGCGGTGGCGCTGATCCAAGCGGCACGCACCGTGTCCGAGTGTCGCTTGCGGGTTTCGTTGCCGGCCGGAAGGCGCTGGCGATCGCTTGGCGCATTGCCTTGATAAGACACAGACAGGACCCCAATCGATTGATCAGGACTGCGGTTCTTTCTGAAGCTTGCCACCCTGGCGGCGACGAGTGACAGAAAGTCGCCAAATCGAGATATCGAACTATTTCGGTTTGGCTCTCACAGAGCACCCGCCGTAATGGCGAGCCCAGGGGCCGCCGCCTCCGTCACTCATCCCGCTCGTCCTGCTCGCCGAGATGGTCCCAATCCGATCCCGGCGCGAGCTCCCGCCAAGGTCAAGTCATACGACGGCCCGCCATGCGCGCTCCGCGCGGGGAACGCTGCCACATGTCGCAACCGGGCTTGCCGCGCGGAGCGCGCCGGAGAACCAGCCGACTAGACAGAAGGTGGATGGTCGAGGAGCGCTACTCCGTACCGCGCCAGGAGGTCGGCGTGCTCTTCGTCGGCGCGCGCGTCAGCGGGGCCGATCGCCCTGAAGTAGCCCTCTACGGCTCCGGGGTTGTTGATCTGAAGGATCTCCGCGGTCTCCGTGATCGGCTGGAGCGTGTGGGGCACTGACCGGGGTCCGTAGATGAAGGCGCCGGGTTCGGCGTCGTACACGTCGCACGTGGCGAGCGACGTCGATCCGATCCAGAACCGGACGCGTCCGGAAAGGATCACCCAGCTCTCGTCCTCGCGACTGTGGGTGTGCAGGGGCGGCGCGTCGGCGCGCGGCATGTTCAGACGTGAGACGGTGATCGCTCCACTCGTCTCGTCGGTCGACACGACCTGCTCGACCCCGGTGTTGTAGTAGCGGAAGGCCGGACCGTCGCCGGGGTTCCGCACGAGAGCGATGCTCATCCGAAAACCTTTCATAGCGGGTACGTCAGCGCGCTGGACGCGGCCATGGCCGCATGATCAGCCAGCTATCTAGACATTAACAAGTTGAAATATAAACTACAAGGCAGGGTGTGGAGCCCGGCTCGGCGCAGGCATGTGTGCTCGGGCGACTCGATGAGCGACGCGGCATGGGGCGCACCGAGTGGCCCTGGCCGCGGTACGCGGCCGGTTCTCCCACCGGCGCGGATCCCTCGATCACGGCCCGGTCCCACCTGTCGACGACGGGGCCGTGATCAGGGAAGCGCGGTGATGGTCAGGCGCAGGCGTAGCCGGACGGCAGGGCGGTGTTGCCGTTGGGCCTGCTCGCTTGGAAGCCGAAGCTGGTGGTGCCGGCTCCCGGCGCGAGCGTGCCGTTGTGGCTGACACTTCTGACCGTGACGGTCTGGCCGCTGCTGGTGACGGTGGCGTTCCACGAGCCGGTCAGGGTGTGCCCGGCCGGCAGGGTGAAGGTGACGGTCCAGCTGGTGATCGTCGAGGTGCTGGTGTTGGTGATGGTCAGCGGCTGGATCACATACCCGTTCCCCCACTGGGACTGCACGGTCGGGGTGGCGGAGCAGGCACCGGTCGTGCCTGCCTGGGTGGTGATCTGGACGGTGTCGGAGACCGGTGAGACGTTACCGGCGGCATCGCGCGCCCGGACCTGGTAGCGGTAGGTGGTGTTCGCGGTCAGGCCCGTGTCGGTGAACGAGGTCGTGGCCGAGGTGCCGACCTGGGTGAACGTGCCGCCCGCCGCGCCGGGAGCGCGCAGGATCTGATAGCCGGTCACGCCGGTGTCGTCGGTGGAGGCCGTCCAGGCCAGGCTGGTGCCGGTTGCGGTGGTGCCCGAGGCGGTGAGTCCGGCCGGGGCGGTCGGCGGCGTGGTGTCGGTCGAACTGGTGGTCAAGCCGAAGAACTGGATGGCGTAGAGGGCCATGCCGCCCTGCGGAAGAGCATGCCCGGCGCCCTGGACGCTGTACGCCTCCACCTGCACGGCGCCGGACGAACTGGCGTACCGGCTGCGGTTCCAGTTCGCCTGCGGGGTGTCGGTGCTGGTCGGGGTCTGGCTCAGCCCGAACACATCGGTCCACTGCTCGATCGACTCGCGCAGCAGCGAGTAGGGCACGAGGGTGTCGCTGGTGCCGTGCCACAGCTGCATGCGCGGGCGGGGGCCGGAATATCCCGGGTACGCCTGGCGGACCGCATCGCCCCACTGCTGGGGTGATCGGTCCATGCTCCCGCCGGTGCACCTGCTGCTTCCAGGTGGATAGTCGGAGGCGCCGGCGAAGCAGTTGAAGGGCACACCCATGAAGGAGGCCCCTGCCTTGAACACGTCCGGATGGACGGCGAGCATGTGCTGGGTCATCATGCCGCCGGACGAGCTTCCGGTGGCGTAGACCCGGTTCGGGTCTCCACGGTAGGTCCGTTCGACGTAGTCGATCATCGAGAGGATCGAGTCCGGATCGCTGCCGCCGCCGCGCTGTTTGGCCGCGTCCGACCAGGTGTCGAAGCAGTTGCCGAACCCCGCCGACTGGGTGGCGGTCGGGTAGATGACGACGAAGCCGTATCGATCCGCCAGCGAGGCGAACTCGCTGCCCTGGTGGAAGCCGGGACCGGAGCCGCCGCAGCCATGCATCGCAACCACGATCGCCGGCGAGGTCGGGTGCGAGTCCGGCACGTAGACGTGCATCCGCATGTTGCCCGGGTTGTTGCCGAAGCCGGTCACCTCCACCAGGCTGGCGGCGACGGCCGGCGATCCGAGTGCCACGGTCATGACGGCTAAGAGCGCCGCGGCGCAGGCACTGGCCAGCACCCGTATCCATCGGGTCATTCGCGCTCCTCCTCTCCAGATCTGCGGCGCGCCGTGGGTCGGTCCGCCGCGTATTGACACCGGTCGCTGGAAAATAGAAGGGCCGCAATCCGCCGTCAATGCACGCGCGGTGCGCTGGTCCGCCGGTTCACCTGGCAGGGAGCCGTTCTCCCTGGTTATCAAGTAGCTTGTTATCAAGGTCCTTGATAATGGGGTGAAACTTACATCTGGGCCCGTTCTGACAGGACGAGATATCGTCTCCTGGTGACCGATCCGGGTGTCCCCGCGGCCGCTGCGCCGGACGCACCGCCGCCCCATGTGAGCTACCTGGTGTTCCGGCTGGAACGCCGCATCCGCGCCTGCCTGGATGAAGCGCTCGCCCGGCACGGCATGACGACCACCGAATACATGGCGCTCAGCGAGCTGCGCCTGCGCGACGCCCCGTCCTCGGCCGACCTGGCCCGCATCGCCTTCGTCACCCCGCAGGCGATGAACCTGGTCATCCGCGATCTCGAACAACGCGGCCTGATCCGCCGCGACCCGCATCCCCGTGGCGGCCGCGCCCTGCGCACCCGCCTCACCCCGAAAGGCCTGAGCACCCTCCGGCGATGCGACCGCTCCCTCGACGGCATCGAAGCCGTCATGCTCGCCGAGATCGACGACCCCGACCGCACGACGCTCGCGGAAACCCTCACGCTGTGCGCCCGAGCCCTCCACCCGGACACGCGGGCCCTGACCCCGGTCCTTCGCTCGCGGAAGCCGCCACCGTCGCCCTGGCCGTAAGGGTCTTGGGCCCGATTTGCGAGGACGATAGAGTCTGGCCCTGAAGCAGAGCCGTGCCGGGCGGAGGAGGGGATGTCCATCGCGCCCTTATCCCTGCCGCAGCCACCTGCGAAGGCGCCGGAGTTCGGACGAGACGCGCTGATCGTGTGCGAGAGCCTGGTGCGGATCTACCAGTCCGGGTCGGTCGAGGTGCAGGCACTGCAGGGGCTGGACCTGGTCGTGGACAGCGGGGAGATGGTGGCCGTCGTCGGCGCGTCCGGGTCGGGGAAGTCGACGTTGCTGTCCATCCTGGCCGGGGTCGACGCTCCCACCGCCGGGCGCGTGCGCGTCGATCGGTGGAATCTGCTGGACATGTCGCGGGCCGATCGTGTCCGGTATCGGCGGCACACCGTGGGATTCGTACGCCAGCAGACGGCCGCCAACCTCATCCCGTACCTGACCGCACGGCAGATGGTCGACCTGCCGATGACAGCGGCCCGCACTCCTGGCCGGATACGCCGCAGGCGTGCTGCCGAGCTGCTGGACCTGCTCGGCGTCGCCGACTGCGCCGAGCGGCGGCCCGCGCAGCTGTCCGGCGGGCAGCAGATGCGGGTGGCCATCGCGGTGGCCCTCGCCAACGAGCCCAGGGTGCTGCTGGCCGACGAGCCGACCGGTGAACTGGACAGCGCTACGTCGGCCGCCGTGTTCGGGCTGCTGCGGGAGGTCAACCGGCAGCTGGGCGTCACCGTCGTCATCGTGACCCACGATCCCGCGGTCAGCGGGCAGGTGGAGCGGACGGTGGCGATCCGCGACGGGCGCACGAGCAGCGAGGTGTTGCGGCGCACCGCCACCGGAGACGACGGCGCCCAGCAGGTGATCGCCGAGGAGTACGCGGTGATGGACCGTGCGGGGCGGATCCAGGTGCCGCGCGACTACCGGGAGGCGCTGGCGTTGACGCGAAGGGTCCGGCTGGTGCTGGAGGCCGACCACGTGGCGATCCGCCCCGACGGCGGCGGGGCCGGATGAACGGCGGCCCCCTGGTCCGTGTGCGTGGCGTTCATCGCCGGTTCGGCAGCGGGGCGACCGCCGTGCACGCGCTGCGGGACGTGACGTTCGAGCTCGCGGCCGGCACCATGACCGCCCTCGTCGGGCGGTCCGGCTCCGGCAAGACCACGCTGCTCAACATCATCGGCGGCCTGGACCGCCCGGACTCCGGCACGGTCCTCGTGGACGGAACGGACGTCACCGCCCTCGACGAGGACGGCCTGTCCCTGTTACGGCGGGAGAAGGTCTCGTACGTCTTCCAGACCTTCGGCCTGATCCCGGTGTTGTCGGCCGCGGAGAACGTGGGCGCCCCGCTGCGGCTGGCCCGCGTACCGCCGGCGGAGCGTGAGCGGCGGGTCGCGCTGCTGCTGGAACTGGTCGGACTGGCCGCCCATGCCGAGCAGTTACCCGCCGAGCTGTCCGGCGGGCAGCAGCAGCGGGTGGCGATCGCCCGGGCGCTGGCCGCCTCGCCACGGCTGCTGATCGCGGACGAGCCGACTGGGCAGCTGGACGCCGAGACCGGTCTGTCGGTGATGGCGCTGCTGCGCGGGGTGGTGGAGTCCGAGGGGGTGACGGCGTTCGTCTCCACGCATGATCCGACGATGCTCGCGCTGGCGGATCGGGTGATCCGCATCAACGACGGGCATCTCGACGAGCATCCCGGCTCACGCTCTGACGGGCGGCCCGACGGAGGCTCCAACGGTCGGGGCGATTCGTGATCAGCGAGAGCCGTCCGTGCTGAGGCTGGTCGCCCGGCGAGCCCGTGCGCAATGGCCGTTGCTGGCAGCCCTCCTGGCCGTCGCCGTGGTCGGCCCCACGCTGGTGGGCACCTGCGCCCTCCTGCTCACCCGTACCGCCGAGCAGGCGCTGGAGACCGCCGCCTCTCGCGCCGCCTCCGACCAGATCGACGTCACCGCCTACACCGTGACCATTCGCGGCGAGCACGCGAGATCCGTCGCCGACGACACCCGCGCCGTGCTGACCTCGGCGCTCGCCCCGTTCGCGACGACGACGGCCGCGCGCGCGTCGTCCGTGATGCGGTCGCTGCCCAGCGCCGGTGTTCCGGCCGTGGCGTACCTGTCGGGGGTGGAGGACCTGCAGGCCCGCACCCGACTGGCCGCCGGACGCCTGCCGCGGGCGGGTGCCGCGCCGGCGGAGGCGGTTGTCCTGGAAAGCACCGCGCGGCAGCTCGGCCTGACCGTCGGCAGGCGGGTCCGCCTCGGCAGAGAGCTGGCCGACGATCCCGACCGGGGCGTCGAGGTGAGCGTGGTCGGAGTCGTGCGACCGCTGCCGGGCACGGGCTGGGAGCGTGACCCCCTCGCCGCCGCCGGGTACGATCCGGCCTACCACGACGGCCGCTCCGCACAGCCGGTTCACGCGTACGGGCCGTTCATCGTCGACCTCGCCGACCTGCTCGGCGGCGGCTCCACCCTCGACCGGCTGGAGATCGGCGCCCACCCCGACCTGTCCGCCCCCGCCGCCCGCGATCTCGACACCGTCATCCAGACCGTGCTCGGCGCCGACCGCCGGCTGGGGCAGACCCTCGGCGACCGGGTACGGATCCAGCGCGTCGCCTCCCGACTTCCCTCGACCCTGCTGGCCGCCCACGAACAGCAGCGGGTCACCACGGCGGCCGTGCTCGCCGTCGCCGCCATCGGACTCGTCCTGACCGCGACCGCCCTCGCCCTCGCCGGCCGGCTCAGCGCCGGTGTGCGCAACGACGAGACCGCCCTGCTGTCCGCGCTGGGCGTCGGCCGCGGCCGGCTCGCCGGCGCCGCGCTCGTCGAGGCCGGCGCCCTCGCCGGGATCGCCACCGCGGTCGCGATCCCGGCCTCGTCCGCCCTGCACGCCGGGCTGACCCGGCTGCCGCCCATGGCCGGGGCCGGGCTCGCCACGCCTTTCTGCGTGAACGCCGTACAGGTGCTGTCCGTCGCCGGCGGCGCGCTGGCGCTGGCGGCGGTGCTCGTCGTGCCCTCGCTGCGGACCTCCTCCGGAGGTTTGCGCGGGCGGCGGGAGCTGCTCGCCCGATCCGGCGCCGACGTGCTGCTCGTGGCGCTCGCCGCCGTCGGCTGGTGGCAGTTGCGCGACCAGCCTGCAGGTTCGGGGTCGCCCATCGACGCCGTACGGGTGCTCGCTCCAGCGCTGCTGCTCATCGCCGGGTCCGCGGTGGCGTTGCGCCTGGTGTGGCCCGCGTTGCGCGTCGTGGAACGGCTGGCCGGCCGGGCGCGCGGGCTGATGGTTCCGCTGGCCGCGTTCGAGGCCGCCCGCAGGCCGCAGGCGGTCGCGGCGGGGCTGCTGATCGGGCTGGGCTGCGCGGCGGCCACGTACGGGATCGGGTTCGACGCCACGTGGCAGCGCTCCCAGCAGGACCAGGCTGATCTGTCCGTCGGCACCGATCTCGTGCTCACCCTCACCGCCCCGCCCGCCGCCGGGCAGGGCAGGGTGGTCGGCGCGGCCACCGGGGGAGAGGTGAGCCCGGCCACCGATCGTGGCATCGCGGTCGGGCAGTGGCTCGGCAGGGCCGGTGACCCGCCGCGGCTGATCGCCGTGGACACCACTCGTGCCGAGGCGCTGCTGCGCGGGCGGCTGGACGACGGCCGCACCTGGAACGCCGTGGGTGGCGGCCTCGCGCCGCCGGCGCGCGCCGCCGGCGTTCCCGTCCCGGCCGGAGCCGCGCTCTCCCTGACCGGGAAGGCGACCGGTGCGACGCCGCTCACCGTGACGCCCCGGCTGCTGCTCCAGGACGCGACAGGTCTGCGTACCCCGTGCACCGGTGAGCCCGTTCCGCTCGACGGCGAAGCACATCCGCTGCCGGACTGCGCGACGGCCGAAGGGCTTCAGCTGGTCGCGGTGTCCCTTCCGTTCGCGATCGCGACGGGGAACGTGGGCACCGGCCACTCCGATCCCCTGGCGGAACCCCCGGCGGGGGACAGCCGTGTCGCCGTGACGCTCACCGTGGCGGGAACAGGCTCCGCAGCCTCGCACTGGACCGCCACCTCAGCCGGTCCGGCCCCCGGGCAGCTCGGCAATCCTGCCGTCGCCCTGACCGGCACCTCCGCCGGCACCGAGCTGAGGATGGCCACGACCGTCGCGCTGAAGGGCCGGCCGGACGCCGCCAGGAACCTGGTCGCCACCGCCTTCTTGGCCCCGGGACCGGTGCCCGTCGCCGTCTCCGCCCGCTTCGCCGACGAGGTGGGCGCCCGGCGCGGCTCCCGGCTCGACCTCACCGTCGGCCTCACCCCCGTACAGGTCAGCGTGGCCGAGGTGCTGCCGGCCGTGCCGTCCGCTCCGGGCGCCGCGGCCATCCTGGCCGACTTCGACGCCCTCTCCCGCGCTCTCGCCGTCAGCGGCGACTTCGACGTGCCCGTGGACGCGTGGTGGGTCGGCCGTCCCGCCACGGGCGATGCGGCCGATCTCCGCCTCGGCAGCGTCACCACGCGCGCGTCCGAGACCGCCCGGCTCACCGGCGGCCCGCTGCAGGCCGGGCTGCCGGCCGTGCTCCGGCTGCTCGTACCGGCCGCGGTCCTGCTGATGATCGCCGGGATCGTCCTGCACGTGACGTTCGATCTGCGGGCCCGCGCGGTCGAGGTGGCGCGCCTGCGGGGTCTCGGGATGACCCGGCGCGAGATCCGTACCGTGCTGCTCGGCCAGCACGTCGGCATCCTGCTGCCGCTGCTCGCGGCGGGCGCGGTCATCGGCGCGCTGGCCACCCGCGTCGTCGCGCCGCTGCTCGTCCGCTCCGACACCGGCGCCGCTCCCGTTCCCGAGGTCCTGCCCGTCTGGCCGTGGGCCGCCGAGGCCGCCCTGCTCACCGGGCTGCCGGCCGGGTGCGCGCTGGCGGTGAGCGCGGTGGTCGCCGTCCAGGCCCGGCTCGCCGATGCCGCGTACCTGCGGGTGGCGTCGTGAAAATCCCGGCACCGCACTGGCCCAGCGTCGCCGGCCGCGCCCGCGCGGACGCCGGGCCGTTGCTCCTGGCCGCCGTCGTGGTGGCGGTCGTCACGTTGCTCGCCTGCGCGATACCGCCGTTACTGTCCGCGACCGCCGACACCGCCGTACGGGACGCGGTACGCGGGGACGGCGGCGACCTCCGGGTCCACGCCCGCATGGAAGACGACGGCGGGCCGAGCGGCAGCCGCGTCCGGCACCCCCGCCTCGCCGAGGGCGTCGACGACTTCCGGGCCAGGGCGACGGACGAGCTCGGCCCCGGCCTGCGCGCCGCCCTGCATCCACCCGTCGCCACCGTCACCAGCCCCACCCTCAAGATCACCGATGGCAGCGTGCTGCGCACGTTCCAGCTCGCTTACGTGGCCCGCGACGGCGGGCCCGGCGTGACCTGGATCGTCGGCGGCCCGCCCCGGCCCACCGGCTCCGAGACGGCGTCGGTTCCCTACGGCGCGCCGCCCTGGCCGGTGCAGGTGGGCCTGTCGGAGGCGGACGCCGCCGCTCTCCAGCTCCGTCCCGGCGCCCGCATCCCGCTGGCCGACGACCAGGGGAACGTCAAGAAGGTTCAGGTCAGCGGCATCTTCCGGCCTCGGGACAGCGCCGATCCCGCCTGGCGGCTCATCCCCGCGCTGCTGAGTCCCGTCGCCGGCGCGGACGGCACGGGAAGCACCCGCTTCGCCGGGCTGCTGTCCCGCGACTCGCTGCCCGACGCCCGGCTCGCCTTCGGACAGGACGAGTTGCGGCGTACCGCCTGGTTCACGCCCGACGCGGCCCGGCTCACCTGGGACGCGGTCCCGTCGGTCACCGCGAGGGTGGTCGCGCTCAAGGCGGCCTCCGGCTCCTCCGGCGCCCGGGACGGCTCGCTGAAGTGGGAGACCCGGCTCGACGGGGTGTTGCGGAACGTGAGCGCCCAGGTCGACGCCGCGTCCGCGCAGGCGTCCGTCCTGCTCGTCACCCTGCTCGCCGCCGCGGTCCTGGTCCTGCTGCTCGCCGCCGACCTGCTGGTACGCCGCCGCGCCCCCGCCCTGGCAGCCGCCCGGCAGAGAGGGATGTCGCTACCGGCGATCGGTGGCGAGCTGCTGCTCGAATCCGCCGTGATGGCGCTGCTGGCCACGGCGGCTGGGCTCGGCCTGGCCCGGGCCGTCGCGCCGGGGGTCTCCTGGGAGTGGACGGCTCCCGTGGTGGTCACCGCCGTCGCCGCCGGGCCCGCGTTCGGCACGCTCACCGCCGCCCGCGCCACCCGGGATCGCCGCGTGCCGGCCAACCGGAGTGCCCGGCGGTGGGTGCGTAACACCGTACGGCTGCGGCGGGCCGCACTTGAGATCGGGGTGCTGGTGGCCGCGTCCGGCGCCCTCGTCGCTCTGTACCAGCGGGGGATCGGCGGCGGGGTGCTGCCCGCGAGCGCGCCCGCCCTCTGCGCGCTCGCGGGCGCGCTCATGCTGGCGCGGGCCCTGCCCCTCGGGACGCGCTTCGTGCTCAAGCGGCTTCTGGGCTCGCGCCGGCCGCTGGCGGTGTTCGGGGCCGCGAGGGCGGCGGCGACCTCGGCCCGGGTGCTCCCGCTGGTGGTGCTCGTGACCTCCGTGGCCCTGGCCTCGTACGCGCTCACCCTTGGTGCCGCTGTCGGCCACGGGACCGCGGATGGGCCGCTGGCCTCGGGACTGCTGCGGTTGGCGTGGGTCTCGGCGGTAACCCTGCCGGTTCTGGGCCTGCTGGGACTCGCTCTCGGCACGGCGGCCGGCGCGCCGGAGCGGTGGCGGACCCTGACCCGGCTGCGCACCCTCGGGCTGCGGCCCCGGGAGGCCCGCTGGGTCGCGGCGGGGGAACTGCTGCCGCCGGTGGTGGTCGCCGTTGTGGGCGGTCCGCTGCTCGGGGCGCTGCTCGCCCGCCTGACGTTCGGCTCGCTCGCCCTGGGCCTGCTCACCGGTGCCGATCCGGCCCCGGCGTTGCCGTGGTGGGGGCCCGCACTGGTGGCTGTCGTGTTCCTGGCGGCGGTCGCCGTCGTGGTGCCCGTCGAGTCGGCGCTACGCCGCCGACGACGGCTGAGCGAGGTGCTCCGCGCGGGCGACAGCTGAGCCGGCCGGCTGGTCGGGCCGGGAGCGCGGTCTTATCGTCGCTAACAAAACAACGTTAGCACGCCTTGACTGAATCCTCGATAACGAAATAACGTTGCCGTTGCTTACATGCCATCCGGTCACCACCACGGTCGCCGGCGTGCGGCCGGACATCCGTCCGGAGGAGCTCGCGGGGCCATGACCGGGCTTTCGCCTGTCGCAGAGCCGGTCCGTACGGAGAAGGAGCATGATGATCTACCACGGCAGCAGATTCACCTTCGAAGCGAAGGCGCCACCGGAACAACGGACGAAAGCCCTCGAAAGCCTGCGCGACCAGGGACGGAACGTCCCGTCGGTGACGTCCTTCCTGGTCGGCCGTGACCACAGCGGCGAGTACGAGTGGGGCGCCGTCTTCGTCGTCGAGGACCTGGCCGCCTATGGCGAGTTCCTGACGCACCCTGCCAGCCGGCACGCCCATCGGGTCGTGCAGCCGCTGCTCGCCGCGTCCACCTCGTTCGACCTCACCGACGACCCGGATCCGGAGACGGGCGCGAAGATCGCCGAGGTGCGTCAGCGCCTGCTGGACGCGCCTGCGGACGACGACGGCGACAGACCCGTGCACACCCGCCGTGCGGTGCTCAAGGCCGTCGCGGTGAGCGCGGCGGGAGCGGCCGTGGCCGGGACGGGCGTCGCCGCTCCCGCCGCCGCGGCCGCCCGGACCGCCACCGCTCAGGCGTACGCCGTCGCCCTCGGGGCGTCGATGGAAGTCGCGATGACGATCAACGGGCGGCTGCGCAAGGTCGTCCTGGAGCCGAGGGTGACGCTGCTGGACACGTTGCGGGAGCGGCTCGGCCTGACCGGCACCAAGAAGGGCTGTGACCGGGGCGAGTGCGGAGCGTGCACGGTGCTGGTCGACGGCGAGCGGGTCAAGTCGTGCCTGACGCTGGCGGTGATGCGGCAGGGAGCCGAGATCACCACGGTGGAGGGGCTGGCGCGGGGAGAGGACCTGCATCCGGTGCAGGAGGCGTTCATCCGGAACGACGCCTTCCAGTGCGGCGCGTGTACTCCCGGCCAGATCATGTCCGCCGTGGCCTGCATCAACGAGGGGCATGCCGGTTCGGAGGCGGAGATCCGCGAGTGGATGAGCGGGAACCTGTGCCGGTGCGCGGCGTACCAGAACATCGTCGCCGCCGTCGCCGACGCCGCGAAGGAGGTGCGGCGATGAGGGCCTTCGGTTACACCGTCGCCCGCGATCCGGCCGAGGCGGTACGGACGGCCGCGAACACCCCCAACTCGACGTTCGTGGCAGGCGGCACGGACCTGCTGAACCTGATGCGCGACGGCGCGGAGGCCCACGACCACCTCATCGACGTCAACCGGCTGGACCTCGGCACGATCGCCGTCGGCTCCGGCTCGCTGCGGATAGGCGGGGCGGCCCGGATGCGGCAGGTCGCCGAGCACCCCGGAGTGCGGCGGGAGTTCCCGATGTTGTCGGAGGCGCTGCTGGCCTCGGCGTCCCCGCAGGTCCGCAACATGGCCTCGATCGGCGGAAACCTGCTGCAGCGCACCAGGTGCGGGTACTTCCGCGACGCGGCCTCACCCTGCAACAAGCGGGTGCCGGGCAGTGGCTGCCCGGCGATCACCGGGCAGAACCGGGGACACGCGATCCTGGGAGGCAGCGAGCACTGCATCGCCACGCACCCGTCGGACCTGGCGGTGGCGCTGACCGCCCTGGACGCGACCGTGCACCTGCTCGGTCCCGGCGGCGAGCGCGCCGTCCCCATCGCCGGTTTCTACCTCCTCCCCGGGTCCACCCCGGACCGGGAGACCACGATGCGCCCAGGCGAGCTGATCACCAGGGTGGACGTGCCGCGCACGGCCCTCACCAGGCAGTCGCGCTACCTGAAGCTGCGCGACCGGGCCACGTTCGAGTTCGCGGTGGTGTCGGTGGCGGCCGCGCTGCGGACGAGGGGCGGCGTGGTACGGGACGTACGGCTGGCGTTCGGCGGCGTGGGCACCCGCCCGTGGCGGGACACCCGCGCCGAGGCGGCGCTGCGGGGCCGGCCGCTCACCGGGCAGGCGATCAACGAGGCGGGCCGGCTCCTGGTCAGGGACGCGAAGCCGTACGAGGGGAACAGGTTCAAGGTCGAGCTCGTCCAGCGGGCGCTGGTGAGCATCCTCAGCGAGCTGGGAGGGCTTCGATGAGCGGGCTGGTGGGGCAGGGCGTGGCGCGGGTGGACGGCCGGGCGAAGGTCACCGGCGCGGCCCGCTACGCCGCGGACCAGGTGGTGCCCGGTGCGCTGCACGGCGCTCTGGTGATGAGCACGATCGCCCGCGGCGAGGTCCTGGAGATCGACAGCAGGGCGGCGCTGGCGCATCCCGGCGTCGTCGCGGTCTACACCCACGCCGACATGCCGAGGCTGAACCTGCCGAACTTCCCGTACAACAGGCGTTATATCCCCCTGCAGGACACGCGGGTGCACCACCACGGGCAGCCCGTCGCGTACGTCGTGGCCCAGACCCTGGAGCAGGCACAGGAGGCCGCCAACCTGGTGAAGGCGCGCTATCGGGCGGAGGATCCGGTCGCGCGGATGGCGGACGTGCTCGACGAGGCGTTCCTGCCGGAGAAGTTCCGCGACAGGCCCAACGAGCTCGCCCGCGGCGATGCCGCCGCGGCACTCGAACAGGCCGCGGTACGCATCGACCAGAGCTACAGCAGCCCGATGCAGCACCACAACCCGATCGAGCCGCACACCACCACCGCCGTCTGGGAGGGCGGCACGCTGACCCTGTACGAGAGCACGCAGGGCGTGGTCCTCGCCCGTGACGCCGTGGCGACCGCGTTCGACAAGCCTCAGGAAAGCGTCAGGGTCATCTCTCCCTACCTGGGCGGCGGGTTCGGCGCCAAGGCCCCCATCTATCCGCACACGCTGCTCACCGCGGCGGCGGCGCAACTCTGCGGCCGGCCCGTGAAGCTGGTGCTGTCGCGCGCGCAGATGTTCACCTCCAACGGTCACCGCGCCGAGTACCGCCACCACCTCCGGCTGGGGGCCGACCGCGAGGGCGCGCTGACCGCCATCGTCAGCACCTCGACGGCTCAGGTGACCCGCGTCGAGGAGAACATCTACAACGGCAGCGACTCCACGGTGCGCCTGTACGCCTGCCCGAACGTGCACGTACGGCAGCTTGGTGTGCGGCTCGACCTGCCGACGTCGAGCTACATGCGCTCGCCGGAGACGACCGCTCACTTCGGCCTCGAGACCGCCATGGACGAGCTGAGCTACGAGCTCGGCATCGACCCGGTGGAGCTCCGGATACGCAACCACACCGAGGTCGACCAGCAGACCGAGCCCCCCACGCCTTACGCCGACAAGCGACTGCTGGAGTGCTACCGGGCCGCGGCCGAGGCGTTCGGCTGGGCCCGGCGCAACCCCAAACCGGGCACCACCAGGGACGGGGACGAGTACGTCGGCTGGGGCATGGCCACCGAGACCCACACCCACGGCGCCATCCCGTCCCAGGCCAGGCTCACCATCGGCGCCGACGGGCGCGCGACCCTGCGGACCGCCACCCAGGAGATCGGCACCGGCACCTACACCGTGCTCACCCAGATCGTCGCCGAAGGGCTCGGCATGCCGCTCGACCACGTCACGACGCTGCTCGGCGACACCGCCTACCCCGACGCTTCCCTGTCGGCGGGGTCGTCCACGATGCCCAGCATGGCCGCCCCGACGGCCGAAGCGGCGGCGAGCGCGCGGAACGCCGTGATCGCGCTCGCCGTCGCCGACCCGCGCTCCCCGCTGCACGGCGTGCCGGCTGACGAGGTCGTGACCGAGGACGGCCGCCTGTACGCCCGGGGCGACCGCGACCGCAGGGACACCTACCGCGACGTCATGACCCGCCACGGCAACCCCGTCGAGGTGACCGGAAGCAAGAGGAACACGGCCGGGCACTCGTTCGGCGCGGTGTTCCTGGAGGTACGGATCCACCCGAGGCTGGGCAGGGTGCGCGTGACCCGGGTGGTGACCGCGCACGACCTGGGCCGGGTGCTCAATCGCCGGACCGCGCGCGGGCAGGTCATCGGCGGTGTGACGTGGGGGATCGGCTTCGCGCTGATGGAGCACACGATGGTGGACCCGAACACCGCGCGGGTCGTCAACCCGAACCTGTCCACCTACCTGGTTCCGGTCTGCGCGGACACGCCGTCGGTGGAGGCGTTGTTCGTGGACCGGCCGGAGCCGGACGCCGGGCTGACCGGGATCCGCGGATTCGGCGAGACGCCCGGAACCGGTGTTCCCGCGGCCGTCGGCAACGCGATCTACCACGCCATCGGCCGGCGTCTCAGGGACGTCCCCTTCACCCGGGACAAGCTGCTCTGACCTCTGCGAGCCCGCGTGCCCGCACCCGTCGCCCGCGACCTCAGCGGGCCGGGGCGTGGCTCGCGGCCCGGTCGAGAAGCTCGTTCAGCAGGGCCCGCTCGCCCGGCGTGTACAGGTCCGGCACCTCGCCGAGGACGGCCTTCAGTCCCACGGCCCGCCGGGCCACGCTCGGCTGGCCGGCCGGGACGTCCGTGGTGATCGCAGCGAGGACGGCCTCGCGCAGGCGGCCGGACAGGGCGGGATCGCGCTCCTCGGGAGGGGTGCCGATGAGGTTGAGCGTGAGGCCGACGCCCGCCGAGTGGACGATGTCCATGGCCGTCTCGACACCGGCGGAGAGCCGGCCCGCGACGGCGATGCGTTCGACCAGCAGGCGCAGCCGCGCCATCGCCTGCTCGGTGCTGCGCCTGCGGGACCCCGGGGTCGGCCGGCCGTACATGAGCAGATACTGCTCCGGGTTCTCCAGGCCGAAGCCGACATGGGTGTCCCAGCCGCGGCGCAAATCGTCCACGGGGTCGTCGGAGAGCGCCTGGCTGTGCTTGCGGGCGAGGTAGCGCGCGAACCCGTCGGCCGCGACCGCTTCGAGCAGCCCGTTCATGTCGGTGAACAGGCGGTAGAGCGTGGGCGCCTGCACGCCGGCCGCCGCGCTGACGGTGCGCGTCGTCACTCCTTCGCGGCCCTTGTCCCGCAGCAGCTCGGTCGTGGCGTCGATGATGCGCTGGCGAACCTCTTCCCGATCAGCCATGTAACAACGATAACAGAATATCGGTATCAGCAATTTTCGTCATCGGAACCCCCACGAACCTCCGGAAGGTCATTGTGCCTACGCCCGCCGTCACATCGGCGCGCGGTGGGTGCCGCAGCGGGTGCAGACGGCTTCCTGTCAGCCGAGCGGGATGATGACGTCGGCCAGCTCGCCGGGCATGGAGAGGAAGGGGGAGTGGGAGGCGTCGAGCGCGACGACGGAGATCGGGTTGTCGGGAAACGCCGCGTCGGCCTCGGCGATGAACCTCGCCTGCAGGGACGGCCGGACGGCCATGTCCCGCGTGCAGGTGATGTACGTGCGCCGCACGGATCCCCAGCCGTCACGAGTCAGGGTGGTCGTACCCAGCATGATGCCGATCGGGCCGTCGGGCGTCAGCAGGCCGGTGGCGGCGTCGGCCAGGACCGGGTCCACGTCACCGTAGAACGCTTCGTACAGCCGCCGCCGGTAGGCCGCGTCGTCCGTGGCGAGGTCGAGCCGCAGCGCGCCCGTCCTGGCCGGGTCGCCCTGCAACAACGGCGCGACACGGTCATCGGCGGCCTCCGGAAGCCGCGTGTACGCCGCCGCGGACACGCCTGACGCCGGCATGTACGCGGTGAGGTACACCGCGTGCGCCACCAGCCCGGGTGTCTCCTGGGCCGTTCGCGTCAGCACCGGACCGGCCGCGCTGTGGGCGACCACCGTGACCGGCTCGCCACCGCCGATCCGCTTGATCTGCGAAGTCAGCAACTCGGCCGCAGCGTCGAGACTCACGTCCGCCAGGGGCGAAACCTCGGTGCCGACCGCCTCGCGGTTGTACTGCTGTCCGGTGAACCACCGAGGACGGCGGGCATGCAGCCCGTGTCCTGCCATGTCCACCGCGACGGCCGGGCGCCCGGCCGCCGCCAGATGGGGAACGACTTCGCTCCAGCACCAGGAGCCGTGCCAGAAACCGTGAACCAACACCAGCGTGGACATGGATGCTCCCTGGGGTGACGCCTGCGCCAAGGCTCATGGGGATCGGGTGAACGATGGCCTCGAAGACCGCGTCGGCGACGGCGATCCCTACGAGATCGTTGGCGCCGGGCGGAGCAGGCCGTGTGATCCATACTGCACGCATCGCGCGGGCCTCGCGAAGCCAGCGTCGGCGGGAAAGGCCGGGCCGAGGAGCTCGCAGAAGGACGGGACGCAGGTCACGCGCCGGCCGGTCGGGCCATTCTCGATGTATCAATCCATCCAGTGAAACCAGGCATCGAACACGCGGTACGGCGGGCTCCCAAGAATTGTCTCCACCCGAAGCCCGGCCTCTAACGGCAGGCTGAGGACCTGGGAACCGAGCAGGGCGATATCGTGTCGATCGAGCACCTGGCCGATCTGCCGAAACTCCTCCTCCCATCCCGGAAGAGCTGTATCCGTGACCAGCGACAGATCCGGCAGGCCGCGACTGCCGGCGCCGCCAGGCCCCGATGAATGAATGTCGGGCTTGAAGAGTGCTGCCAGCGGAGCGAGCCGACACAGCGCCAGGGGCAGCCCTTCAACTTCTGTCCGGCCGCTCTCGGAACGGCGCATCGATCCGTCGCGCTTGGTGATGAAGACATCGACGTAGGACGCGTATCCAGAGCCGTAATGCTGGAATTCGGCATGGTGAACGCGCAACATCGGCATCCGGTCAAGATCGGCGACGACCCGCCGGAGAAACCCCTCGACAGAGGTAGCCCCGCCGGCCCATGCTCCCACCGTGCTTGCGAGGTGATCATTCGTGGCGCTTCGGAGAGTTGTCGGGTCGGTCGCCTGCTTTCTGCTCACTGGTTTCACTCCCGGTCCGGCTTTCCTTCCGTTCGTGCACGATAGCGGGGACGTCTCGTCTGCCCGACGGGATCAGAGGGCGTTTGCTGACGGAGCGCTCCCTGGCCTGGCTTGACTCGCGGCCGGCCTGTGGTAACTTAATTGCATGCACATGCAGCTATCTGGATCGCATGCCTCCCGCGGAGGCAGTGTGAGTGCCGCCTGGTCGCAAGTGGCGGTGTTCGCCTCCGCGGTGGACGCGAGTCTGGACAAGTGGCTTGCCGATACCTACCGGCTCGGGCTGACCGAGTTCCGGGCGCTGACCTTCCTGAGTCAGGCGTCGGACAAGGAGTTGCGGGTCAACGACCTCGCCCAGCGAGTCGGCCTGAATCCCAGCTCGACCACGCGCCTGGTCAGCCGGCTGGAGGCAAAGGGCCTCGCTCGCCGTGACGTCTGCCCGGACGACGGCCGGGGCGTCTACGCCGTCATCGACGAGCGTGCGGAGACGTTGCTGGCGGAGGTCCGCGACTCCTACGAGGCTCGCGTCCAGGAGTTGCTGAGCAAGCCCGCCATCCACTTCCCCCACCTGGACGCACGTCTCGTCGCCGGCGCCCTCGCCGAGGTGGGCGCGCTCGTCGGACCGTGACGCCGCGGAGCGGGACTGCGACGTCCCGCTCTCTGCGCATATATCTGCATGTACAGACAATAATCTGAGAAAGGATCGTGCCATGACCACCCAGGTCGATGTGTTCGTCGACTACGTCTGCCCCTTCTGCTTCCTCGTCGAGCCGGCGATCGAAGAGCTCAGGCGTGAGCGCGATGTGGAGGTGACGATTCGCCCGTTCGAGCTGCGCCCTGACCCGGTGCCCACCTTGCGGCCGGAAGACGAGTACCTGCCGCGGGTGTGGAAGGACGCGGTGTACCCGATGGCAGAGCGTGTCGGCGTGCCGATGACGCTGCCCTCGGTCTCGCCGCAGCCCCGTACCGAGAAGGCGTTCATGGTGCTGCAGCTCGCCCAGGAACGGGGCAGGGCCGAGGCCTACACCGAGGCGATGTTCCAGGCCTTCTTCCAGGAGGACCGGAACATCGGCGAGGACGACGTGATCCTCGACGTCGCCACCTCGGCCGGCCTCGACCGCGCTGAGGCCCTACAGGCACTTCACAGCGAGGAGCGCCGGATCCGCCAGCGCGAAGATCAGGACTATGCCGTGAACGTCGTCGGGATCGACGCGGTGCCCGGCGTCGTCATCGGGGGGCAGGTCCTGCGCGGGGTGCCGTCGGCGACCCGGTTGAAGAAGGTCGTCGACCAGCTCGCCGCGCAGGAGGCAGGACACCGCGCTCCGCAGGCGGAGGACCGGTCATGATCGTGTCCGCGTCCGACCTGGAACCGGTCATGGACCTGGCCGTCGAGGCCTGCGTCACCCACGTTGCGGCCGGTGGGCTGCCCTTCGTCGGCGTCCTCGTGGAGGCCGGAGGGGAGGTGATCTCGGAGTTCGGAGTCAACCGGGTCCGGGAGACCGGCGACCCGACCGCGCACGCCGAGGTCGTCGCGATGCGCGACGCCATGACCACCCACGGTCTCGACAGCCTGGCCGGCACCGTGCTGCTGGCTACCGGGGAGCCGTGCGGGCTGTGCTACCGGTACGCGGTCGACCGCGGCGTTGAGGCGATCTACGTTGCCGTCGATCGCGATGAGGTCGCCGCCTTCGGCTTCGACTACCGGGCCAGCTATCCAGCGTTCGGCATCACCGATGAGCACCGGGCCGAACTGCTGCGCCCGCTGCCCGTTGCGCGCGGCGACGAGCCGTTCACCCGCTACCTCGACAGCAACCACCCTGCCGGGAACGCGCCCGCGCGTCCGGAAAGTGAATCGAGAGGAACACCGTCATGAGCTGGCTCTACCTGGGCATCGCCGTCATCTTCGAGGTCGCCGTCGGCATCGCGGCGGGCAAGGCGCAGGGCTTCACGAAACTGTCGTGGACCATCGGCACCCTCGTCAGCGGCGCGATCGCCACCTTCTTCCTCAGCCTCGCCCTGCTGACCTTCGACGTCGGCATCGGCTACGCCCTGTGGACCTCCCTGGCAGGCGTTGGGATCGTCATCATCGGCGCCCTCCTCCTCTCCCAGCGCCTGACCTGGAAGAAGCTCCTCGGCATTGCCGTCGTGATCGCCGGAGTCGTCGGCCTCAACCTCGCCGGAACCGCCTGACCCCTGCTCCTCCGAGCACCGCGAAAGGACACGAATCCCCATGACCACCGCATTCCAGGCCCTCACCCCGCCCGACACGGAGAAGAAGGCCGGCCCCTGGGTGGCACTGCTCCTGGCCGGAGCCTTCGAGGTTGGCTACGCCCTCAGCGTCAACGGCAGCCAAGGCTTCACCAACCCTGCCTGGTCGATCGTCGCGATCGTCTTCTTCCTGTTCACGCTGTTCTTCCTCAGCGTCGCCCTGAAGGGGATCGACGTCGGCATCGGCTACGCCGTCTGGGCCGGCATCGGTGCCATCGGAGCAGCGCTCCTCGGACCGGTCTTCTTCAACGAAACGCTCACGCCCGTCAAGGGCTTCTGGCTGGCCGTGATCGTCGCCGGAGTCGTCTGGCTCAAGCTCGCCGACAGCCCCAAGCTCGAACGAGCCCGGGCGATGACCTGAACCACACCACGCGGCCCTCGCGGTGCCGTGACCGTCCAGCAAGAAACCATCCTGCCCGTATCCAGCGATCGCTGGATACGGGCGCACGGCGGCCCTGTCGGCCGCGCCGCGTCTGTGCGGCGTGGAGCGCCAGGGCCGGTCGTGCTTGCGGCGTGTCGACCTACAACGACACGTTCGCGCCCTCCAGCACGCGCATGAAGGCACGTGACCACTCAGGCAGGTCCGGCCAGCCACGGCAGGAGACCATCGCGCCGTCCACCACGTCGGGGGCGTCCACGAAGGTCGCACCAGCCATCTCCATGTCGGCCCTCAGCGGCGGGAACGCCGCCGTGGTACGGCCGCGCAGCAGGCCGAGCGCGGCGGGCACCTGCGGGCCGTGGCAAATCGTGCCCACCGGCAAGCCGCGTTCGAAGAAGTGGTGCACGATGCGGGCGACGTCGGGATCGGTGCGGATGTACTCCGGCGCGCGGCCGCCCGGGATCACCAGCGCCTGGTAGTCCTCGGGGCGCACGTCGGCGAATGCGAGATCCACCGGCAACCGGTGGCCGGGCCTCTCGGTGTAGGCGTCCCAGCCCGGCTCGAAGTCGTGGACCACCAGCTTCACCGCACGCGTGGTGAGGGCGGCCACGATGGCCTCATGGCCACCTTCCCGGAGCCGGAAGACGGGGTACATGGAGTCCAGCTCTTCCGCCGCATCGCCGGTCAGGACGAGCACTCGGGCCATGACTCACTCCTCTTCTCCCACGGTGGATCTTGATCAGCATGGAGCGGATAGGGCAGACCGCCGCCGGAAGCCTCGCCCGTGTGGCGATGGCGCGTGGCCGGCTGTCGCAGGTTGGTCAGGAGCGGGTCCACTTCTGGTTGGCGCCGCCGTGGCAGCTCCAGATCTGCAGCCTGGTGCCGTTGGCGGTGCCGGCGCCGCTGACGTCCAGGCACTTGTTCGCCCCGGCCGCGGTGATGCTGCCGTCGGCGTTGACGCGCCACTTCTGGTTGTCCTGGCCGTTGCAGTCCCAGATGATCACCGCGGTGCCGTCCGCCGTCCCGGCCCCGTTCACGTCCAGGCACTTGCCGCCATAAACCCGCAGTTCACCCGCGCTGGTCGAGGTCCACTGCTGGTTGGCCTGCCCGTTGCAGTCCCAGATCTGCGCCTGCGCGCCGTTGGCCTGCGAGGCGCCGTTGACGTCCAGGCACCGGCCCGACCCCGCACCCCGCAGCGCGCTCGTGTCCGGCGGGTTCGGGTCGCCGTCTCCCAGCTGCGTGAAGAACTCCCAGACCACCGGTCTGGTCCAGGAGTTCTCGCCGGGTTCGAAGTCGCCCGGCCTCCCGTCAACGGGACCGGGGGTGTGGCCCGCGTCGAACGCCGCCCACGCGACCGGATACCCGGTCCGGCATCCCGAGTAATAGGTGACGATGTGCGTCAGGCTGCCCTGCGCGGGCTCCGGCGGGTTCTGGGGCGTGCAACCGTTGTTCCTGACGAACCTGTCGCGGAGCGACCGGCCCGCTGAGATGTTGAGCACCGGATCCCTGAGGCCGTGCAGTCCGATGTACGCGACGGGCTCCGTGCCGCCGCTGCACCCGCTGAGCTGCGCGCCGGCGTAAACCGCCACCGCGCGGAAGACCGTCGCCCGGGCGCATGCGAGCGCGTAGCTCATGCCGCCGCCGTAGCTGAAGCCCAGGGCGAAGCGTTGTGAGGTGTCCACGCAGAGGTCCGCCTCGATCTCCCGGATCATGTCGTCGACGAAGGTGACGTCCTCACCGCCCGAGTTGGCCCAGCCGTTGTTCAGGCCCTGGGGTGCGACGAAGATCGCGGTGTTGTCCGACAACGCTCTGAGCCCGTAGTAGGACCACGGATAGCCGCTGGTTCCGCCCGAGTCGACATCGTTGGCGGTGCCGCCGTTCCAGTGAAATCCAAAGATCAACCGGTAGGGGGTTGTGTTGGTGTAGTTGTCTGGAATCCTCAGGATGTAGTTGCGGTTCTTGCCGCTCGTGGTGATCGAATGAGTTCCGCTGGTCAGCGTCGGGGTTGCGCCGCATCCCGCGGTGGGCGCGAGGGCGCTCTGTTCAGCGGGTGACGGGGCCGCGCTGTCGCCCAGCGCCGTCTGCCCCGTGGCCGGAACGATGAGCAGTGCCGCCGACGCGACAGCTGTGAAAAGTAACCTGAGCCTCGACATCACGCACATTCCTTTGCTGGTCTCGTGGTGACACACGTGAAAGGGAAGCCACTGCTGTCACCTTGAGGGCGTGGGCGGCCGGAGTTTCTGCTCTCTTGTCCGGTGATACCGGACCGACCGGGCGCGCGCCATTTTCGGCCGATCGGGAACCGGCGCCGTCGCGTATTCGGCACAATGGGCCTGGATTTTATGATGTTAGCGTTAACTGGACGCCGCCGTACTCGCTTCTCCTTCTTTGGGGCGGTCGATGGGGATGGCGTAGAGGAGCAAATATGGCTGTGACAGGACCTGTCAAGGGCCGGCACCCTCGACAACGAGGGCTCTCGCCCGAGAGCCCTCGTTCGCTCTTCCGCCTGACCAGGACAGGCGGCCGCGCCCACCGCCGATCCATCGCGATGAAACTTTCACGTCGTTCCGAGTGCCAGGCCGAACCGGTCAGAGACGGCCGGATCAGTGGGACGAGAAGAAAAGGCGCTGTTGGATCTCCCTGCGGTAGTCGTCGAGGGTGTTGTCGATGTGCGTGGCCGCGGACTGGGCAGCCGCTTCCGGATCGCCGGCGCGGATGGCCTGGTAGATGGCGTCGTGCTCCTCGACGGCCTTGGCGGCGTGCCCGCCCACCGAGCCGCGCAGGCCGATGAGGCTCGACTGCGCCTGCAGCCTACGGGCCTCCCGCACGGCGACCTGGAGGAACATGTTGTGCGAGGCCGTGGCGATGGCGGTGTGGAAGGCGTCGTCGCCCTCGTTGAACAGCTCCTCGCGTCCGGTCTCGAAGCCGTGGCGGCACAGGCCGGCCCCTTCTTCGATGGCCCTCAGCTCGGCAGGGGTGGCGCGGCGGGCGGCCAGTCGGCTGGTCTCCATCTCCTGCGCCCGGCGAAACTCGAACAGCATGTAGACGTGGTCGAGGTCGGTCGGGAGGAAGAAGGAGCCCCAGCGCCCGGTGCCCAGCATCCCCTCGTCGTCGGCCACGTAGAGGCCGCGGCCCTTCTGGGCGCGTACGCGGCCGAGCGCGGAGAGTATCTTCACCGCCTCGCGCACCACGGTGCGGCTGGTGCCCAGTTGCCGGGCCAGCTCGTTCTCGGTCGGCATGCGGTCGCCCGGACGCAGGCCGAGCTCGACGATCAATTCCAGCACCTGCTCGGCGGCCACCTCGTAACCCGGCCGGTATCCGCTTTCGCGCGGGGTGTCGGTCACCGTGCTTCCTCCTCGCCGTTCCCTGCAAAAGTATGACGGATGAGCCGACCCTCTCCGCCACGAGTGGTGTCCGATGAGTACGACACATATGAACGGTTCATTCGAGGGTTGTCGGCGCGGATCTGCGCGGTCGCAGGCATTACTGCTGATGAACGCATGAACAAGCTCACCATGGCCATGCGATCAGTGCCTTAACCGCGAAATGAGCAGGCTTAAGGGCTTGACGGGTATCCCTGATCCGAAGGTAATTAGGAGCGAGGCCGGCGGTCCCCGCCCGCTCCACCCCGCGAAGGCGTCACCTGTCTGAGGATCAGGGTGTGACCTGGCCATACGCCTACCCCCGAAGGAACAACTGTGCCCTTACGTCCATCCGTCACGATGCTGAGACCGATCCTGATCGGCGTCGTCACCGCCGCGCTTGCCGCGGCGTCCGCCCTCGTCGCCTCCGCCACCCCGGCCGTCGCGGCCACCACGACCCTGCACGCGTCCCCCGCCGGCACCGGCACCGCCTGCACCTCCGCCCAGCCGTGCTCGCCGGCCGCGGCGCAGGCGGCGGTACGTTCGCTGAACGCCGGGATGTCCGGTGACATCGTCGTGGAACTGGCGGGCGGGGTGTATCGGCTGTCCGCGCCGCTCAGGCTGACCGCCGCCGACTCCGGGAACAACGGCTACTCCGTCAGATGGCAGGCCGCGGAGGGGGCCGTCCCGGTCATCAGCGGAGCCAGGGCGGTCACCGGATGGACCGTGGCGGACTCGGGAAAGAACATCTGGCGCGCCAACGTCGGCGCCGGGATCGACCCCCGGCAGCTGTACGTCGACGGCGCGCTCGCCACCCGGGCGCGCACCGCCGTCAACCGGTCCGACTTCACCGCGAGCAGCACCGGAATGAGCTTCACCAGCGGTGCGCTGAGCTACCTGAACAACCTCGCCAACCAGGGCCGGGTCGAGATGGAGAGCGTCGGCTCGTTCACCGACCGGTACGCGCCGGTGCGGAGCATCAGCGGAAACCTCATCACGATGCGGCAGCCCGCCTGGAACAACAACAACTTCGGGTACGACACCTTCACCAGCCCGCACCGGGCCGGCCCGCTCTATCTGGTCAACGCCTACGAGTTCCTCGACTCGCCGGGGGAGTGGTACCTCGACCCGGCGACGGGCGCCCTGTCCTACATCCCGCTCGCCGGGCAGAACATGGGTAACGCCAGCGTGGAGCTGCCGGTGCTCCAGTCGCTGGTGCACGTCGGGGGAACCTACGACGCGCCCGCGCACCACATCGCGTTCAGCGGGGTCACCTTCACCGGTACGAGCTGGCTCGGCCCCAGCGGCGACCAGGGCTACGTGGACCAGCAGACCGGCGCCTACATAGCGGGCAACTGGAACTGGCCCGCCTTCACCTCCTGCCACCAGGGCTGCAGGCAGTTCGAGGCGACCCGGCCGAACTGGCACCAGATGCCGGCCGCCGTGCAGGTCTCCGCGGCGAACACCGTCACCTTCACCGACTCGCGCTTCGTCAACCTGGGACAGACGGCCATCGGCATCGGCAACGACGCCAACGCGCACGCCAGCGGTGTCGGCCTGGGCGCGGCCGACATCACGGTCACCCGGTCGGAGATCGCCCGTAGCTCGGCCGGCGGCATCGTGGTCGGCGGCGTGCGCGCCGACGCGCACCACCCGAGTGACCAGCGGATGGTCAACCGGAACATCACCGTCAGCGACAACACCATCCACGACCTCGGCCTGGACCACCGGGGCGTCGTCTCGGTCCTGACCACCTACGTCACCGGCACCGACGTGTCCCACAACGAGGTCTACAACATGCCGTACACCGGCATGTCGATCGGGTACGGCTGGGGCGCCAACGAGCCGGGCGGCAGCACCCACTACGCCGACCGCGGCCTGTACGACTTCCAGCCGCGCTACACCACGGCCACCACCGCCTCCGGCAACCGGCTCATCGGCAACTACGTGCACGACGTCATGCAGCAGATGACCGACGGCGGCTGCATCTACACGCTGTCGTGGAACCCGGGCGCGGTGATCAGCGACAACCACTGCCTGCGCACCAACGGCTGGTTCGGCATCTACTTCGACGAGGGCTCGCGGCACTACACCGTCAGGAACAACGTGCTGTCGAACACCGGCACCTGGGCCACCGCCAACTACTGGTACGGCGAGAACATGGGCGACTTCACCGTCACCGGCAACTGGTCGACCAACGGCAGCACCAACGTCACCAACGGCGACCGCGGCAACGTGGTGAACAACAACGTCACCGTCACCAACGGCGCCTGGCCGGCCGGCGCCCAGGCCGTGATGGCGTCCGCCGGGCCCCAGGACCGGCCTCCGGGGAGCACGAGCGCGTACAAGGGGGTGGGGTCGGGCCGCTGCCTGGACGTCAACGGCGCTTCCCAGGCCAACGGCGCGCAGGCGCAGATCTGGGACTGCAACGGGCAGCCCAACCAGCAGTGGACCTCGACCAGCGCCGGTGAGCTGCGCGTCTACGGCACCAAGTGCCTGGACGTGAACGCGGCGGGCACGGCGGACGGCACCGCGGTGATCATCTGGGACTGCAACGGCCAGGACAACCAGAAGTGGCGCGTCAACGCCGACGGCAGCATCACCGCGGTCGGGGCGAACAAGTGCCTCGACGTCAGCGGCGCCGGCACCGCCAACGGCACCGAAGTGCACATCTGGAGCTGTCACGGCGGCGCCAACCAGAAGTGGACCAGCCCCTGACACCGTCCGCCTGACGACGATCCTCGTCTCCCGACGTGGCCGGAGGGGGCACTCCTCCGGCCACGGAGCAGAATCCCGGGCACCTCGCCCTGACCGGTCTTCCTGCTGCAGGAGGGAACACTCATGTCCCGACGTCCGTGGCTCACCCTGCTGACCACGATGGCGCTCATCATGCCCGGAGCGCTCGCGCTCAACGCCTGCCCTGCGAACGCCCTCGACATCCCGGCGTCCGACTACCAGCAGGTGTCCCTCGCGTCGGGTGGCGCGGAACTGGGTGAGGCGATGTCGCTGGCCGTGATGCCGAACCGGTCGGTGGTGCACACGGCGCGCGACGGCACGGTCCGGGTCACCGACGTCGACGGCGACACGACGGTGGCCGGCAGGCTCAACGTCTACACCCACGACGAGGAGGGCCTCCAGGGAGTGGCGGTCGACCCCGGCTTCGCGTCGAACCGGCACCTCTGGCTCTACTACTCCCCGCGGCTGAGCACGCCGAACGGCGATGCGCCGAGCACCGGCACGCAGGACCAGTTCGACCAGTGGAAGGGCGAGCTCTACCTGTCCCGGTTCACCCTCAAGACGGACGGCACCCTCGACATGAGCAGCGAGAAGGTGGTCCTCCGGGTGCAGAACGACCGTGGCCAGTGCTGCCACGTGGGCGGGGACATCGACTTCGACGCCGCCGGCAACCTGTACCTGACCACCGGCGACGACACCAACCCGTTCGAGTCGAGCGGCTACTCCCCGCTGGACGAGCGGACCAACCGCAACCCGCAGTACGACGCCCAGCGCTCGTCCGCCAACACCAACGACCTGCGTGGCAAGCTCCTGCGCATCAAACCGCAGCCCGACGGCAGCTACACGATCCCCGGCGGCAACCTGTTCCCGCCGGGGACGGCGAAGACCCGGCCGGAGATCTACGCGATGGGCTTCCGCAACCCGTTCCGGATGAGCGTGGACAAGGCGACCGGCGTCGTCTATCTCGGCGACTACGGGCCCGACGCGGGCGTGACCAACTCCAGCCGCGGGCCGAGCGGGCAGGTGGAGTTCGATCGCATCACCGGGCCCGGCAACTACGGATGGCCGTACTGCACGGGCACGAACACCACCAGCGAGACCTACAACGAGTGGAACTTCGCCACCAACAGCACCGGTCCGAAGTACGACTGCGCGGGCGGCCCCGCCAACAACTCCTTCCGCAACACCGGCCTGACCGCGCTGCCCCCGGCGAAGCCGGCCTGGATCCGGTACGCGGGGGACGCCGGAAGCCCGCCGGAGTTCGGCTCCGGGTCGGAGTCGCCGATGGGTGGCCCGGTCTACCGTTACGACCCCAACCTGAATTCGGCCGTCAAGTTCCCCCAGGCGCTCGACGGGCGGTATTTCGCCGGTGAGTACGGCCGGCGGTGGATCAAGGCGATCGAGGTCAGGTCGGACGGCGCCTACGGGGAGATCTCGGCGTTCCCCTGGTCGGGGACGCAGGTGATGGACATGGCCTTCGGCCCCGACGGGGCCCTGTACGTCCTCGACTACGGCACCGGGAACAACAACCAGGCGCTGTACCGCATCGAGTACATCGGCAGCGCCGACCGCAATCCGATCGCCAAGGTGTCCGCCGACAAGACGTCGGGACCGGCTCCGCTGGCGGTGACCTTCTCCTCGGCGGGCAGCTCGGATCCGGAGGGCGGCGCGCTGAGCTTCTCGTGGGACTTCGGTGACGGCACCACCTCCACGGCGGCGAATCCGAGCAAGACCTACACCACGAACGGCACCTACACGGTGACGCTCACGGTCCGGGATCCGCAGGGTCTCACCGGCACGGCGAGCGTGATCGTGACCGTCGGCAACACCGCGCCGACGGTCAGCCTCACCACCCCTGCCGACGGGCAACTGTTCTCCTTCGGAGACACCGTGCCCTTCCAGGTCACCGTCAGCGACCCGGAGGACGGCACGATCGACTGCGACGAGGTCACCGTCGCCTACTTCCTCGGCCACGACAGCCACCGCCACCAGATCACCTCCAGGACCGGCTGTTCGGGCTCCATCGCGGTGCCGGTCGACGGTGAGCACGACGCCGCGGCCAACATCTACGGCGTCTTCGAGGCCTCCTACACCGACAAGGGCGATCTGACCTCCACCAGCGCCCGTACGCTCCAGCCGCGGCACCGGCAGGCTGAGCACTTCGGCGCCCAGCAGGGCATCCAGACGGCCGAGCACGCCACCGCGGAAGGCGGCGAGACGGTCGGCTTCACCGACGACGGCGACTGGATCTCCTTCCAGCCGTACAACCTGGCGAACGCGACGAGCATCACGGCCCGGGTGTCCTCGGCCGGTGCGGGCGGCAGGATCGAGGTGCGGGCGGGCTCGGCGACGGGCACGCTGCTGGGAACGGCGGACGTGGCGAGCACCGGCGGCTGGGACACCTTCACCGACGTCTCGGCGAACCTCAGTGGCGCGCCGGCCGGCACGACGACGCTGTATCTGGTCTTCCGCGGTCCGACCGGACAGGGTTACCTGTTCGACGTGGACGCCTTCACCCTCGACACCGGCACCCCGCCCTCGGGAAGCACGAGTGCCTTGGAGGGTGTGGGGTCGGGCCGGTGCCTGGACGTCAACGGCGCCTCGCAGGCCAACGGCGCGCAGGCGCAGATCTGGGACTGCAACGGGCAGGCCAACCAGCAGTGGACCTCGACCAGCGCGGGTGAGCTGCGCGTCTACGGCACCAAGTGCCTGGACGTGAACGGGGCCGGGACGGCGGACGGCACCGCGGTGATCATCTGGGACTGCAACGGCCAGGACAACCAGAAGTGGCGCGTCAACGCCGACGGCAGCATCACCGCGGTCGGGGCGAACAAGTGCCTGGACGTCAGCGGCACCGCCAACGGCACCAGGGCGCGCATCTGGACCTGCACAGGAGGAACCAACCAGCGCTGGACCCGCCTCTGAAAGGGACAACCATGCTGCGACATCCGACCCCCTCCGCGCCCGGGCGCACCGCGGGGAGCGACCGAACGCCCTCCGTGCTGCGACGGCTGTCCGTGGCGGTGGTGGCGATCATCGCCGCCGCGACGGTGATCCCCGCCATCCCCGCCCAGGCCGCCGCCTTCAAGGTGCTGGTGTTCTCCAAGACGGCCGGGTTCCGGCACGACTCGATCCCCACCGGGATCCAGGCCATCCGCGACCTGGGGGCCGCCGACGACTTCGCCGTCGACGCGACGGAGGACTCGGGCGCCTTCAGCGCGGCCAACCTGGCCCAGTACCAGGCGGTGGTGTTCCTCAACACGACCGGTGACGTGCTGAACGACACCCAGCAGGCCGCCTTCCAGACGTACGTGAACGGCGGAGGCGGTTACGTCGGGGTGCATGCGGCCGCGGACACCGAGTACGACTGGCCGTACTACGGGCAGCTCATGGGAGCTTGGTTCAGCAACCACCCGGCGATCCAGCAGGCCACCGTACGGAACGAGGACCGGGCACACGCCGCGACCGCCCACCTCGGGGCGGCCTGGTCACGCACCGACGAGTGGTACAACTACCGCTCCAACCCGCGCCCGAACGTCCGGGTGCTGCAGAGCCTGGACGAGGGCAGCTACAGCGGCGGCGGCATGGGCGATCACCCGATCACGTGGTG
The DNA here is from genome assembly GCF_055586745.1 of Nonomuraea sp. NPDC049378. Classification (NCBI taxonomy): domain Bacteria; kingdom Bacillati; phylum Actinomycetota; class Actinomycetes; order Streptosporangiales; family Streptosporangiaceae; genus Nonomuraea; species Nonomuraea sp. NPDC049378. Next base: position 72,442 of record NZ_JBVJHP010000020.1, read on the forward strand.
CCGGCCACAGTCCTCGGGCCGCGCGTTCTACACCGGCCTGGGACACACCCAGGAGTCGTACGCCGATCCGAGCTTCCGCACGCTGCTGCTCGGCGGAATCCGGTACGCGGCCGGGGCCGCCAACGCCGACTGCCGCCCGGAGACCGGGTACACGACGTTGTACAACGGCTCGACGACGGGCTGGTCGCAGGCGGGGCCGGGGTCGTTCGCCAACAGTGACGCCACGCTGACCTCCCAGGGCGGCATGGGGATGTTGTGGTACGACTCCAAGGAGTTCAGCTCCTACTCCCTCAAGCTCGACTGGAAGATGACCGGCGACTCCAACTCCGGCGTGATCGTCGGGTTCCCGGCCACCGGCGACCCCGACGCGGCGCTCGACACCGGATACGAGGTGCAGATCGACGCGACCGACACCGCGGACAGGACGACCGGGGCGATCTACGGTATCCAGGCCGCCGACCTCGCCGCCCGCGACGCGGCGCTGAACCCTCCGGGGGAGTGGAACACCTACGAGCTGCTGGTGGAGGGTGAGCGGCTGCAGGTGTTCCTGAACGGCAGCAGAATCAACGATTTCACCAACACGGATCCGGTCCGCTCGCTCCAGCAGGGCCACATCGGCATCCAGAACCACGGGTCCGGAGACGTGGTGTCCTTCCGCAACATCCGCATCAAGGAACTGGCCGGCACGCCGGGCGGCACGAGCGTGCTGCGGGGTGCGGGGTCGAACCGGTGCCTGGACGTCAGCGGCGCCTCGCGGGCCAACGGCGCGCAGGCGCAGATCTGGGACTGCCATGGCCAGGCGAACCAGCAGTGGACTTCGACCAGCGCGGGTGAGCTGCGGGTTTATGGCGGCAAGTGCCTGGACGTGAACGGGGCCGGGACGGCGGACGGCACTGCGGTGATCATCTGGGACTGCAACGGCCAGGACAACCAGAAGTGGCGCGTCAACGCCGACGGCAGCATCACCGCGGTCGGGGCGAACAAGTGCCTGGACGTCAGCGGCACCGCCAACGGCACCAGGGCGCGCATCTGGGCCTGCACCGGAGGAGCCAACCAGCGCTGGACCCGCGTCTGAGGCTCTCGGCCACACCCTCGCGCGGCCCTTCGACCGGGGCCGCGCGAGCCACGGGGCGCAGCGACCGCGACCGCGGTGCCGGTGCGCGGTCAGCGTCCTGCCCGGGCGGCCAGGGAGGCCAGGACTCCCTTGACCTCGGTCGCCTCGTACGAGTCACGGTCGAAGGGAGCGATGATCAGCGGTCCGTCGTCGGGGAGATCCGGCAGCCGGCCATGGCTGCCCCGCACCGGAGCCGGGTCGAGCGGCACCACCCGCATCGTGTACCGGAACCCCAGCTTCTTCCTGGCGAGCGCCGCCCCCGCGCGCAGCTTGACGAACGGATCGCGCGGGTCCATGAACAACTCGGCGGGGTCGTAGCCGGGTTTGCGGTGGATGTCCACGAGCCTGGCGAAATCCGGAGCGCGGTCGTCGGAGAGCCAGTAGTAATAGGTGAACCAGGCGTCGGGCTCCGCCACCGCGACGAGCTCGCCGGCGCGCTCGTGGTCGAGCCCGTACTTCGCCTTCCCCGCCTGGTCGAGCACCTCGTCCACGCCGGCCAGTTCGGCGATGACGGCCCGGGTGCGGTCGAGGTCGCCGGGGTCGCGCACGTACACGTGGGCCACCTGGTGGTCGGCGACGGCGAAGGCCCGGGACGTCCACGGGTCGAGGTACTCCATCCCGGCCTGGACGTAGACCTCCAGGAGACCAGCGGTGCGCAGCGCCCGGTTGACGTCCACCGGGCGGGACACCGGGGTGATGCCGTATTCGGAGAGCACGACCACCTCGGCGTCCTCGGCCAGGAGCGGAGCCAGCGCGGCGTCGACGGCGCGGGCGGCCGCGATCGCCTCGGGACCGGCGGGGCCGTACCGCTGGAGGTCGTAGTCGAGGTGCGGCACGTAGACCAGCAGCAGATCCGGCCGTTCGCGGGCCAGGATGCGGCGGGCCGCGGCGATGATCCATTCGGAGGAGGCGATCCCCGCGTTGGGTCCCCAGTAGGTGAACAGGGGGAACGGCCCCAGCGCGGCCTCGAGGTCGTCGTGGAGTGCGGGCGGGCGGGTGTAGCAGTCGGGAGACTTGCGGCCGTCGGCGTGGTAGACGGGACGCGGGGTGACGAGCAGGTCGGTCGGCGCGCCCATCGCGTACCACCAGCAGACGTTGGCGGTGCGCAGGCCGGTCGCGGCGGTCCACAGCTGGTCGCCCTGGATGAGCGCGTTGTGCTGGCGCCACAGCAGCACCTCGCCGAGATCCCGGAAATACCACCCGTTTCCCACGATGCCGTGGTCGCGGGGCATCGAACCGGTCAGCAGGGTGGCCTGCATCGAGCAGGTGACGGCGGGCAGCACGGGCCGCAGCGCGGCCGCCGAGCCCACCTTCGCCACGTTCGGCATGTGCGCGAGAAGGCGCGGGGTGAGCCCGACCACATTGATCACGATCAGCGGTGCCATCAGAGTCTCCCGAGGGGACCGTCGTCTTGGGGCGACGGGTGAATCGGGAGCGGGAGGGCCGTCAAGGCCCGAGCGTGCCCTGACTTGTCGGGTCCGCGCATCACGGATGTCCTTCCTGGTTTTGTCGGCGCCAGCCGATATCGTGGCGGTGTTGTTACCGAACGTGATGGGGGGGTGGGGTGTGCGCAGGTCGTTCAAGTTCCTGCTGCGCCCCACCGCCCGGCAGGCGGCGGCGCTGGCGGCGTGTGTGGAGGATCACCGCACGCTGTACAACGCCGCTTTGGAGCACCGCCGTACCGCCTATGCCAGGGCGGGGGTGAGTGTCCGGTACGGCGAGCAGTCGGCCGAGCTGAAACACATCCGCGCCGATGATGCGGACGGGCAGGGGCGTTGGTCGTTCTCTTACCAGCAGGCCACGCTGCGACGGCTCGACAAGGCGTTTCGCGCGTTCTTCAAGCGGGTCGGCGAGGGTCGCGCGCCGGGCTTTCCGCGGTTCAAGGGGCGCGGCCGGTTCGACACGGTCGAGTGGCCGAAGGACGGCGACGGCTGCCGGTGGGACTCCCAGCCCGAGCACCCGACCGTCACCTACGTGCGCCTTCAGGGGGTCGGGCATGTCCGCGTCCACCGGCACCGCGCGGTCAAGGGCCGGGTGAAGACGATCGCGGTGAAGCGGGAAGGCAGCCGGTGGTTCGTGGTGCTGTCGTGCGACGACGTGCCCGCCGGACCGCTGCCCGCCACCGGCGCGGTCGCGGGGATCGACATGGGCGTGGCGTCCCTCGTCACGACCAGCGACGGACAGCATCTGAGCAACCCCCGTCACCTGGCCGCGTCCGCTGACCGGCTGGCGGACGCGCAGCGGGTTCTGGCCCGGAAGGAACGGGGCTCCAAGCGGCGGCGTAAGGCGGTGGCCCGCGTGGCCGCGCTGCACGCCAGGGTGCGCAGGCAACGTCTGGACGGCGCGCACAAGGCCGCGCTCGCCCTGGTCCGCGCCTATGATGTGATCGTGCACGAGGACCTGCGGATCGCGCACATGACCCGCTCGGCGGCGGGCACGATCGAAGCCCTCGGCCGCAACGTCGCGGCCAAGTCCGGCCTCAACCGGAGCATTCTGGACGCGGGTTGGGGGGTGTTCCTGACGATCCTCGCGTACAAGGCTGAAAGCGCCGGTCGAGAGCTGATCGCGGTGAACCCCGCCGGCACCTCCCGCACCTGCGCCCGCTGCGGGCACAGCGCGAAGGAGAACCGCGTCACCCAAGCCGCGTTCGCCTGCACGGCGTGCGGTCATACCGCGCACGCCGACGTCAACGCGGCGGTCAACATCGTGAGGGCAGGGCTTGCCCTTCGCCAGGCTGCGCAAGCGGCTTAGCGAGAAGCCGCTCCCTTCAGGGAGCGGAGGAGTCACCACGTCTCCTTCAGCCCGAGGGCGGCCAGCTGCGCCCGCATCCAGTGGAGCTCGGCGGCGATGCCGTGCGCGATGTCGGCCGGCGCGCCGGGAAGCACGTTCCACGTGTAGGTCTCCACCTCGACGTGCCTGGTCAGCGGACGCTCCCTGCCGAGGAGTGCCTCCAGCAGGTCCCGCAGGTAGGGGGCGCTGGTGGCGAGCGGAGGGGGCGGCGCGTCGTGCAGCGGGACGTGGAAGTGCACCCGCCAGCTCTCGTCCGCGGGCAGGCCACCGGCCAGGGCCTCGCCCAGGTCGTCGGTGTATCCGCTGGCCGAGCGCGTCTGGTGGAGGAAGCGGGGCTCGTCGAACGCGGCCAGGGCCCGCTGCGCCCGCGGCGGCGCCACCAACGCGCACGACGCCTGGAGCTTCACGATCGGCAACCCGCAGGCGGCGCCCGCGTCAGGCTCCTCGAAACCCACGGCCATGTGGCAGGCGTCCAGACAGAGACCGAGGTGGTCGTGGTCCACGTCACTCAGCAGGGCGCCCGCCTGGGACGTCGTCTCGACGATGCAGCCGGGCTCCGGCTCGAAGCCCAGCCGGATCACCTTGCCGGTACGGCCGGCCAGCGCGCGCAGGCCCTCGGCGACCGCGTCGAGATTGGCCATCACCGCCGCCGCCTTCTCTCTCGTCCACCCGGTCCGCCAGGCGAGAGGCAGGGTCGAGATCGTGCCCTCGGTGACGTCGTCCGGCAGCAGCGAGGCGAGGATCCCGGCGAGCCCGAGCGTGTGGCGCAGCCGCTCCGCGTCGGCCCAGTCAGGGGTGTAGACGCGGTACTTCACGATCTCGTCGTGGAAGCCGCGGTAGGGGAACCCGTTGAGGGTCACGACCTCCAGCCCGAGCGCGGTCAGCCGCTCGCGCAGCGCCGCGAGTTCCCCGGGCCGGGCGGTGAGGTCCGCGGCGGCGTGCCGGGACAGCCACAGCCCGAGCCCGAGCCGTTCGACGCCGAGCAGGCGCCTGACCCGCGCCGCGACGCCGGACAGCTGACCGTGGATGCCGGGGAGATCCTCCGCGGCGTGGACATTGGTGCAGTAGGACAGGTGCACCGTCGAGCCGCCCGCATGGCGCAGCCGCATGCTCAGCCCCGCTTGATCGTGTTGCCGGCGTAGTCAGGGCCGGCTACAGGGCCTGCTACGGGGCCGCTCTCGAGGTCAAGCCGGCCACTCTGCCCGTAGAAGGCGACCGGATTGCGCCACAGCACCCGATCCACGTCGTCCTCGCCGAAGCCGGCCGCGAGCATGACGTCGGCCACCTCGCGCGTCTTCAGCGGATCGCTGCGCCCCCAGTCGGCGGCCGAGTTCACCAGCATCCTGTCCGTGCCGTACTCCTTGAGCAGGGTCACCATCCGGTCCGGGTCCATCTTGGTGTCCGGGTAGATGGAGAACCCCATCCAGCAGCCCGAGTCCGCGACCATGCCGACGGTCACCTCGTTGAGGTGGTCGATGAGCACCCGCGCGGGGGGCGTCCCGGCCGCCCGCACCACGTCGAGCGTCCGGCGGGTGCCCCCGGCCTTGTCCCGATGCGGGGTGTGCACGAGTACCGGAAGATCATTCTCCTGTGCCAGGGCGAGCTGCGCCTCGAACGCCCGTTCCTCCTCTGCCGTCATCGAGTCGTAGCCGACCTCGCCGACCGCGACGACGGAGTCCTTCAGCAGGTATCGCGGCAACTCGGCCAGCACCGCCGCGCATCGCGGATCGTTCGCCTCCTTCGGGTTGAGCGCGAGCGCGCAGTGGTGGCGGATGCCGTACTGCGCGGCGCGATAGGGCTCCCAGCCGAGCAGCGCGTCGAAGTAGTCGAGGAAGCTGCCCACATGGGTACGGGGCTGCCCCAGCCAGAAGGCGGGTTCGACGACGGCCCGGACCCCCGCGGCGTGCATGCGCTGGTAGTCGTCGGTGGTCCGGGAGGTCATGTGGACGTGGGGGTCGAAGATGCGCATTCAGATCCTCTCCAGGACGTCGCGCGGGACGGGCCGGCCGGCCGCCCGCAACTCCGCCGCGTACTCCGACAACATCCGGGCCAGCTCGGCGTCGAAACGGCGGTCCAGCTCGGCCACCGCCACCAGGGGGATCGACATGAAGACGCACTTGAGCACCCCTTGCCGGAAGGAGTGGTCGCCCAGCCACGCCGAGCCGTACGGGCCGAGGGCCGCGGCGACCAGCCGCGCGTCATTGCTGCGAAGCGCGTCCTCCACCAGCGCGACCGCCGTGCCTTCCAGGTCGAGCTCGTGCAGGACGGTCAGAATCGCCAGCCGCTCACCGCTGTCGCCGGCCTCGTACAGGCTCCGGATCACCGCGTGGCGGCCGCGCAGCGCGCCGAGCAGCGCGTGCCGGGCGCCCGGGCCGCCCCGCCGTTCGGCCTGCGGAAAGAGCCGGTGGATCGCCTGCGGGTCAGCTTTGACCTGCCGGGCGGCCTGGGCCAGCCACTCCTGTGCCGGCTCCTTCATGTGCCCTCCTCAAGAAGTCGATCGATCGGCGGGCGACCTGCGGGGCCGCATGGCTGTGCCGGGCCAGCTCCACGGCCACCAAACCCGGGTAGCCGTGCAGAGCGGCGAGCACCGGCGCGAAGTCGATCTCACCCTCGCCGAATTCCAGGTGCTCGTGGACCCCCCGGCGCATGTCCTCGATCTGCACGTGCACGGCGTACGGCAGCGCCCGCCGGACACAGGTGTCCAGGTCCTCCCGCTCGATGCAGTGACAGTGCCCGATGTCGAGGGTGAGACCGAACCGGGTAGGGGCGCCGAGCATCGCGCGCAGCCGCTCGAAGCCGTCCAGGTCGGCGACGAGCATCCCGGGTTCGGGTTCGAATCCCAGCGTGACGCCCACCTGATCGGCCTCGTCGAGCAGTCGTGCGCACTGGCGGGCCAGCCGCGTGTACGCCTCCTCCTCCGGCACGCCGTCGGGCCGGACGCCGCTCCACAGGTGCACCACGGGAGCGCCCAGGTCGGCGGCGACGCGCATCGCCGTGATGAGAAACTCCGCTCTGCGCCCGGCGCCGTCGCTGATGAGGGTCGGATGGTGTTTGCGCAGGGGATCGAGGGTGTAGCGCCCGCCCGTCTCGACGACGGCAGCGAGGCCGAGGCGATCGAGGATCCCGGCGATCCTGGACACCTCCGCGGCCAGCCCGGGGGAGTGGGGGTCGAGATGACCGTGGTCGAGCGTGATGGCCGCACCGGTGTACCCCAGGTCGGCCAGGACCGCGAGCGCCTCGGGAAGCCGGTGGCCGGAGAAGCCGTTGGTGCAGTAGGCCCACCTCACGATGTCGCCAGCCGGGATGAGAGCCACCTTCCCACGGGGAGCGAACACAGCAGCGCGCCCGCCATCGCGAACCGTCCGCCACCGGCGACCGCCGCCGCCTGGAGCGGGATCAGGCCGAGAATGCTCAGGCGGACGGCCTGCCGCACGTTCTCGGGGTCGGGAAGGGTCCGTAACCCGGCCTGGACCGGAAGGGTGGAGGCGAGATAGCCGGCGATGAGGACGCCCGCTCCGGTCCGGGCGGTGGCTCCGCCCCGCACGCACGAGGCGGCCGCGAGCCCGGCCGCCACGGTGCTGGCCACGAGCGCGCGCTCGGCGGTCCCGCGGGTCGCCCCCGTCACCTCGGCGCGGCCGAGGACGCTGATCCCGTAGGTGTGCGCGCCTATCGCCAGCGCTGCCGGCACCGCGGACCTCGCCTGCTCGCCCGCGCCCAGAAGCACGTCGAGCACGCGGCAGGCCGCCATCGCCGCCGGTCCCGCCACCGTCCGTTTGAGGCGCAGGTCGTAGGCCCACACCGCGCCGGCCAGCAGGCCGGCGACGGCGAGACCGCGACGGCCGCCGGCGAGGGCGGCGGTGGACAGGCCCGCGCCGGTCAGGGCGGCCGCGAGCCCGAGCGCGACGCCCGGGCGGACCCGGCCCGACGGGATCGGGCGCTCGGGACGCTCGACGGCGTCCGCCTCACGGTCCGCCCAGTCGTTGAGCGCCATTCCCGACCAGTACACGAGCACCGACGCCAGGGCCAGGCCGGGTGCCGGGCGCCGCCCCGCGGCGGCGGCTCCCGCCATGGTGTCCCCCGGCACCGACAGCGCGGCGGGCGCGCGGACCAGTTCGAGCAGCGCCCTCATGACAGCTCCTCGGCGAAGGCGCGCAGCCGGGCGTACTGGGCCGCCAGGGCGTGCTCGCCCGTCCCCAGCGGGCTCTTGAAGAAGTACCCGAGCTCGGGCTGGACGCCGTGCCGCCCCTTCTCGTGCGCGCGGGCGACCAGCCGGGCCAGGTCCAGGACGAGCGGAGCGGCCAGCGCCGAATCGCAGCCCTGCCAGGTGAACTGCAGCGTCATCCGGACGCCGAGAAAGCCCTCGAAGCTCACGTGGTCCCAGGCGGTCTTCCACTCTCCGAGGTCCGGGACGTAGTCGATGTGCGTCTCACCCTCCACGGGTCCTCCCAGGACCTGCGCGACGACCTGGTCCTTGGAGAGCCGCTTGCTGGACCTGGCGGCAGGATCGGCGAGTGTCGCCCCGTCGCCGCCGCCGAGCAGGTTGAGCCCGGACCAGGAGCGGACGCGCAGCGCCCGGTCGGCGAACATGGGCGCCAGGGCGCTCTTGACCAGGGTCTCGCCGGTCTTTCCATCGCGTCCCGCGTACGGCACGCGCCGCTGGGCGGCGAGTTCCGCCAGGGCGGGCAGGGTCGGCCCGGTGGAGGGGGTGAACTCCACATAGCCGCACCCCGCGTGGAACGCCGCATAGGCGTACAGCGAACTCGGCGGCAGGACGTCGTCCCCTACGGCGAGCCGCTCCTCGAGATCGGCCAGCCTTCCGAACTCGGGGCGCGGATCCGCCGGGGGTTCGGTCGACGACACGTTGACGACGACCACCCGGGCCAGCCCGTGCCGGGCGCGGAAGCCGGCGATGTCGTCGATCAGCCGGGTCGCGGCCCGGCCGCCGTCACCGGGGACGTAGCCCGGCCGGATCTCGGCGTCGGCGGCGTCCAGATCGGGCGCGAGCAATCCCGGTAAGTCCGGCGATATGACCTCTGCTCTGCCCAGCTGTTCGGCGCGCTTGCGTAAGGAGGTCCCGGCGACGTCATGGCCGCCGAAGATCAGGTCGGTCAGCGGAACCAGCCGCCCGGGGAAGCCGGCGGACTCGCTCACGCATCCACGGGGGGACGCCGCTCCCGCCTTGATGGCCGCGGCGCCCACGATGGCAGTGGTCGCCACGGATCCTCGTGCCCCGATAAGCCACACACCGAGCTTGTCCATGAAAGCTCCATCGTGCCGGGACTACCCCGCATGCGAAGGCATCCAGTAGGTAAGTCTCCGCGATGGTAAAAGCTATTTTTGTCGATGGTCAAGCATAAGTAGGCTTATTGCTGTCTTATCATCTGCCGCCCACGGCCATCGCCGCCGGTCCGCCGTGTCGGGCGTACTCGACACCCGCTCTTCATGGGGACGCCACCCGTCGCGGCTCCATAATTATGTCGCGCTGGCGGCCGACTTTTGCTTGACCATCGACATAAGCCCGCTTAGCATCCCGCAACATGACGGATATGGGCCTGAAACCTGCCGATGGCCCCCGAGCAGGGACGGCGCCTACTCCTCGCTGCCTGCCGTGCACGCCCGGGGGTCACCGGGGGCGGGGAGGCTGACCGGATGCTGAGCATGCGCGGCATCGGCAAGAGCTTCCTCGGCGTGCGGGTGCTGTCCGGGGTGGACCTCGATGTGACGGCCGGCGAGGTTCACGCCGTCGTCGGCGAGAACGGCGCGGGCAAATCCACCCTGATGAAAATCATCTGCGGGGTTCACACGCCGGACGAGGGCACGATCGAGATCGACGGCCGGCCCGTCTCCTTCGGCCATCCGCTCGAGGCGCAGCGCTCCGGCATCGCGATCATCTACCAGGAGTTCAACCTGCTGCCCGAGCGCACCGTCGCTGAGAACGTGTTCCTCGGGCGCGAGCCCGTCAGACGCGGCCTGGTCGACCGCGCCGCCATGGAGGAGGCGACCGCGCGGCTCCTCGGCGAGCTGGGCGAGGATCCCTTCGGCCCCCGCGACGCCGTCAAGCGCCTGTCGGTCGCCCAGCAGCAGATCGTCGAGATCGTCAAGGCGTTGTCGGTGAACGCGCGGCTCGTCGTCATGGACGAGCCCAGCGCGGCGCTCGCTGAGCACGAGGTCGAGTTGCTCTACCGGCTGATCGGGCGGTTGAGGGAACGCGGCGTCGCCGTCGTGTACATCTCCCACCGATTACGCGAGGTGTTCGATCTCGCCGACCGGGTCACCGTGCTCAAGGACGGCTCGCGCGTCACCACGCTCCCGATCGGCGAGGTGACCCCCGACGCGTTGATCCGCCTGATGGTGGGCCGTGACCTCGGCACCTACTTCCCGCCCCGCTCGGAAGGTGCCGGCGAGGTACGGCTCAGCCTGCGCGCGGCCGGCAACCACAAGCTCCACGACATAGACCTGGAACTGCGTGCCGGGGAGATCGTCGGCATCGCGGGCCTGCAGGGATCCGGCAGATCGGAGCTCGCCAAAGCGATCTTCGGGGCGGAGCCGTTCACCACGGGCGAGATGATCCCGAAGCGCCCGCGCTCGGTCCGGGAAGCCGTGGCCATGGGCATCGGGCTCGTGACCGAGGACCGCAAGGCCGAAGGGCTCGCGCTGCGCCAGTCCGTGCGCGACAACGTCCTGCTCGTCGCCCGCGCGGTGGGCCCACGCAACCGCGACGGCGTCCGCGACCTGCTCGAACGGGTACGCCTCTCGCCCGCGCGCCAGGACCAGGAGGTCCGCTACCTGTCCGGCGGCAACCAGCAGAAGGTCGTGCTCGTCAAATGGATGACGATGGCGCCCCGGGTGCTGCTGTTCGACGAGCCGACCCGGGGAGTCGACGTCGGGGCCAAGGCCGCCATCCACGACCTGATGCGCGAACTGGCGAACGACGGCATGGCCATCATGATGATCTCTTCCGAACTGCCCGAGCTCATCGGCATGAGCGATCGGGTGGTCGTCCTGCGCGACGGCCGTGTCGCGGGCGCGCTGCCGGCCGGGGCCTCCGAGGAGGCCATCATGCGCCTGGCCGCGGGAGAGGTGGCATGAATGCACCTGCTCACGCGCGCCCGCCGCGGCCAGGCGCACGGCGGTCTGGCGGCTCACCTGCGCGAACCCTCGCAGGTCGTGTTCCTCGCGCTGCTCGGCCTGGTCGCGGTCGGCTGGGCCCTCGTCGCGCTCGACGGCGGCCAGTTCCTCACCATGGAAAGCATCGTCGGGATCCAGCAGCGGTCCGCCGCACTCGGCATCGTGGCGATCGGGCAGACGCTGGCGATCCTGGCCGGGTCGCTCGACCTGTCCGTGGCGTACCTGATCAGCCTGTCCTCGCTGGTCGCGGCGGAGATCATGGCGGGCCAGGACGGCAACATCGGGCCGGCGGTCGCCGCGGTGCTGGTCATCAGCTCGCTCGTGGGGCTGGTCAACGGGCTGGTCATCACCAGGCTCCAGGTCCACGCCTTCATCGCCACACTCGGCGTCGCTCTGATCATCAAGGGCATCGTCGACCACCTGTACGACGGCCCGGCGGGCAGGGTGCCCGAGTCGTTCCAGCTTCTCGGGTACTCCCGCGTCGGGCCGGTACCCGTCTCCGCCATGCTCTGGGCAGGCGTGGCCGTCGCGGCCTGGTTCCTGCTGAGCAGGACCCGGCTGGGATACCGGATCTACGCGGTGGGCGGCGACGAGGAGGTCGCCCGGCTGTCCGGGATCCGTACGGCCCGCGTCATCGTGATCACCCACGTGCTGTGCTCGGTCTGCGCCGGCATCGCGGGTCTGCTGCTGGCCGCCAGACTCGGGGCGGGGGCGCCCACGGTGGGCACCGATGGCGGCTATGACCTGGAGTCCATCGCCGCGGTCGTGCTCGGCGGGACCGCGCTGGCCGGAGGCAAGGGCGGGGTCGCCGGAACCGTGGGCGGGGTCCTGCTGCTGGCCGTCCTGGACACCCTCTTCAACCAGCTCGAGGTCAACTCCTTCGTCAAGGACGTGGTCCGCGGCGTGGTCATCGTCATCGCGGTGGCCGTCTACGCCCGGCGCCGAGCGAGGCGGTCGGCATGAAGCGCGCACTACCCATCCTCGCGGTCCTCGTGGTGCTGCTGGCCGCGATCGCGGTCGCCAATCCCCACTTCCTGGAACCCGCCGGGTTCCTGGCGTTCCTCAAGCGGGCCGCGCCGCTGGTGATCCTCGCCGCGGGACAGTACTTCGTCATCGTCTCCGGCGAGTTCGACCTGTCGGTCGGCTCGCTGGTGACGGCCGAGGTGGTGATCGCCGCGCGGCTCATCGACGGCGACGAGTCCGCCACCTGGCCGGTCCTCGCCCTGCTGGTCGTCGTCGGGCTGCTCGTCGGGCTGGTCAACGGCGTGGGCACCACCAAGCTGCGGGTGCCGTCGTTCATCGTGACGCTCGGCATGCTGCTCGTCCTCAGCGGCGCGGTCTTCCTCTGGACCGGTGGCGCGCCACGCGGCGCGCTGTCGGAGGGCTTCCGGATGTTCGGCCGCGGCGCCCTCGGGCCGCTGCCGTGGTCGGTGCTGATCCTGCTGGCCGTGGGCGGGGCGGCGATCTGGCTCATGCGCGCCGACTTCGGCCGGACCCTCATGGCCACCGGTGACAACGAGCGTGCCGCGGCACTGTCCGGGGTCCGGGTCGACCGGGTCAGGATCCTCGCCTTCATGCTCTCCGGCCTGTCCGCGGCCGTCGCGGCGATCCTGCTCGGCGGCTTCGCCGGGGTCTCGGCGCAGGCGGGCCAGGGACTGGAGTTCTCCGCCATCACGGCGGTCGTTCTCGGCGGCGTGGTGCTCGGCGGCGGCCGCGGCTCCGTGCCGGCCGCCATGGCCGGGGCCGTCACGCTGGAGGCGCTGTTCACCCTGCTCAACCTGTACGGAATCTCGGGGGCGCTGGAGTCCACCGTCCAGGGCGTCATCATCATCGCCGCGGTCGCGGCGGGAGCCATCCGACTTCCCTGGAAGTCCACCCCCCGAAGAGGAGACGCTCATGCCGCGCCTTGAGGCCGCAATCGCCCTGTCAGCCGTGCTCGTCCTCGCCGGCTGCACCACCGACAAGCCGACGGACACCACCCGACCCGCGCCGCCCGCCACGAGCGCCGGGAACTCGGGCACAGGAGCGCAGTCGAAGTTCTTCGTGCAGGCGGACTTCGACGCCCAGCTGGCCATGCGTTCCCAGACGCCTCAGGGCCCCGCGGCCAAGCCCTGGGAGCAGGCCATCGACCCGAAGATGATCGACACGGCACAGTACAAGAAGGACGGGCCGTACCACCTGTGCTTCTCCAACGCGGCGGTCAACAACCCCTGGCGCCAGGTCGGGTGGAAGACGATGCAGGCGGAGGCGGGCCTGCACGAGGAGATCGAGGAGTTCACCGCGCTGGATGCCGAGGGCAAGGACGACAAGCAGATCTCGGACATCGCCGAGCTGCAGGCCAAGGGCTGCGACGCCCTGATCGTCTCGCCGAACACCACGGCGACGCTCACCCCCGCCGTGACGGCCGCCTGCGCGAAGGTGCCGGTCATCGTGTTCGACCGGGGTGTGGAGACCGACTGCCCGGTGACGTTCATCAAGCCCATCGGCGGCTACGCCTTCGGCGCCGACGCCGCCGAGTTCCTGGCCGAGAAGGTGCCGGCGGGCGGGAAGGTGCTGGCGCTGCGCATCCTGCCCGGTGTCGACGTCCTGGAGACCCGCTGGTCGGCGGCGAAGGTGGTGTTCGACAAGAGCCGCCTCCAGGTGGTGGGGGTGGAGTTCACCGACGGTGACGCCGCCAGGACCAAGAGCATCGTCAGCGACTACATCCAGCGGCACGGCAAGATCGACGGCGTCTGGATGGACGCCGGTGCCACGGCGGTGGCCGCGATCGAGGCGTTCGAGGACGCCGGCCTGCCGGTGCCGCCGATCAACGGGGAGGACCAGCAGGACTTCCTGCAGAAGTGGAAGGACGCCGACCTCACCGCCGTCGCGCCCACGTACCCGACCTACCAGTGGCGGACCCCGATCATCGCCGCTCTGAAGATCCTCAAGGGCGAGGAGGTGCCCGAGATGTGGAACCTGCCGCAGCCGAAGGTCACCAGCGAGAACCTGTCGGCCTACCTCAAGCCCGACATGCCGCCGCTGCACTACGCGCTGTGCGGTTGTGAGGACCTGCCCGGCTTCCCCGAGGTCTGGGGCGGGAAGAAGAGCTGATCGGCTCCTTTCGCGAACCGACGACGAAGAGGTACGCCATGTTCTCCATCGGAGTGAACACCTGGGTCTGGGTCTCCCCGCTGACCGACGACGACCTGGCGCGGCTCGCGCCCCGCATCGCCCGGTGGGGTTTCGACGTCATCGAGCTGCCGGTCGAGCGACCCGGCGACTGGAACCCGGACAGGGCCGCGGCGGTGCTGGCCGAACACGGGCTGGCCGCGTCCGTGGTGCTGGTCATGCCGCCGGGGCGGGAGCTCGTGGCCGCCTCCCCGGAGACCGTCCGCGACACCCAGGACTATCTGCGGCACTGCGTCGACGTGGCGGTGGCCGTCGGCTCCCCGGTGATCGGAGGGCCGGCGTACGCCTCGGTCGGCCGTACGTGGCGGCTCTCGCCGGACGAACGCGGGAGGGTCTACGCCGAGTTGCGCGAGCATCTGCGGCCCGTTCTGGACCATGCGGCCGAGCGCGGGGTGAAACTCGCGGTCGAGCCGCTCAACCGGTACGAGACCAGCCTTCTCAACACCGTCGAGCAGGCGCTCGAGGCGTTGCCCGAGGACTGCCACCTGGCACTCGACGTCTACCACATGAACATCGAGGAGAAGGATCCCGCCCAGGCGGTGCGGGACGCGGCGGACCGCATCGCGCACGTGCAGGTGTGCGGCACCGACCGCGGCACGCCGGGGGCCGACCGTTTCGACTGGCCGGGCTTCGTCCGGGCCCTGCGCGACACCGGCTATCAGGGGCCGCTCGTCATCGAGTCGTTCACCGCGCACAACCTGAGCATCGCCACCGCGGCCTCCATCTGGCGGCCCCTCGCGGAGAGCCAGGACGCGCTGGCCGTGGACGGCCTCGCCTACCTACGCGCCCTCTGACAGCGAGCTGAAAGTTTCATACTTATCCCGCCGAGACGGGGGCATCGAGACGGCTTCGGGATCGCCGTCACTGCCTTCCACCTGTCGGTTTCCCGATCGCCGCCCAAGCGCCTGCGGAGTAGATGCGAAAAGATGAGAATCAAAGCCCTAAATAAGCATGCTTAAGGGTACGTTTGCGAGCCGAGACGACGCATGTCCTCCCTCGTAGCCCTCCGGCTCGGACCGCTGCCGACACCCCCTCAGGAGATCCTTCATGCGAAGATCACGCCTGTTCACCGCCCTGGTCGCAGCCTTATCGGGGCTCGTGATGTCGTTGTCCCCGCACGTGGCGCACGCGGCCGAACCTCAGTTCAGGGTGCTGCTGTTCACCGAGACGGCGAGCGGCGCCTACCGGCATGACTCCATCCCCGCGGGCGTCGCGATGTTCGAGCAGCTGGCGATCGACCACGACTTCGAGCTCGATCACAGCGAGGACTCCGCCGTCTTCACGACCACGACGCTGAACACCTACGACGCGGTGATCATGTTCCAGACCAGCGGCATGGTGTGGGACAACGACGCCCAGCGTCAGGCCTTCCAGGCCTACGTGCGCAGTGGCCACGGCGTCGTCGCGATCCACAACGCCACCGACATGAACATCGAGTCGCAGTTTCCCTGGTGGGACCAGGTCGTCCTGGCCGGCGCCCACATGACCGCTCATTCGGCGATCCTGCAGGGCACCGCCAAGGTGGCCGACAAGGCCCACCCCTCCACGGAGGGGCTGCCGGACCGGTGGGTGCGCCCGGAGGAGTGGTACAACTTCGACAAGAACATGCGGGGCTCGGTGCACGTCCTGGTGACCGCGGACGAGACCACCTATGACGCGGGGCCGAACGCGATGGGCGCCGACCACCCGATCTCCTGGTGCCACAACCCGGAGGGCGGCCGGGTGTGGGCCACCGCGATGGGCCACCAGACGTCCTCCTATGCTGAGTCGCTCTTCCAGCAGCACCTGCTGGGCGGGGTGAAGTGGGCGGCGGGCGCGGCGCCGGGCGACTGCGGCGGCACCGTCGCGGACCGGTACCAGAAGGTGACCCTCGACGGCGCGCCGGACCAGCCGATGGAACTCGACGTGGCCGCCGACGGCAGGGTCTTCTACATCTCGCGCTCGGGCAAGGTCAACCTGATCCCCACCGACGGCGGGGGCACGCGCGTCATCGCCACCCTCTCGGTGTACGACGGCGGCGAGGACGGCGGCATCGGGCTGGCGCTGGATCCGGACTTCACGACCAACGGCTGGATCTACGTCAACTACTCGCCGTCCGGCGGCGGCGAGGTCAACCGGGTGTCGAGGTTCACCTTCGACGGCACCAGCCTCGACCTGTCGAGTGAGAAGAAGTTGATCGAGGTTCCGGCGTACCGCCACGTCGACGAGCCCGGCCACACCGGCGGCTACCTCGCGTTCGGTCCGGGCGGGAACCTGTACATCGGCCCGGGTGACGACACCAATCCGAACGGGTCCAGCGGCTACAGCCCGATCGACGAGCGGCAGGGCCGGGAACATTACGACGCCCAGCGGTCCTCGGCCAACACCGATGACCTGCGCGGCAAGATCCTGCGTATCCACCCCGAATCCGATGGCACGTACACGATTCCGTCCGGCAACCTGTTCGCGCCCGGCACCGCCAGGACGCGGCCGGAGATCTACGCGATGGGCTTCCGCAACCCGTTCCGCTTCTCGGTCGACCAGGTGACGGGGTGGATCTCGCTGGGTGACTATGGCCCAGACGCCGGCGCGGCGAACCCCAACCGCGGTCCGGAGGGCACCGTCGAGTGGAACCTGATCAAGGAGCCTGGCTTCTACGGCTGGCCGTACTGCGTCGGTGACAACATCCCGTTCAACGACTACAACTTCGCCACCAACACCTCCGGCGCGAAGTTCAACTGCTCGGCGCCGGTCAACGACTCGCCCAACAACACCGGCCTGACCGATCTGCCCGCGGCCAAGCCCGCGACCGTGTGGTACGACTACCACGCCTCGGCCGAGTTCCCCGAGATCGACTGCTGCGGCGGCGCCGCCCCGATGGGCGGCCCCTTCTACCGCTACGACGACGCCAGCGACTCCGACCGCAAGTTCCCCGAGTATTTCGACGGCACGCCGTTCCTCTACGAATGGAGCCGCAACTTCGTCAAGGAACTCCCGCTGGACTCCTCGGGCAACCTTCTGAAGATCAACCCCCTGGCGGCACAGCTGGCCCCGCATGCGCCGATCGACATGAAGTTCGGTCCGGACGGCGCCCTGTACATGGCCGACTGGGGCAACGGCTTCGGCCACGCGAACACCGACGACAGCGTCTACCGGATCGACTACGTGGCCGGGAACCGCGCGCCCCTGGCCAAGGCGAGCGCCAACCCCGACTCGGGCACGGCGCCGCTGACGGTGGCGTTCTCCTCGGCCGGTTCGTCCGACCCCGACGGCGACGCGATCACCTACGCGTGGGAGTTCGGCGACGGCGGGACCTCTGCCGGCGCCAACCCCTCCCACACCTACACCGCCAACGGGACCTACACGGCCAGGCTGACCGTACGGGACTCCGGCGGGAAGACCGGCAGCGTCACGTTGCCGATCGTCGTCGGCAACACCCGCCCCGAGGTGACCTTCTCGGCACCACCCGACGGCGGCTTCATCGACTTCGGCGACGAGGTGGACTACGCGGTGAACGCCACCGACCCCGAGGACGGCGCCGCCGACTGCAGCAAGGTCAACGTGACCACAGCACTGGGCCATGACCAGCACGCCCACGACACCGGCCAGTACACCGGTTGCTCCGGGACGGTCACGACCACCGCCTCCGGCCATGACGAGGCCTCCAACGTCTACTACGTCCTGTCCGCCGACTACACCGACAGCGGCGGCCTGAAGGGCTCCACCGGCCTCACCCTGCAGCCGAAACACAAGCAGGCCGAGCACTTCACCGGCTCGTCCGGAATCCGCGTCATCGACGAGTCCGGAGCCGAAGGCGGTAGGCGCATCGGCGACATCTCCAACAATGACTGGATCTCCTTCAGCCCGGTCAACCTGTCCGGGATCGACACGGTGTCCTTCCGCGTCTCGGCACCGTCCAACACCGGGGCGTCCATCGAGCTGCACGCCGACTCGCCGACCGGGCCCCTCCTCGCCTCCAGCCCCGTACCGGCGACCGGGGGATGGAACACCTACGTGTCGCTGCCCGCGGTGCAGGTCACCGACCCCGGTGGGACCCGCGACGTCCACGTCGTGTTCAAGGCGCCGTCGGCGAACTCGTTCGACGTGGACTCCATCACCTTCAACGGCAGGGGCGTCGGGCACGGTGACGGCTCGTCCCCCGGCAGCACGAGCGCGCTGCGGGGCGCGGGGTCGGGCCGGTGCCTGGACGTCAACGGCGCTTCCCAGGCCAACGGCGCGCAGGCGCAGATATGGGACTGCAACGGGCAGGCCAACCAGCAGTGGACTTCGACCAGCGCGGGTGAGCTGCGGGTTTATGGCGGCAAGTGCCTGGACGTGAACGGGGCCGGGACGGCGGACGGCACCGCGGTGATCATCTGGGACTGCAACGGCCAGGACAACCAGAAGTGGCGCATCGACGCCGACGGCAGCATCACCGCGGTCGGGGCGAACAAGTGCCTGGACGTCAGCGGCGCCGGCACCGCCAACGGCACCACAGTGCACATCTGGTCATGTAACGGCGCGAACAACCAGAAGTGGACCCGCGTCTGATCCCATGTGACGCCCGCCCCCTGGAGCCGGCCCGCCTTCGCCGGCCGGCTCCAGCGTCCTGCGCGATCAAGCGGCCTCAGAGGGCTGACGGCCGTGCCCGGCGCCGGCGGCGTGTCTCCGAACGTGAACATGCCGTTCTTCTGCGTGCTCCCACGTCAAGATCGTCGGCCGCCGACCACCTCGACTGCCGCGGCTACAAGATCATCGACGACGGAGCAGGCAGGAGTGCCGCCCCAGGCTTGCTCTGCGGCCCGCCCGTCGCCGGTGCGAACCAGAATCGGCCGGACGCCGGCGGCCTGTGCGGCCGCGATGTCCGATGACCGGTCGCCGATCAGATAGCTCTTGGGCAGGTCGAGGTTCAGCTCGGCAGCCGCACGTCTGATCATGGCCGGGCTGGGCTTCGGTGCGTCACCCACGTTGTACCGATCGGAAACGGCACGTTCCCCGGCTACCGGACTGCTGTAGATCGCATCGAGGGTGACGCCTTCGTCGGCCAGCAGCTCAGACATTCGATCATGCACTTCGTCCAGGGTTGCCGGCTCCGCGTAACCGAGGCCGACGCAGGACTGATTCGTCACGACGATCAGGGCGTAACCGTGGTCACGCAGGAGCCGGAGCGCGGGTGCGGCAGCCGGAAGCAGGTGCATCGCCTCTGGGCCGTGCCTGTAGGTCGCAAGCGTGTTGATGCAGCCGTCTCGATCGAGGAACACCGCCTTCCGGGCGGGTGCGTCACCTGCGAGATCGACCTGTGCATGCCGGACGGTGCCGGCTCGATCGCCGTCGAGCGCGATGTCGAAGATCCGGTACGGGTGGGGGTGCTCGACAAGTGCCGGCGTGACACTGAAGGTGGCCGACCCGATCGTGGTCGGCTCGGCCCCCGGATGGTAGTGCCCGGACAGGGACAGCACGACCCGGCCGGAGTCGCTGGTCCGCTGCTGGAGCTCCTCACCTTCCGCGTAGGTGTGCGGATAGCCCTCGTCCAACCGTGGCGTGATGACGAAATGCTGCAGATGGACCTGCGGACGTGTGTCCGGGTCGAGCAAGGACGAGTCGAACCGCTCCCGTTCGGTCAGCGTGCGACGAGGCACGTTGCCGGTCGACTCGCGATCCCAGAAGCTGACGAAGCGTAGCCCTCCGACGTCACGGACGAATGGTCCGGATCCCAGTTCCTCGGCGTGGATGCGATAGCTGTCGTGATTGCCGGGAACGGCGATCCACTCGATGCCGCAATCGTCCAGCATCCGTCGCACGAGGCGATAGTCCGCTCGTACCCGTTGCCAGACCAGCCGGTCCCGGGCGGCATCACGCTCGCGTTCGAACAGGTATCCCGGAACGTCCACCACGTCACCGGTGATCACGATCAGATGGGCGCCACGACGGCGGGCGTCGTCGAGCGCGGCTGCCAGCAACTCGGGAGCCGTACGACTACGCCGGACCGGCAGTGTGGAGTGTCCAGGGATATGGCTTCGGAGGTGTATGTCGGTGATATGGGCGATGCGCATCGAGGATGCTTCTCCTGTCGTGCCGGCGCGTGACTCGAACAGCCGGCGTCCGTGGCGTGACGTCGGTCGGCACTGGCTGGTGCAGTGGGGAATGGTCTGTCCGGTGAGAGCAAGCCGGACGTGCTGATGGCCGGCTCTCTCCTGGCACCGGATCGAGCCGGTGAGATCACCCGGCCGGCTGGGCCGTTGACTTTCGTACCTTGAGCTCGACGGGAAGCTCCCGATGAGGCCTCTCGATCTCTTCCCCGTTCAGGGCGCCGATCAGCATCGTCGCCGCCTGCCGTCCGATCTCGAAGCGATCGACCGCGATCGTCGTCAGTGCCGGGCCGAGCAGGTGCGATGTCGGAAGATCGTCATGACCGACGACGCTGAGGTCGCGGGGAATCCGGAGCCCGGCTTCGATCGCGGCATCGTAGACATGGTGCGCCAGCAGGTCGCTGTCGGTCATGATGGCGGTCGGACGATCCTCTCTGGAGAGTGCGCGAACCACTCGCTCGACCGTTTCGTCGGCAGTGCTGCCGGAGATGACCCGAGACGGAAGCCCCGCGGCCTTCATCAGCCGGCGGAACAAGGACACCCGTTCCGATGCCGACGACAGCCCCGGATTGGTGAGCAGGCCGATCCGGCGATGCCCGAGCTCGAGAAGATGGTCAACGGCCGACCGGACCGCTTGAGCCGCGTTACCGCGGATGCTCATCACAGCCGATGACCTCGCGCTGCGCGCCGAGTTGACCAGCACCACGGGACGATCGGATTCGCCCCGCCAGGTCGCCAGCACGGCCTCGCCGTCGATCGGCGCGATCGCCAGCCCGTCGAGCTGCCGGTTCGCCATGGCCTTGATCATGCTGGTCTCGCGCGACCGGTCAAGATCCGAGGTGCCGACCAGGACCTGGTAGCCGCGCTCCTCGGCAGCACCGCTGAAGCCGTCGATCAGGCGCAGGTAGCCGGGGTTGCTCAGGTTACGGCTGATCAGTCCGAGCATGTTGGAGCGCTCGACCCGGAGCGCGCGTGCGGCGAAGTTCGGACGGTAGCCCTGCTCTTCGGCAACCGCTCGCACGCGCTCCCGAAGCTCGTCACTCACCCCAGGGCGACCGTTCAGGGCCATGCTGACCGCGGTCGGACTGATGCCGATGATCGCCGCCAGCCCTTTGAGGGTCGGACCGCTGGACATCCTCGGCATCAGACGCCCCGGCTCGCCATCGGCTCGCCATCCTTGGCGTACAAGTATCCCGCGTTGGGCCCCAGCACGGCATCTATTGTGCCACTTCGCTCGATGATCGGCAGCGTCGGAGAGCTGAGCGAATTGCCGCTGACGACGGTCGCCGCGATCTCCCCGCCGACGGCGGCGTCCAGGTGGACCGCGGGTCCGCTGGTGCAGGCCACCACGTTGCCGGTGATCGCGACGTCTGTCACCTGCCGGTCACCGCCGGTCCTGATCCGGATTCCTGCGGCGGTACCGGAGAAGGTGTTCGCAGTGATCGAAGCCGCGCTGGTGTTCGTCAGGTTGACCGCCCAGCACGACAGGTCGGTGGCGGTGTTGTTCGCGATCACGACCGAACTGTGCTGGAGGCTCGGATGCCCCGTGTGACAGCCGACGAAGGTCGGATAGCCGGAGCAGAAGTTGTCGATCACGCGGACGTGGCTGCTGTGGGTGTTGTCCTCGGCACCCCACGCCGTCAACCCCGGTGCGGCCAGGTCGAGGCTGACCGCCTCGGTCTGGTAGGCGTGCGGTTCGCGAGCGATGCCGGTGACGAAGCGACATCCGGAGATCGTCACGTTGTAGGTCGAGTTCGTCTCGATGGCGTGCCACTCGGGCATGTTCCGGATCTCGAGATCACGAACCTGAACATCCCGTGCATGGTTGAACACCATGCCGAAGGACGGCCGGGGATTCTCGAAGCCGTTCACATCCCAGATGCCGCCCTCGACCATGATGTTTCCGGGGCCGTCATGAGCGCCGACGGTTCGTCCGGCGCCGTAGGGACCGTTGATCAACATGGTCTGGATCGCTCCTGTCCGCACGACGCGCGTCGCGGGCGTGAGCGTCAGACGAGTGCCGGCGTGCACCCGCAACGGCGCCTCGCGGAGCTGCCACTCCCCGGGACCGACGATCACCCGCCCACCGGCGGACTCGGCCACTTCGTCCAGTGCCTGCTGCAACGCGCGCTCGTCCTGCACTCCGCTCTGTCGAACGACTTCGACCACGGCCCGACCTGTCACGTACGCCTCCGTCTTGCCGAAACTGTTATTTACGGCTCGTCCCGCCGGTGTTAACGTGCCAACTGTAACGTTGAAGTTCGTGGTGGTCGAGACAGAGGATGATGCCGTGACGTCCGTTCAGAGGAGGGACACGACGGGCCGTGAGGTCGTCGTCACTCATCCCGACGCGACGACCTTGAGCCGTCCGGGCTCGCAGTCATCCCCGCCCTCCGGACGGATGCGACGACTTGCGCATGCACTGCGACAGCACAAGGTGATCTATCTCCTGCTGTTGCCGGGCATGCTCTACTTCCTGGCGTTTCACTACGTTCCCTTGGCCGGCGTCTCGATCGCCTTCATGGACTACTCGCCGTTCCTGGGGCTGAGCGGCTCGACGTGGTCCGGACTGGACAACTTCGCCAAGCTGTTCGGCGATCCGGAATTCGCCAGTACCGTCCGCAACACTTTGGTCATTTCGTTTCTGCAGATCGCGTTCGCGTTTCCCGCTCCGATCCTGCTGGCCCTGCTGCTCAACTCGCTGCTCAGCGAGCGGGTGAAGCGCATGGTGCAGACCGTCGTCTACCTGCCGCACTTCTTGTCCTGGGTGATCGTGATCGCCGTCTGGCAACAGGTTCTGGGCGGTGCGGGCGCCTTGGCCGACCTGTTCCAGCAGTTGGGGTTCGGCAGCGTCAACGTGATGGCGAACGCCGAGACGTTCAAGATTCTGCTGACCTCACAGGTGATCTGGAAGGACGTGGGGTGGGGAACGATCATCTTCTTCGCCGCCATAGCGTCGATTCCCACCCAGTTGTACGAGTCGGCTGCGGTGGACGGGGCGGGATCCCTGCGACGCACCTGGCACATCACCCTTCCGGGGATCCTGCCCGTGATGGTGCTGCTGCTCATCCTCAGACTGGGCAACGTTCTGTCCGTCGGTTTCGAGCAGATCCTGTTGCAACAGCCCTCCGTCGGAGCCGAAGCGGCGCAGGTGCTGGACACATTCGTCTATTTCCGCGGTGTGCTCGGCGGCGATTGGGGTAGCGGCGCGGCCGCCGGCCTACTCAAAGGCGCCATCGGCACCCTGTTGATCGTCGCCGCGAATCGGATCGCGCGCCGCGCCGGCAGTGAAGGACTGTTCTGATGACGTCATCCCGTCGGCCGGTCTGGGTCGAACCGCCGAACCGTGTCGTGACGACGACCAAGGGGATCCTGATCGCTCTGATCCTGCTGATCATGATCTATCCCTTGGCGTACGTGATCCTGAACTCGTTCGCCAGCCCGGAGGCCACCACGACAGCCGGGCTGATCCCGAGCGAGTGGAGCTTCTCGGCGTACAGCACGATCTTCAAGGGTGGAATCGTGCAGCGGTCGTTGATCGTCTCGATTCTGATCACGCTGGTCGGTACCGCGCTGTCATTGGCCGTCACCGCAACCCTCGCCTACGCGCTCACCAGGACCCGGCAGGTCCCGGGGGTCCGGCCGGCCCTCTATCTGGTCCTGCTCACGATGATCTTCAGTGCAGGAATCATTCCGAATTACCTGGTGGTGAAGGCGTTCGGACTGCTCGACTCCTACTGGTCGCTGATCATCCCCGTGCTGGCGTCGGCCTTCAACGTGGTGGTGATGCGGAACTTCTTCATGCAGTTGCCGCGGGAACTCTTCGAGGCCGCGCGGATGGACGGCGCCGGGGAGTTGAGCATCTTCATCAAGATCGTGCTGCCGCTGTCCAAGGCGGTGCTGGCGGTGATCGGCCTGTTCTACGCGGTGTCGTACTGGAACTCGTTCTTCAACGCGATGCTCTACCTCAACGACTCCTCGAAGTGGCCGATTCAGCTGGTGCTGAACTCGTACGTCCTCCAGGGCGCGTCGATGAGCTCGATGAACAACACCGAGATGTACAACCTGCCCTCCAGCCAGTCGGTGCAGATGGCCGTTGTGGTGATGGCCACGGTCCCGATCCTGATCGTCTACCCGTTCCTGCAGAAGTACTTCACCAAGGGTGTGCTGACCGGCGCCATCAAGGGCTGACCCGCGCGGCGCCACTGCCACCTTTCACCAGTTCACGCCCTTGACCAAGGGGTTGGGAGTTCAGCATGTCCGCACAGTTCACGTTTCCGCGCGCCGCAGGCGGCGTCCCCACGATGAGCCGGCGGGCCGTACTCGGCCTCGGGCTCGGCGCCGTCGGGGCGGCCCTGACCGGCTGCGGATCCGGTGGCGCGAATTCGTCCGGCACGAAGAAGGCCGCGGCGCCGCCGCCGACGTACGTCGCACCGCCGGTGTATCCCGGGGCCGTCGTTCCGGACGTGCCCGGCGTCCCGACGGCCTATCCCTCGATGCCGAAGAAGCTGACCAGGACCGTTGCCGAGATACCGGGCCGCGGCGGCGCCGTCCGGCATTTCCACCTGACCTGGGGTCCACCGGCGACCCCGCTCGCCGACAATCGGTGGTGGCAGGGGCTCAACGAACGTCTCGGCATCGACTTCAAGGTGACGGAGGTGTCGGCCGGCAACTACGACGCGAAGTTCGCCACCATGCTGGCCGGAGGCGATCTTCCCGAGGTCGTGCAGCTGACCTTCTCCGCGGGCTGCCTGAAGGCCATCAAGCAGGGCGCGTTCGCCGATCTGAGCGAAACCCTGTCCGGCGACAAGGTGCTGGAATTCCCCAACCTGGCCAACGTCCGTACCGAGCAGTGGCAGGCCTGCACCATCAACGGCGGGTTGTGGGGCGTGCCGATCGACGTGCCCGTCGAGCTGCTCGAGTTCCGGTACCGCAAGGACTGGGCGGAGAAGCTCGGCTTCGCCAAGCCGCCGGCCGACGCCGACGAGACGGCCGAGCTCCTGGTCGCGATGACGAAGGGGAACCCGGAGGGGTCCAAGAAGACCTGGGGGCTGACGGCATTTCCAGGGATGGCCCTTGAACTGGCCTACGGCATGTTCGGCGTACCCAACAACTGGAGGTACGAGGGCGGCACGCTCACCCACGCCATCGAGACTCCGCAGTTCGAGGCGGCGATCGGCTGGCTGGTCAAGCTGTGGAAGAACGGCGGAATGCATCCGGACGCGCTGGCGCTGGGAAGCCAGACCGACCGTTACCGGGCCTTCGTCGTACAGGGCCAGGTCGGCATGGCGGTGGACTCGGCAGCGAACTTCCACCGCCCGAACTCCCAGTACGGCAAGGTGGTCGCCAAGCTGGACGGGGCCTTCGCCGCGTTCATTCCTCCTGGTCATGACGGGTCGAGCAAGGCGGTCTTCCGGAAGTCGGCAGGAGTCTTCGGCATCAACGCGATCTCGGCCAAGGCCGCCGAGGACAAGGATCGACTGGCCGAGATCCTCCGGCTGTTCAACTGGCGGCGCGGACCCGTGGGCAGCGAAGAGTGGTACTACCAGGGCTGGGGAGCCGACCGCGACTACTTCACCCGTGGGGCCGATGGGGAGCCGGTCGCGGTCGAGGGCACCAACCTCGATGCGGACAAGGGAGCCATCGGCTACGGACTGACACCGCAGAGCTGGATCTTCCCGACCGCCAAGGAGTGTGTGGAGACCAACTCCCAGATGGTCCGCCAGTCGGTCGCCAGCCCGGTCGAAGGACTTCAGTCGGACACCCAGGACGCGCGCGGCGCCCAGCTCGATCAACTCTTCGCCACCTACGTCAATCAGATCGTGGTCGGCTCCCGGCCGCTGAGCGACATCGAGAAGTACCGCCAGGCCTGGCGCAGCCAGGGAGGCGACCAGATTCGCCGCGAGTTCGAAGTGCGGCTGAAGGGGAGTTGACCCTCACTCTCTCCACCTCTTTCACCTCAGAAGGGAAACGACATGACAGTGAGTCGACGGGCCGCGCTTACAGCCGGTGTGCTGAGCGGCGCCGCGGTGTTGACGGCCGGCGGCGCCTCGGCGGCGCAGGCCGCATCGAGCGGGCGCGGCCAGAATCCGTCGGTCGCGGGTGAGTCGGACAGCGTCCGCAAGCTGCGCCGACTGCTCGACCTTGCCGCCCGCGGCGACCGGAGCCTGCAACGTGACGCCGGTGGGCGTTGCGTCGTGGTCGCCCCGACGGGCGTCCACGTGCTGAAGCGGCCCCTGGTGATCGGCGGGAACACCACGCTGCGGGCGCACGGTGCGACCTTCACCTCCGACATGGCGGTCAAGCCACAGACGTACTACAAGGACACGAACCAGCACTCGCCGGAGCCGACCTACCCCGATTCGTTCGTCAGTGTCGCGGCGGTGAACTCGCGTGAGGCGACGTTATTGATCAACGACGTTCGCGACGACTGCACCGGCTACCAGGCGCCCGGCAACATCCGGGTGGAGGGCGGCATTTGGGACCCGACGGCGCACTTCGTTCGGAACGCGGCCGGTGATGATCGCGCTCGGGCGACGGCCGCGCCGCCGATGAACGCGATCACCTTCGAACACACGCACCACGTCGAGCTGTCCGGGGTCACCGTACGCAACGTCAAGTGGTGGCACGGGATCGAGTTGAACGCCGTCCGTACCGCGACCGTCAGCGAATGCCGGCTCGAAGGCTGGGTCGAGGCGCCGACGGCCGGGCTGTGGCACGGTGAGGCGGTCCAACTCGACGTGGCGACCGCCGGCACCACCTGGGGCGGAGTCGCCGACAACACTCCGACCACCGACATCCGGATCACCGACAACTACTGCGGTGCATCGCAGGACTATCCGGGCTGGGGCAAGATCATCGGCTCGCACACCGGCGCCCCCGACGCGGTGCACAGCGACATATGGATCGAACGCAACCTGATCGAGAACGCGAAGTGGGACGCGATCGGACCGATGAACACCTCCCGGGTCGTCATCCGAGAGAACACGATCAGGTCGAGCTGGGGCGGCGTCTATGTGAAGTCGATCAGCCCGAATCCGAACGAAACGGTCGACATCATGGGCAACGACATCACGCTGGTCGACGGGTCGACCCGTCCCGCGGTCGGCGTGAACGCCACCAACGCCCAGCTGCCGGTCAGCGACGTCGCGGTCTACGCGAACACGGTCCGAGGTGGTGGGTTCAGCTACAGCGCGAACGTCACCTTCAGGCGCGAGCCGCAACGGTGATGTCACACGACGGCGGCGAGCCTGGCAGGACCGTCCATCGTCGTGTATCTCGTCTTCGGTCTCCCGCACCGACCAGGGCCAGATCTCAGCTCCCCATATGAGAAGAGGGACCTGGTGCCGGACCCTGTTCGGCACGCACCGCCGCCGGGCACGTGCCTGCGACGCCTGCCCGAGCCGGACAGGCCCCAGACGTCACATGGCCGACCAGGGGTCGCCGTCGAGCGGGGTGAGCTCGAACACCGGGTGGCGGCCGGCCTCGGCGATGAAGTCCTCCACCGGAGAGTCCCTGGTGGCCTGGAAATACGGTCGGGCGGGGGCCGAGAAGCCCACATAGCGCTTCAGGACGGGTCCGGCCTCCATGGGCGCGAGTTCCCGGATGGTGTAGGCGCGTGTGGTGAACCGGCGGCGCAAGATCACCTTTCCGGCGGCGCGAGCGTTGAGCACCCAGGAAACCGCCCCATAGGGGGCGACCAACCAGCGCCTGCCCTCGTGTTCGACGAGTGCCACCGGCTGGGTGCGCAGGCGGCCGCTCTTGCGGCCCCGGGTGGTCAGGAGATAGCCACGGGGGATCAGGCCCGCGCGGATGAGCACACCGACGATCGTGTTGCCCGCCCGGACGATCCGGCCCGCAGGGTACGGTTTTGTCGGCCCGGCGGCCCTGCCGGAGTGGCTGGCGGCCATGTCATGCACCTTTCATCGGTCGTGTCATGGGGGCGGCTTACAGAGCGGCCATCGGCATCGTCGTCTGCTCGCTTCGGCTTCACCGGAAGCGATCAGCGTGTCTGCCGGCCCACTCGGCATACGTGTTCGGCGGGCCGCCGGTGGCCTGGTGTACCCCCGGGAGGATCGGGGCGGTCGTGCCGGAGGCGGCGGCCAGAACGCCGATCATGGCATCCGCGACCGCGGGTGGATGGTGGGCGACGAGGGCTGTACGGAGTTCCTCCGGAGACAGCTCGGCGAAGCGGAGGGGCCGCCCGAGAACCTCGCCGAGGATCTCAACCCGTTCGACGGTGGTCAGGGGTTCCGGCCCGGACAGTTCGTACGTGTGGCCCGCGCGGTCGTCGTCCAGCAACGCGGCGGCGACAACCGCGGCGATGTCGTGTTCGTCGACCGGTGCCAGCGAGGCGTCAGGGAAGGCGTTGTACACCGTGTCCCCGGCACGGATCGAGGGCGCCCATGACAGGTCGTTGGCCATGAACGCGGTCGGCCGGACGAACGTGCAGAGCATGCCGGAGGCGCGTACGGCGTCCTCATTGGCTCGATGCTGCCGCTCGATCAGGCTGGGCCCGCCGGGGAGCGTCGCAGAGGACAGCAGGACGATCCGGCGTACGCCGGCCTCGCGCGCGAGCGCCAGCAGGTCGGCGACGGGCCACCCGGGCACGGGGAGCAGGTAGGCCACATCCACACCCTCGAACGCCGGCTCGACGGACGCCGCCACCCGGAGATCGCCGAGCATGGCCACGGCACCGCCGGGCAGCTGAACCTCGTCGGGACGTCTGGTGAGCGCCCGCACGGTGGCGCCTGCCGCGGTCAGTTCGTGAACGACCCGGCCGCCTATCCGGCCGGTGGCCCCGGTTACAAGTATCACGTTCCTGTTCCTTCCTCAGATGTTCAGCAGGGCGATGCTGTAGGCGACGATCCAGGCGGCCCAGCCGAGCCAGCCGAGCAGGCCGGTCACCGCGATGCGGTTGGTGCCGTCGGCGTTGTACGGGGCGGCCGTGGAGGAGATGAACAGCAGGGCCGCGCTGATCCAGCCCAGCCACGCGTGCCAGGAGGGGATGAACGCGAGGCTCGCTCCGGCGGCGGTGAAGCCGAGCACCGCGATGGCCAGGAAGACCTGGTTGAACCCGAACAGGACGTTGCCGAACGCCCACAGTCCGGCCACCGAGCCGCGGTGATGCCGGGCGGCCGCGGCCGCCCCGAACCGCAGCGATTCGACCACCATGAAGGTGGCGTTCTGCATGAGGACGCCCGCGAAGCCGACCAGGGCCCAGGCGTTGCCGCCGGTCTGATCGCCTCGCCAGAGCGCCGCGAGCAGCCCGGCGGCGAACACGGTGGTGAACAGCCAGGAGGCCGGGACGAAGACCGAGGGCGCGTTGATCCGCTTGCCGACGCCGGCCAGCGCGTCGGTGACCGCGTCCAGGGATTGGCCGGAGGTGGGCTGCGGGAGTCCGGCGCGGACGTAGATGACGTTGATGATGATCGCGAGCAGGACGAATCCGATGCCTGCGACACCCGCCAGACTGGTGGTGGTCACGGTGACCACCAGTTGAGTTGACGAAGCATATATTGAATATAAGTCACGGAAAGACGGGGTGCAATCATGGAGAACGAGACAGGGCGGCGCCGCTACAACTCACTGCGCCGCGTGGCGCAGGCGAAGCAGACGCGAGCGGAGATCGCCGACGCCGCGCGCCGGCTGTTCCTGTCCCAGGGATGGGCGGCGACCACCGTGCGCGACGTCGCCCGGGAGGCGGGGGTCGCCGTTCCGACCGTGTACGCGGCGTACCAGAACAAGGCGGGGCTGGTCTGGGCGCTGGCCGACGCCGCGGACCTGGCCGCGGGCGTGCCCCAGATGATCGACGAACTGGAGGCCACCTCTGACCCCCGGCGGCATCTGGCCGCGATGGCCGGCTACGACCGGCGTCTTTTCGAGCGCGCGGGCGATCTCATCGTTCTGATACGTGACGCGGGCCGTACCGAGCCCGATTTCGCGGACTTCTATCTGCGGAGCCGGAGGCAGGTCGGCGAGCACCGCACTCAGGTGTTCTCCTCCTGGCCGGACGGCACGCTCCGCCGCGGCCTGGACGTCCCCACCGCCATCGACATCTACGCCGCCCTGTGCAACATCGACGTCTACACCACCCTCCGCGTCGAACGCTCCTGGTCGCCCGACCGGATCGAGTGCTGGTGGGGTGAGGCGCTGGCCCGCGAACTGCTGAGCCGTCCGACCGGCACCCCATGAGATCAGATGCTCAGCAGGGCGATGCTGTAGGAGAGGATCCAGGCCCCCCACCCGAACGCGGCGATCAAGCCGGCCAGCGCGAAGCGGCTGGCGCCGCCGATGGTGTACGGAGTCAGCGAGGAGAAGACGATCATCAGTCCGGCGGTCAGATATCCCAGCCAGGTGTGCCAGGCGGGGATGATCCCGAGGCTCGTTCCGGCGACGGTGAAGCCCAGTATCGCAGTGGCCAGGAAGATCTGGTTGAAGCAGATCAGCGCATCGGTCAGCCTCCACAGGCCCATTACCGAGCCGCGGTCATGGACGGCGGCCGAGGTCATCCCGAACCTGAGGGCCTCCGCCGTGGTGAAGACGACGTTCTGCATCAGGACGCCCGCGAAGCCGACCAGGGCCCATGCATCTGTCTCCATGTCGCCGCGCCACAACGTCGACAGCAGCCCGGCGGCGAAGGTCGTGGTGAACGCCCAGGCGACGGGCACGACCACGGAGAGCCTCTTGAGGCGGCCGCCGATCGTGGCGAGGGAGTCGGTGATCACCTCCATTGACTGACCCGCTGCCGGCGCCGGGAGACCGACACGGATGTAGGCGAAGTTGAGGACGATCAGCATCAGAACGAACCCGACACCGCTCGTGGCCGCCAAGGTAGTGATGGCCATCGCCACCTCCTATTGATTTTACGTCTCCTCTATTGAATATTACACAGGTAAGGTCGGCGGGCGACCATAACGGACGTCGGTGGATGGTTCTGCGCAGGCGGTCGTGGATGGAGCGCACGATTCAGGCGGAGTGTGATCCAGCGGTCGTCGTGCGTCCGCGTCGAGCCGAAAAGCATGGTCCGCCGGCCGCGCTTGGTCGAGGTGGTTGTGATCGCCGGCCAACCGCGCTGTTTCCGAACCCGGTGGAACCCCCCCGATGGCCACCGACGACAGTCGGCTGCATTGAGCAGTTCCAGTTGTGCCGCGTGGTCCTGGGCGCGGTTGGCGCTTCGATGTGTACGGAGCCTTGGCCGACCTGTTCCAGCAGTTGGGGCCGGCAGCGTCAACGTGATGGCGAACCCCGAGACGTTGATCGTCTCGATTCTGATCGCGCTGGTCGGTACCGCGCTGTCATTGGCCGTCACCGCAACCCTCGCCTACGCGCTCACCAGGACCCGGCAGGTCCTGGGGGTCCGGCCGGCCCTCTATCTGGGTCCTGCTCACAATGATCTTCAGGGCCGACATCATTCCGAACTACCTGGTGGTGAAGGCGTTCGGACTGCTCGACTCCTACTGGTCGCTGATCATCCCCGTGCTGGCGTCCGCCTTCAACGTGGTGGTGATGCGGAACTTCTTCATGCTTAACGACTCCTCGAAGTGGCCGATTCAGCTGGTGCTGAACTCGTACGTCCTCCAGGGCGCATCGTCGAGCTCGATGAACAACACCGAGATGTACCACCTGCCCTCCAGCCAGTCGGTGCAGACCTTCACCTCCGACATAGCGGTCAAGCCACAGACGTACTACAAGGACACGAACCAGCACTCGCCGGAGCCGACCTACCCCGATTCGTTCGTCAGCGTCGCGGCGGCGAACTCGCGCGAGGCGACGTTATTGATCAACGACCAAGTGGTGGCACGGGATCGAGTTGAACGCCGTCCGTACCGGATCCCTGCGTTGACGGGGGAGGAGCCCACGGCGGCGAGAGATCAGGGGGCGGTTGGCAACTGTCTCTTGTGCTCGGTGAGCTCGTAGCGGCGGACGATGACCTCGAAAGTGGCCTCATCGACCGGCTTGCCTTCCAGAAAATCGTCGATGTCGTCGTAGGTGACGCCGAGCACCTCCTCATCGGGCCTGCCCGGGTTCAGCGTCTCCAGGTCTGCGGTCGGGGTCTTGTCGATCAGCGTGGGCGGCGCACCGAGCGCCTGTGACATGGCCCGTACGCGGCGCTTGGTGAGGCCGGTGAGCGGGACCACATCGGCCGCGCCATCGCCGAACTTGGTGAAGAAGCCAGAGACCGCCTCGGCAGCGTGATCGGTGCCCGCCACCAAGCCTTCGTGTGCTCCCGCCACCGCGTATTGAGCAATCATGCGCTGCCGGGCCTTGATGTTGCCGTGCAGGAAGTCCTGGTGGTGCGCGTCCCGGAACACCATGCCGCCGGCCAGCACCGCCTCCAGCGCTGCGTCACTGGCGGGCTGCACATCGACGGTCAGCACCCGGTCGGGCTGGATGAACTCGAGGGCGAGCTGTGCATCCTGCTCATCAGCCTGGACTCCGTACGGCAGCCGCATCGCCAGAAAGGTCGAGTCGCGCCCGGCGTACCGGACCCGCTCGACCGCGAGCTGACACAGCCGGCCTGCGGTCATGGAGTCCAGACCGCCGCTGATGCTCAGGACCAACGAGCTCCGTCTCGTGGAGATCAACTGGTCGGTGAGGAAAGCCACACGGCGCTCGATCTCCTGCCGTACATCAAAGGACGCGCTCACCTGGAGATCTCGGGCGATCTCCTGCTGCAGGGACATGGAAACCTGGTCGGTCATGGTGCTCCTCCGTCTGGACTCGTGGGCATGGCCCGCATGGGCCGCTGCGGCGCGATCACGGGCCACAAGGGGATGTTCTCGTGGGCGGCGCCCCCGCCCAGCGTCACGACGGTTATCACCTGACACCCGACCGCGGATGCACCGACCGGCTCCGGATCCACAGCGAACACGCACCTCATGCCGGGATCGGGCGGGAGCGCCGACGGTGGGCGCCGGGTGGGACGCCGATCTGCCGCATGAAGGCGCGGCGCATGGTTTCTTCGGTGCCGAACCCGCTGTGACGGGCCACGACTTCCAGGCCCTCGGTTGTGGTTTCCAGCAGCAGGCGGGCGGCTTCGACGCGGGCGCGTTCGACGTCCTTGCCGGGGCTGAGCCCGACTTCGCGGCTGAAGATCCGGGTGAAGGTGCGGGTGCTGGTGGCCAGTCGGGCGGGCGCGAGCTCCGCCCCGTGGTCCTGCTCGATGAGGGACAAGGCCAGATCCACCCCGGCGCTCACGCCCGCCGCGGTCACGATCGGCGGGTCCTGGACGAAGATCGCATCAGCCTCGACCGTGACGGCGGGATAGGCGGCGGCCAGCTCCTCGCGAAAACGCCAGTGCGTGGTGACGTGACGCCCGTCCAGCAGGCCGCCCTCGGCCAGCACGAACGCGCCCGTGCACATCGCCCCCACCCGCCTGGCCTGATGCGACAGACGCCGGACATGCTCGACCAGCTCACGCTCCAGCATCGCCCGCCGGCGACTCAGCCCTCCGGCCACCATGAGCGTGTCCAACGGACCCGCGACATCCGCCACATCCACATCCACCCCCATGCGCATCCCGCACGAGGTCCGCACATCACGCCCACCGGCCGAGGCCAGCCACACCCGGTACCCGCCGCCGGGCACGTCGATGACATCGCGCATCACCCACCCCCGCACTTCACAACATGTCTGATCAGCCGTCGTGTACCTGGACCCGCTCGCTCTGAGCGGCCAGCCGGGCCCGCAGCAGCGGTGCCAGTTCCCGGTCTCGCTCGGTTTCGGCCGGCAGCGCCTCCATGAGTGACCGCATGCGCTCCTCGATCAGCGGTGCCACGTAGCGGTCGGTGTGCACGTACAGCTTGTCCGCCAGAATCGCCTCCAGCACCTGGTCCCCGACCACGTCCGGGTCGAGCCCGTAGCGTTGGAGAAGGGCGTGCCCCTCCTCGGCGGACGGGTCCTGCCGCTCCTCGGCTCGAGCGCTGTTGAGGGTGACGTTCGTTCGCACGAGTCCTGGGCACACGACCGTCACCCCGATGCCGTTCGCTATGAGCTCTGGCTGGATTCGCAGCGACTCCGACATGCCGACCACGGCGAATTTCGACGTCACGTACGTGACGTTGGTGGTGGCGATCAGCCCTGCCCCGGAGGCGGTGTTGACGATGTGCCCCGGCCCGCTTCGGTCCAGCATGCGTGGCAGCACGGTCTGCACGCCGTTGATCACGCCGCCGAGGTTGACGTCAAGCACATGGTCCCACTGCTCGTAGCGCAGAGCCCTGATCGGTGTGAGGAAGCCGAGCCCGGCGTTGTTGCAGAGCACGGCGATCGGGCCGAGCCGGTTCTCCGCGGCGTCGACGACGCGGGTGAACGCGTCCCGATCGCGGACGTCGAGCGGGAAGACCGCCACGGCCGAACCGTCGCCCGCGAGCGCCAGCAGTTCCCGCTTCGCCGACTGCAGTCGCTCCTCATCGAGGTCGGCCAGCGCGAGACGGGCGCCTGCCCTGGCGAACGCGCGGGCCATGCCGAGCCCGATGCCTTGGGCGCCTCCGGTGATGAACACGGTTCGGCCTGCTAGATCCTTCATGGCGCCTCCTGCTCGTGACAGTGACTCTCACTTTTACTGTAGTGCATGTAACTGTCATCTGAAAGTCACTCCCAAATTTCGGCTAGGCTGTTGCCATGTCTGAGGAGCCCCGGCTGCGAGAGCGGAAGCGTCGAGCAGCGATGCGCCATGTCCAGGCGGTGGCGCTGGACC
Organism: Nonomuraea sp. NPDC049378; assembly: GCF_055586745.1. Taxonomy (NCBI): domain Bacteria; kingdom Bacillati; phylum Actinomycetota; class Actinomycetes; order Streptosporangiales; family Streptosporangiaceae; genus Nonomuraea; species Nonomuraea sp. NPDC049378. The sequence continues at coordinate 107,411 of NZ_JBVJHP010000020.1, forward strand.
TGTTCGACGAGCATGGTTTCGCCGCCGTCACGATCGAGCAGGTCGCGGCGGCGGCCGACGTTTCACCAAGCTCGGTCTACCGCTACTTCGGCACCAAGGAAGGGATCATCCTGTCCGGTCCCGACGAGGGTCTGGTCAGCGAACTGCGAGAGCTGTCAGCCGAGGGCCGCCCGATGATCGAGGCGCTACGCCGTACGGTCGCGTTGTTCGTCGCCACCTCGGCCGGTGACACGGTCGACCGGCGGAGGGTGCGTTACCTGATGGAGGTGCCGTCCGTCCAGGCGGCGGTGGCTCATCGGTTCTTCAGCGACACCTCGGCGGTTGCGGATTATCTCGCCAGGCAGATGGGCCGTCCCGTACATGATCTGGAGGTTCAGATCATGTGCGGGGCACTGTACGGCGGGATAATCGGGACGCTCCGGCACTGGCACACCACGAACTACGCGGAGCCGCTGGGCGACTTGCTGGACAAGACCCTGACAGCCCTGGAGAGGGGTTTCCGCGTGGACCGCCACTGAGACGAATGCAGCAGCCGGGTCCCCGCATCTGGCCGCGGACGAGCACGCCGACGATCGTGTTGCCCGCCCCGCCGTGAAGGGAAGTCGCGGTCCGCGCGAGAAGCTGAGCTGACATCAAGTGCATGGTGAAGTACGTCGGCTTTTCGACGTACTTCAGGATAGTTGGTCGGGCGCAGCAGACTCCTTGTCGCCGGGAGATCCGAGAGGGCCGGTTTCCCTCGGGAGGCCGGCCCTGCCGGGTGCGTTGGGGCCGGGAGAGATCTCGCCCTCCGCGGCCGGCCGCAGCCCGGATCGGCGTCAGCCGCAGTGCTCCCATGGCGAGGTGTACTGCGTGCTACCGTAATCGCCGCCCCACCTGATGCATTTGCCGGCCGCAGACATTTTCACGGGGCCGGCGTAAGTCGAGTAGTGGCCCGGGTCGTTGCGCCACACATCTCCCACCCTGATGACGGCGTCGACGTAGGTGTTATTGGGGCTGTCCTTCCAGGTGACCACGCAGTTAGTGGAACCGTTGTACATCAGGTAGACGGTGGCGCGGCCCAGGTCATGCTTGTCGATCACGTGATAGGAACCGCCGCCGCAGGCCGCGACCGGTGACGAGGCCGCCATCGCCGGACTGCCGGCGGCGAGGGTTCCGGCAAGCGCCGCCACGGTCGCGAACGCGACCGCAGCGCCTTTCTTCCATGTGCGCACAGAAATACTCCTGATAGATCGTCCGATAAACGTGATGCTCTGCAGGTCGCCTGCCGACGGGTCGGGCATTGATGTACACGCGCGTCCCATGGCACCGTGGCCTCGCGGAAAATGGCTGGACAGAGCGCACGCCAATGTCGGCTGGTTGGTTATTTAGCGAAAAAGGTTCTAGCACACCCGGCATGTGACGGTCAATCAACAGAAAAGGATCCCATCCGAGCGGCCGAACCTTAGGCGAGTTCACGCGCGGCCAGATGATCGACGTTGCGTCGGACGAGAACCGACCATACATCCTGAGCGAAGGACGCGTAGCCCACCTATTCGGCCACGCCGCCGTGGACTCCTCTTTCGTCGGCCGTCTCCATGATTGGATTGTTTTCTCGTGAGCGGCCGCGAGTCAGGCATGGAGTCAGAAGTCAGCCGTAGCCCTGGGGCGAAATTATCGAACGAATGCAGCGGCAGGCCCCGCCCAGCCGCGGCCCTGAGCCTGAAATCCACGGCATGATTCCAGGTGATCGTTCTCCGGTCCATTTCCATGAAGGGCCGGTCAAGCCGTCCGTCACGCGGGGTGGATCATGGATGGCGGCGAAGGCGTTCATCCGGGCGGGCACGCTGATGAGTCGGCGGTGCGGGGTGGCCCCGCCGGCGCCGGGGTGGAATGCATCCGGAACGCGATGATCAACGCCGGGATGACGACCACGGCCATGGCCAGGAAGGCGTCGGAGAAGGCAGCGCCTTCGTGCCCGGAGTGCAGGGGGTTGATGGCGCCGCTGCCGCTCTGCTGTCTTGCGGTCACCAGCACACCGAACAGGGCGGGGCCGGTACCCGCGCCAAGAAACTGGGCTCCTTGCAGGATCCCGAGGCCGGCGCCGACCTGGTCGGCCGGCAGCGCGCTTGCCACGGCGCTGATGATCGGTGTCATCACGCAGACGAACCCGACGCTGAGCCCGAATATCCCGACTCCAGCGGGGATCGCCGACGTGCCTCCCGCGAAGGTCGACAGGAACAGCGCGAACACTCCGACGGCTGCGAGGCCCGTAAGCACCAGGAGCCGGGTGCCGATGCGATCGGCGAGGCGGCCGATCAACGGAGAGACGATGGCGACGGCCACCCCGGCCGGGATCATGACCAGGGCCCCGGCCCCCGGTTCGAGACCGTTGACGTCAACCACCAGGAGCGGCACGAAGACCAGGCCGCCGAGGTTGATGATCATGGCGAGGAACGCGACGACGACCCCGGCCCGGTAGATCTGATGGGTGAACAGCGCGGGCGGGATGAACGGCTGCGCGCTGCGGGCGGTGCGCCACCCGAAGAGCGCGATGGCCACGATCGCCACCACGAGGCTGCCCCAGGACGTGGGTGCGGTCAGGCCGGCGACCTGTGCCTGGGTGATGCCGAAAAGGATCAGGCCGGCGCCGAGGCCCAGGAGGATGCCGCCGGGAAGATCGAACCGCTCCGCCCCGGCCGGGGCCCCGCCCGGTAGCACCCGCAGCGTCACGGGAAGCAGCACGCACGCGACCGCGAGCATGAGCCAGAACAGCGCGGGCCAGCCGAGGAACTGGCCGATCCCGCCACCGACAGCCGGTCCGGCGGCGGTGCCGATGCCCGCGGCCGCGGAAACGACGCCGATCCCCATCCCCCGCTTGTCCTCCGGCATCAACCTGGTGACGGCGATGATGGAGAGCACCGGGATCGCGGCCGCGCCCACCCCCATCACGATCCGCCCGAGCACGAGCACGAGGAGATCCGGGGCGAGCGCGCAGATCAGGCTGCCGGCGGCGTATGCCAGCAGGGCGAAAGCGAAGAGACGCCGCAGGCTCACCCGGTCGGAGATGCGGCCGTAGAAGGGGATGCCGACCGAGAACGTCAGCAGAAACCCGGTGACGACCCACGCGAGCTCCGCCTCGGAAGCCCCGAACTCCGCTCCGATCGACGGGAGCACGAGATTGACCATGTCGCTGGCGATGACCGTGGCGAGCATCGCCGGCAGGAGCACTGCCAGCAGGGCCGGCCCTGAGCCGGTTCGTTCGGTTGCGGTCGACGTGGGTGTCATGCGACGCGTCCTCCGTGCGGCAATACTGCCACTGAAGCAGTTACAGTTAGGGCAGAAAGAAGGGCGGAGGGCGTGCCTCCGCCAGTGCTCGGCTAGCGATTCGGTGGTGCGAGCTCACGCTCGGCGGCCAGCACCTGCTCGACCAGGTGGGCGATGGTCGTCCGGCCGAGCCGTTCCTTCATGGCCTGTTCCGCGTCCCGGAACTCCACCTCGAGCAGGTTTTGCATGTGGCGCCCGACCTCGCATGCATCGCTGGCCGGATGGGCGTGCCGCGACAGGATCGGCCCCTCCTCGACGGCGCCGTAGGCGTCGTGGAGCGTGATCTCGCGCGGGGCGCGGGCAAGGGACCAGCCGCCGCCACGCCCCTCGGTGGACCATACCAAGCCGGCGTCCCGCAGGCTGCCGAGGATGCGCCGCACGAGAACCGGATTGCTCGCCAGGCTGTCCGCGATCTCCGCGGAGGTCAGTGAGCGTTCCCAGCGCGCCAACATCGTGAGCGCGTGAATCGCGACCGCGCTCCTGCTGCTGAGACTCACCCGCACCCCTTCGCGCTCCGCTGCATGCGGATTGAACTGTAATGAGGCTAGTTGCAGTTTGATCGCTCGTCAATCCAGAAGGTGCGTCGGCGTGGATGCTCACCGCGCGCGTGCCGGGGAGGTGGTCAGAGCTCGGCGAGGATTCCCGCGACCAGGGCCGCGCGCTCGGGCAGGGTGGACAGCACGATCCGCTCGTGCAGCGCGTGCGCGCCCGCCCCGAGGGGACCGAACCCGTCGAGTGTGGGCAGGCCCAGCGAGCCGGCCGTGTTCGTGTCGGCGGCCCCCGCGGCGGGTTCGGCGGCGATGTCCTGGCCCAGCCGCTGCCCCGCCGTGCGTACGGCGGCGCTGAAGGGGTCGTCGGGGCCGTCGGAGGTCCAGGTGGGCCTGCTGGACAGGATCTCCGCCCGGACCCGCGCCCCCTCGCGCACCGGCGCGAGGGCGGTCAGCTCGGCGAGCACCGCGCTTTCCACGGCGGCGTCGGCGAAGCGCAGCCCGATGTCGGCCGAGGCGCGTTCGGCCACCACGTTGGTCTTGCCGCCGCCCGACAGCGCGCCGACGTTGCACAGGACTCCTTGGGAATGCCTGCCGACGACCTCGCGCACCCTGACGAGCTGGTCGACCAGCTCGTCGATCGCCGAGATCCCCTTCTCGGGGTCGAGCGCGGCGTGCGCCGCGCGCCCGTGCACGCTCAGCCGCAGCCGGGTACTGCCGCGCCGCCCGCGCTTGAGCGCGCCGCCGGGGTGCGGGGACTCGAAGCCGAGTGCGGCGAACGCGCCCTCCGCGCGTTCCCTGACCAGGGCGCTGGACGTGGGGGAGCCGATCTCCTCGTCGGCCACCACGACCACGCGTACCGGCCGGTGCCGGACGCCGGTGCGCGCGGCCACTTCCAGGGCCGTCTCCATGACCACCAGGCCGCTCTTCATGTCGAAGGCGCCGGGCCCGTGCGCGAGGGTGCCGTGCTCGGCCGACTCCGTCACCTGCCACGGCATCGGCCCTGCCAGATGGCCTTTCGGCCACACGGTGTCGTGGTGGCCGATGAACAGCAGCGGAGCCTCGTCCGCTCGTCCGGGGGAGCCGGGGAAGTCGGCCGTGACGTGGTCGCCGGTGGGCTCGGCGACCCGGCGGGCGACGCCGCCGAGCTCGGTGTAGCGGGCCACCAGCAGGTCGGCGAGCGCGTTGAGCGCCTCGGCGTCGCCGGTGGGGGTCTCGTGCTCCACGTAGCGGCGCACCCGTTCCGCCATCTCCGCCGCGCGCGCCCGGGCCGCCTCACGAAGCCCGGTGACCGGGGTGCCCGCCGCACCGTCGTGGGGGGATCCGACGCTGATCATCTGCTGTCCTCGGGGGTTGGAGGGCAGGCGACCCGGCGCGGGCCGCCCCTGCGTTGCAGAGCATGATACGTGACGTATATCCGTCGCGATGGCCCGGCTGGGGTGTGGCTTCAGCGTCTATTTCGCGATTATTCGCAGCTCAGACAACATTGACAGCATTGACGGCATCTTGATACCTACTCTAGATGCGACTTTAAGGTACGAATCCCCGACATCACCCTCGTTCGCTGCAGGAGCACCCCGTCCTCATGACGTCAACCACAACGCCCGTGGTCAGGACCCTCACCACCCCGGACGAGCTCGGTCAGGCGACCACGCTCTACCGGGACGTGTTCGGCTACACCGACCTGCGCCAGGGCGCCAGCCCGCGGCTGCTCACCGCCCTGCGCGACAACGGCGGCTCCGTCGTCGGCGCGCGTGACGGCGACCGCGTCATCGCCTTCGCCTTCGGCTTCCAGGCCACCGACGGGACCAGCTCCTACCACTACTCCCAGGCGGCCGTGGTCCACCCCAGCCACCAGGGTTGCGGCCTGGGCCGGGCGCTCAAGTCGGCCCAGCGCGAGGTCGCGCTGGGCTGGGGCGTCACCCGGATGCGTTGGACCTACGACCCCCTGATCGCGCGTAACGCGCACTTCAACCTGGATGTGCTGGGCGCGGTCGCACGCTGGTTCCACGGCGGCTTCTACGACGACGGCTCCGACCGCCTCCTCGTCGACTGGGATCTCGGCATCGCTCCGGGAGCCCGCGTACCCGCCCAGGATCCCCCCGCTGACCTGGGCGACTGGGCCCGCCCTGTCCCCGACGGCGACCGGATCTGGTTGCCGATCCCGTCCGACTTCACCGCCCTCGCCAAGCGAGACCCGCTCCACGCGGCACGGGTGCGCACCGATCTGGCAGCCGTACTCGGACCGCTGATGGATGACAAGTGGGCGGCCGTGTCCTGCGTGCCGCACACCCCCCAGACCGCCCTTTACCGCTTGGAGCGTGCCCTGTGACGACAGGCGACCTCGAACTCGCCCATGCCGAGAACCGGAGGCTGAGCAGCCCCGGCGAGCGCTTCGGCGCCCGGTTGCAACGCCGCTCGTCGGCCGAGGCGTTACAGCAGAAGGTCATCGAGCAGGAGACCCGCAATCTCGGCGAGGCCCTGGAGCGGATCACCGCCGACGGATCCGCGACCCGGGCCGCCGCCGCCGTGGTGGCCGCGCGGCGGCGCTTCGTCACCGGGTACGGCAAGTCGTTCGCCTACGCCTCGCTGCTGGCCACCGACCTGTCCGCCGGACTCTCCCACGTCACCCTCGTCGACGGCGCCGTGGTGCGGGTCCTCGACGTGCTCAGCGAGGTGAGCCAGAACGACGTGCTGGTCGCGGTGTCGCTGCGCCGATACCGCCGCGAGACGGTCGTCGTCGCCAGGCACTTCGCCGAGGCCGGCGGCGCGGTGGTGGCCATCACCGACGACGCGCGGGCGCCCCTGGCCTCCATCGCGGCCGAAACCATCGTCGTACGGACCGACAGCGCCTCCTACGCCGACTCGCCCACGGCGGTCGCCGCGGTCGTGCACCTGCTGACCACCCTGGCCACCGCCAGTTCGAAGGGCGCCCGGCGCAGGCTCGCGGAGCGCGACCGGCTCAGCCACGCCCTCGGCAACTATCTGGAGGACTGAACCATGCGCATCGTCGAAGCGTCACTGCACCTCGTGCGGCTGCCGCTGGTGCACGCGTTCCAGACCAGCTCCCATCGTAAGACCCACCTGGATCACATCCTGGTACGGCTGGTGGAGGAGTCGGGAGCCGAGGGGTGGGGCGAGATCGCCTCTCCGTCCGACCCCTTCTACTGCCCGGAGACCACCGAGACCTGCTGGCACATCGCCGAACGTTACCTGCTGCCCTCCGTCGTCGACGCCGTCTGGGAGCACCCGGCGGAGTTGCCCCGGCTGTGGCGCAAGGTACGCGGCAACCGCTTCGCGATGGCGGGCGTCGACGCCGCCGGCTGGGCCCTGTGGTCGGAGACCCGCGGCGTCCCTCTGGCCAAGGCGCTGGGCGGGACCCGCAGCGAGGTCGTGGCGGGGGTGTCGCTGGGCATCGAACCCACCTACGACGCACTCCTCGACCAGGTACGCCGCCAGGTCGACGCCGGTTACCCGAGGGTCAAGCTGAAGATCGCCCCCGGCTGGGACACCGAGCCGGTACGGCTGGTCCGCGAGGCCTTCCCGGACCTGGCGATCCACGTCGACGCCAACGGCGCCTACGGCGAGACGGCGGAGGAACTCGCCGTGCTCCGCGGTCTGGACGACTTCGGGCTGCTGATGATCGAGCAGCCGTTCGCGCCGCGCAACCTGGTCGCCCACGCCGCCCTGCAGCGCGGCGTGCGGACGCCGGTGTGCCTCGACGAGTCCGTCGACACCATCGACGACCTGCGCACGGCGCTCGCGCTGGGAGCCGGCCGGGTGCTCAACATCAAGGTGTCGCGGATGGGCGGGCTCACGGCCGCCGTGGCGGCCCACGATCTCGCCCGGGAGCACGGCGTGGACGTGTGGTGCGGCGGCATGCACGAATTCGGCATCGGCCGCGCCGCCAACGTGGCCCTCTCCAGCCTCCCGGGATTCACCCTTCCCTCCGACGTGTCGGCCTCGGCCAAGTACTACGCCCGCGACGTCGTCCAGCCGGAGGTCGTCGCCGACCAGGGCGTCGTCCGGGTACCGGACGGGCCTGGACTGGGCCACACCGTCGACGCCGCCTTCATCGGCGAGAACCGGCTGAAGGAAACCACGATCGCCGCCCCCGCCACGTCCGCCCGTCGCGGCTCCCCACCCGCAGCGGGCCCTGCCACGGCGGGATCAGCTGCCTGAACCCCGCGCAGAGAGAAAGCACATGAGCACCTCCTCCGGCACCTCCCCCAAGAACGACACCAACGCCTACGCCGTCGAAACCTCCCCCGGGCGCCGCAGGCTGACCAACATCATCGCCCTGATCGGCCTGGTCGCCTCGGTCTGCGCCGGTTTCCTCGCCAACGGCCCGACCCTCTGGGGCCTGCTGCCGATCGCGCTGTACGCACTGCTGTCCCTGCTCGGCATGGACATCGTGATCGCCACGGTCATCGCCCTGCTGTCGGGGGTGCTGGTCGCCCAGATGCCGCCGCTCGACGTCGGCGCGCTGCTCGGAGACTCCCTGGCCGACCAGGTGACGATGATCGGACTGATCATCATGCTGGGGTCCGGCGTAGGCGAGATCCTGAAGGTCACCGGCGTGGCCGCGACCATCGTGCGCGGGGTCATGCGCGTCGTGGGCGAGAGGAGCCGCTCCGCCGTGATCCTGGGCGTCATGGTGGCCTCGTTGCTGCTGGTGGCCAGCCTCGGCACGCTGGCAGGCGCGCTCGCCATCGCGGCTCCCATCCTGCTGCCGATCACCGCGCGAATGGGCTTCACCCGGTCGGCGACCGCGTCGATGATGTTCATCGGCGGCTGCGCCGGGTTGACCGTCGCGCCTTTCGCGGGGTCCAACGTGGCCATCATGGACGCGGCCGGGATCGGCTACCTCGGTTACCTGGGCTACGGAGCCGCACCGCTCGCGGTGCTCTCGCTGATCATGGGGCTCATCGTGGTCCCGTGGATGCAGCGCAGGACCGAGCGCGCCGACGACTTCTACAGCGAGGCCGAGGTCGGCGCGGCGACCGACGCGGACGAGCCGGCCGCGGGCACGGGCCGGGCCACGGCCGCCTTCCTGATCGTGCTGCTCGCCAGTGTCGTCTACGCGACCGTCACCATGGCGGGGACGGCGTTCCCGCTGCTCGCCCTGCCGGTGCTCGGCGTCGTCACGGGCCTGGCGAGCGGCCTCGGCCCCAAGGAGATCATCGAACATCTCTACCGGGGCGCATCCCGGCTGATCAGCATCTTCCTGCTCTTCTGGCTGCTGGCGGGGCTGTTCATCACGATCGACAAGCTCGCGCCCTTCAAGGTGATCCTGGACATGTACGGCGAGAGCCTGGCGGGCAGTTCCCCCTTCGTGTTCACGATCCTCATCGCGCTGCTCGGCTGGGTCGGCGTGCCGGGGGCGACGGCGGCCCAGGTGGTGCTGCTCGACAAGGTCTTCGGCGACCTGGCCGCCCACATCGGCGTCGGCGTCGGCGCGTGGACGGTCGTGCTGCTGTTCGCCTCCAAGGCCGACACCTACGGCCCCTTCCCCAACGGCAACATGGTCGGCGCGATGGGCCTGGCCCGCTCCTCGAACCTGCCGAACATGATGATCACTGGGTGGCTGCTGCTGGTCCCGGCCTGCCTGATGTACACGGTCATCCTGCTCCTCCTGTCCCCATGAGACCGGGATACGGCCTGCTGGACGTCGCGACACCTGGAGGATGAGCACAGTGACGGAGCACGACACCGTAGTCCGTGGCGGCACCCTGATCGACGGCACCGGCGCCCCCGGCTACCGGGCGGACCTCGGCCTCGACGGCGGGCGGATCACCCGGATCGCCCGCCCCGCCGGCGGCGACCCGCCGAAGGGCCGCACCACCGTCGACGCCTCGGGTCTGGCGGTCACGCCGGGCTTCATCGACCTGCACTCGCACGCCGACTTCAGCATCGAAGGCTGGCCCCAGGCCACCACCCAGCTCCACCAGGGCGTGACGACCCTGGTGACGGGGAACTGCGGGTGGTCGCCGTTCCCGCAGGATCCGGCGGGCCTGCTGCGCGAGTGGAGCGACTTCCTCGCTCCCGAGACCGGGTGGGACTTCACCGACACCGAAGGATTCGCGGCCACGGTGTCCGGCGCGCGGCCCGCCGTCAACCTGGCGTTGCAGGTCGGGCACGCGGCGCTGCGGGTCGCCGTCATGGAGGGAGCCGAACGGCCCCCCGAGCCCGCCGAGCTCGGCGCGATGCGCGCGCTGCTCCGCGCGGCGGCGGCCCAGGGCGCCTACGGCTTCTCCACCGGCCTGATCTACGCCCCGGGTTCCTTCGCCACCGAGGAGGAGGTACGCGCGCTGGTGGCCGAAGCGGCGGCGGCGGGCCTGCTGTACTCGACGCACATGCGCAACGAGGCGGCGGCGCTGCTGCCCGCCGTACGCGAGGCGCTGGGCGCGGCGGAGGCCGCCGGCGGCCGGCTGGAGATCTCCCACCTCAAGGCGATGGGACCGGAGAACCACGGCTCCGTCGTCACCGCGCTCGCCGAACTGGACCGGGCGCGGGAGCGCGGCGTGGACGCCGCCGCCGACGTGTACCCGTACACCGCCTCCAGCACCACCCTGACCTCGCGGCTCCCTCTGTGGAGCATGGACGGCGGGCCTCCCGCCCTGCTGCACAGGCTGGCCGACCCCGCCGATCGCGAACGGGTGGCCGAGGGCCTGAGAGCCCGCTTCGGCCGCGACGTCGACCCCGAGGGCGTCATCCTCGCCGAGCTGGCGGACGGACCCTACAGCGGTGCCGTCGGCGACAGCATCGCCGAGATCGGGCGGCGCGAGGGCACCGATCCGGCGGAGGCCGCGCTGCGGGTCCTCGCGGCACACCGCGCCTCGGTGAAGATCGTCAACCACGCGATGAGCGAGGAGGACGTCGTCACGGTGCTGCGCCACCCGATGGTGTCGGTCGCCAGCGACGGCTGGGTGCTGCGGCCGCAGGGCGCGGGGCTGCCGCACCCGCGCAGCTTCGGCACCTACCCGCGGGTGCTGGGACGGTACGTTCGCGAACTCGGCGTGCTCGACCTGCCCGAGGCCGTACGCAAGATGACCGGGCTACCGGCCCGGCGGCTGGGAATGGCCGACCGCGGCCGCCTCGTCGAGGGGGCGGTGGCCGACATCGCCGTCTTCGACCCCGGGACCGTCGCCGACCGTTCGACCTACACGGATCCCTGGCAGCTGTCCACCGGCTTCGCCGCCGTCCTGGTGGCCGGCGTCGCCGTACTCGCCGACGGCTCGCCCACCGGCGCGCGGCCGGGCACGGTGCTGCGCCGGCCTCGCCCTCGCCGCCCGGCCACCCGGTGACCTCGCCACCGATGACAACCCGGGTGCCTCCCGCGCCCCTGCTCAGCAGGGGACGGCACCGGCCAGGCCGGCTCGTCAGAAGCACGGCAAGGTGTGCCGGCGATCCCTCACACGGTCGTGGACGGCGCGCAACCACGGCTCTCGAGCCGCCGGCAACCGGGCCAGCGTGCGGAGAAACACGTCCAGGTCAGGCAGGAATGGCCGGCACGGCAGCGGCGGTGGCGGATCGTCGCGGCGGACCGCGTCCGGCATCCCGGCGGCCGCCGGGGCGAGACGCCGGTCGTCATGGAAGGCCATGGACACCCACACGCCGGCGGCCAGCGGCACCACCGATCCCGCGTCGCACTGCCATGACCGGCCGGTCTGCGGATGCCGCGGTACCAGGGCGATGTCCGCGGTCGTGACGGACAGCCCAGGCCCGGCCAGGACGAGGTTCCGTGCCGATGGGCCCGGAGGGAGCAGCGTGTCGAGCGCCTTGCGAAACGCCCCGGCGACCGGTCCGTCAGGAACGACGATCCGCCGGCCGCCGGAGACCGCCAGCAGGCGTGCCAGCGCCACCGCGACCGACGCCTCCCATCGCGGGCTCCACCACCCGGGCTGCTCGACGGGCGGCGGGTCGGGACAGGTCTCTCGCAGTTCGTCCCAGCCGGCCGGCGTGCGAGCCGGGCCTTCGACGCCGGCCGGGCGCACGGCGCGGGGGTCCAGCCACACCGCCTGCCAGCGCCCGCAGTCGTCGACGCGGGTCGCCACGGCCAGCCCGCACTGCTCGCACGCCAGGTTGGGGCCGTTCCGTTCGTCCAGGCCGCAGCAGCGGCCGTCACACCGCTCCGGGATGAGAACGGTGCCGCGGACATCCCCGGGCGCGATCGCGACCATTCCGCGGGGTCCGTACGGCAGGCGAGACACCGGCAGGTAGACGCCACGGGCCTCCGCCTCGTGCGCACCCACCTCGTCCCATGGCCGCCACGGCGGCCCGGAGGGTTCGGGGCGCACCGCGTAGGTTCCGGGCTCCAGCAGCGCCGGAAGCAGGTCGTGACCGTACGTCTGGTCGGCGTGGTCGGGAAGCTCGACCCGCGACAATCGCGCAGTCAGTACGGCACCGCATCCGGTGCATGCGAAAACGACCAAGCGTCACTCCCACGCCTTGACCATGCGATCGTGGTCATGCCAGAACAGGCCTGTCCACGCTCACCTTGGCACACGAGGGCCTCACGAAGCACCGGGCGGCGTGGGCCGGGCGTAGAGGTTCCCGTTGGAGCTGCCGACATAGACGAAGCCGCCGGCCACGACAGGGACGGTCGCGGCGGTGCCGCCCGTCCGGAACGTCGATCGCACCGTGCCGGTGGCCGGGTCGAGGGCATAGAGCGTCCCCTCGCGGTCCGAGACGTGGACGGATCCGGCCGCCGCCACCGGGCCGGCGTCGCGGCCACCGGGCAGCGGGAGACGCCAGCGCATCACGCCCGTGGCGGTGTCGAGCGCGTACAACGTACGGTCGGGTCCGGCGGTGAACACGAGCCCGTCCGCCACGGCGGCGCTCCACGTGAACAGGGGCTGGTCGCCCTTGGCCGGGAAGTCCCACAGGCGGGCGCCGGTGGCGGCGTCCAGCGCGTGCGTGGTGCCCTCGTCGTCGCCCACGTAGACGGTCCGGCCGGCCGCCATGGGGCGGGAGGAGATGGCGCCGTCGATCCGGGTCCTCCACCGGACCTCGCCCGAGACGGCGTCCAGGGCGTGCACGCCGCCGTCGCCACTCGTGGCGTAGACGGTGGCGCCGGCCCGGAGCAGGAGGACGCGGTCGTGTTCCGCGCCGAGCCGGTGATGTCGCCGCCGGGTTCCGGTGGCGGGGTCCAGGGCGTACACCATGCCGTGGTCGCTGCCGGTGAGGACGACGTCGCCGGCCAGCACGGGTTCGGGGGCGAGCATGTCGCCCGCCGGCTCGAAGCCCCACAGCCGCCTGCCGGAGGCGGCGTCGAGCACGACGAGTTCGGCCTTCAGGGACCAGGCGGGGCGCCTGGTCCACAGGTAGAGGCGGCCCGCCGCGACCACCAGGTCGCCCATGACGATGATCTTCCGGCTCCACCTCGGGCGGCCGGTGGCGGTGTCCAGCGCCACCACCCTGCCGGTGCCGCCGGCCGCGTACACGGCGCCGTGCGCCACCACGTGGTCGTCCACCACGGGACCGCCCGTCCGATAGCGCCACCGCACCGCGCCGGTGGCGGCGTCCAGCGCGGACACCGTGCCGTCGCGGCTGGTGGCGTAGACGACGCCGCCGGTCACCACCGGTGCGGTACGCACGGCCGCGTCGGTCGGGAAGCTCCACCCGCGTTCGCGCACGGCGGCGGGAGGCCGGGCACCCGGCTCGTACCGGGCGAGCAGCCGGTCGCGCAGCAGCGGCGAGACGAGCCGCACCGCCTGCCGCGACGACGAGGTCAGCCGGACGACGACGGGGCCCGCGTTGATGATCGTCGCGCCGTAGGAGCCGTTCGTCTCGTGCACGGTGAAGGACAGGAAGCCCGGCGCCTCGGTGGTGGGGTCGATGTCGCCGGTCGCTCTGATGGCGGCGGTCTCGGCGGTGTACAACCTGCGCGCGCTCGCATGCGACGACGACACCCAGTCCACGGACAGCGTGACGACGGCGCCGTCGTCACGCGGCGGTATCCAGTCGCATCTCGCCGCGCCGTCCGTCGCGGGGACCGCGCGGTAGCCGTCCGCGAAGGCCGCCAGATCGCGGCCGGTCAGCAGGCCGCAGGCGTCCGGCCAGGCGGTCTTCGGGCGGGCGGTCCCATAGATCAGCCTGTACGCGGTGAGCCGCTCGTCCCCGGGGACATGGCTGAGCACGAAGGCCAGGTCCTGGCTCGCCCCGGCGAGGGAGACGAGGTGAGCGGGCAGGTCGACGGGCAGCCCGGCGAGCCGTCCGGTGCCGGGGTCCACGGAGATCAGGTAGGCGGGCAGCGGCCACGTGGAGTCCTGCAGGGTACGGCCCTGGTCGTTCGCCACGGTGAAGGAGCCGGCGTACAGGGGCGGGTTCCAGCGGTCGGGATCCGTGACCTTGGCGGTCTTCGAGCCGGTGGACAGCAGACGGCCGCCGGGCCCGAAGAAGAAGTCGTCCTCGCCCGCCCTGGCGCGCGCGTACCCTTCGGCGTTGGCCGTGAGCCGGATCGGCGGGCCCCCGTCCTTGGGGGAGGCCGTCGACGGCAACAGGCGCGTCCACACCTGCCGTAGGGTACGCGGATCCATCGAGGCCAGCCGCAGCTCGTTGCCCTGGCAGTAGCTGAGCAGGAGCACCGATCGGGTTGTCGCGGCGCCGGTCAGCCGGCAGCCTCGCGGGTAGGTCACCCTGGCCGTGGTCGTTCCGGTCCGCGCGTCGAGGGCCTGGATGTCGAGGGGTTCGTCCAGCCGTTCGAACACCACGATGCCGCGCTCGGTCGCCATGATGCGCGGGCCGTGGTAGAAGCCGGTGTCGCCGAGCCGGGGCTGACGGTGGCCGGTGGTGATCGTGCGCCGCCACAGCGGCGCGCCCGTCCCCAGGTCGTGGCCGTACAGGGTCTGCTGGGTGCCGTCCGGTTCTCCTCTGGCGACGGCGAGCGTGCCGCCCGCGATCCAGACGCCGGTGACGGGCGCGGGCCGGGCCGGGTCGGCGGGGATGGTGCGCTGGAGCGTGCCCGTGCGAGGGTCGTGCACGCGTACGGTGCCCTGGCGGGTCGCCACGGCGACCGCCCGGTCGGACACGGCGTGGCCCGCGGTCCCCAGGAACTCGACGCCGTTCTCGGCGTCCGCGGGCACCGACCACGACGCACGCCATTCGACGGGTACGCGGGCGAGCGTGGTGTCCACGGCCGCGGCCGGGCACGCCGCCAGGACGACCACGAGCAGGAGCGCGGCGGACCGGTACCGGCGCGGGGTCAGCACTTCCCGGCCTTGGCGAGCTTCCGTTCGATCGCGCACGCGCCGCTCCTGGAGATCGGCTGCCAGCCGCCGAGCGGGGAGGTCGTGTAGTAGGCGCGATAGGAGCTGGAGGTGCCGGTCACCCGGAACGGGGTGCTGTCCGGCCCTTGCACCGTCACCTGCTCGGTCCGGTCCCCCGCGAGCGCGGTGATGACCAGGTCGAAGGCGTAGTAGGCGGCCGTGCCCGTGACCGTCAGGGCAAGCGTGACCCGTTCGTCCCGTTTGAGGTCGATCTGCTTCTTCCTGAAGTACGAGATGTCCGGATCTTCGGGAGAGGTGAAGCGGGGTGCGGGTTCGTCGAGGTCGGCGGAGAGCTCGACGGTGGCGGCCTCTCCGGCGGGGCTGTGGACGAACAGCGCGCCGTCCGAGACGGGCTTGCGGTCGAGGACCCGCGGCCGGATGTCGACGATGCGCAGGCTGCTGCGGTTGCCGACGAGGACGACGGTGAGCTCGGCCGTCTCCACCGGCGCCCGGTCGTGGCGCGCCATGACCGCGTCACGTCGCGAGCCGGACGCGCTGCCCAGCAGGAGCGCCCGGTCCGCCGGGTCGGTCACCGCTTCCCGCAGGGCGGTGTCCTGCGCGGCGTGGTCGACGGCCACGTGGCCGACCTTGATCGGGGGCTCGCCGCTGATGCCGTCGACGGCGTCGGAGCCGCTCGCGTTGTACCAGGCGGAGAACACGACCCCGACCGCCGCGACGATCACGGCGCTGACGATCCCCGCCAGCCACGTCCGCATGGCCTTCCATCCTCCCGCCTCCTTGGCGGGAGCGGCGGATGCGGAACGCCTCTTCTGGCGCGCTCTGGCCATGGGGCGCCCCTTCGTCGGCGGTGTGCGGCAGCTGATTTATAGCTGACGGGATGGCCGCGTGGCCGCGCCGTTGACGAATTCGGTCTGGGATCGCCAGCCACTGCCAGATAGGCGCCCTCGGTGAAACTTGGTGGCCATCACGATGACCAGGACCAGGCCGGTCGCCGCGGCACCCGCGGCGTTGATGACGCGGGCAATCTGGTGGTGACGTCGGAGCTTGGCGTTGGATGCGGTGCCCAGGGCCTGGCTCCAGTACCGGACCATGCCTGCTTGGGAGAGCGTGAAGGAGGTGAATACACCCAGGCAGCCAGGTGCACATAGGCCAGCCCAGCCATGGTGAACACCAGCAAGATCTCCTGGGTGGCATAGGCCACGGACGACAGCGGATCGGAGGCGAAGATCGGCAGTGCCAACCGCTTGGACAGCAGCCGCTGGCGCAGTTCCTCGCTGCGCAAGGCCCGGCCGACCAGCAGACGTTTGAGCAACTCCCCCCAACCGATCACGAGAAAGAGCCTAGATGTGACTATCGCCAAGAGTCAGTATTCAATTACATATAGTAACTTGTCGGAAGAATGGGCGCCGATCGAGGCGGTGCCTCCCGCCGCGCAGCCCGACTCCATGGTCGAAGCCGTGGTGCCGGCGACGACGGTCGACGGTGTGGCGTCCATCGGGACGAGCCCCGCGATCCGATCACGGTGCGCGGGAGCGGACCGGGCGGCCTGGGAGCGGTGCTGACCACGCTGGGGTTCGGCGCACCGGTCCTGCTGCTGGCGCTGGGCCGGCAGGCGGGCTGGCCCTGGTGGACAGTCCGGGACGATGCCGGTGTGGGTCCAGCCGCCGGTGAGGCGGACGTTCCCGGCCGTGACTCCGGGCTCGATACCCAGGAGTAGCAGGCCCGCGCCCACCGCCGCCGTCCGCGTATGGGCGAGGGCCGCCTGTCGCCGGAGTGAGTCCGCCCCAGTGGGGTGCACAGCCGGGCACCTCGTGTCCTCGCGCCCCCGGGGGCAATCAGGACCTTGTTTGGAGGATCAGAAGCCGATGGGCTCACGCACCAGCACGACTGTGGCCCGGTCCGACAGGGCCTCGCGTTCGACGATGAGGATCTTGCCGATGAACGACGACTGCCCGAACTCCTGGAGCCGCTGGTGCTCGCGCGGCAGGCTGTACGAGCGGACCCGCCGCAGCGCCGTCTCCAGGTCCGGCACCACCTTCTGGGCGCCGGCCACCCAGACGACCTTGCGCGCTCCCGACGCGTACGGCGCGAGCTGGCTGCCGCTGGCTGAGGCGATGACCAGGTGGCCCTCCTCGGTCACCGCGTGCACGCTGCCCACGACGTACTCCGCAGTGGCGCCGAGGCGGACGACCGCCTGCACGTCGCCCCTATGGTCCTCGGCTCCGGCCCGGACGGAGGCGAACCGGCCCGACTCGTCGAGGTCGGCGGCGATGCCGGACAGCCGGAGCGTCTCGCTGGAGGTGGTGAAGACGCTTTCGTCGCCGGGGATCAGCCCGGTGACGAGCTCGCGGGCCTCGGCGGCGCTGTCGACGACGTGCACGATGAAGCCGTTGTCGCGCAACGCGGCGGCGGCGCGGTCCAGTTGCCCGGCGGGCGCGGGGGCGGCGAACGTCTCGTCGGGCACGACAGTTTGCACGGACATGATGTATCCCCTGAGATGAGAGATGGTTCTGACGGGTGATCGGAACCATTCTGGGTAACGCTATATCCCTATCGGAAGTAGGCACTTTTTCCTGCCTCGGTGAAGTGGAGGGAACCCTTGCACGTCGACAGGCCCGCCAGCGGTGCGAGCTCCGTGCTCAAAGCGCGCGACGAGATGACCTGCCAGGTCCGCGACGTCCTGAACCGTGTGGGCGACAAGTGGACTCTGTCGGTCGTCAACGAGCTCGGTGCCCGCCCGCGCCGCTTCAACGAGCTCAGGCGCACGGTTCCCGGTATCAGCCAGCGCATGCTGACCACCACCCTGCGCGTGCTCGAACGCGACGGGCTGGTCACCCGCAGCGTGTACGCCGAGGTGCCGCCCCGCGTCGACTACGAACTGACGCCGCTCGGCCGCACGTTGCTCGAGCGGGTCTGGGGGCTGATCGACTGGGCGGTGGAGCACCATGACGACATCGAGGGCGCCCGTGGCCGCTACGATGCCCGGCGCGCGACCGATCTATCCCAGCAGAACTCGTGATCTGGAGAACGTGCCGGTGCTGGTGTGCGGCGCGGGACGGGCGGCCTGCTGGCCGATGGCCCGTCCCCGGCCCTCAGGCCGAGCTGCACGCCCTGGCCAGGGCTTGACGTGACCCCTTCACAAACTGGATCAGGCATGCCAAAATCATGCAAATTATGTAGGAATTGCGTGGAACGGGTGGGGCATGGGGGCAGGGGTGGGGTTGCGCGGCCTCGGCCACACTTTCGGCAACGGTCACGTCGTCCTGCGGGACATCGAACTGGACATCCCGCCGGGCGAGATCGTGGCCATCCTGGGCCCTTCGGGCTGCGGGAAGTCGACCCTGCTGCGACTGGTGGCCGGGCTGGAAGCCCCGGCAGCCGGAAAGGTGCTGGTGGACGGCCGCGCTGTCCGGGGGATCGACGAGCGCTGCGCCGTGGTCTTCCAGGAGCCGCGGCTGCTCCCCTGGCGCGACCTCGCCGGGAACGTCGCCCTCGGCCTGCCGAAGGGCACCGGCCGGGCGGACGGTGACCGCATGGTCCGGCACTGGCTCGACGTCGTCGGCCTGGCCGGCTTCCACGGGCACCGGCCGCGCCAGGTGTCCGGCGGCATGGCCCAGCGCGCGGCGCTCGCCAGGGCGCTGGCCAGGCGGCCAGGCGTGCTGCTGCTCGACGAGCCGTTCGCCGCGCTGGACGCCCTCACCCGGCTGCGCATGCAGGACCTGCTGGCCGACGTGCAGTGCGGCGCTGGAACCACGGTCCTGCTCGTCACCCACGACGTGGACGAGGCCCTGCACCTGGCCGACCGGGTGGGTTCTGCTCGGCAGCAGCCCGCCGGATGCGGGCGCGACCGTCCTGACCGCGCTCGACGTGCCTCATCCCCGGCCGCGTGACCGCGCCCACCCCGAACTCGCCGCGCTCCGCGCCGACCTGTTGGCGCGACTCGGCGTTCCCCGGCCCGTCCCCGCACAAGAGGCAGCCCCGTGAGAAAGATGATCCACCGCCGCTTCCTGCTCACCACCGCCCTGCTCGCCGCCCTGACCACCGGTTGCGTGCAGGGTGAGAGCGGCGCCGTGCCGCCCGCGCAAGGGCAGTTGCGGCTGGACTACGCCTACTACAACCCGCTCAGTCTGGTCATCCGCAAGCAACGCTGGCTGGAGAACGAGCTCAGGGGCACCAAGGTCACCTGGGTGCTGTCGGCCGGCAGCAACAAGGCCAACGAGAACCTGCGCGCCGAGACCATCGACGTTGGCTCCACCGCCGGCGCCGCCGCGCTGCAGGCTCGGGCCAACGGCACCCCGATCAAGACGATCGGCATCTACACCAGGCCCGAATGGACGGCGCTCGTCGTGGCCAAGGACTCGCCCGTCACCGAGGTGAAGCAGCTCAAGGGCAAGAAAGTCGCCGCGACCAAGGGCACGGACCCGTACTTCTTCCTGCTCCAGGCGCTTAAGGAGGCAGGACTCGGCGGCACGGACATCGATGTCGTCAACCTGCAGCACGCCGACGGCAGAACGGCGCTCGAACGCGGCGACGTCGACGCCTGGGCCGGGCTCGACCCGCTGATGGCGCAGAGCCAGGTGGATGCCGGCTCCAAGCTCGTCTACCGTAACCCGGCCTTCAACTCCTACGGCTTCCTCAACGCCCGCGAGGGCTTCCTCACCGAGCATCCGGACCTCGCGCAGAAGGTTATCGACGCCTACGAGCGGGCGCGCGCGTGGGTCGCCGCGCACCCGGACGAGGCCGTTCAGTTGCTGGCGGCCGAGGCCAAGCTCGCCCTGGAGGTCGCCTCGGTGGTGCTGAAGGAGCGGACGGGAGCGGACATCAGTCCGGTGCCCGGCGCCGAGCAGCGCGCGGTGCTGGAGCGCATCCTGCCGACCCTCGTCCGGGAGAGCCAAGTGCGCTCGGAGGCGGAGGCCCGTAACGCGCTGGACTCGCTGTTCGAGCTCCAGTTCGCGGAGAAGGCGCAGGCATCTTCGTGACCGAGCGTGCCGACGGTCCCGCCTCCCGCCCGGCCGGCGTCGGGCGGCCGCGTGCAGGCGGGCGTTGGTCGTCGCGGCCGGGGCGGATCGCCGCGGGGCTGGTGGTGCCGCTGATCGTGCTGGCCGCCTGGCAGGTCGCCGCCACCGCAGGTGTGTTCACCCCGGCGCAGCTTCCCGCGCCCTCCACGGTCCTGGCGGCGGTGGCGGAGCTGGTTCGGCGCGGCGAACTCTGGCAGCACGTCGCGATCAGCGGGCAGCGTGTCCTGCTGGGCTTCGCTACCGGCGCGGCCGCAGGACTGGTGCTGGGAGCGGCGGTCGGCCTGTATCCGCCGGTCAGGGCGTTGCTCGCACCCAGCGTCGCCGCCCTGCGCGCGGTGCCGTCGCTCGCGTGGGTGCCGCTGCTGGTGCTCTGGCTGGGCATCGCCGAGGCCCCGAAGATTGTCCTGGTGGCGATCGGCGCCTTCTTCCCCGTCTACACCACGGTCGCCACGGCGCTGGCCCACGTGGATCCGCACTTGGTCGAGGCCGGCCGCGCGTACGGGCTGCGCGGGGTGGGCCTGCTCACCCGCATCCAGCTCCCGTACGCCGCACCCGCCGTCCTCGCCGGGCTGCGGCTCGGCCTCGCCCAGGGCTGGTTGTTTCTGGTCGCGGCCGAGTTGATCGCCTCGTCCATGGGGCTCGGCTTCCTGCTGATCGACAGTCAGAACACCGGCAGGACGGACATCCTGCTGCTGTCGATTCTGCTGCTCGCCCTGCTCGGCAAGGCCGCGGACGCGCTGCTCGGTCTGCTGGCGAGGAGCTTGTCCGGGCCCCTCGCCCGCGATTCCGGGTGACGAACGGCGTCCGCGACCGCTCTCACTCTCGCCTGACGCGGGCGCGCAACCGTCAGGTCTCGGCAGGAGGGCCGGCCATGACGCTGCCCGGGGCCGAGGCTCCCGCCCTCCAGGAGGCGGAACGCCCCCTGGAGGTGGTGACCGCCCGCCGTCCGCTGCGTTGGCTGGCCGCAACCGCGCTGCTCACGCTGGAGCTGACCGCGCTCGGCATCGGGCTCGGCTTCGCCCTCGGCACGGTGCTGGCGCCATGCGACTGTTGCCCAACCGGCTGCTGTCGGCGGTGGCGTGGGGCTGTGCGTTGGTGCTCCGGTCGATGCTCGGATTGTCGTCCAGGGGCGCTCGGCTCAGGACTCGGGGGTGATGCGCAGGGCGTGCGGGGACAGGCTGGCCTGCAGTCGGAGGCCGCCGATGATCGTGGCCCGCTCGCTGGCGGCGTTCTTCTGGGCCCAGCTCCGCGCGCGCTCGCGCAACTTCGGCTGCGGAACGAGGGCCGCGTCGGCCATCGTGGCGAAGACCGTGGTGCAGGCGTCCTCGTAGGTGCCGAGATGGCAGGTGGCCTTCACCACCCTGATCCTGTCGGCGGCGTCGTACTCGATGTCCACGTACCTGCGCCCGTCGTCGCCCTTCGGCTGGCACCGCATGTGCTGCTTGGCCATGCTCCACGTGTCCGGGTTGCCGGGCTTGTTGGCGCACGCCCAGGAGTTGGCCTTCTTCATCCACTCGTCGACGATCAAGGTCAGGGTCACGCCGGGCAGGTACTGGTCGCCGACATCGGGGAAGTCGTCGGCGAAGGCGGGTGCGGCGGTGCTGGCCCGTACTTCGGTGGTGAGCAGGCCCACGGCGCCTCCCAGCACACCGCCCAGGACGAGCGCCGCGATCACGACGCCGGCGAGCGGCAGGAGGAGAGCCCTCCGCCGCGGCGGCCGGGGCGGCGAAGGCGCCGGCGACGGGGCGTGCTGGAAGGGAAAGGGAGGCGAGGGCTGGACCGGGCGCCAGCCCGTGCCGTCCCACCAGAACCTGCCGTCGGGGGAACGCTGGCCCGTGGTCAAGTGGGAATCCTTATGTCGAGCCGGACGTGGGCCTTCTCCGAGGTACGCAACACGTACGTGTAGTCGAGGATCGTGGCCTGGGTGTCCTTGCCGGCATCCACCTGCGCGGTCAGCCAGTCGCGGATCTCGGCCGTGGCCGCCGGGTCGTCCCGGTAGGGGAGGACGGCGAACCAGGTCAGGTAGGCCAGACCGGCCTCGGTGAGCGGGTCCTCGTCGGCGTGGAAGACCCGGGGGGAGAGGCGGTAGACACCCCCGTCCGAGGACTCCACCCACGCCTCGAAGTGGACCGAGCCCACCACCATCTCGCACATCCAGGAGCCACGCGACTTGTCCTCGCAGGTGTGCCCGCGGCCCCGCAACGCGTCGAGCAGCGCGGACGCCTCGAGCCCTGGGATGCAGTCACGCGAGCCGCAGGACTGTGTCACCTGGCCGGCGCGCAGGTCCCGGGCATACAGGTACGCGCCGGCGCCGGCCGCGAGGAAGGCTGCCAGACCGGCCGCGAGGATCAGGATCCAGCGGGAGCGTGTGCCCACCTCACCCACCGTTCCGCACGAAGGCGGTCCACCGGCCGCGGAACGCCGACGCGGACAACCCGAGCACGTCCCTGGCCATCCCGTCGAAGATCGGCAGCTCGAAGAAGGAGGCGCCGGTGCTGGGGCGCTCGATCACCCGCGCGTACAGCTCCACCGCCGCGTCCCGGCCCTTGAGCCGTTCGGCCAGGCTGAACACCGACGAGCCGAGCTCATAGTTGAAGTGGATGTCCTGGCCGTAGAAGTCCTTGTTCGAGGGCGGCGCGTCGCGGAACTTCCCGGCCCGTACCCCGGCCGCCACACCCGCCCGGACCTGCGCGGCCCTCGCCTGGTTGCCGATGGTCTCGGTGTACCGGGCGAAACCTTCGACGGCCCAGGTCGGCGGGCCCAGCTCGCCGATGTTCGTCATCGTGGCCCGTGCGGTGACCGCGTGCGCCAGCTCGTGGCGGATGGTGCTCGCCGGATCGGCGCCCTGGTGGTTGCGCAGGTTGACCACGATCCGGGAGGCCGCGTACTCGCCCTGGTAGAGCTGGCCGTTCTTGCCCACGCCGCGCTGCCGGATCTGGAAGCCGAGGATCTCCGGGTTGAAGTCGCCGGCGGAGCCCAGGCCGAACCACTGCCGGTAGTTCGCGGCGTCACGCGTGAAGAACAGGACGTGTCCCGGGTACGTGAGCCGGTCGCCCCACAGGCGTTCGAGCATGCGCAGCTCCCGGTCGGCGGCAGCCGCGTACCGGTCCAGGTCGCCGGCGCTGCGGTCGCCCGCCAGCCACACCTTCTCGCCGACCTGGACGACCTTCAGCGCGTCGGTGTGCCAGGGCGCCTCGGCCGGCGGCGCGCTGCCGCTCGGGTTCTCCCTGGTCACGCGGGTGATGCCGGTGACCACGTCATCCTTCATCCGGTAGACGAACGACTCGGCGGGCGCGATGTCGCCCGGCCCGGCGTCCGCGGTCAGCTTCAGCACCCGGATGACCGGCTTGAACTGGCTCTCCCCGCCGGACATGCGCTGCTCGATCGTCGGTCCGGTGAGGTGGCGGACGTCTTCGAGCTCGAACTGGCGCAGGTTCGCGAAGACCAGCTTCTCGTACCGCATCAGCTTGTCGTTTGACGTGTCCAGACCGGCCAGGTAGGCGCCTTCGTCACGGTCCTTCAACGCTCTGGCCCGGCGCTCCAGGAACGGTCGCAGACGCTGCATGCCCGAACTGCCGGAATCGTAGTCCTCGCTCTCTATGAGCGGCCTGCGCTGCCCGCCGCACCCGGCGACCAGCAGCCCTCCGGCCAGCAGCACGGCACGTCTCGACCACGCCGCGTTCGTCTCCGGCATCCTTCCCCCACGCTTCACGGTCAGCCTTCGTCCGCGACCCGCCCCTCACGAAAGGCAGCGACCGCGGAGCGGTGTGACGGAGTGAAAGACGGACACTGACGTGCGGACAGGCGGCCCCCTCGACGACTGTGCGGGACGAGACTCTAGCGAGGCATCCGCATGACGGTCATTGACCGTCAGCGCACGAACGTTGGCACCCGGCGCAAGCCGCGGCCGGCGGTCCGGCCGCCCGCGTGCTCACGCGCCGCCGTCCCTCTCGCGCGGCGCGGCCGGACGGCAGGGAGCGTCTGCCGGTTGGTGCCGCGTCCTGAGAGATCTCCGGTATTCGCCAGGGGGCATGCCGTACGCCCTCCTGAAGGCGCGGTTGAAGGCGGCGGCGTCCCGGAAGCCCCAGAGCCCGGCGATCTCCGCGACGCGACGCAGGTCGTGGCGGGGGTCGGCCAGGTCCGCGCGGCAGCGTTCCAGCCGCTGCCGGCGGATGTACTCGCTGACGGTCTGCGCCTCCTCCTCGAAGACGTGGTGCAGGTGGCGTACGGAGATGTTGTGGGCGGCGGCGATCGCCGGCGGAGCCAGCGCCGGCTCTCCGAGGTGCCGCCGGATGAACAGCTTGATCTCCCGCGCGAGCGCCTGGTGGCGAGTCGCCTCCGGTAGCGTGCGCGTCGCGTCGGCCAGCCCCGCCAGGAAGACGGTGGCGAGCTCGCTCGCCACCTTCCCCAGCGAGGCGTCCTCTGCGGAGCCCAGTGTCCCGCCCTCCCGGATCAGACCGCCAAGGAACTGGGCGAGCAGCGCTCCTGACCCGCGTGCCGACGACACCGGCCGGCCCACGTGCCGGCGTAACCGCTGCTCGGGCACGGGCAGCGCCCGGCGCGGCAACTGCAGCGAGATGATGCCGGACAGGCCGCCGTCCCGGCAGAGCACCCCGCTGTCGTACGGCCGGGAGGTGTCCATCAGCACCAGGTCGCCGACCGCCAGATCGGCCGTGGAGCCTGCTTGCTCCAGCCACATCCTCCCGGTGCACACGAGCGCCACCCACCACTGATCCGGGTCCGACTGGCGGATCATCCTCGAGGTGCGGAGCGTGCGCAGGTCGGGGTACCTCGGCGCCGACACGGTGATCTCGCCCAGCTGCAGCAGCTTCAGCGCGGCCGGGAAGTCGGCTTCGTGCTCGCTGCTGATCCGCGTGGGCATCAGGTGTCGCCCGACGAGAGCGCACCATCCCTCGAAACGGTCGGGAGGAGGCAGGTGCGAGCTGCGCCACTCGAACACATCGCTCCTTGAGCTTTCCGCGATGCCGCAGGCCGTCGTGGCCCGCACGTGCCGGCCATGTGCCGGCACGTGGCCGGCGGGAGAGCGCGCGACCGGCAGCCGATGCGCGTGCTCATCCGCCGTGTGATCGTACACGAACGTCCCATCAGGCGGCCTTTGTCTGACCGGTGCGGACCGGGTTGCCCGGCTCCTGGTCGCGGGTCCACCAGCCGGCGTCCGCGCCAGGGTGATGGCTCCGCGTCCGCTCGTGGACCCGACTTCGTATCGAACATGTGATCTAAAACTAGGGGACTTCCGGCCTATGATCTTGCTGTTCGCCGACAGGGGCGGGCATGACCGGACAGGAGACCGACTTGAGGCGTGCGCTGATCGCGTTAGGCATCGGCCTGAGCGTGCTGGCATCCACAACCGTCACCGCGCCGGCCCGGGCCGCGAGCGTGGTGAAGGTGCGGCTGGCGTACACGATGGCCGATGCCCAGGAGGTCGCCAGGTTCTGGTTGGCCGACGGAGCCGCCAACCTGAGGAACGCCACGCCGTACGACGTGTGGACCGGGCTCGCGGGGGAGCGGCTGGCCACGGACGTCGTCCCCGGCGGGCCCCCGTACTCCGTCCCGCCGGTGGAGGGGACGGTCCAGCCCGTAGGGGACGCGCCCACGACCCTGGGCAAGGTGTTCTTCATCGGCAGCGACCTCGCGCCCCACTGGTGCACCGGTACGTCCGTGCAGACCGCGTACCGCAACCTCGTCGCGACGGCCGGCCACTGCATGCTGGACGTCGAGGCCCCGATGGGCGCGCTCGGCAAGTGGGTCTTCGTCCCTGGCTACTCCGGGGGCGCGGTCCCGCACGGCCTCTACGTCGGCAAGGAGGCCATCGGCCACTACGACTTCGACGATCTCCGCGACCGGGACCGCGACTACGGCTTCGTCGCCGTGCACGACGGCGCCGTCCTGTCCGCCGCGGGCGTGCTGACCAGCGTCGGCAGGCTGGGCGACAACGTCGGCTGCCAGGGCATGACCTTCAACCAGCCGCTCGCGCCTGAGGCCGACCTGTTCGGCTATCCCGGTGGCGAGAGCCTCGAACGGGTGGCAGGATCCCCGTTCGCGATGCTGCTGGCCGGACCTCGCGAGGACCGGCCCGTCGGCGTGGGCTCCTCGTTCGCCGGTGCGGGCTGGCTCGGGTCCTCGTGGCTGACGCGGTATGCGGGCGACAGCCGTACCGGGTATCTCAACGGCATCACGATGGGCGTATCCGACACCGATGGCGACGGCCGGAACGACGCGAGCGTCTCGGCGTACTTCGACGGGGAGGCCGCAGAGGTCTACCGGTACGCCGCCCACCGCTGGAGCGGCCCCATCGCGTAGACGGCCGCCGCGCCCGCCCCCCCCGGCGGGGGGGGGGGGGCTCTCCCCGGTCCCCATGGGGGCTTCGGTCCCGCCCGCCATTCCAGGGGTCCGCCGTTCCACGCCGCCCCCCGCCCGGGCCT
>NZ_JBVJHP010000020.1:133903-215267 GCF_055586745.1 Nonomuraea sp. NPDC049378
TCTTCCCCCCCTCCCCCCCCCCCCCCCCCCCCCCCCCCCCCCCCCCCTCCCCCCCCCCCCCCCCCCCCCCCCTTCCCTCCTCCTCCCCCCCCCCCCCCCCCCCCCCCCCGCCGCAGCAAGGCCACGGCCGCGACGATCAGCGCCAGGGCCGCGAGCAGCAGCCACGAGAAACGACCCAGGAGCTCCTCCAGGCGAGCGGCCGACGCTCCGGCGAACGCGCCGAGGCCGACGTACACCGCCGACCACAACAGGGAACCCGCGAGCGACGCCGGGAGGAACCGGCCGTAGGGCACGTGCGCGGCCCCGGCGGCCGCGGGCGTGAGCGTGCGGACGATCGGAACCAGCCGGGTGACGAACACCGCGGCCGCGCCGTGGCGGTGCAGCGCGGCGGTCGCGCGATCCCAGTGGCGCACTCCGAGCCGTCGCACCACCCGGGTGCCGCGCATGCGACCGGCGTACCGGTGCCCGAGCCAGTAGCCGACGTGGTCGCCGGCGGTGACCCCCAGCGCCACGATCAGCAGCATGGCGGCGAACCGCACGGGGGTGGTCGCGGCGACGCCCAGCAGCAGCACGCCCGTCTCGCCGGGGACGACCGAGCCGACCCCCAGCCCCGACTCGGCGAACGCCATGGCTCCGGCCACCAACCCGAGCAGGGGGAAGGGAAGATCGCTCACTGCCTGAACGCCTTCAGCGATCCAGTCCACCCAGTGCCCCCCGCATCCCGACCGCCGCTTTCCCCGCTTGACCCTACTGTTCGTGTCCTGTGCGGTGCCCTGATCAGGCCATCGAGGCGGACGCTGCGCGCGACCCGACGATCGCGTGCGCTCAGGCCAGGGCGGCCTGGATCAGGGCCGTGCACGCGCTGGCGACCAGCACCGCCAGGACGATCCTTCTGAAGCGCTGCGGGTCCGTCCGCGCGAAGATCCGCTCTCCCAGCCACCAGCCCACGGCCATGCCGGGCAGGCCGGCGGCGGTCAGGAGCAGGCTGTCCGCGGTCAGCCGGCCGACGGCGACGAACCCCAGGACGGCCAGGGCGTCTCCCGCGCAGAACGTCGCCTGGAGCGTCGCGCGGAACTCGCGGGGTTCCAGCCTCATCGCCTGGAACGCCGCGACCACGGGAGGGCCGTTCATGCCGGTCGAGGTCAGCAGCGCTCCGCTGACGAAGCCGGCGGCCGCCGCGGAGCCGGCTCCGCGGCGGAGGGTCACCCCGCGGCCGAGGAGGAGGGTGAACGCCAGGACGACGCAGGCGATGAGCACCGACAGCGAGCGTGCGCTCAGCACCGTGATCGCGAGCAGGCCGAGCGGCATGCCGACGAGCCCCGCCCCGGTCACCAGGACCGCGATCCGTCGCTCGACGTGACGCCTCT
Source organism: Nonomuraea sp. NPDC049378 (assembly GCF_055586745.1). Lineage (NCBI taxonomy): Bacteria > Bacillati > Actinomycetota > Actinomycetes > Streptosporangiales > Streptosporangiaceae > Nonomuraea > Nonomuraea sp. NPDC049378. Next base: position 135,271 of record NZ_JBVJHP010000020.1, read on the forward strand.
GGTGGACGGCGATGGCGAGCGCGAGCAGGCCTCCCAGGGCCGTCACCACCGTGACGGCGGTCTGGGGTCCGATCAGGAGGGTCAGGAGCGGTACGGCGACGAGGGCGAAGCCGAAGCCGCTCAGGGCCTGGGCGAAGGCCGCCAGCGCCGCGATCGCCACCACGCCGGCGACGAGTGTCGTCATCACTCACGTTTCCTTCGGTCTGTTCCATCGGCTTCGGTCGTTTCCGCGAGCGTCGCGTTCCGGCAGGCGAGGGGGCCGATGCGCGCGGCTCCTGTCAAGGGTGGCCGCCGGCCAGCGCGTTCGTCTCGTCGAGTGCCGCGCCGAAGCCGGCCATCAGAGCCTCCTGAGGGGACGCTCGCCTTCAGGCGATGGGGGAGTCGGGAGCGGGAGGTCCGCCAAGGCTCGGGCGTTCAGTGGCAGAACCTCGGACACCGTCGCCTCCTGCGGGTAGGACGGTGCTTGTGCTTCCGGGCATCGGTCAGGGCTTGGCCGTCGTCTCCCGCGTAAGCGGGGCGAGAAGCCGCTTCCTTCAGGGAGCGGAGGAGTCACCATCGGGTACACGCGGGTCTCGCGGTCCTGCCGCTCGATCCAGCCGTCGTCGTGGCCGCCGTACCGCGCGGTCCTGCCGCCGGCGAAGCTCCTGTCACCCAGCGGGGGGAACTTCCCGAACGCGCAGACGGCGGCCGCGTGCGCGGCGTTCTCGATGTGGGGCACGACGACGGCGGTGGCGCCGAAGTCGAGAGCCTGCTGGATCGGCCCTCTCTCCGGCCCCAGCACCTCGAGGTTCAGCCCTCGGAGGAACAGGACGAAACGGTCCAGGTCGGCGAGGTCGAAGGTGCCGTGTTCGATGTCGAGGACCACGGCGCCGTAGCCCAGGCCGGCGACGATCTCGGCCGCGGCGAAACCGGGACCGGACAGCCATGCGGCGTACCTTCGGTCCTGCTCGTACGTCATGGAGTCTCCTTCGGGGATGTAGTATACGCTGTGTATACACATGGACAGGGGGTGGCATGAATCAGTCACTCGGCAACGGCCGGGCGATGACAGCCGGCGAGCGTGCCTACCAGTGGACGCGGGAGGCGATCCTCAGCGGGCGGATCCCCGAGGGGGCGTTCCTCGAGGAGAAGCTCGTCTGTGACGAGGCCGGAGTGTCACGCACCCCCGTACGCGAGGCGTTCCACCGTCTGGCCGCGGAGAAGTTCATCGACCTGCTGCCCCGTCGAGGCGCCCAGGTGCGGCGCGTGACAGCCGGAGAGCTCTTCGAGACCTACGAGATGCGGCTGCTGCTCGAGCTCCACGGCTTCAAGATCCTCTGCGACAAGAGCATCGACATCCCGGCCGGGCTGTCCGAGCATCTTGACCGGATGGAGGACCCCGAACGGGTGGCACGGGTCCGCGCCGGTGACCGGGACGCCATCGCCGAGCACGCGAAGATGGACTTCTTCTTCCACTACTCCTTCGTGCGGGCGACCGGCAACAGCATCCTGATCGACCTCTACGCGACCCTGCAGCCGCGCCACCAGCGGATCGCGGTCAGCGCCGTGTCCCTGCGCCCCAAGCGCCTGGAAGTCATCGCCCCGGAGCACCGCACCCTGCTGAAAGCGCTGACCGATCACGACTTCGACACCGCCGAGCGGACCCTGCGCCACCACCTGCGCCCCGACGAGACAGTCGTCTCCCACCTGAGGTGACGGCGCGCGGCGCTCGGCCTGCTCGACGGGATCGGGCACCGGCGCCGCCGCGATCAGCCTCCTGGTGTAGTCCGTACGCGGATCGCGCAGCACGTCACGGGCGGGCCCGCTCTCCACCAGCCGCCCGTGCTGCAGGACGGCGACGTCGTGGGAGAGCAGCTCGACGACGCCGAGGTCGTGGCTGATGAACAGACAGGAGAAGCCGAGCCTGTCCTGCAGGTCCTGGAACAGCCGCAGGACGGTGGCCTGAACCGAGACGTCGAGCGCCGACGTCGGCTCGTCGGCGATGAGCAGCTCCGGATCGAGCGCCAGCGCGCGGGCGATGCCGACGCGCTGCCGCTGGCCGCCGGACAGCTCGTGAGGGAACCTGTCGGCCCAGCTCGTGGGCAGTTCGACCTGGTCGAGGAGGCTGAGCACCCGCTTGCGGACGGCCTGGCGATCCGCGTAGCGGTTCACGATCATGGGGGCCGCGATCGAGTCTCCGATCGACAACCGCGGGTTCAGCGACGACCCCGGGTCCTGGAAGACCATCGAGTATTTCCTGCGCAGGCCGCGCAGTTGCCTGGGCCTGAGGCTCGTCACGTCCTGCCCGCAGACCTCGATGGAGCCGGCCGACGCCCGCACCAGGCCGACCATCGCCCGGCCGATGGTGGACTTGCCCGAGCCGGACTCGCCCACGAGGCCGAGGACCCTGCCCTTCTCGATGGTGAAACTGACTCCGTGGACGGCCTTGAAGCCCTTGCGGCCCAGCCGCCCCGGATACTCGACCTCCAGATCGGACACGCGGAGGGTCGTGTCCCCGCCCCCGCCGGCCGTGGCCGCGTCCGCGTGCCCTCCGGGCTCCTGCCGCGGCACCGCGGAGAGCAGCTTCCTGGTGTACTCGTGCCGCGGGTCGGAGAACAGCCGGGTGACCGGCGCCTCCTCGACGACCTCCCCCTGCCTCATGACGACCACCCGATCGGCGAGATCGGCGACCACCCCCATGTCGTGGGTGATGATGACGACCGCTGAGCCGAGGTCCTCCCGCAGGCGGCGGAGCAGCTCCAGGATCTCCGCCTGGACCGTGACGTCGAGCGCCGTGGTCGGCTCGTCGGCGATGATCACCTCCGGCGAACCGGAGATGGCCATGGCGATCATGGCGCGCTGGCGCTGACCACCGGAGAGCTGGTGCGGGTAGCTGTTGATCCGGCGCTCCGGCTCCGGGATCCCGACCTTCTTCAGCAGCTCCAGCGTCCGCGCGCGGGCCTCGGCCGCCGGCACGGGCTCGTGACACTGGATCGCCTCGATGATCTGCTCTCCGATGGTGTAGACGGGGTTGAGCGCCGTCATCGGCTCCTGGAAGATCATCGCGATCCTCCTGCCCCTGATGGCGCGCAGAGCCTCCTCGCCGAGGCCGAGCATCTCGGTGTCGCCGAAACGGATGCTGCCCCGGCGACGCGAGTTCGGCGCCAGCAGCCCGAGCACCGACATCGAGCTCACGGACTTGCCGGAGCCGGACTCTCCGACCAGCGCCACCACCTCGCCCTTGGCAACCGAGAAGCTGACGTCCCTCACGGCCGGTGTCCACTCGCCGGCGATCCGGAAGTCCACGGAGAGCCGCTTGACCTCAAGAATCGGGTCGGAAGGAATCGTGCCGGTTGTCATGGCCTCTCCTCAGATGCTCGTGCGGGGGAAGGACGGTGAGCTACTTCGCCGACGCGGTGTTCTTGTCGTACTCCCGGATGTACGCCGAGCAGAAACCGATCACGCGCTCGATCCAGATCTCGCCGGTCTTCGCACTGCCCAGGCTCACGTCGCCGGTGCATCCCGTCGAGCTGACCTCGGAGAAGTCCCAGAAGACGGTGCCGCGGACGTCGTAACCGGGAATCGCCGCCTCCGTGTAGCTCGTCGGGGTCCAGCCGCTGGAGGACTCCAGGCCCCCGGCCACGGCGAGGTCGCCCTGCACCTGGTCGGGGAACATCGCGAGCATCGCGGAGTGCTCGGGCTCCGCCCCGTGGCCGTACGCCTTGGCCGGGTCGTCGTACACGTCGCGCATGAGCGCGTAACCCAGCTGCCACGGATACAGATGCCCGATCAGGACCCCGAAGTCGCGCCTGGCGTCGAGGCCCGCGCCCGTGACCGGCCCGACGTTCCCGCCGTTGTTGTCGACGATGATGATGCGCCTGAAACCGGACTTCACCAGCGCCTCGATGATCTCGTACGTGACGTTGCGCAGCGTGGCCTGGCTCAGCGAGAGGTTGCCGTGGTAGCCGCGGAACGTGCCGGAGTGCCCGTAGTTGAGGGCCGGCGCGACATAGCAGCCGTTCTCCTTCGCCAGCTTGTCCGCGACCCACTCGGCCACGATGGAGTCCTCATGGACCGGCAGGTGCGGCCCGTGCTGCTCGACGGCTCCGATGGGCAGAAGGATGATCGGATCCTGCTCCGCCAACTCCTTGACCTGGGTCCAGGAGAGCTCGCCGAGCCTGTGCGTGGCGGGAAGGGCCATGGTGATGGGGTTTCCTTTCTGAGATGCCGTCGTGGCCGGGGAAAGCGGTGGTCAGGTGCGGTGACGCGGGTCGAGGAGGTCGCGCATGCCGTCCCCGAACACGTTGAGCGCGAGGACGACGAGGATGATGAGCACGGACGGGTAGATCAGGAGCGTCGGCTGGACCTCGAGGAAGTCACGTCCCGCGCCGACCATCGTGCCGAGGGACGGAAGCGGCGGCTGCGCCCCGAGGCCGAGGAAGCTCAGGCCCGCCTCCATCTGGATGGCGAAGCTCACCGAGAGGCTGAGCTGGACGATGATCGGCGCGGCCACGTTCGGCAGGATCGTCTTGGCGAGGATGTCGGCCGGTCTGGTCCCCATGATCTCCGAGGCCTCGACGTACTCCATGGTCCTGATCGAGAGCACCTGGCTGTAGACGATCCGGGTGAACCTCGGGATGTAGAGCACGCCGATGACGAGGACGACGTTGACCAGCGCCGGGCCCAGAATCGCCACCACCGCGATCGCCAGCACGATCGGAGGGAAGCTGAGCAGCACGTCGATGCCGCGCATGATGATCGTCGACACCCACCGGCCCACGTAACCGGCCACCAGGCCCAGCGCGACCCCGATGACCCCCGCCACCAGCACCGCCGACAGGGCCACACCGAGGGAGGTGCGCAGCCCGATCAGCAGGCGGGACAGGACGTCGCGGCCGAAGTCGTCGATGCCCAGCGGCCCGCCGGAGGTCAGCGGCTTGCCGACGATGTCGCGGTAGTCGTAGGGGGCGATGACCGGCGCGAACACCGCGACGACGGCGACCAGCAGGAGGAACGCGCCCGCGATGGACGTCCTGCGGTTCGACGCCATCCGCTTGAGGAAGGGTTGCCTGCCGGCGCCTTCGGCCAACGACGCGCCAGGCAGGGCCTGCGCCAGTGACTCGGGAGCAGTTGCCATCAGAGTCCCCCGAGGGGACCGTCGCCTTCAGGCGACGGGTGAATCGGGAGCGGGAGGCCCTTCAAGGCCCGAGCGTGCCCCGACCTGTCGGGTCTGCGCATCGCGGATGTCCTTCCTGGTTTTGTCGGCGCCAGCCGGTATCGTGGCGGTGTTGTTACCGAACGTGATGAGGGGTGGGGTGTGCGCAGGTCGTTCAGATTCCTGTTGCGCCCCACTGCCCGGCAGGCGGCGGCGCTGGCGGCGTGCCTGGAGGATCACAGGCAGCTGTACAACGCCGCCTTGGAGCACCGGCGCACCGCTTACGACAGGGCGGGGGTGAGTGTCCGGTACGGCGAGCAGTCGGGCGAGCTGAAACACATCCGCGCCGATGATGCGGATGGGCAGGGGCGTTGGTCGTTCTCTTCCCAGCAGGCCACGCTGCGACGGCTCGACAAGGCGTTTCGCGCGTTCTTCAAGCGGGTCGGCGAGGGTCGCGCGCCGGGCTTTCCGCGTTTCAAGGGGCGTGGCCGGTTCGACACCGTGGAATGGCCGAAGGACGGTGACGGCTGTCGGTGGGATGCTCAGCCCGGCCACCCCACCACGACCTACGTGCGGCTCCAGGGGGTCGGGCACGTCCGCGTCCACCGGCACCGCGCGGTCAAGGGCCGGGTGAAGACGATCGCGGTGAAGCGGGAAGGCAACCGGTGGTTCGTGGTGCTGTCGTGCGACGACGTGCCGACTGAACCGCTGCCCGCCACCGGCGCGGTCGCGGGGATCGACATGGGCGTGGCGTCCCTCGTCACGACCAGCGGCGGACAGCATCTGAGCAACCCCCGTCACCTGGCCGCGTCCGCTGGCCGGCTGGCGGACGCGCAGCGGGCTCTGGCCCGGAAGGAACGGGGCTCCAAGCGGCGGCGTAAGGCGGTGGCCCGCGTGGCCGCGTTGCACGCCAGGGTGCGCAGGCAACGTCTGGACGGCGCGCACAAGGCCGCGCTCGCCCTGGTCCGCGCCTATGACGTGATCGTGCACGAGGACCTGCGGATCGCGCACATGACCCGCTCGGCGTCCGGCACGATCGAAGCGCCCGGCCGGGGCGTCGCCGCCAAGTCCGGCCTCAACCGGAGCATCCTGGACGCGGGCTGGGGGGTGTTCCTGACGATCCTCGCGCACAAGGCTGAAAGCGCCGGTCGCAAACTGATCGCGGTGAACCCCGCCGGCACCTCCCGCACCTGCGCCCGCTGCGGGCACAGCGCGAAGGAGAACCGCGTCACCCAAGCCGCGTTCGCCTGCACGGCGTGCGGGCATGCCGCACACGCCGACGTCAACGCGGCCATCAACATCGTGAGGGCAGGGCTTGCCCTTCGCCAGGCTGCGCAAGCGGCTTAGCGAGAAGCCGCTTCCTTCAGGGAGCGGAGGAGTCACGATCAGTTGTCCTCCGCCCGAGGATCGAGGGCTCTGACCACCAGGTCCCCGACGAGGTTGACCAGGATGACGATGGTCGCCGCGGCGAGGACCACGGCCTGGATGACGGGGTAGTCGCGCTGCCCCACGGCGTTCATGAGCAGGGAGCTCATTCCCGGCCACCCGAAGATGGTCTCGACCAGGACCGTGCTTCCGATGAGCGTCGTCAGCTCGACGGTCGTCATGGAGACCACGGGAAGCATGGCGGTCCGCAGCGCGTGACGTTTGATGACGCGCTTTTCGACGAGCCCTTTGGCCCGTGCCGTACGCACGTAGTCCGCGTTGAGCGTCTCGAGCATCGCCGCTCTGGTCATCCGGGTGACCACGGCGCATGAGGCCGCCGCCAGCGTGACCACAGGAAGGACGAGGATCTGCAGGTGCGCGACGGGATCCTCCAGCGGCGCGGCGAAGCGGCGCGGCGGCAGGACGGGGATGAGGACCGCGAACACCAGCAGGAGCAGGGTTCCGACGACGAAGACGGGAAGGGAGATCCCGAAGATCGACCCCGCGACGAGTGCGTGGTCCGCCGGCTTGTCGGCCCGCGTGGCGGCGATGCGGCCGAGCACGATGCCGGCCACCAGGGAGACGGCCAGGGCGAGCAGGACCAGCTCGAGGGAGTTGCCGATCCGGGAGGGGAGGTCCTGCATCACCGCGCGGCCGCTGATGAGGGAGGTGCCGAGGTCTCCCTGGAGGAGCCGCGCCCAGAAGCCGAAGAACTGTCCGAGGAAAGGCTCGTCGAGGTGCATCGCGGCCCGGGTCAGCGCCACCTGCTCCTCCGTGGCGGCGTCCCCCAGGGCGGCCCTGGCGGGATCGCCGGGGATGAGCCGGGCCAGGAAGAACACGATGCTTCCGACGAAGAGCAACTGGACGATCGCCTGGGTGAATCGTCTGACAAGGAAACGCCTCACGCTGTCTTCTCCATCCAGGTCCGGCGGAGGGCCGTGGCGGTCCACGCGCCCTTCGGCGGGTGCTCGTAGCCCCTGACGTAGGTGTAGTGAGCCTCGCCCTGCTCGCGGCGGACGGTGTAGGTCATCGGGACCAGCTCCAGCGCTCGTTTCTCGGCTTCGAGGTAGATCTCGTTCCGCAGAGCCGGGTCGGTCGTCCTCCTTCCCTGGTCGAGCAGGTCGTCGATCCTGTCGTCCTGGAAGTCGAGGTTCTTCGCGAAGGTGCCGGTGCCGCCGATGAAGTCACGCAGCGACGCGGGATCGCCGAACTTCGGCGCCGTCCCCCACGAGTGGACCGGGAACGACTTGGCGGAAACGCTGGCCCTGAAGGTCAGCCACTCCTGCTGGGTGAGGTGCACGTTCATGCCGGCCGCGCGCAGGCCTGGCAACATCGCCTGTGCCGGCCGGGCGATGACCGAGTACGAGCTGGTGGTGACCACCGGCAGCGTCAGCCCTTCCTGACCCGCCTGCTTGAGCAGGTATTTCGCCTGCTCGGGGTCGTACGGCATGGAGCCGTCGAGCTGCCGCGCGTAGGGGGCGAAGATCTCGGGCATCAGGGCCCCGTCCATGGGCCGCCCGTTCCCGAGCAGCGCGGTGTCGAGGACCGACGGCCTGTTGATCGACATGGCGACCGCCCTGCGGACGCGCACGTCGTCGAACGGCCGCCGGCTGGTGACGAACCCGACGAAGCCGAAACCGAACGTCTTGTCGGACGCGAACCGCAACCGCGGATTGCCGGTGATGACTCCGACATGGGTCGCCGGAACATAGTCGATCATGTCGACGGTGGCGGTGCGGAGCGCCGTCACGCGCGCGTAGTCATCGCTCATCGGCTGGAACACGATGCCGTTGAGGTACGGCAGTTCGGGCTCGAAGTAGTCGTCGAACCGGACGAAGGTGGTGCTGACGCCGGGGATGCGCTCGACGAACCGGAACGGGCCGGTGCCCATCACCTGGGTCTTGGTGTTCGCGCCCGACTCGATCCACTTCCTGGACACGATGTTGGAGGTCGGCGCCGCGAGGGCGAACGGGAAGGCCACGTCGGGCTGCTTGAAGCGGAAGACCACGGTGGTGGCGTCGACGGCCTCGACGGAGGCGACCTGTTCGAGGAGCGGCCCGGACGTCGCCGTGGTGTCCTTGTCCATCATGCGGCGGAACGAGAAGACCACGTCCTCGGCCGTCAGGGTGGACCCGTCGTGGAACCTCACGCCCGGACGGAGCTTGACCTTGTACGTCCGCTCGTCGGTCCAGCCGAACTCGGTCGCGAGATCGGCGACGATCTCGCCGGCGCCGTCGTACTGGACCAGGCCGTTGTAGGAGAGCTGCCGCAGATAGTCGGACGCGCTGCCCGTGGAGACGTGCGGATCCAGGTTGGCCGGATCGGTGGACAGGCCGAAGTGAAGAGCTCCGCCGCGGTTCGGACCGCCGGGTTTGGGCCTGATGGCCTCCATGGACTCTGGCAAGGTCACCGGGTTGCCGCAGGCCGCCAGAGTCGTGGTCCCCAACGCGGCGGCACCTCCCGCGAGGAAGCTTCGCCTGCTCATCATCGCCATGACATCTCTCCAGGTGGCCGGGCCTGACACTGAGCCGTCTTGGGTAGGAGTCCAGCACGTATGGCGCATGTATACACGGCGTTCACACGAGGGGTCAACGGCTATCCGGAAACCCGACCGCACGCCGGCCCGGAACCCGGCCAGGTTCCGGGCCGGCGTGCCGCGCGGCTCACCCGCCGTCCGCGTCCTCGATGATGCGGAACACGGGATGGCGAGGGGCGATCAGGCGGAACCGCTCCAGCGGCGCCGCCGGCGCGAGACCCAGGTGCGGTCTCGCGCCGGGCGCGATGGCGAGGTAGCGGCGCAGGATCTCGGCGCGGTGCTCAACCGGGACCTCCTCCAGCCTGACCGGCAGCTCGCGCCCTCGGCGGCGGAGTACGGCCCGGCCGTCCGCGGCGTGGACGTTGCGCACCCAGTTCGCGTCCGGCCCGAGCATGGACACGAGGAACTCGGCGCCCTGGTGCTCGGCGATCGCGACGGGGACCTGGGTGAGGTTGCCGCTGCGGCGTCCGGCCACCTGGAGCACGGCGCCCTGGCGCGGCGCCGACCACCCGAACCGGTACGCCAGCGCGTCGAACCGGTTGACGAGCCGCATGAACGTGTTGGGCCGTCCGTTCCGGTACGTCCAGCGCTTGAGCGCCGCGACCCCGCGCAGGACGGCCCTGAGCGTCGTCCCCGCCGTCATACCGCCCTTCTCCACAGCAGGACGACCGCTGCGAGTCCGGGGAGCAACGGCAGGAACTGCAGCCAGCCCAGCAGCGGCGCGAGCCCGACCTGACCGTTGATGTCCTGAGTCGTCACGCCCGCTACCGCGACGCAGAGCGCGATCGCGAACATGCCGGACGCCGGCCAGCGGGCCCAGCCTCTGCCGCCGCGGGCCGCCCAGGCGGTGCCGAGCCAGCCGAGGAGTCCCAGGGCTCCCACGACGGACAGGATCACCGTGTACGCGGTTACGGCGGCGTCGACCTCTCCCGGCCCGTAGGCCGGGTAACCCGCGTGGATGTGGCCGGCCAGGCCGGCCCGGTCGACGAACGCGAAGAGGGTGACGAGCACCGTGAGGGCGGCGCCGCCGTACATCAGGGGGAGAGCCGTCTGCCTGGCCGGTTTCGTTGCCGACGCTGTCATGGTTCGAGTCCTTCCGGATTCTTACAACGTATGTTTGTCGTCCACCACTATACTTACGACGTAAGAATCCGTGCTGTGAGAAGGGCCACCATGTCCCCCAAGCGCACCCGCGGCCAGAACGCCGGGCTGACCCGCCAGGCCATCCTTCGTGCGGCCCTGGCGCTGGCCGACCGCGAAGGGCTGAAGGCGCTGTCGATGCGCCGCATCGGCCAGGAGCTCGGGGTCGAGGCCATGTCCCTCTACCAGCACGTCGCCGGCAAGGACGCCCTGCTGGACGGCCTGGTCGAGCAGCTGTTCACGCAGGCCGCGCCACCGCTGGCCGAGGCCGCCTCATGGCAGGAGGGCCTGCGTGGCTACGGCCACACGTTGCTGCGCGTCCTGCTCGCGCACCCGAACGTCATCCCCCTGGTTGTCGGCCGGCCCGCGATCACCCCGCAGAACCTGCACCTGATGGAGGACGCGCTCCACATGCTGCGGGCTGCCGGACTGCCGCTGGAGCGGGCCCTGGACATGTTGTACGCCGTGACCGGTTTCGTCGTCGGTCACGTCGCCATCCTGGCCGCCAGCGGGAGTGACCGGCACGCGCCGGGCGACCGGCTGCAGGCGATACCCGATCCGGATCTGCGCGAGACCCCGCTCCTCGCCGAGGCCACCCGAGCCCAGCGTCCCTCCGGACCGGACCCCCGCTTCGGATTCGCGCTCGAAGCCATGCTGAGGGGCTTCGAGACAGGGTGACCCGCCCGCGGGGCATATATGATCGACCTTTTGGTTTGGTTTTGCCCGATTGTCGGAAGGACTCCATGTCCCACCCCCTCAGCCGGCGGTCCGCCCTGCTGGGCGCCGCGGGCGTGGCCGGCCTCACCCTCTGGGAGGAGCCGGCCGAGGCGGCCGGCGGCGCCGCCTTCGACGCCGCGCGCGAGCGGTGGGTGGGCCTGCTGGCCGGCAGGTCGTACGACCCCGCCTACGCCGACAAGACGCGGGCGGTCGAGGGCTCGGCCCACGCGGTGCTGCGCAAGCTGAAGCCGGCCCCCGGCCGCCCGAGCCTCTGGCCCGACCTGCCGCTGGACGACCCGAGGACGGGCAACTTCAACCGCGCCTACAACCGCATGCGCACCCTGGCGCTGGGCTGGGCCACGCCGGGCACCGCCATGCACCGGGACAGGCAGGTCGCCGAGACCGCGGTCAGGGCGCTGGACTTCCTGTACGAGCACGCCTACCACGAGAAGCTCGACCCGCGGGGCAGCAACTGGTTCTGGTGGGAGATCGGCGTGCCCCGCTCGCTCACCGACACCTGCGCCCTGCTCTACGACGGCCTGCCCAAGGACCGTCTCAAGCGCTGGTTGCGCCCGTTGCGCCGCTGGTGCCCCGACCCGGAGCGCCGCGTCAGCCATCCCGGCGTGACCGAGACCGGCGCCAACCGGGCGAGCAAGGCCATGGCGGTGGCGATGCGGGGATTACTCACCCACGACGCACGGCTCGTCAAGCGGGCCAAGCACGCGGTCTCCGACCTGCTGCGGACGACCAGAGGCCCGGGTGACGGCTTCTACCGTGACGGATCGTTCATCCAGCACGACGTGTACCCCTACACCGGCAGCTACGGCGTCGACTACCTGGAGAGCGTGGCCAAGCTGATCGCCATGCTCGCGCACTCGCCCTGGGAGATCTCCGACACCGGCAAGGTCTACGACATCGTGGATCGCTCGTTCGTGCCGTTCGTCTTCGACGGGCTGATGATGGACTGCGTACGCGGCCGGGCCATCTCGCGCCAGGGCCACCGCGACTACCACGCGGGACAGAAGACCGTGGAGGCCATCCTCACCCTGCTGGACGCGGCGCCCGAGGGCCATGCCCGGCGCTGGCAGCCGATGGTGAAAGGCTGGCTCACCCGCAACCAGGCCGTCCCCTACGACACGCTCGCGCCGCTGGCGAGCATCGCGAAGGCCAGGGCCCTGCTGGAGGACCGGTCGGTGCCGGTCGGCCCGCGGACGACGGGCACGTACGTCTTCGCCGACATGGACCGGGTCGTGCACCGCCGCCCCACCTGGGCCTTCGCGATCGCGATGAGCTCGGAGCGCATCGGCGCGGCCGAGGCCATGAACCGGGAGAACCTGCACGGCTGGTACACCGGCGACGGCATGACCTACCTCTACACCGGCGACCTCACGCACTGGAACGACGATCTGTGGCCCACGATCGACCCGTACCGGCTGCCGGGCACGACGGTGGACACCCGCAGGCGCGCCGATCTCCGGCACGGCAGGCGCCGCCTGCCGCCCACCCCGTGGGCCGGCGGCGTGGCGCTCGACGGGTTCGGCGTGGCGGCCATGAAACTGGTCGCCGGCGGCTCCTCGTTGCGGGCCAAGAAGGCGTGGTTCCTGCTCGACGACGCGGTGATCGCGCTCGGCGCCGGGATCACCGCCTCGGACGACCGCCGCATCGAGACCGTCGTGGACAACCGCAACACCCATGACCGGCATCCGCGGTTGTGCCGGGGCGACGGCTGGGTGCACCTGTGCGGTGTGGCCGGCTACGCGCTGCTCGACGGCGCCGACGCGAAGGTGGTCCGCGAGAAGCGCACCGGCCGCTGGCGCGACATCGACAAGGGCGCCACCACGGGCGGCGACAAGACCCGCGTCACCAGGCACTACACGACGATCCTCGTCGACCACGGCGTCGATCCGCGCAAGGCGCGCTACGCCTACGCCGTGCTGCCCGGCGCCTCCGTCGCGCAGACCGCGGCCTACGGCCGGCAGGTCGAGATCCTCGCCAACTCCGGAGGGGCGCAGGCCATCTCCCGCGACGGCCTGCTCGCCGCCGTGTTCTGGCGCGCGGGGACCGTGGAGACCGCGGACGGGCCGCTCGCCGCCGACGGCCCGTGCACGCTGCTGATCCGCCGCGACGACGAGAACGTACGGCTCGCGGTCTCCGACCCGTCCAGGACCGCCGGCGAGGTGAAGATCACGCTGCCCTGGCCGGTGAAGTCGGTCAGGACCGGTGACCGCGGCGTGCGTAGAACTAAGAAGTCGGTCAAGGTGGAGCTCGACGGCAGCCGCGGGCACGCCCGCACCGCGGTGGTACGCGTCTGACCCACCGGAGGTGACCGGCCTCGGCGACCGTGCGGCCGGTCACCTCGCAGGGCGGGGCCAGGCTCAGGGCGCCGCGTGCTCCGCCAGGTCCGGCCCGGGCAGCCGCCAGCCCGCCGTCCACAGGCGCGCCCCCGACCGGCGGTCGAGGCGGCGCAGGAACGACAGGACGCCCGCGGTGCCCGTGCTCCAGGTGTAGGCGGCCCTGTCGAGGTCGTTGCCGGGGAAGACCGGCTGCGCCGGCTCGCCGCCGGCCCTCACCAGCATCAACTCGGCGATCTTCTCGGCGTGACGCCAGTAGCCGTCATCGCCCGTGAGCATCGCCAGGTCGATCAGCGCCTCCCCGGTGCCGGCCAGGCCGCAACACTGGGAGACCACCCAGGCCTGCGGGGCGACGACCAGGCACGCCCGCGCGCCCCGCTCGGCCAGGTCGAGGTAGCGATCATCGCCGTACGCGCGGGCCGCGCGGGCCAGCGTGCCGGCGATGCCCGACATGCCCTGGCACCAGGAGGCCCCCATCGCCCGGGCGTCCGGGCCGTGCAGCTCGGCGATCAGCGCCTCGGCCTGGCCGGCCAGCGCCGCTAGCCGCTCCCGCGCTGCCTCGCCCGCCGCCGGGTCGCCCGTGGCCTCGTGGTAGGAGAGCAGGAAGTCCGCGCAGCCCGCGTCGCCGTGGGCGTACGCCGCGTCGACGGACACGCCGGATCCGGGCTGGGCGGGCGCCACGGCGTCCTCCGACCGCGTGACCTGACCCGTGATCAGCAGCCGGGCGCACTCGGCGGCGATCCGCAGGTGCCGGGCGTCGCCGGGTTCGAGGGCGGCCAGCGCCAGGTGGCCCGAGCCGATGCCCGCCACGCCGTGCGCCTGGTCGGCACGTTGCGGGCCGTCGATGGTGACGGGGTCCGGAGCCCTCAGCTCCGGCGCGGCGGTCAGCCGGGCCGCGGTCAGGAACAGGGCGGTGCCGGTGCGGCCGAAGTACAACGAGGGCGGGAGCTTGGCGGGCGGCATCACGCGGGACGTCCACCGGGCCAGGTCGGCGGCCACGGCCCTGGACGCCGCATGGTGCAGCAGCTCCATGCCGACTCCTGCGCAGCCGCCGTAGACGTTGGTCACCGGCGGGCTCTCCCGGCGGGCGTCCTCGGGCCCGGCCATCAGCTGCTCGGCGAAGGCCGCGCACTCGCGCACGGTGTGGTCGAGCGCCTTGGACAGCAGCTCCCCGGTGAGCGCCGGTGTGGCGGGCACCCTCCACCGCCTCGCGGGCGCCCGCCCGCCGGCCGCGACGGGGACGCACCTGATCGCGGCGGCGGCCGCGGCGCGGTCGGCGGGGTCGAGGCTCAGCAGGCCGGGCAGCAGGCCGAGCACGCCCGTGGTGACGTCCGGGTACATCCCCGCCAGGCACATGAGCGTGCGCTCGACGTTACGGACCGGGTCCGGGCCGATCATGATGGGGTTCATCCCGGTGGCCGCGAAGAACAGGGTGGCGCCCAGCGAGAAGTAGTCGTCGTCGGGCACGGACTCCCGGTCGGTGTGCTGGTCGGGGACGCTGTAGCCGCGGCTCCACCCGGGCAGCTGCAGCCCGTCGTACCTGCTGTTGCCGAAGTCGATGAGGGTGCAGCGGCCGTCCTCGCCGAGCACGACGTTCTTGGGCGACAGGTCGCGGATGACGACGCCGTGCGCGTGCACCGCGTCGATCACCTCCAGCAGCCGGACGGCGAGCGCGCCGAGGTCGCGGCCACCGCTCGCGGGCTCCTCGCCGAACAGGCCCTTCTCCGCCACGAACCGGTTGAGGTCCAGGCTGCCCGCGTCGGTCATGACGAGGAACTCGTCCTCGCCGTGCCGGAAGTGGTCGATCGGCTCCGGTACGCCCGCCACGCCCTTGAGCGCCTGGAGGACGCGCAGCTCGTTGCGGAGGTACATCCGCAGGTCCCAGCCCTCGACGTTCTCCCCGACGTACGCGCGGGCCTCCTTGACCACGACCCGCCGGCCGGTGGCGTCGGCGGCGCGGTAGACGTTGCCGCGCGGGCCACGAACCACGCCGGACGTCACGCGGTACCGGCCGCCGATGACCCTGCCGGCCGTTTCCGGGCCGATCGATTGCGGGCCGATCGATTCCGGGCCGGTCGTTTCCGCGGGTTCTTCCGGTGACGCGGGTTCAGCGTCCGGCGATGCGGCTTCCTCCGCGGGGCGGAAGGGGTCGGTTGCCCAGGGCGGGCAGGTGAACTCGGGGCCGGCGGCGCCCGGCAGGTGCTCGCCGTCCGGACCGGTCACGATCAGCTCGAAGTCGCCGTTCTCGTCCACGCGGTACTGCGGGGCGAACGGGGCGTACCTGTAGTACACGGGGGCGCCGGGACGGACCTGCCGGTCGCTGACGATGCGCGGGGCCGACAGCCCGGACAGGGCGTCGGCGAGGGTGTGGCCCAGCTCGACCACCGCGTCCTGATCCGGGTAGATCGTCATGGCCTTGCCCACGGCTCCCGGGTCGACGTCTCCGGTGTTGAGCTCCATGAGCCGGCGGGAGGAGCGGGCGACCTTGAAGGCGTAGCCGGTGCCCGCCAGGATCGGCAGCGCGCGGTCGAGGGTGTCGGCGAGCGTGCCGGGACGTGCGGAGACGTGGATTTTCCAGCCCTGTAATGGAACGTCGTGGTGAGGGTCGTGGACGCTGATCCACGTGTCGTCCTCGTACATTTCCCTACCGTTTGACTCGGCAAATTGGGTAAGGCGGTCGACCACATTGTTGTCCACAGTCATCCCCTGAAACGGAGTAAGTCGGCCTCGCATGAGAAAAGGCCATCAGAACCGCGCCGATGGCCTTTCTCCAGCGCTTCACCTCACCACGCGTCACCGCGTGGGATCAGGCGCTTCACACAATGGACGGGCAGCACGGGAAGCTGCTGCACACCGTACGCTTGCAGGTGTTGACGCAGGCCTGAGGGCCATGGAGCAGCTTGCTCAGCTCGCCTTCGAAGTCGACGGCGAGATCTTCGTACTCCAGGACTCCGGCGTCGCGGGGCTCCAGGGCGAGGACCGACATGAGGGCTCCTTCCTTGGCCGCCTATGGGCGGCCGACGTGGGGATCCGAGCCTCGGGAGTGCGCCGGTGGGCGCCTTTCCCGTGCCCTGCTCACGGGCGGGAATCGCGGGTACGTTCCCGCACCGCGAGCAAACGGATGCATTATGTGCATATATCCAGAAGCCTGTCCAGAGGGTGACCGTAACGCCCATAATCCCTTTACATGCACCTTTACACCAAGAGTTCGATCTTCTAGATTGGCGTGCGTGATAGGGGGATCTCCGGTGTG
The DNA here is from genome assembly GCF_055586745.1 of Nonomuraea sp. NPDC049378. Classification (NCBI taxonomy): domain Bacteria; kingdom Bacillati; phylum Actinomycetota; class Actinomycetes; order Streptosporangiales; family Streptosporangiaceae; genus Nonomuraea; species Nonomuraea sp. NPDC049378. The sequence continues at coordinate 151,827 of NZ_JBVJHP010000020.1, forward strand.
CCGCTCCTCGAACGGCACCCTCGCGTGAGGCTCTGGCGGCGCAAACGCAGGACCGGCGTCCCGGATGACCGGTCGGGGCTCATGGTCGCGTACTGGGAGAGCCACGACGAGCACCTGCTGACCGCCACCCTCGGCACGATCGCCCGCAAGCTGCCGTCCCTGGTGGCCGCCGCGCTGCGGATGGCGTGGCAGGCCAGCCCTCGCGACACGGCCGTGGCCCTGCTGGGCAACCTGGCCGCCGGCTTCTTCACCGTCTTCGGCCTGGTGACCACCTCCGACGTGCTGGCCTCGCTGTTCGCCGCCGGCCCCACACCCGACCGGGTACGCGCGGCGCTGCCCTCGCTGCTGCTCGTCGCCGCCGCCACAGGGTTGCGCGGCGCGCTGCTGGCCGGCGCCGGATGGGCGCAGGCCCGGCTCAAACCGCTGGTCGAGCGGCTGGCCGAGACCCGCCTGTTCGAGCTGACCACCCGGGTGGAGCTGGCCGCGTTCGACGACCACGACTTCCACAACGCGATGCGGAGGGCCCGCGACAGCGGCGTGCCCGACACCGCCACCGTGGTGGAGACGACGATCGCCGTGGTCACCGGCGCGGTCGGCGTGCTGGCCTCGGCCGTGGCGCTCGGCCTGCTGCACCCGATCCTCATGCCGTTGCTGCTGGTGGCGGCCGTGCCGGCCGGATGGGCCGCGGTGCGCATGGCGCGCCTCGGCTACCAGGCGTTCTACCGGCTGTCCGCCGCGCGGCGGCGCAAGTTCATGTTGTCCGACCTGATGGCCGAGCGGCAGCCCGCCGCCGAGGTGCGGGCGTTCACGCTCAGGGACTTCCTGCTCGGCCAGTACTCCAAGGTGGCCGGCCTGGAGCAGGACGTCCAGCTCGACGTGGCGCGGCGGCGGACCGTGATCAAAGCGGGCGGTGACCTGCTGACCGGCGTGGCCACGGCCGGCGTGTACGTCGCGCTCGGCGTGCTGCTGGCCGTCGGCGTCATCCCGCTGTCGGTGGCCGGCGCGGCGGTGCTGGCGATCAGGACCGGGCAGGTGTCGCTCACCGCCCTCATCCAGACCATGAACCGGCTCTACGAGGCAGGCCTCTACTTCGGCGACTACCTCGCCTTCTGCGACCTGGCCCGGGAGCGGATCCCCCCGCCGCCCGCCACGCCCGCACCCTCCGCGGAGCCGGCGCCGTTCCACCTGCTGACGGCCGAGAACGTCACGTTCACCTATCCCGGCGCCGACCGGCCCGCACTGTCGGGAGTCAGCGTGACCGTCGGCCGGGGTGAGGTCATCGCCCTGGTCGGCGAGAACGGCTCGGGCAAGACGACCCTGGCCAAGCTGCTGGCCGGCCTCTACCACCCGCAGGAGGGCACGATCAGCTGGGACGGCGTGGACCTCGCCGCGTTCGACGGCGACGCGCTGCGGCGGCGGATCTCCGTGATCGCCCAGGATCACACGCGCTGGCCGCTCACCGTCCGCGAGAACATCGTCATGGGACGGCCCCTGGAGGAGGGCCGGCTGGCCGCCGCCACCGCCGCGGCGGGCGCCGACGAGGTGGTGTCGCGGTTGCCCGACGGCTACGACGCGCTGCTCGACCGCCGGTTCCGGGGCGGCCACGACCTCTCGGGCGGCCAGTGGCAGCGCATCGCCGTGGCACGCGGCTTCTACCGCGACGCCGCGCTGGTCATCTTCGACGAGCCGACCTCGGCCCTGGACGCCCGTGCCGAGCACGCCCTGTTCGAGCGGATCCGCGGCCACGCCGACGACCGCACCATCGTGCTCATCACCCACCGGCTGGCCAGCGTCCGCTACGCCGACCGCATCTACGTGCTCGACGGCGGCGCGATCGCCGAGCACGGCACGCACGCCGAGCTGATGGAACGCGACGGCCTGTACGCCGGCCTGTACGAGCTGCAGGCCTCGGCCTACCACCAGACGGTGCCATGATCGTCGCCGAGTCGGCGTACCTCGCCGTGACCGCCGCGCTGCTGTTCGCGGCGCTGGGCAAGCTGCGGGACGTGCCCGGCTTCGCCCGGTCGGTGGCCGGCTACCAGGTGCTGCCGGACGGGCTGGCCGGGCCCGCCGCGGTGGGCGTGCTCGCGGCCGAGCTGGCCGCCACCGGCCTGCTGCTCGTTCCGGGCGGCCGGCGGTGGGGCGCTGCGGTGGCGGGCCTGCTGTTCGCGGCGTTCCTCGCGGCCATGGCCTCCGTCATGCGGCGCCGGATGACCGTGAACTGCGGGTGCTTCGGCGGCCGTGACCTCGTCGGGGCCGGCACGCTGCTGCGTACGGGCCTGCTCCTGGCCCTCGCGGTGACGGCGGCCCTGGCGGGGCCGGTCGCGTTCGCGCCCGTCCAGCTTCCCGTGGCGGCGGTCCTGCTCGGGCTGGCCATCCTGCCCGCGCGGCTGCTGCATGTGGACAGACCCGCGTCAGGACCGCGCCCCGGCGCCCGCTTCGCGCTGGCCGGCGCGCCTGAGCCGGACGGCGACCGGGTGATGTACGCGCTGGTCTCGCCGGCGTGCGGGCTGTGCGGGGCGATGCTCCCGGAGTTCGCCGCGGCGGCCGCCCGCCTGGAGGTCGTGCTGGTCAGCGCGGTGGACGGACACGGTGGCGACGGGCTGCCCGTGGTCGTGGACCCGGACGTCTTCGACCGCAACGACATCCCGTGGCCGCCGTACGTCGTGGTGACCGACCGTGCCCGAACCGTCCTGGCGGCCGGCGGCGCGGCCACGCCCGCCCAGCTGGAGCAGATCCTGTCCGGCGCCGAAGCGGCCGCTCCCCGCCGCGAGCATTGAGGCTGAAAGGCGTCAGGGCCGTTCGAGCGTGAGCAGCGGCTCGGCGAAGACCGGCGCCGGCGCGTCGGGATCCGCGGCGACGGCCTCCTCCAGGCGGCGGAAGCCGGCCTCCAGCTCGTCGGGAGCGAGCTGGGCGAAGAACGACAGGGTGCGCAGGCGCAGCCGTTCGAGCATGTCGCCGCGGGTGCCCGCGGACGGCTCGGTCACCGTGCCGAAGCCGGCGACGCGCCAGCCGTCCGACGTGAACATCGCGATGACCTCGTGCAGCGGCTGGAACAGCGAGGCGTCCACCTCGTAGCCGCGGGGGAAGTGCTCCAGCCACCACGGCCGGGGATGGTGGTCGCGGAAGTTCGCGCGCAGCAGCAGCCGGCCGCCGGGCCTGAGCACCCTGGCCAGCTCCCGGACCGCCCCCGCCTTGTCCTGGACGTGGTGCCAGGACAGGAACATGAGAGCGTAGTCGGCGCTGCCGGACGGCACCGGCATGTCCTCGGCGGAGCCCGCCAGATAGCGCACGCCGGGATGCGGGGCGCGCGCCTGCGCCGTCTCCCGCATGCGGACCGACGGCTCGACCCCGGTGACCGGCCCGAACGATGTCGCGAGCGCGGGGGTGAACCTGCCGGTCCCCGAGCCGACGTCCAGCCCCTCCAGCGGACGCCGCTCGGGCAGCACCTCCGCGAAGGCGCTGACCCAGGTCCGCAACTGCTGCTCGTTGAGCGCGCGGCCGCGCGCGTAGTCCTGGTACTGCTCGGTGTCGTAGTCGATCCGCCTCATCGCAGCTCCCGCGCGCCGGTCGGACTTCCCCGAACCATCAGTCCGATATATCGAGTTGATACATCGTCACGATATGCAGCGTTCGCGTCATACCGCAAGACCGGCATGGCGGACGGGCGTACCCGGAGGATCGGCGACACGCGGTGGCGGCCCGGCCGCCACCGTCCTCATCGTGTTACGTGTGGTCCTTGCCCTTGTTCCAGTCGCACTTCGGGTAGCTGGAACCGTGGACGGACCGGAAGTTGGCCACGGACATCCACCCGTACGTCCTGGTGCCCTTGACCCGCCCGTAGACCCAGAGATTGCCGTAACTGTTCTTCGTCCAGCAGTGGAAGTAGAGCACCTGGCCCTTGTGCATCCGCCTGACGTTGCAGGTGCGCGTGACCGGCTTCCTCTTGAGGTTGTACGACCCCTTCATGACACCCCAGCCGTCGTCCAGGTTCGGGCCGCTGGCCGAGACCGTTATGCACGGTATCGATGTCGCGGCCTGGGCGGCCGGGGCGCTCACCAACGCCAGGCCCGCGATCGCGCCGACGGTCGCGAGCACTGCCGTGGATGTGCTCAGGTAACGCATACGGTTCCCTTCTCCGCTGACTCGTCCCTCGTGAAAGGGGGACATCCCGGAGAAGTGTGGGGCCCCTCGTGTTGAGGATCTGTTGAGGATGTGTTGCATCCGGACGACGGCCGGATCCAGGGCCGTCCCGGCCGCCCGCGGAGAGCGGCGGTCAGGCGCCGCCGCGCACGGCCAGGTGCCGCGCGAGGTGGTCGATCACCTCGCGGGCGTCCGCCTCGACACCGTGGATGAACGTGGACCGGCGCCGGCGCAGCACGGGCAGCCCCAGCGCGTAGAGCCCGGGGCTGTCGACCACGCCGCCCTCGTGGCGCAGCAGGCCCTTAGCGTCGATCACGGGCACGTCGAGCCACCCGTAGTCGGGCCGGAACCCCGTCGCCCACACGATCGTGCGGATCTCGCCGCTGCGCAGGTCGAGCTGGAGCCGGGCCCTCTCGGGAACGCGGGACGCCGTGAATTCCTCAGGGGGCCCGACCTCGGCGTCACGGCCGTGCGTCCGCGCCCACTCGTCGAACGTGTCCAGCAGGCGCCGCATCTTGAGGTCCGCGAGCGAGAACACGTTGCGCAGGCCGCCGGAGAACAGCGCCCGGCCGTCGCGTACGGCGGCCCAGCGGCCCACGATCTCGACCCCCATCGAGGCGAGCGCGTTGAGATCGAGGGTCGTCCGCTCGGGGGTCCCGACGAGCTGGGGCGAGGGCAGCCGCCGGGCCCGCGTGAGGTCGTCGATCCGATCGAAGGGCTCGTCCCACACGCCCGACGCGTCCATCCACCAGAGCACGTCGCGCCCGCGGTACGTGCGGGGCATCCGCACGTGCTCGCCTACGGAGAGGGTCACCGGCCGGCCGGAACGCCGCAGCTCCGCGGCCAGCTGCACGCCGGTGGCCGACGCTCCCACCACGAGCACGCCGCCGTCGGGCAGCTGGCCGGGGCCGCGGTAGCCGAACGGCGTCAGCTGCTCGACGGAGCCGGGAACCGCGCCGGCGAACCCCGGCACGGACGGCAGGTTGCAGGCGCCGCTCGCGATCACGACCGTCCGGCAGCGGTAGTCGCCGCGGTCCGTCGTCACGTGGTAGCCGCCGTCGGCCCGGCGTACCGACGTGACGGTCGTGCCGGTCCGTACGGGAGCCCGCGACAGCGTGGCGAAGCGCTCGATGAACGCGATCACTTCGCCCATCGTCATGTAGCCGTCGGGGTCCGGGCCGTCGTAGTGATGGCCCGGCAGGCGGCTCTGCCAGTTGGGCGTGAGCAGCCGGAAGGAGTCCCAGCGTTCGCGCCGCCACGAGTTCGCCACCTCGCCGCGTTCGAGCACGACGTGGTCGATCGACCGTTCGTCGAGGAAGTGGCTCGCGGCGAGGCCGGCGTGTCCCGCGCCGATGACGATGGTCGTGACGGACTCGATGGCTCGGCTCCTCAGGCGACTTCGACGGTGACGTCCGTCGGGTTCGTGAGGGCGTCGAACACGGCGGAGCGCTTCTGGGACTGGGCCACCAGAGCCTCGATGTCCTGCTTCGACGCGTCCGCGTCGATGGTGAACGTCACCTTGATGTCGTTGAAGCCGTTGCGCACGTCGCTGTCGACGCCGAGGATCCCGCGGATGTCGTGCTTGCCTTCGAGCGTCGCCTCGACCGAGCGCAGCTGGATGCCGCGGTTCTGGGCGACGGACGCCACGCCGGCCGTCAGGCAGCTCGCCAGGCCGACGAGGAGGTATTCGATCGGCGTGATGCCGTTGTCCTCCGCCGCGAAGACCGCGGGGTGGTCGGCGTCGAAGACCCCTTCCGACTTGTGGCTCTGCTCCTGCCCGAGACCGAAGAACTCCCGGACCCGCGTCGTGCTGTGCACGCCGTCCTGCCACTTGGAGGAGGCCCGCCAGACGAACCGGGCGGCCTCGGGCGCGCCCTTGAGCGCCTCGCGTGCGTCCAGCAGTGCCTGCACGTTCACTCCGTTGGCGACCGTGGTCATGTCACGCCCTTTCGCATGCTTCCCGTATTCCAAGTAGGTATTTGACCATACACCCCGCGTGTCGGGCTACCATAGCCCCATGTCGCAGCCGGTCCGTACGCTCGCTGCCGGCTCGGTCGGCACGGTGGAGACGCGATACCTCGATCTGCCGGAGCCGCTACGCCTCGATTGCGGGCGGGAGCTGCACCCGGTCCGCGTGGCCTACGAGACCTACGGCGTCCTGTCGCCGCGGCGCGACAACGTCATCCTGGTGTGCCACGCGCTCAGCGGCGACGCCCACGCGGCCGGCCTGGCGAAGGCGCCGCCAGGGGAGGGCACGCGCGACGGGTTCGGGGCCGAGGAGCGCGACGGCGCGAGCCGCAAGGGGCTCGGCTGGTGGGACGGGATGATCGGCCCGGGCAAGGCGTTCGACACCGACCGCTATTTCGTCGTCTCGACCAACCTGCTCGGCGGCTGCCGCGGGACGACGGGGCCGTCGTCGATCGATCCGGCGACGGGCAAGGCGTACGGCCCTGACTTCCCCGTCATCACCGTCGCCGACATGGTGCGCACCGAGCGCGCCTTGCTCGACGCCCTGGGCATCGACCGGCTCGCGGCGGTGGCCGGGGGTTCGCTCGGCGGGATGCAGGCGCTGGAGTGGGCCATCCAGTTCCCTGACCAGGTCGACGCCATCGTCCCGATCGCCAGCACGCACGCGCTCCACGCCCAGGGCGTGGCCTGGAACGCGATCGCGCGTGAGGCGATCATGCGCGACCCGGCCTGGCAGGGCGGCCGCTACCACGGCACGGGCAGCGCGCCGGAAGCCGGCATGGGCGTGGCGCGGATGGTCGGCCACATCACCTACCTGTCCGCGCCCGCGCTGAGCGAGAAGTTCGGCCGGCGGCTGCAGTTCGCCGACGACGTCCGCTACACGATCAGCGAGCCGGAGTTCGAGGTGGAGAGCTACCTGCGCCACCAGGCCGGCTCGTTCGTCAAGCGCTTCGACGCCAACACCTACCTCTACACCTCGCGAGCGCTGACGTATTTCGACCTGGCCAGGCAGCACGGCGGCGGATCGCTCAAGCGGGCGCTGGAGGACGTCCGGGCGCGGACCCTGCTGATCGCGTTCAGCTCCGACTGGCTCTACCCGCCGTCCGCGTCGCGCGAGATCGACGAGGCACTTCGCGGCCTCGGCAAGCCGGTCGAGTTCCATGTGATCGAGGCGCCGTACGGCCACGACTGCTTCCTGCTGGAAGAAGCGCGGCAGACGCCCATCATCCGGCGGTTCCTGGCCCAGGGCGGGCCCGAGTGACATCAAGGAAGAGAGCTTCGTGACCGACCAGCCCTCCCGTTCAGAGCAGGCCCGCGCGTTCGGCTTCGAGACCCGGCAGCTGCACGCCGGGCAGCGGCCCGACCCCAACACGGGCGCGCGCGCCGTGCCGATCTTCCAGACCACCAGCTACGTGTTCGAGGACCCGGAGTCGGCGGCGGCCTACTTCAACCTGCAGGAATACGGCAACACCTACTCGCGGATCATGAACCCGACCGTCGCGGTGTTCGAGGAGCGCGTGGCGAACCTCGAGGGTGGCGCCGGCGCGGTCGCGTTCGCCAGCGGGATCGCCGCGCAGGCGGCCGCGCTCTTCACGCTGCTGCAGCCGGGCGATCACGTCGTCGCCTCCTCGGCCCTGTACGGCGGGACGGTGAACCAGCTCAAGCACCTGCTGCGCAAGATGAACGTGGAGCTGGCCTGGGTCGACCCCGACGACCTCGACGCCTGGCGGCAGGCGGTCCGCCCGGGCACCAAGGCGTTCTTCGGCGAGACGATCGGCAACCCCGCGGGCAACGTCCTGGACATCGAAGCCGTGGCGGCCATCGCGCACGAGCACGAGCTGCCGCTGATCGTGGACAACACGTTCGCGACCCCCTACCTGTGCCGCCCGATCGAGTGGGGCGCCGACATCGTCGTCCACTCGGCGACCAAGTTCATCGGCGGCCACGGCACGAGCATCGGGGGCGTCGTCGTCGAGGCGGGGACGTTCGACTGGTCCAACGGGCGCTTCCCCGTGGTCGCGGATCCGTCGCCCGCCTACCACGGCCTGCGCTTCCACGAGACGTTCGGGACGTACGGCTATCTCATGAAACTGCGGGCCGAGACCCTGCGCGATCTCGGCGGTGCGCTCGCGCCGCTGAACGCCTTCCTGTTCCTGCAGGGGCTCGAGACGTTGTCGTTGCGGATGGAACGCCACGTCGACAACGCGCTGGCGGTCGCGGCGTTCCTCGAGTCGCACGAGCTTGCCTCCGGCGTGACCCACCCCGGCCTGCCCGGGAGCAGGTACGCGCCGCTGGTGGAGAAATACCTGCCGCGCGGCGCGGGCGCGGTCTTCTCGTTCGACTGCGCCGGCGGCCGGGCCGGCGGCCAGGACCTCATCAACGGCCTGACGCTCTGGTCCCACCTGGCGAACGTCGGAGACGCCAAGAGCCTGGTCATCCACCCCGCCAGCACGACGCACCGCCAGCTCGGCGACGACGAGCTGCGGGCGGCCGGAGTCAGGCCGGGAACGGTACGCCTGTCCGTCGGCACGGAGTCCGTCGAGGACCTGATCTGGGATCTCGAACAGGGCTTCGCCCGCGTCGCCGCGGCCACCGGGAAAGAGGGGAAGACGGCATGATCGACCTCGAGCGTTACCAGGACCCGTTGACGATCCAGCGCGTGCTCCACACCGCCGGGACGATCGCGGTCGTGGGCCTGTCGGGCAACGAGCTGCGGGCCAGCCATTTCGTCGGCTACTACCTCAGGCGGCACGGCTACCGGGTGATCCCGGTCAATCCCCGGGAGAAGGAGATCCTCGGGGAGACCAGCTACGCGAGCCTGCTGGACGTGCCCGTGCCGGTGGACGTCGTGAACGTCTTCCGCGCGCCGGACGCGTTGCCGGGGATCGCCCGGGATGCCGTGGCGATCCACGCCGGCGCCCTGTGGTGCCAGTTCGGCGTGATCAACGAGGAGGGCGCGCGGATCGCCGAGGACGGCGGCGTGACGGTGGTCAAGGACCGCTGCATCAAGGTGGAGCACGCGCGCTACGTGGGCCGGATGCACTGGCTCGGCTTCAACACGCAGCGCATCACGTCCGTTCGCGCCGGGCTCCAGTAGCCGGCGCCGAGGGTGGATCGCCTGCCGCTAGCGGCACGCGATCGGCGGGCTAGGGCGATGGGTGAGCCTTGACGTCGTGCCGGCTCCGCCCGCTGCGCGCATGCGACCGGCGGGCGGAGGGAGAGGCAATCCCTACAGCGAAGGAATGGCTCATGACGTCTGTCCTTGGAAGGCTCGGCGACCGGTTGCTGGCGATGGTCGTTCCGCAGAAGAGCGCCGCGGCCGTGGAGTGCTACTACATCTACAAGTGCATATACCCCATCAGGCTCCGCGCCCGCTGCTGTGACGGAAGCTGCGGCAAGTACGAGATCATCAGCGAGAACGGCTGCTGACGGCCGTCCTCCACCGCGCCTGCCCGTCCGAACGTGACGGGCAGGCATACCCACGACATACCTGGAACATACCTCCTCCGGCCAGGATTCCGGTCGGAGGTGGGAGATGTTCACATTGCTGGGACGTCTGGCCGTGGCGGATGGCGGCGGCCGGGCGATCACGGTCCGGGCCGCCAAACAGCAGGCGGTGCTCGCCGTACTCGTCCTGCGTCCGGGCGAGGTGGTCACCATCGACCGGCTGATGGCCGAGCTCTGGCAGGACGAGCCGCCCGCCACGGCGAAGGCGAGTGTGCAGACGTACGTGTACCGCCTGCGGCGCACGCTGTCCCCGCTCGCCGCCGACGGTGTGGACCTGACCACCGTGGGAAACGGCTACACCCTGATCGTCCCGGACCGGGCGGTCGACGTCAGGGTGTTCGAGGCGGCCGTCGCCGAAGGGTCGGACGCCCTGACCGAAGGCGAGGCGGGAGCCGCGGTCAAGCTGCTGCGGGAGGCTCTGGGGCTCTGGCGCGGCCCCGTGGCGCCGGAGATCGACGTCGAGCTCGTCCGCTGCGAGCGCCGCCGCCTGGAGGAGCTCCATCTGACCGCGCGCGAGTTGTGCGCCGAGGCCGAACTGCGGCTCGGCCACCACAACCGCGTCATCCCGGAGCTGGAACGGCTCGTCGAGGCCCATCCCTTTCGCGAGGCCGCGTGGGCGATGTTGTTGCAGGCGCTGGCCTGCCGTGGCCGGCGTGCCGAGGCGCTGGCCGCCTACCGCCGGCTGCGCGACATCCTCGGTTCCGAGCTCGGCATCGAGCCTGCCGACGCGCTGCGCCGCCAGCACCAGGAGATCCTGCGGGGCGGCGGCGTCCTCGTCATGGACTAGGCCGGATCACGAGCCCACCGTGGTGGGGATGATGTGATCGCTGCTGGCCACCGTTCCGTCCGCGTCGAGCAGGAAGACGGTCGGGTAGCCGGCGACCTTGAACGCCGACTGGATCGGGCCCTGGGGCTCCTCGGTGACGACGCTCGCCACCCGCGCGAGGTCTTCGACGTACGGCGCCGCGTCCTCGCCGGAGCCGGCGGTGACCACGGCGAGCACCGCGCCCGGCGTCTGCCGCGCCGCCTCGACGAAATGGGGCAGCAGGTCCTTGCACGGCTTGCACCCCGCCGAGAAGAAGCCCACCATGGCGGGGCCGCCGAGCAGTTCACCCGAGATCGGCTCGCCGTCCGTGGTCGTGGCGGCGAAGTCCGGGACCCTGTCACCCGGCGCGAGCCCTCCCGTGGTCATCGGCTCGGAGAAGTCCTCCCGGCCGCTCTGCTGGCGGAGCCGGCGGATCACGCCCACCGTCAGCAGCAGGTTCACCATGCACAGCAGACCGACCAGCACGACCGCGGCGACCAGATAAGGCATCACACACTCCCTGACGTTTCCATGAACAGCCCAGCGATGTCGTCGAAGGCGATCAGCACGATCGCCCCCGCCAGCCCGGCGGGCACCGCGACCGCCAGCCCGGCGGCGGCCGGCGGCCCGCCGGAGTAGATCAGGCCCGTGCCGCCCAGCGCCACCACGAGCAGCAGCAGGGCGTTACGGACCAGGTGCACCCGCCCGAGAGGGGTCGCGGAGAGGCCGAAGCAGCGGCACGGCGCGCGTACGCCCTTCCGGATCGACATGATGATCACCAGCGTGAACCCGGCGAGCAGGATCGCGCTCAGGGCCAGCCCCGCCTGGGGGATCGGCATGAGGACCGCCGCCACCGTCTCGCCGGCCGCCACCGCACCGGCGGCGGGCAGGCGGAACGCCTCCGGCAGCATCGTCAAGGACGCCGCGAATGAGCGCACGGCCGCGCCGCTGCGGAGCTTGGTGAACGCGGAGACCGCGAAGACGGCTCCGAGCAGGACTTGGCATGCGACGAGCAAGAGATCCACGACAGGACATGGTGTCCGGTCCGTCTAGCGCGTCTCTAGCGCCCCGCTGGCGTCGAGCCCTGCAGCGTGGCCCGCGCCGTATCGATCGGCAGGCCGAGGTGCGGGGCGGTGCTCAGGCAAGGGACGCCGGACGCCCGGTCGTCGTGACCGTAGGCGCCAGCGCCTTTATACGCCACGGATATACCTCCGGTGTATAGTCGCCGCCATGACAGTCCCCTTGGCGCTGCTGGGCCTCCTGGACCGCGAGCCCAGCTACGGCTACGACCTGAAGCGCGACTACGACACCTACTTCGGCAGGGGGAAGCCGCTCCCCTTCGGGCAGGTCTATTCGACGCTCGCCCGCCTGGCCAGGGACGGCAAGGTCACGGCCGGCCAGAGCGAACGAGGCGACGGCCCCGACCGCAAGCGTTACGCCATCACCCCGGAAGGCAGGCACGAGGTGACGGCGTGGCTGGCCGAACCGGTGGCGGCGGAGCCGTACCTGCAGACGGTGTTGTTCACGAAGGTCGTGCTGGCGCTGATGCTGGGCCACGACGCGCAGCGCTTCCTGGACCTCCAGCGCGCCACGCACATGCGGCGCATGCGCGAGTTGTCGGAGGTCAGACGCGGCGGCGCTCTCGTGGACGCGCTGCTGGCCGATCACGGCATGTTCCATCTGGAGGCCGACCTGCGCTGGATCGACGTGACCGCGGCCCGGCTGGGCGCGCTGGCGGAAACGGTCCGGCCCGCATGACCGTCGACGCCCTTCCCGTGCCGGGCCCGCTGCTGGAGGCCCGTTCCATCGACCGTTCGTACGGCCGGACGCCGGCGTTGCGCGAGGCGAGCCTGTTCGTGGCGGCGGGCGAGATCCTGGCGATCATGGGCCCGAGCGGTTCCGGCAAGTCCACGCTGCTGCACTGCCTGGCCGGAATCTTCAGCCCCGACAAGGGCGAGGTCTGGTTCGACGGGCGGCGGCTGGACACCCTGAGCGACGCGAGGCGGTCCGAGCTGCGCCGCACCGCCTTCGGTTTCGTCTTCCAGTTCGGCCGGCTGGTGCCGGAGCTCACGGTGGCCGACAACGTCGCCCTGCCGCTGCTGCTCGGCAAGGCCGGGCGCAAGCAGGCCTACCAGCGGGCGGGCGGCTGGCTGCGGCGGCTGGAGCTCGACGAGCTGGACGGCCGGCGTACGGGCGAGCTGTCCGGAGGGCAGGCGCAGCGCGTGGCGATCGCCAGGGCGCTGGTGACGCGGCCCAAGGTGATCTTCGCGGACGAGCCCACCGGCGCGCTCGACTCGCTCGCCGGAGAAAGGGTCATGGAGCTGCTCGTCGGCCTGGCCCGCCAGGAGGGCACGACCGTGATCGTGGTGACCCACGACGCCCGCGTCGCCGCCTGCGCCGACCGGGAGGTCGTGGTGCGCGACGGCAAGGTCACCGATCCCTACGCCGGCGAGGTCGTGCGATGACCTTGTGGCTGGGCCTGCGGCTGTCGTTGCGCGGCGGCCGCGAGTCGGCCGTCCGGCTGGCGCTCGTCACCGCCGCCGTCGCGATGGGGGTGACGGTGCTGCTGTCCACGGTGGCGCTGTTCAACGCCTTCCAGGTGACCGCGGGCCGGCCCTGCTGGGAGTGCACGACCGGCTCCGCGCCGGGCGGCTGGGCGCTGGGCGCCACCCCGGGCGCCGTGTTGTGGAACCACCGCCAGGACTCCTACGCGGGCCGCCCGATCAAGCGACTCGACGTCGCCGTGCTCGACGCGGGAACACCCGCGCCCGCCCTTCCCGGCATCCCGGAGTTGCCCGGAGCGGGGCGGCATCACGTCTCGCCCGCGCTCGCCGCGCTGATGGAGAGCGTGCCACGGGAGCGACTCGCCGACCGCTTCCCCGGCACCCGTACGGGGCTGATCGGGCGGGCGGCGCTGTCCGGCCCTGACGACCTGGTCGTCGTCGTGGGCCGGACCCCCGGCGAGCTGGCGGCCATGGCCGGCACCGTGGCCGTCGACGCCGTCGCCACCACCCCGGCCGCCGACGACACCACGGCGCTGTACGAGCACGGCTTCGGCATCGCCGCCGTCGGCCTGATCGTTCCGCTGCTCGTCCTCGTCGGCACGGCCACGCGCCTGGCCGCCGCCCGCCGCGAGGCGCGCTTCGCGGCGATCAGGCTGGCGGGCGCCACCGCGCGCCAGATCAACACGATCGCCTCGGTCGACGCGGCGCTCGGCGCGCTCCTGGGCGCGCTCGCCGGCATCGCGGCCTTCCAGGCGGTGCGGCCCGCCCTGGCCGGCGTAGCCATCACCGGCTCCCGCTTCTTCCCCGACGTCGTCGCGCCCACCGGGCTCCAGTACGCCGCCGTGGTCGCGGGCGTGCCGCTCGCCGCCGCCGGCGCCGCCCTGTGGTCGCTGCGCCGGGTGCGGATCACGCCGCTCGGCGTGGCAGGAAGGGTACGGGCCTCCGCTCCGGGATGGTGGCGGATCGTCCCGCTGGTGGCGGGACTGGGACTGTTCGCGGGCCCGGTGTTCGCGAACGGCAGGGAACCGGACGCGGTGCTCGTCGACGTCGGCCTGGCGCTGATCATGGTCGGTCTCGTGGTGGCCGGGCCCTGGCTGACGATGCTGGCCGCGCGGCTGGTCGCCAGGGTCACGCCCGGCGCGGCGACGCTGCTGGCGGCCCAGCGGCTGGCGGCCGACCCCAAGGGGGCCTTCAGGTCGGTGAACGGCATCGTGCTGGCGGTCTTCATCGGCACGGCCGTCGCCGGCATCGTCCCCGCCGTCGTCTCGGGCCAGCAGGCCGCGGGCGGAGGCACGCTGAACAACGTCATGCGGGTGTCGTTCGGGTACGCCGAGGCCGCCCCGGGCCTGCCCCTGCCGCCTGACACGGCGTCCGAACTGCTCGCCGAGATCCGCGCCCGTCCCGGCGTCACCGTCCTGCCGGTCCGCCGCAGGGCCGACACGCCGCCCTGGCCCGGCGGCCCTCCGCCGTGCGACCCGGGCCCCGGCTGCCGGCCCGACTTCCTGCTCGCCCACGTGGTCGACTGCGCCGCCCTGGCCCGATTCCCCGCGCTCGGCCGGTGCGTCCCGGGCGTCCGCGCGGTGGCGGCCGACTTCAACCGGCTGCTGACCGGCGACAACATGCTCTCCGTCGATCGCAACCTGCCGCTCGTCGACCCGGCCAACACGGCCGCGCCCGCCGACCTGGCCGACCTGCCCCTGGCGGCGGTGCTGATCAGCGCCGGCGACCCGGCCGTCCTCGAAGAGATCCGCACGCTGCTCACCCCGTACGTCGCCCGCGCCGGCAGCGCCGAGGCGCCGCTGACGTTCGCCGAGGTAGCCCAGGCCCGAGCGGTGCTCCTCGACCAGGCCGAACGCGTGGCGCTGGCCATCGTCGCGCTGACCCTGCTGGTGGCGGGCTGCGGGCTGCTGGTGGCGGTCACCGGCGGCGTGGTGGAGCGCAGGCAGCCGTTCACGCTGCTGCGGTTGTGCGGCACGCCCACGCGGACGCTGTCGAGGGTGGTGCTGCTGGAGACCGCCGCCCCCATGGTGCTGGCGGCCCTGGTGGCGGCGGCCGCGGGCTTCGGCGTGGCCGAGCCGCTGATCGACCAGCTGGCCATCAAGAGCGCGCCGCCGGCGTTGCCGGGGCCCGCCTACTTCCTGACCCTCGGCGGCGGGCTGCTGGCCGCCCTGCTGGTGATCACCGCCGGCCTGCCGCTGCTCAAGCGCGTGACCGCCCCCGACAATGCCCGCTTCGAATAGGCCCGATCCGAACAGGCCCGCACCGAACAGGACTGCCGATGACCATGACCCTCCTCCGGCGGACTTCCGCAGCGCTCGTAGCGGCAGCGGCCGGCGCCCTCCTCGTCGCGGCGCCGGGGAGCGGCGTCCCCCCGGCGCGAGCCGCCGAAGGCCGCTACGCCGCCGACATCAGGCGCACCGAGTACGGCATCCCGCACATCTCCGCGAAGGACCACGGCGGCCTCGGCTACGGCTACGGCTACGCGTTCGCGCAGGACAACCTGTGCGTCATGGCCTCGTGGGCGCTCACCCTGCGCGGCGAGCGGTCGCGCCACTTCGGCGCGGACGCGATGTCCGACGACGTCACCGACCCGATCTCCAACCTGGCCAGCGACGTGTACTACAAGAGCGTCGAGGCGTCGGGCGCGCTGCGCCGGGTGCTCGCCCGCCCGGCGCCCCACGGCCCCAGCGCCGCGCTGCGCGCGCTCGTGGACGGCTACGTCGCCGGGTTCAACCGCTACCTGAGCGACACGGGCGTGGCCAGGCTGCCCGACCCGGCCTGCCGGGGCAAGACGTGGGTCGGCCCCATCACGGCCACGGACGTCTGGATGAACCTGCTCGACCTCGGTCGCCTGGGCGGCAGCTCCCAGTTCAAGGAGGCCATCGCCGCCTCCGGGCAGTCGCGAGGGGAGCGTCCGTCGAAGAGGGTGACCGCCCCCGGCAGCAACGCCTACGCCCTCGGGCGCGAGGCCACCCGAGGCGGCCACGGCATGCTGCTGGCCGACCCCCACTTCCCGTGGAACGGCAGCCGCCGCTTCTACCAGGTCCACCTGACCATCCCGGGCCTGCTCGACGTGGCGGGCGGCAGCCTCTACGGCACCCCCATGGTCCAGATCGGCCACAACGCGAGCATGGCCTGGACGCACACCGTCTCCCACGCCCAGCGCTTCACCCTCTACCAGCTCGAGCTGGCGCCGGGGCAGCGCACCACGTACCTCGTGAACGGCAGGCCGGAGCCGATGGGCAGGCAGGAGGTCACGGTCACCGTCCGGGACGCCCAGGGCGCGGTCAGGCCCGTCACCACCACCCTGTTCACCTCCAGGTACGGGCCGGTGCTGGCGAACGACTGGACGGAGGAGACGGCGATCGCCCTGGCCGACGCCAACGCCGTCAACCTGCGGTTCGCCGACGAGTGGCTGGCCATGGGCGCCGCGCCCGACGTGGCCGCCCTGCGGCGCGCGCAGGAGACGTACCAGGGCATGCCCTTCGTCTACACGCTCGCCACGGACGTCGGCGGCCAGGCGTACTTCGCCGACGCCTCGGTCGTCCCGCACGTCACCGACGAGCAGGCGGAGCGCTGCCGCGCCGAGGACGACCCCGAGCCGCTCATCCTGGACGGCTCCAGGTCGGACTGCCTGTGGGGCGAGGACGCGGACGCGATCGAGCCGGGCATCTTCGGCCCGGCCGCCCAGCCCCGGCTGGTCCGCGCCGACTACGTGGCGAACGCCAACGCCAGCCCCTGGCTGACCAACCCCGAGGCCCCGCTCACGGACTATCCGCACATCTACGGCAACGTCCGTACGATGCGGGACCTGCGGACCCGGGTCGGCCTCGACATGATCGCGCAGCGGTTGTCGGGCGACGACGGGCTCGGCGCGCCCGGCTTCACCCTGGAGACCCTCCAGAAGGTGGCCACCGGCAAGCGCAACCTGAGCGCCGAACTGCTCCGCCGCGATCTGCGCGCGCTGTGCCGGGCCGAGCCCGTGATGACGGCGAGCGACGGCGAGAAGGTCGACGTCCGCCGGGCCTGCGCCACGCTGGCGGCATGGGACGGGCGCGCCCGCCTCGGCAGCCGGGGCGCGATCCTGTGGCGGGAGTTCTTCATGGGTCTCAACGGCCCGCAGAGACGGCCCGACGGGTCGATCGCTCCGCCGAGGAGCTGGTGGAAGGTGCCGTTCGACGCCGAGCACCCGCTCACCACGCCGCGCGGGCTCGACATCACCGTCCCGGTGGTGCGGACCGCGCTGGCCGACGCCGTGCAGTTCTTCACGGCCAACGACGTCCCGCTGACGCTCACGCCGGGGCAGGCCCAGCGGTACGGCGCCGTCGCGGTGCCGGGGTGCACCGAGGGGGAGGGGTGCTTCGACCGGATCCGTACGGGCGGCCCGCTCGGCGAGGACGGCCGCTACCCGGAGGTCAACACCGGCTCCAGCTTCATGATGGCCGTGGAACTGACCCCGGAGGGGCCGCGCACCCGCACCGTGCTGACGTACTCGTTGTCGGCCAACGCGGCCTCGCCGCACCACGCCGACCAGACCGAGCTGTTCTCGCGCGGGCAGTGGGTGACCGAACGGTTCACCGAGGCCGAGATCGAGGCGAGCCCGCAGCTGGTGACGACGTCGCTGCGCTAGTCGGGGGCGGGCGGCGCGGCGCTCACTCCGATCGTTCGCCGGGGGACTCGACCGTGGCGGGCAAACGCGCCGCCCGCTTCTTGCTGGTCTGGACGTCGACGTCGGCGGCCTCCCGGACGTCCCAGAAGTTGTACTTGAAGGCCCGATGGACCTCCGGGTCCGTGATGCGGAGCATGGTCTCGTCGTTCTCGCGCAGCGAGGAGGGATTGAGGTTCATGCTGCCGGTGAAGACCACCTTCTGGTTGATCTCGCCGTTGTACGTGCCGTCGATCAGCAGGTCCTTCTGGTGCGTTCCCGGGGCGTCCGCGAACGTGCGGATCTCCGGGCCGTGATAGCCGTTCGGCGGCTTCAGCAGCGCTTCGAGGGCGGCCTTGCCGGCGTGCCGGTAGACGATGTCGACGTAGCAGCCCTGCTGGTCCAGCTCCCACAGCCGCCTGGCCACGGCCGTCCGCGCGATGTGCCAGGTGGAGACCCGGATGATCGTACGGTGGTCCCCGGTCGTGCCGCCCTCCGTGTTGCCCTTGCACGTGACGTGGCCGAGGATGTTGTACATCGTGTCGCCGTCCTCGCGGGGCGCGTAATAGAGCTTCATGGCCGGCGTCTCGACCGGCGGGTGCGTCTCGTAGTAGTCGGGGATCAGCTCCATCTCCACCAGGTCGTCGAAATACGCCAGGTAGGCGTCGTAGACGGCCTTGTCGGAGAGGGTGTAGGAGCTGTTCCACTGCCCTGTCCCCGAGCCGCCCTTCTTGAGGTTGGCGCTCGACTGCATCACGACGTCGGAGCTGCCGAGGGTGCTGGAGAACAGGTAGAACTTGTTGTGCATCTTCGACCCGTCGTCGCCGGGGACGTCGCCGATGCACGCGGTCGAGGAGTTGCCGTCGTGCCGGCAGTGGCTCGCCCACGACGGCCGGCTCGTGTCGCCGCCCAGCGCCGTGGCGAGCTCCTTGAACTGGTCGCTGTCCTTGGCGCCGCCGTCGGCCAGGACCTTGACGTTGACACCCCTGGCGTGCGCGGCCTTGAGGGCGGCGAGCACGTCGGAGTCGGTGAACTCGAACGCCGTCATCCTGATGTCCGAGCCCGCCGCCGCGCCGCCGATCAGCGTGATCAACTGATCGACGATCTTGCTTGCGTCCGCCGTGCCGGGATTGTTGAACACGGCTCCGAGCGGCGCCTGGCGTGCGGTCTGCGCACCGGCCGTGCCGGGCCACAGAAGGGGCAGGGCGATGGCCGCGGCCATGATGTCACGCGAGAGCATGGCGAGACCTTAGCCCGGCACGATATACGTTCGCTTTAGGTCTCCTCCCCGTTAGGCGTGCGGCTCTCGCGGTAGGAGACGTCCCTGGTCAGCGTGCGACTGGGGGAGAGAAGATGAGCCGCGCCGTGAAGACGATCGTGCTCCTGGCCACGCTGACAACCGCGGCGCACCCGGCCGCGGGCCACGCGAGCGCCCCGGTGCCCTGCGCGTCATCGGGCCCGTCACCGGGCCCGTCATCGGGCTCCACGAAACCGACGGTCGTCCTGGTCCACGGAGCGTGGGCCGACACCTCCAGCTGGAACGGAGAGGTGGACGCCCTGCGCCGGGCCGGTTACCCGGCGCGCGCCATCGCCAACCCGCTGCGGGGCCTCGACGGCGACGCCGCCACCGTCGCGGACTTCCTCAGGACCGTCTCCGGGCCCGTCGTCCTGGTGGGGCACTCCTACGGGGGTTCGGTCATCACGAACGCCGCCGCGAACGCCCCGAACGTCAAGGCCCTGGTGTACGTCGACGCGGCGATGCCGGACACGGGGGAGACCACCGCCCAGCTCAGCGGTCCGGGCTCCGTGCTCAACGGCGACCCGGCCGAGCTTTACGACACGGCGTCGTACGCGAACGCGCCCGAGGGAGCGAAGGACCTGTACCTCAGGCGGGACGTCTTCGTCGGCTCGTTCGCCTCGGACCTGCCGAAGGACACCGCCGTTCGCCTGTGGGCGACGCAGCGGGCCGCCTCGACCAGCGCCTTCCAGACCCCGTCGCGGGCGGCGGCGTGGAAGAGGATCCCGTCCTGGTATTTCGTCAGCACCGGCGACCGGATCATCACGCCCGAGTCGCAGCTCTCCATGGCGCAGCGGGCCCGCTCGAAGATCACCAAGTTCGCGGGCGGCTCGCACCTCACCCTGATCTCGCATCCGGAGAAGGTCACGGCCGTGATCGGATCGGCGATCTGCTCCGTGAAGGGGGACTGACCCCGACACCGCGTTTTCTTGCACGACGAGCATTGATGCGCGCCGTGCATCTTTGTAGGGTCTTCTGGTGACCTCGACCGAGAGCAAGGACGTGCTGATGGCCGAAGACAGCGTGACCGAGGAGTCTCCGAGCGTGAACCCTACGGAGATGCGGCGGATCCTGCCGGCGGACCTGGTGGAGCGAGGGCGTTGCCCGTTCGATCCGCCGCCGGGCCTGCGGGGCGAGAGCGCGGTCCGGCCGCTGGACCTGCTGAACGGCGCACGGGCGTGGCTGGTGACGGGGTTCGAGGAGGCCCGTACGGTGCTGTCGGACGCGCGTTTCAGCGCCGACAAGGTGCGCCACCGCGACGCGACGTCGCTGCAGCCGCACGAGGTGTCCGAGATGGAGGCGCAGCCGCGGAAACCGGAGGTGGCGGAGCGGCAGGACGGTCTCTTCGTCTTCATGGACCCGCCGGAGCACACCCGGTTGCGCCGGCTGCTGACGGGCCAGTTCACGGTGCGGCGGATGCGGGAGCTGGAGTCGCGGGTGACGGAGATCGCGGTCGAGCACATCGAGGCGATGAAGGCGGCGGGCACGCGGGCCGATCTGGTGCCGGCGTTCGCGCTGCCGCTGCCGTCGCTGGTCATCTGCGAGTTGCTGGGCGTGGACTACGCCGACCGCGAGCTGTTCCAGAAGCGTACGTCGATCGGGCTGAACGCGAACGCGACCCCGGAGGAGCGGGCCGTCGCGCGCGCCGAACTCTACGCGTTCATGCAGCAGCTGGTGGCGGGCAAGCGCGCGAACCCCGCCGATGACCTGCTGTCCGGGCTCGTCCACGACGCCGACCCGCCCCTGACGGACGCGCAACTGGTCGACGTCGCACTCATCCTGCTCAACGCGGGCCACGAGACCACGGCGAACATGCTGGGTCTGGGCATGTTCGCGCTGCTGGAGCATCCCGCGCAGCTCGCGGCGCTGCGTGCCGATCCCGGCCTGATCGACAACACGGTGGAGGAACTGCTGCGGTTTCTGTCGATCATCCAGCTAGGGGTCAGCCGGGTCACCACGGAGCCGGTGACGCTGGGCGGCGTCGAGATCCCGGCCGGCGCGACCGTCGTGATCGCCACGCCCGAGGTCAACCGTGACCCGCGGCACTGGTCCGATCCCGACGCGCTCGACGTGCACCGCTCGCGTGCCCCGCACCTGGCCTTCGGCCATGGGATCCACCAGTGCCTGGGTCAGCAGCTGGCCCGGGTCGAGATGCGCATAGGGCTGGGCGAGCTGATCTCCCGCCTGCCGGATCTGCGCCTCGCGGTCCCGGCCGACCTGGTGCCGGTCCGCAACGAGATGCTCATCTTCGGCGTGCATGCGCTGCCGGTCACCTGGTCCTGAAAACGGCCCGGGGCGCCGCCCCGGGCCCTCTCACCCCCCGCCGCCGCCGAGCTTCTCCGCGACCGCGCGGGCCGTCTCCAGCGCGCCCGCGGTCAGCCTGCCCTCGGCGTCCTCGGTGACGGAGCGGTCATACTCGACCTCCACCACCGCGTTGCTCACCCGGACCCCCACGACCGCCTTCGTGGGCCCCCTGTCGCTGCCCTCCAGCGTGTACGCGGTGACATAGGAGTCGTCCCCGACCGCCGGCTCGGCCTTGGTGTAGCCCTGGGGGATGAGCGACGCCTCGTGCCGGCGGGCGACGAACTGCTCGTGTGCCTGCGTCACCCCGTCGGGGAACACCTTGGTGTACACCTTCAGCCTGAAGGTCATGTTGGTGGGAAGCCCCGCCCCGTACGAGGGCAGGGTCGTCCACTCGCACTCCTCCTTGTAGATCTTCTGCTGCTTGGGGAAGACCACCAGCTTGGTCAGCAGCTCCTTGCTGAGGAGCTCGCACGGGTCGACGTCGCCGGAGAACTTCGCCTCACCGGTCGGGGGCGGCTCGCTCGTCGGGGGTTGCGTGCTGGGCGGGGGCTGCGTGCTGGGCGGCGCGGACGAGGGCTTCGTCCGCGCGGAGACGGGCTCACCCGGCGGCGCGGGCGGCGGCTCCTGCCTCGTCAGCAGGAAGGCGACCGTGAACACCATCAGCACGAGCACCGCCATGGCCCCGCTGAGGAGGCCGGGCGTCACCCGGACTCCGCCGGGCCGGGGGGAGCGGGGCGGGGTGGGTACCTCGTTCATGTCGTTCCGTGGCGCGGGGCTCCGGTCGTCCGCGGAGCCCGGGGGAACGCCACTCCTCCTCTCGGGGACTTCTGGGTGAACGCCGCGCGCATCAGCCGGTCTCCGTCGACGGGACATCCCCGAGCGCGTCCACGATCGCGCGGGCCACCTTGACCGCTCGGTCCTGCTGCTCGGGTTTCAGCTCGGCACTGTCGGCGGCGGTCGAGTCGATCTCGACGACGAGGTTGCTGACGCGTACCCACACGATGCTGTGGGCCTGCGGGAACAGGGTCGACCACCAGTTCTGGGCGAAGGCCCCGTCCCCGAGGCCTTCGAGCTCGCGCACGGCCTGGTAGGTGCTGCCCTGCGCGCTGCCCTTCTTGGAGGCCTGCGCCCGCTTCCTGCTGGTCAGGATCTTCTTTGCCGTCGCCACCTGCGGCGAGTGCGTGATGTGGATGTTGACGACGTCCTTCAACATGCCGACCGCCCAGTCGCACTTGGTGGTGTCGAGGCCGCCCGCACGCCTGCGCATCCCGGGCATGATCTTCTCGGCCTCCTGGTCGCTCACCAGCCGGCAGGCCTCGGGCGCCGCGGCGAAGCGGCCGTCACCCTTCGGCGCGGGGGCGGGCGTGGTCGCCGGGGCGGAAGCCGGCGGCCGCGGGGTGGAGACCGGCGGGTGCGAGGAGGGCGGGACCTGGGCGACCGGCGTGTTCCTCGGAGGGCCGGTGGTGGCGGACGCGTTGACCAGGACCACCGCCGTGATGGTGACGGCGGTGGCGGCGGCCAGGCCACCGAGCACGACGGGGAGCCTGCTCTTCCTGGAGGGGACGGGCATCGTGGTCGCCGTCATCGCCGAGCGGCGCGCCGGCAGGGGAGCGGCGATCGGCTGGAGTGCCGCTCTGACCTGCTGCGGGTGGGGGCGCGCGGCCGGGTTCTTGTCCAGCATCGCCGCCAGCAGCCCGCCGAACGGTCCCGCGTTGACCGGGGGCGGCGGGGGCTGGGTGAGCACCGCCGCGACGATCGCCATGGGGGAGTCGCGGTGGAAAGGGCTGCGCCCCTCCACCGCCGTGTACAGGGTGGCGGCCAGCGACCAGAGATCGCAGGCCGGCCCAGCGGGCTCGCCGCGCAGGCGTTCCGGCGCGACGTACCCCGGCGAGCCGGCCGCCCCCGGCCGCCCGGCCGCCGCGGTCGCGCTCGGGGTGTCGTCGATGTGCGCGGCGATGCCGAAGTCGGTGAGGACGGCCTCGCCGGAGTCGGTCAGCATCACGTTGCCCGGCTTCACGTCCCGGTGCAGGATCCCGCGCCGGTGCGCCGCCTCCAGCGCGTCGAGCACCCGCAGGCCGATGGACGCGACCTGGCCGGGCGGCAGCCTGCCGCTCTCCCGCAGGAGATCGGCCAGGGACCGGCCCGGGAGCAGGTCCATGACGATCCACGGCTGTCCCTGCTCGGCGAGGACGTCGTGCACGGTGATGATCGCCGGATGGTTCAGCGACGCCGCCGCGCGGGCCTCGCGCAGCGTGTCCGCAAGCGCTCTGTCCCTCCTGGCCGGGTCGGCGGGCAGGCGCACCTCCTTGACCGCGACCTCGCGGCCCAGCACCGTGTCGCGGGCCCGCCACACCGTGCCCGCGCCGCCCGCGCCCAGGGGAGCGAGCAGCTGGTATCGACCGGCGATCACGTGCATCGGTCAGGCCTTGGCGTCGAGGTTCTGGACGAGGTGCTTGATCGCCTTCTCGGTCTTCTCGCGCAACCCCGGCTCCTTCTCGACGTTGCGGGTGAAGCGGATCTCGCCCACGATGTTGCTGGTCCTGAACACCGAGTAGACCGAGGACTTCTTGGTGCTGAACGTGGTCTCGCTCTTCTCCCAGCCGACGGCCCCGTCGCCCGCGCCGGTGATCTCGAAGACCTCGCCCTGCTCGCCGCCGCTGCCGCCGCGTCCGGCCTCCGTCTCGGCCTTGGCCCTGGCGCCCTGCACGTGTTCCTCGGCCAGCTTGGTCTCGTAACCGTCGCCCTGCTGCGGATACAGGAAGAGCGTGAGGTTGAGCGAGAGGCTCTTGTCGTCGCGCGACCTGGCCCACGTGCATTTGACGGTGGGCTCCACGCTGCTGGTCAGGTATTTGCCCACGACCTCGGTGGCCTGGTCCCTGGTGAGCAGCTGGCAGGGCCGGGGGATGGCGGTGAACTTGCCGGGCGTGCGCGCGACGGGTGTGCCCGTGGCGGTCGGCGCGGGCGTGCCCGTGGGCGCGGTCGTCGTCGGGCCTGTCGCAGTGGTGGGCGCGGTGGTGGGCGCGGTGGGCGGTGTGGTGGGGGCCGCGGTGCTCGCCAGAGTGGTCGAGGTGGCGGGCGGGGTGGTGGTCAGGATGAGCGCGACCGCCGTCACGAAGACGGCGAGCACGGCCGCGGCGGACCCGTACACCGGGAGTCTGGGCAGCACCCAGGACGCCTGGTGCGAGCCCGCGGGCATGGTGGCGGCGGTGCCGCCGGTGAGGGGTTGCAGGGCCGCCCGCAACGCCACCGTGTCCTGGCGCTGGGCGGGCTCCTTCTCCAGCAGCCGCATGAGCACGGGCCCCAGCGCGCCCGCCCGCTGGGGTGGCCTGGGCGGCTCGGTCATCACCGCGCCGTGCGTGGCCATGGCGGTAGGACGGGCGAACGGCGGCACGCCTTCGACGGCGGTGTAGATCGTCGCCCCGAGCGACCAGAGGTCGGCGGCGGGCCCGGCGGCCCGGCCGGGCTCCTCCGTGAGCGCCTCGGGAGCGGTGTACCCGGGTGTCCCCATGGGCGCGCCGCCCTGCTGCCCGCCGGCCCTGGTGGCGATGCCGAAGTCGGACAGCAGGATGCGGCCGTCGTCGGCGAGCAGCACGTTGCCCGGCTTGACGTCGCGGTGCAGCAGCCCGCGCGTGTGCGCGGCGGCCAGCGCGGACAGCACGAACAGCCCGATCGAGGCGGCCCACTGCGGTGACAGCGGCCCGCCCGACTTCACGACCTCATCGAGGGAGCGGCCCTTGACGAGCTCCATGACGATCCACGGCTCGGCCCCCTCCACGACCACGTCGTGGATCGCGACCACGGCGGGATGCCTGACCTGGACCGCGACGCGCGCCTCGTGCAGGGTGCGCTCGCGCAGCCGCGCGTGATCGTCCGGCGAGAGGTTCGCGGGCAGGTGCACCTGCTTGATCGCCACCTCGCGCCCGATCACCGTGTCGTGGGCGCGCCATACGACGCCCATCCCGCCCCTGCCGATCTGCGCGATCAACTGGTAGCGCCCGCCCACGAGTCGTGGCTGGTTCACCGCATCATCACCCCTGGCGTCCTAGCGCCGCCGCGACCCATCGGGCGGCGTCACGCGCGCCCTTGCGCATGGCCTCGTTGTCGCCGATCTTTTTCACGTCGACGTATCCGATCTGCATCACGACGTTGCTCATACGGAAGATCACGTCGTGCCGTTCCACCTGGCCCTTGGTGTTGACCAGCTCGTAACTGAAGGCCTCGTCGCCGATGCCGTTGACCTCCGTGTACGCCTTGCTCTCCTGAAGGAGGGTCTTCTCCAGGCCGATGTCAGGCCAGTTCCATCTGATCTTCGCGCCGGATTCGGCGCTGTTCAGCTTGTTGACGAACTTCTCCGATGCCTCGTCCACGCTGCGTCCCCACGCGCTCTCCAGCGCGACCGGCTCCACCGGGATCACGGTGACGCCGTTGCCGCGCGCCGTCCACGCGCAGCCTTCGTCCTCGCTCGTGCCCTCGGGTGAGGCCTTCGGGACCAGCGTGCGCACCTGGGTGGGCGTCATGAGGGCGCACACGTCGACGGGCGCGCCGAACCTCGCGGCCGTCGCCGTGGCGGAGGGTGTCGCCGCAGGCGTCTGAACGGGGGCGGAGGTGGCGGCAGGCGTGCCGGCGGTCACGGTGGGCTGCAGGGTGGACTGCGGGGTCGGCTGTGTGGTGGTCGGCGCCGATCGCGGCAGGAGCACGACGGTGGCCGCCACGGCCGCCACGGCCGCGACCAGGCCGGCGCCGACGAGGACCGGCCCGCGCCTGCCGCCCTGGCGCGGCACGGTCAGGGGTCCGGATGGAGGCCCGGACGGAGGCCCGGACGGGGACCCGGACAGGGGTAAGGTCGTGGACCCTGACGGCGGGGCGGCGCCCTGCCCGCCTTCCGCCACCTGCCGCAGCAGGTGGGCTGCCAGCCGCGCGTCGGGGCGCTGGTACGGCTCGCGCGCCAGCAGGTGCATGAGCACCGGGCCGAGCCGTCCGGCGCGCTCGGGCGGCCGGGGCGGCCGGGTCAGCGCGTCCCGCAGCACCGCCATGGGCGAGGTGCCGGTGTAGGGAGCCTGGCCCTCGACCGCGGAGTAGAGGGTGGCGCCCAGGGACCACAGGTCGGAGGCCGGGCCGCCGCGCTCGCCGCGCAGCCGCTCGGGGGCGATGTAGCCGGGGGAGCCGACGAGCAGGCCCGACTCGGTGATCGTGGCCTGGTCCTCCAGCCGGGCGATGCCGAAGTCGGTGAGCACCACCCGTCCGTCGTCGGTCAGGAACACGTTGGCCGGTTTGACGTCGCGGTGCTGGATGCCGTGGGCGTGCGCGGCCGACAGCGCGTCGAGCACCCGCAGCCCGAGCGCCGCCGCGCGTTCCGGCGGCCACGGGCCTTCCGCGGCCACGGCGTCCTTCAGGTCGCGGCCCTTGAGCATCTCCATGACGATCGTGGGCAGGCCGTTGTGGGTGAGGACGTCGTGGACCGTGATGATGTTCGGGTGCCGTAGCTGGGCGGCGGCCATCGCCTCACGTGTCGCGCGCTGCAGCGCCTCCTCGCGTTCGGCCGCGGTGAGCGACTCCGGCAGCAGCAGGGCCTTGACCGCGACGTGGCGGTCGAGGAGCTCGTCGTGGGCGAGCCATACCGTGCCCATGCCGCCCTGGCCGAGTGTCTGCAACACTCGGTAGCGGCCCGCGATTTTTCCTTCCCCGTTACCCGGCACGCGGCCAACAGTATTGAGGGCAGGTTTCAATTCGCTATATTTCACGCCGCAATCAATCGCATGCGTCCGAGCACCGGGAGCGATGATGACCACAGCACCACCTGTGCCACCTGCGTCCTACTGGCCGGACCAGGGCAGCGGGCAGCCGTCGACCTCGAAGCCACCAGGGTGGGCGATGGGCATCATGGCCGCCGCCGCGACGGTCGCGGTGCTCGGCGGCGGGCTCATCGCCGTGCGGAACGTGGGCACGCAGCCTCCCGTGGCGATGCCTCCCGACCCCGGAGGCAAGGTCGGCGCTCCGGCCACCCCGCCCACCGCGGAACCGACCCTCGGCCCCACCGCGAGCCCGCCCACCGCGTCCCCGCAGGACACGGCGCAGGCCTCGCCCTCCTCCACCGTGACCTCCACCTTCCCGCCGCTGCAGGACGTGCCCGAGGTGTGCGACCTGCTCCCCGCGAGCCTGACCTCGCGGCTGGCGCCCAAGAGCGAGTCCGAGCCGGGTGTGGCCAAGGACGGTTACGGCGCGAAGCGGAAGGACTGCGCATGGAACCAGAAGGGCTACAACATGAAGGGCGGCTACAACGAGTCCCGCTCCTTCACCGTCAAGGTCAACGTCTTCCCGGACAACGACTCCGCCCGGGACGACGCCGACTTCTCGTGGCGCTCGATGCGTGACGATTCGGGCCAGACCAAAGACGCCCCGTACAACGCGAAATATGGGGAGATCAAGGAAATCAGCGATCTTGGCGACGGGGCGTACGCGATCTACAACGAGCACACCGACAGGCGGAGGGCGATGGCCTGGATTCTCGTCGTCCGAGGCAACGCCACCATCGACATCCGTTTCCACGGCTCCGACAACAAGGGCCGCGAGATCCTTCCGAACAAGGACAGCCGGCCCGTCCCCGAGGAAGAACTGCTGCAGGGAGTGGAGGAGATCGCCAGGGAGACCCTCAAGAACCTCACGGGCTGAGGCGCCCCGCGTGCTCGCCCTGGGGAGGGCCTGTCACGAAACGCATGGTCATCCGGTCTGGACGGTGAAGGGGCCCTTCGTGTACGAGCGCAGGGGGCCGCCATGTTCGCGAGCCAGGAGGGCCAGACCATGAAGATCGCCGTCATCGGCGGGACCGGTCTCATCGGGTCCCGGCTGGTCGAGATCCTTGTCGCGCGCGGGCACGAGGCGGTGCCGCACGCGAGGTCCACCGGTGTGGACCTGCTCAGCGGCAAGGGCCTGCCCGAGGCGCTGACGGGCGCCGACGTCGTGGTCAACCTCACGAAGCCGCCGGCCTTCGACGAGACCTCACCCGCCTTCTTCCGTACGACCATGGGCAACCTGCTGACCGCCGCCGGGGCGGCAGGCGCCGCTCACGCGGTCATCCTGTCCATCGTGGGCGCCGACCTGGTGCCCGGCCTGGTCTACTACCGCGCGAAGGTGCTGCAGGAGGACATGCTCAAGGCCGGGCCCGTACCGTACTCGATCGTGCGAGCCACGCAGTTCTTCGAGTTCATCGGCACGGTGATGTCCTGGACCTCCGACGAGCACACCGTCCGCCTGCCCGCCACCCGCCTGCAGCCCATCGCCGCGGATGACGTCGCCGAGGCCGTGGCCGGCGTCAGCGCGGGCGCGCCGGTGCGGGGCACCCGGGACATCGCGGGCCCGGAGGTCTTCGCGCTCGACGAGCTGGGCAGGATCACCCTCGCCGCCCGTGGCGACCACCGCGCCGTCGTCACCGACGACCGCGCCGGCATGTACGCGGCAGCCTCGGGCGACGCCCTCGTGGCCAAGGACGGCGCCGCCATCGCGAAGACCACCTACCGGGAGTGGCTCGCGCGCCGCACGCCGGGCGGTGCATGAGCGGCGGCGCCACCTGCCGGGAGCGGCTCGCGTGCCGGACGCCGGGCGGTGCATGAGCGACCTTTTCCGGGGTCAGGGCTGATCCGCCACCAGGGCCGCGAAACCGTCGAGATGGCGGGCAAGGCTGTACTCGAACAACCCGTCCAAGTCCGACGCCACGTCCTCCTGAGCCGTGGCCAGCAGCGGGAATCGCCCGCTGCCGAGGAGCTCGCCCGTCCGCTTCCGCTGGGACAGCCGCCACTGGTCGAGGGTCACGCCGGTCTCCTGCTCGGCTTCGACCTCGGCCGCCATGGACTGGGCGACGGGGATGACCAGCGCGTGCAGCGTGAGCGCCTCGCGCATCCGTGCCGCCATCGTCAGCCCGAGCCCGTCGAGCGCGCGCAGGGTCCACTCGGTGTGCGCCATCATGGCGGGTACGAGCAACGGGCGGATGAACGAGACGGCGCTGGGCAGCCAGAGGTGCCGCCGGCACAACTCCCACTGCAGGCGGGCGACCAGTTCGAGCTTGGCCCGCCACCCGTCCGGCCCCGGGACGGGCAGCTCTGGTTCGCCGAAGGCCTCGTCGGCCATCTGCGTCACGAGTTCGTGCTTGCCGGCCACGTGGCGGTAGAGCGACATCGGGCCGACGTCGAGCTCGGCAGCGAGCCGCCTCATGGACACCGCGTCGAGCCCTTCGACGTCGGCGATCGCGATGGCGGTGCGGAGCACCTGCTTCCGGTCGAGTGCCGGTTTGGGGGTGGCGTCCTGCCGCCGTCTCGGGGCGGCGGGACTCAGCCGGCCCGCGGGGGCGCTGACCACCGTGCCGGCGCCGACCTTCGTTTCGACCAGCCCCTCGTCGCGGAGCGCGGCCATCACCCTGGTCGCGGTCGCGACCGCGACGCCCCAGCGCTGGGCGATCTGCCGGATGGAGGGCACACGATCGCCTGGCCGCAGGTCGCCGGCCTCGATCCGGGCGCGGAGCTCCGCGACGATCCGCCGGTAGGGCGCTTCTTTCCGCGACGGCATGTGACCTCCGGATCTGACGCGGCATCGCCGATCCAGTGTACTAGGTCACCTTCTCGTGTACCAGTGCACTTTCTGTCGCTCGTTTTCGCGGTCTATGCACATCGGGGCGCCAGGTCCATACGATGTACGCATGACAGTTGATACACCGTACGCACCCGTGAGGCTGGCAGGTGAGGCGGACCAGCAGAAGGTGCTGGAGGTCCTGACCGAGGCGTTCATGGACGATGCCCTCGCCCGCTGGCTCTTCCCCGGCGCGGGCCGGCGAGGTCACCTCAGGGCGCACTTCCACCGCCCGCTGCTCACCCACCCCGCCGCCGAGGCGTACCTGGCCGGCCGTTCCGAGGGCGCCTCGGTGTGGCAGACGCTGACGTCCCACGAGGAGAGCCCCGACGAGCCGGACAGTAACGGAGTCCTCAGCGAGAGCGGCGCCCGGTTGCCGGCTCTGGGCCAGGCGCTGGCCCCACGGCACCCCCGACACGAACCGCACCTCTATCTCCCGTTCATGGGGGTGATCAGCGGGCGGCAGGGCGCCGGGCTCGGCTCGGCGATGCTGCGCCACCGGCTGGAACGAGCGGACGCCGACGGGCTGCCCGCCTACCTGGAGGCGAGTTCGCCCCGCAGCCGCGCCCTCTATCAGCGGCACGGGTTCGAGGACCTCGGCGGGCCCGTACAGGTGGCGGACAGCCCGCTCCTGTGGCCGATGTGGCGCCCGCCGAGCCGCTGACCACCGTCCCCGCCGCCCGACACAGAGACAGAAGGAGATCACGTCCATGACCACCACCCACGACGCCGACCGCCGACCGCCCACCCTGGTGTTGATCCACGGCACCAACTCCTCGTCGGCCCTCGCCTCGGGACTGGTCAGCGCGCTCACCCTGCGCGGCCACCGCTGCGTGGCCGTCGACCTGCCGGGACACGGCCGCCAGGCGTTCTACCCCCGTTCGTACCAGGCGCCGCAGGACCTCGAAGCGCTGGCGACCGAACCGTCGCCCCTCACGAAGATCACCATCGACGACTACGTCGAGCACGTCGTGGACGTGGTGCGCCGCGCCCGCGAGCATGGGCCCGTGATCCTCGCCGGCATGAGCCAGGGAGGCGTCACCGTGAGCAGAGTCGGCAACGCCATCCCCGACCTGCTCGAGCGGGTCGTCTACGTCGCGGCGTACTGCTGCGTGGACCTGCCGAACCTGACCGCCTACCTCGGGACGCCGGAGAACGGTGACAGCCTGCTCTCCCGGGTGACCGCGGCGATGGTCGCCGATCCTGCGGTCCTGGGAGTGAGCCGGCTCAACTGGCGTTCGGCCGAGCCGGCGGTGTTCCAGGGCGTCAAGGAGGCCCTGGCCGGCGACTTCACCGACGAGGGGGTGAGCCGGCTGCTCAACATGCTGGAGCCGGACGAGAGCGCGAGCATCCCCCTGGCCGAGGCGCGGGGCGAAGCGCACACCTGGGGCCGGATTCCCCGGACCTATGTGCGGCTCACCCTCGACCGGCTGATTCCGCCGGCGCTGCAGGACCGGTTCATCGAGGAGGCCGACCGGCTCACTCCGGACAATCCGACCGACGTGCGCAGCGTCGCCGCACCCCATGTCGGCCCGTTCGACCGGCCCGAACTGGTGGAGATCTTCGCCGGGCTCCTCAGCCGCTGACCCGGGTGGGGGAGCTCCCCCTGGATGCCCGGCTCACGGCCAGGTCATGATGATCGAGCGTTCGAAGTCGACGTATCCGGCGCGCCGGAAGGCGTTCGCCATGGGGACGTTGCCGAGGTCGGTGGCCGCCCGGATGCGCGGGACACCCTGCGCGGCGAGGACCCGGGTGCCTTCGGCGAGGATGTCGTCGATGTAGCCGTTGCCCCGGTGCGCGGGCACCACGGCGAGATAGCCGATGACGGGGTTGTAGTCGTTGCGGGCCGGGGTGACGAACCCCACCGGCTCGCCGTCCGGCAGCGTCGCGATCCGCCACCAGTCGCGCGGGCTGCGATAACGCGCGAGCTCGTCCTCGTAGTGCCTGACAGCGGCCTCGCGGGCGGGCATCCGGGTCAGGTCGTCCCTGCTGTGC
This sequence comes from Nonomuraea sp. NPDC049378, assembly GCF_055586745.1. NCBI lineage: Bacteria > Bacillati > Actinomycetota > Actinomycetes > Streptosporangiales > Streptosporangiaceae > Nonomuraea > Nonomuraea sp. NPDC049378. The sequence goes on from NZ_JBVJHP010000020.1 coordinate 183,611, forward strand.
GCGTCGAGCGTGCCCTCGAGGACCCGGGTCATCAGGGAGAGGATCTCCTCGGTGTCGCGGACCTGCCGGAACCTCAGGCGCCCGCCCGGCTCAGGGATCGGCGTTGCCGGACGCCACTCCAGGCGCAGGCGCTCGACGAACAGGCGGGCGCCGGTCCGTTCGAGCGCGGCCATGCGGTCCTCGACGGCGCGCCTGGCCGCCCCGTCGTCGCGCCAGCCGGGCGGGGCGAAGCGACCGTACTCGGGCGGCCGGGCCCCTGCCGGGACGACGGCGGCCATGGCGGTCCGCAACAGCCGCGCGCCGACGTCCACGCGGTCGTCGTCAGGGCCGCCGTCGTCGAGGTCGAAGACGTCGAGGAGGAAGGGGGTGTCGTCGCCGGCCTGGCACCACCAGGCGGCCCTGGCCACCAGGCGGTCGCCGCGGAGGGCGACCCACATCCACTGCGGTCGCCTGCGGCCGGCGGCGAGGTCGTCAGCGAGTTCCTCGTTGAGGACGTAGGGCAGCCGGGAGAAGAGGTCGAGTTCGTCGCGCCCCGTGATCGGGCGCACGGTCAGGTCGTCGTGTTCCATCGGCTGCAAGGACTATCCGATCGCCGGGCCCGCGCGCCAACCCTTTTACGCGTCCGGCCGCGTGGCGTGGGCCCTGAGGGCGGCCCGGGCCCTGGCCGCCATGGCCTCGTCCACCATGTCGCCCTCGAAGGTGATCGCGCCGGCTCCGCTCGCCCGGGCCCGGTCCACGGCGGCGACCAGCCGCTCGTAGCGGGCGAGCTCCTCGGGGCTCGGCGAGAACACCTCGTTGATCACCGGTACGTGGGACGGATGGATCGCCATCATCCCCTCGTAGCCCAGGGAGCGGTTCTGCCTGGCGAAGGCGCGCAGCCCGTCGAGGTCGGCGATGTCCGTCCAGATGTCCGTCCACAGGCCCGCGACCGGGCAGGGCACGGCCGCGGCGCGCGCGTCGAGCAGGACGCGGGAGCGCAGGGCGAGGGTCTCCGTCCCGTCGCGGCTCCAGCGGTAGCCGACCGCGCGTTCGACGTCGCCGCCCTTGCCGGTGACCGCTCCGAGATAGGCGACGCGCGGGGCGGCGCGCCCGATCTCGTACGCCTCCCGCAGGGCGGCGGCGCTCTCCAGCAGCGGCACCAGGGCGAGGTGCCCCCCTGGCAGGCCGTGCTCGCGCTCGCACCAGGTCAGCAGCCGGTCGGCCAGCCGCACGTCGGCGGGTCCCGTCACCTTGGGCAGGACCACCCCGGCCAGGCGGGGGTGGGTGACGGCGCGCAGGTCCTCGGCGCCCGCCCAGCCGTCGAGCGGGTTGATCCGGACGAGGAGAGCCATGTCGCCGGTCGTGTTCGCGACGGCCTCGGCCACATCGGCGCGGGCGGCGGCCTTCCCGGCCGGCGGGACGGCGTCCTCGAGGTCGAGGATGGCCGCGTCGGCCCCCGCCGACTCGGCCTTGGCCAGCCAGCCGGTCCTGGTGCCGGGGACGAACAGCAGGGAGCGCAGCCGCGGCCGGTCAGATGACACCGCGCTCCTCCAGCTTCGCCAGCTCCCCGGCGTCGAGCCCGAGCCAGTCGCGGTAGACGAGGGCGTTGTCCTCGCCGAGGGCGGGCCCGGTGCGCCAGACGCCGCCTGGCGCCTGGCGGAAGTGCGGCAGGGCGGCCTGCATGCGCACGGGCCCGAGGTCGGGGTCGTCGACGTGACGGAGCGCTTGTTGCGGCCGGCGACCTTGAACCACAGCGGCACGCCGTCACGCGCCGGCCCCATCGCGCGGGCGGCGTCGCCGGTGCCGGGCGGTTCGACGTGGACGACGTCCGCGCCCTGGTCGGCGAGCATGGACCCGGCCAGCGGCCCGGCGACGACGTGGGCGAACTCCACCACCTTCAGGCCGCGCAACTGCCCGCGCTGTTCAGAGGCCACGCATGAACTCCTTCGTCCTGGTCAACGGAAATTCATCGTGCATGGGTGGAGAAATGCGGGTCCAGCAGAACGACCGGATATATTCATGCGGTTCGTGCATCAGTGGTGAATCCACGCGGCGCCGGCCGGCACCTCCCGCCCTTCGGCGCGGGCCTCGTCCAGCAGGTCGAGGAACGCGGCGGCGGCCGGCGGCAGGGTCCGCCGGGCCCGCACCACGATGTCCAGTCGCCGCTCGACCGCGGGCCCGGTCAGCTCGCGGTGCACGACGTGCCCGGGCCCCAGCAGCGGCAGCACGAGGGCGGGCATCGCCGACACCCCGAGGCCGGCGGCGACCAGCCCGCCCACGGTCGCCACGTTGCCGGCCTCCGCCGCGGGCGTGACCACGGCCCCGGCCTTGTGCTCGTGCTTTCGGGCATCGGTCAGGGCTTGGCCGTCGTCTCCCGCGTAAGCGGGGCGAGAAGCCGCTTCCTCCAGGGAGCGGAGGAGTCACGATGCGCACGCTCACGTCCGGCCGCCTGCCGCGGAATGCGGAGATCATCCGGGGGAGCAGCACGGCCGCGACCGACGGGTGGGTGGCCATGGCGACCAGGCCGGACTCGCCGAGCCACCGGCCTGTTCGATCCGCTGATCCGGGGCATCCTGCGCCTGGCCAAGGACGATCCGCTGCGCATCGCCGTCGGCACCGCCGTCCTCACCATGTGCGTGGCCCTCGACGGCGACGGGGCCTCCACGTTCCTCATCACCGTCTCGGCCCTGCTGCCCGTCTACAAGCGGCTCAACATGAGCCCCCTCGTGCTGACCGGTGTCGTCTGCCTGGGCGCCGGCGTGATGAACATGGTCCCGTGGGGCGGCCCGACCGCCCGCGCGATGGCGGTGTTGAAGCTGGACAGCTCCGAGGTGTTCGCCCCCGTGCTGCCCGCCATGGCCGCGGGCATCGTCTGGGTGCTGGTGGCGGCGTACCTGATCGGGCTGCGGGAACGCCGCCGCCTGGGCACCGTGGGCCTGCCCGCCGAGCCCCGGATTCAGGCAGAGGTCCCGGCAGAGGTCCCGGCAGAGGTCCAGGCAGAGGTCCAGGCAGGGTCCGGGCCGGCACGCGGTGACGGGCCCGGCACGCGGCTCGCCCCCGGGCGCGGCGGCGCGGCCCTGACCGCGTTCAACCTCGTGCTCACCGTCGTGCTGCTGGTCGCGCTGGTCCTGCAGGTGATGCCGCTGCCGGTGCTGTTCGTCGTCGGCTTCGCGATCGCCGGCGTCGTCAACCTCCCCACCTGGGAGAAGCAGCAGGCCCTGCTCGACAAGCACGCCAGGAGCGTCGTCCTGGTCACCACCATGATCTTCGCGGCCGGCGTCTTCACTGGACCAAGATGATCGACCAGATGGCCACCGCGTTCGTCGGGATCGTCCCCGACTCCTTCGGCGGCCACCTGCCGCTGCTCGTGGCGATCACCAGCATGCCGCTCAGCCTCGTCTTCACCCCCGACGCCTACTACTTCGGCGTGCTGCCCGTGCTGGCGCAGACCGCCGGCGGCTTCGGCATCGAGCCGGCCGAGATCGCCAGGGCCGCCATCCTCGGCCAGATGACCACCGGTTTCCCCCTCAGCCCGCTCACCGCGGCCACGTTCATCCTCGTCGGCATGAGCGGCGTGCAGCTCGGCCAGCACCAGCGCTTCATCTTCGGCTGGGCGTTCGCCACCACCGCCGTCATGACCGTCGTCGCACTCCTGACCGGCGCCATCTCGATCTATCGTGTACGACTACACCGCCTACGACGATCTCGTGAACCTCGGCGAGGCGGCCGCGTACTACGTCACCCGCGGCTACACCGCCGCCGTCTGCAACGCCCGCGGCTCCGGCGACTCGCCCGGCCACCTCGATCCGTTCAGCGGGCAGGAGCAACGCGACAACTACGACCTCATCGAGTGGCTGGCCGTGCAGCCCTGGTCCACCGGCAAGGTCGGGCAGATGGGGCTCAGTTACGGCGGCCACTCCACCCTCCTCGCCGCGGTGAACAAACCGCCCCACCTGGCCGCGATCATCCCCGTGAACGGCATCAGCGACTGGTACGAGAACACCATCTACCGCGGCGGCATCTACTCCGCCAGGATCCGCGGCTGGCAGCGCGAGACGGCTCCCGAGACGCTGACGACCTACGCCCGGCACCCCCTCTACGACGACTTCTGGCGCGAACGCAGCGTCAAGGCCCGCTGGAAGGACCTCGACGTCCCGGTGCTGCAGATCGCCGGCTGGTTCGACAGGTACCGCGCGGCCATGGTGGAGAACTTCCGGGCCCGTCCCCGCAACGTCTGGCTGGTCGCCGGCCCCTGGGAGCACGGCTGGCCCGCCGGGCAGCCCGCCGACATCGGCAGGGGCGCGTACCTCGCCTGGTGGGACCGCTGGCTCGCCGGACGCCGGGACGTTCCCATGCCCGCCGGCAAGGTCACGTCCCACGAGATCTCGGGGACCGCGGCGAGCGGCACCGGCTTACGAGCGCCTGGCGTTCCAGACGGAGCCGTACGCGTCGGACGTCGTCCTGGCCGGTGACGTCACAGCGAAGGTCCGGGCCGCCTTCAGCGCCACCGACGGCAACATCGCGGTCGTGGTCGAGGACGTCGCCCCCGACGGCACGGCCGTCCGCATCACCCAGGGCTGGCTCAAGGCCGGCCACCGCTTCGGGCACCATCGCGCGGTGCCGGTCCGCCCCGGCAAGACGTACGACCTGGAGATCCGCACCTGGCCGACGCACTACCGGCTCCCGGCCGGGCACAGCCGCGGGTCACCGTGTCCAGCGACGACTACCCGGAGATCGACTCCGACGCTCCCGAGGGCCGGGTCGACCTGCGCGTCGGCCGCGGCGGCACCACGATCGAGCTCACCACCTGGAACCGGCGGACGTGAGCCGTTCCCTCGGCCGGCCCGCCCGCGGTTCCTCACACCACACCACACCGACACCGACACCGACACCGACACCGGCGCGGGCGGCCGGCGGCCGGCGCCGGCCCGTCTCGACCGGTCCGTCACGATCGCGGTCACGGGCCGGTGGCCAGGAGGTGGGGAGCGGGCTGGAGGTCAGGGCCGGGCCGTCTCCAGGCCCTGGGCGAAACGCCGGGTGATGTCGGCGGGGCGGGTGATCGCGCCGCCGATGACGACGGCGTGCGCGCCCAGTTCGATCGCCCGGGCGGCCTGGCCGGGGGTGCCGATCCTGCCCTCGGCGAAGACCGGGACGTCCAGGCTGCCCGCCAGCACGGCCACCAGCTCCAGATCCGGCCCGTCAGGAGGCGGTGAGGCGGACGCGTAGCCCGACAGGGTCGTCGAGACGCAGTCGGCGCCGAGCTCGGCGGCGGCCAGGCCCTCCTCGGCGGCGGAGACGTCGGCCATGACGAGCGCCCCCGCCCGGTGTACGCCGGCGATCGTCTCCGCCAGGCCCCGGCCGTCGGGGCGGGGGCGGGAGGTGGCGTCGACCGCCACGATGTCCGCTCCCGCCCGCGCCACCGCCAGGGCGTGCCGGAGCGTGGGCGTGATGTAGACGTCACGGTCGCCGTCCTTCCACAGGCCGATCATCGGGACGGACACGGCCGCGCGGACGGCCTCGACGTCGGCCGGGCCGTTGATCCGCACGCCGGCCGCGCCGCCCAGGACGGCGGAGCGCGCCATCGCGCTCATGAACTGCGGCCCGTGCAGCGGCTCGCCCTCGTAGGCCTGGCAGGAGACCACCAGGCCGCCGCGCAGGAGCCCGAACACCTCGCCGTCGGTCATGCTCTTCCTTTCGCCACGGCGAGCGCGCCCGCCGGATCAGTGCGGTCGCGTCCCGGGTCCGGGGTCCGCTCGTGCCGGTCCTGGAGGGGCCTCATCCGCGCGCCGCCCCGGCACGGGCTCATCGGCGTGCCCGTTCTGCTTCCGCGGCGGCAGCGGCGGCGCCCACCAGTACCGCGTCGTCCCCGAGACGGGCGGTGACCACGGGAACGTCGGCCAGGACGGGCAGGACGCCGGCGGCCAGCGCGGCGCGCAGCGGGGCCAGGTAGAGCTCTCCGGCGGCCAGCACCCCGCCCCCGAGGATCACCACGTCCGGGTCCCAGACGTTCACGACGCCGGCCAGGGCCCTGCCCAGGGCACGTCCGCCGCGCGCCAGCACGCCGAGCGCGTCCGCGTCGCCCTCCCCGGCCGCCCCCACCACCCGTCGCAGGTCAGCGCGCAGGCCACGACCTCGCTCACGGTCCAGGGCGGCTGTCATGGCGGGCCCGCTGGCGACGGCCTCGACGTGGCCTTCGGCGCCGCACGAGCACGCCAGGCCCGCCGCCTCGGGGACAGGTACGTGCCCGACGTGGCCGGCGGCTCCGCGGACGCCGGTCACGACGCGGCCGTCCAGGGCGAGGGCTCCGCCGATGCCGGTGCCCACGGTGACGCCCAGGGCCGCCCGCCACGGGGAGCCCGCCAGCTCGCCGGCGAGGAACGCGTGCACGTCGTTGCGCACCAGCACGGGCAGGTCCAGCTCGGTCTCCAGCAGCTGGGCCAGCGGCGTGCCCGCCCAGTCGCGGATCGCGTCCGTCGCTCCGGCGATCTTCCTGCCGGCCGGGTCGACGACTCCCGCCGTTCCCACCCCGGCGCAGGTGATGCCGTCCAGGCCCAGCTCGCGGGCCAGTCGCGCCGCGGCCCGCACGACCGCCCCCGGTCCCTGCGCGGCCGGTGTCGGAGCGTACGCCCGGCGGAGGACCGTCCCCTCCGGCGTCACCAGCCCGGCGGCGATCTTGGTTCCGCCGATGTCGATGCCCAGCCTCACGTCCCGCGCCCCCTCGCGATCGACAGCCGGTAGTCGTAACGATCGGCGCGGTACAGGCTGACGGCCCGCTCCACCGCCCGGCCGCGCGCGTCGTGCGTCACCCGCGAGACCCGCAGCGCCGGGAAGTTGTTGGGCACGCCCAGCAGTTCGGCCTGCTCACGGTTGACGACCGTGGCCGAGATGGTCTGGTCGGCGTGCTCGGGAGCGGCGCCCGCCGCCTCCAGCACGGCGTACAGGCTCTCGACGTGTCCCCGTGTGACGAGGTCCGGCACCAGGTGCTCGGGGACCCAGGCGTTCTCCAGGCACATCGGCTCGCCGTCGGCGGTGCGCAGCCGGGTGACGTGCACGACCGGCGTGCCCGGCTCCAGGAACAGGTCGCGGGCCACGTCGATCTCGGCGGGCTCGCTCTCCAGCACGAGCAGCCGGCCGCCCGGCTTCATGCGCCTGGCCCTGATGTCCTCGCTGAACGAGCTGAACGTCAGCGACTTCGTGATCTTCCCGGAGTCGGCGACGAACGTGCCCGCCCCCTGGACCCGGTAGACGCGGCCGTCACGAGCCAGGCCCTCCATGGCCTGGCGCACCGTCATGCGGCTGACGTTGTACTGCTGCATCAGCTCGCGCTCGCTCGGCAGCGGGTCGTGCGGCGCCATCCGCGCCTCGATGAGGTCGGTGAGGACGCGCCGGAGCGTTTCGTACTTGGTCTCCTGCGTCATCCCCTGGCCGCCCTTCGAAGTGGTCCGTACCACTGGAAGGGAATCTTGGCCGCTGGGGGAGTGATGTGTCAAACGTTCCGGTATAGGTCCGTACCACTACGTGAGTGCGCGCAGAGTGGCGGGCAGGCCGCCGGCGTCGAGCCGCTCCAGGCAGTCGGTGACGAGCGCGCGGAAGACCCGGTCGCCGGGGAGATCGGCGCCGAAGATCTCCTCGATCGCCAGCAGGCGGTTCACGGTCGCCGCGGCGGAGGCCCTCTCGTCGCCGCGCAGCCGGTCGGCCAGCGGGTCGGTGAGCTCGCGGGCCGTGGTGACGTACCGCATCCACCCGGCCACGGCCAGCGCGATCCAGCGGGGCTCGTGCCCGCCCGCCAGCCTCTCGCGGGCCGGGTCGAGCAGGCGCTGGGGCACCTTCTGCGAGCCGTCCACCGCGATCTGCGCGACGCGGTGCCGCAGGCCGGGGTTGGCGAACCTGGCCAGCAACGACTCCTTGTACCGCGTGAGGTCGAAACCTTCCAGCCCGTCCAGGGTGGGCGAGAGGTCGTCGTCCATCAGCCGGCGCAGGAACCCGGCGAACACGGGATCGCCCACGGCCTCGGACACGTGCGCCGCGCCCGACAGGTAGGCGATGGCCGAATGGCTGCCGTTGAGCAGGCGCAGCTTCATGCGTTCGTACGGCCGGACGTCTCCCACCAGCAGCGCGCCCGCCCGATCCCACGCGGGCCGGTCACCGGCGAAACGATCCTCGATCACCCACTGCGTGAACGGCTCGGTGACGACCGCGCCCAGGTCGGTCACGCCGAGTCTGGCGGCCATGTCGTCCAGGTCGGCCTGCGTGGTCGCGGGAACGATCCGGTCCACCATGGAGGCGGGGAAGGTCACGTTCTCCGCGACCCAGGCGAGCAGCGGAGGCTCGCACAGGTCCGCCACGAGCGCGGCGAGGGTGGCGCCGTTGCCGGGCAGGTTGTCGCAGGAGATGACGGTGAGCGGGCCCGCGTCCGCGGCGGCCCGGGCACGCAGCCCGGCGACGAGCCTGCCGATCGCGCCCCGCGGATCGCGCCGGTACGCCCGCTCCGTGATCGTCAGCGTCACCACCGACGTCTCCGGGGCGCTCAGCCGGGCCGCCAGGTCGTCCCCGGGGGCGAGCACCTCGCGTAGGGAGCCGACCACGCGGGCCTCCTCGCCGGCGCGCACGCCGTACAGGCAGTCCTGGGGGCGGAGCCGGTCGGCCACGTCGGTGCTGCGCTGGCTGGCCCCGCAGATGCCCCAGCGGTCGTCGCCGGTCGCGGCCATGGCGCGCTCGGTGTAGATCGCCTGGTGGGCCCGGTGGAAGGCGCCGATGCCCAGGTGCACGACCCCGGTCGCGCGCGGCTCCGCGAGCGGGCGCGCGGCCGGCGCGACCCTGGACAGGGTGGCGCGGCTGAGCCTCACCAAGAGCGCACGCTCCCGCCGGCGACGCTCATCGGCACGCCTCCCGGAGGAGCGCCGCCCGCGATGCTCACCGGTAGGCCTCCAGGTCGGCGAAGAGGGTGCAGGCCGGGTGGGTGCGCAGGACGGAGGCGGGGCAGCTCTCGCTGATCGGCCCGTCGAGCGCGGCGGCGAGCGCGGCCCTCTTGTTCGCGCCGGGCACGGTGGCGACCAGCGTGCGCGCGGCCATCAGCGCGGGAACGGTCAGCGTGATCGCCCGCTCGGGCACGTCCGCGAGCGTGGCGAAGCACCCGTCGCTGACCTGCTGCCGCCGGCAGTCCTCGTCCAGCTCGACCACCTTGACCGCGAGGGGGTCGGCGAAGTCGGCCACCGGCGGGTCGTTGAACGCCAGGTGGCCGTTGTCGCCGATGCCCAGGCAGACCAGGTCGATCGGGGCGCTGCCGAGGAGCGCGGCGTAGCGGGAGCTCTCCGCCTCCGGGTCGTCGCCGGGCTCGATCACGTGGACCGCGCCCGGCCGTACGGACTCCCAGAGTTCGTGGCGGAGGAAACGGCCGAACCGCTGGGGCGCGTCCGCGGGCAGGCCGATGTACTCGTCCATGTGGAAGACGGCGACCCTGGACCAGTCGATCCCCTCGGCCGCGCGCAGCCCGGCCAGCGTCTCCCGCTGCGAGGGGGCGGCCGCGAAGATGACCCTGGCCTCGTCGCGGGCGGCGAGGGCCGTGCGCAACGCCGCGGCCGCGGCCCGTCCGGCGGCGGCGCCGGACCGCGCCCGGTCGCTGTAGATCCGGACCTCGAGGTGTCCGGCCACCCGTTCGATCACGGGGTCCGTGTTCGTGGCCGTCACGGCCGGCCTCCCTGGGAGCGGAGCTCGATGATCTGCATGAGGTTCCTGGTGATGTGGTACGGGTCCTTGACCGGCAGGGCGACGACCTCGTCGAAGGGAGCCCCGGCCCGGTCCCTGATCTGGATCCACTCCGCGCCGTCCGCTCCGCCGGGGAACGTGCGGAGCGTGTAGTCCCAGATCCGGTCGAACCAGCCGGCCGCCTCCCGGTCGCCGTAACGTTCGGCCGCCAGCCGGGTGGTGTAGGCGGCTTCCGTGTGGACCCACCACAGCTTGGTCGACCAGGTCCGCCTGACCAGGTCTTCGTACGGCCCTCCGGCGGGCCGCCCCGAGACGCCGACGTAGCGGAACAGCCCGCCGTGCTCGTCGTCCCACCCGGCGGCGCACAGTGCGGAGACGCTGGCGAGCAGGTCGCCGTGGTCGCCGGTCTCGCCGAGCGACTCGCCCGCCTCCAGCGCCATCCAGATCCCCTCCAGCGCGTGGCCGGGCGTGCGGTGCCTGGCCAGGACGGTGTCGCGCATGCCGGGATCGGCCACGAAGGTCTCGGTGAACAGGCCGCCGTCCTCCCGGTGCGCGAGCACGGCGCGGCGCGCGGCGCGCAACTCGTCCGCGTGGGGGTTGGTCCGGTCCGCGGACGCCGCCTGGTGCGCGCGTGCCTGGTCGAGCCTGGCGTTGAGGACGATCATGCGGGCGCCGAACCCCGAGCAGCCGGGCGGCAGCGGGTACGGCGGGGTCGGGGGATCGCCGGCCTCCACGTCGTCCGCGATCCGCTGGACGATCACGTCGATCGTGGGGAGGTGGGCGGGCGAGCCGGTGTAGCGGGTGAGCTCGGCGAGCCCCATGGCGACGAAGGCGTCGGCGAAGATGCTGCGCTCCGCGGGCAGCGGCAGGCCCTGCTCGTCGAGCGCCGTCCCGCCCCGCCGGCCGAGGACGTAGGCGCACCGGCCGTCGGGGCCGACGGCGTGGTCGAGCAGGAAGGACGCGCCGCGTTCCGCGTGCCGGACGAGCGTGCCGGCGTCGGCGCCCAGCTCGCCCGGCGAGAGCAGGCCGCGGTCGGCGAGCCGGGCGGCGCGGGCGAGCAGCCAGACGAAACGCCCCTGGGACCAGGTGAACTTGTTCGTGGACAGCAGGCGCCGGCCGCGGTTGTCGAAGCAGGTGAAGAACCCGCCGTGCTCGGCGTCGATGCCGTTCCCGAGCCAGAACGGGAGGATGACGTCCTCGAGTTGCCTGCGGGCGACCTGCTCGGGCTGCTCCGAACCCATGCCGTCCTTTCCTGAGGAACAATGAAAGCGATTGCATTGATTCTTGCTCCGCTAGAGTACTTCGGTCAAGCCGGGGCGAGCCGATGCCGAGGAGCGCGGGTTGAGCAAGCCGACGATCTACTCCATCGCCCAGCGGTGCGGCGTCTCCGCGGCGACCGTGTCGCGGGTCTTCAACCGCCCCGAGCTGGTCAGCCGGCAGGTCAGGGAGCAGGTGACGGCCGTCGCCCGGGAGCTCGGCTACCTGCCCAACCCGGCCGCGCGCGGGCTGGTCACGGGCCGGGCCGAGACGATCGGGCTGATCGTCTCCGACATCACCAACCCGTTCTTCCCGCTGCTGGTGCGCTCGATCCAGCGTACGGCGGAGCGGATGGGGAGCTCGGTCATGCTGGTCGACGCGGAGGAGAGCGCGGCGGCCGAGGTGAGACACGTCGCCCGGCTGCGCGGCAGGGTGGACGGGGTGATCGTGGCCTCGCCGCGCTCGTCGTCGGCGGCGTTGCGCGAGGCCGCGAAAGGGCTTCCCTGCGTCCTGCTCAACCGCCCGCTGCGCGACCTGTCCTCGGTGATCTGCGACAACACCAGCGCGCTCTTCGACGCGGGCGAGCACCTCCACAAGCACGGTCACCGCTCGTTCGCGCTGCTCGCCGGGCCGAGCGCGTCGTGGGCCGCGGCCCGGCGTTCGCAGGCGATCCGCGGGTGGGCGCGGGGCCGCGGGGTCGAGCTGACGGAGCTCGGGCCGTTCCGCGCGACGTTCAAGGGCGGCAGGCAGGCGGGCGCCGCGCTGCTGGAGACGGACGCCACGGCCGCGTTCGCCTTCGACGACCTCACCGCGTGCGGAGTGCTCGCCGAGCTGGCCGGGCGGGGCGTCGCCGTGCCCGGCGACCGCAGCGTCGTCGGCTGTGACGACGTGCTGCTCGCCAGGACCGTGACGCCGAGCCTGACCACGGTGACCGCGCCGATGGACGATCTCGGCGCCACCGCGGTCCAGGTGCTGACCAGGCAGATCGAGGCGCCGGGCGGTGCGCCGGAGCACCACAGGCTGCCCGGCGTGTTCGTCGCGCGCGACTCCACGGGGCACTCCAGAGTGCCGCGGTCCACCTCTTGACCGGGGTTCGGTCGTAGTCTTGAATGCCTGCAATCGCTTTCATCGGTCATGAGGAGCTTGCAGGGTGCGAAACGGACGGCCAAACGGACGGCCAAACGGACGGCACGCGTCGCTCATGCGGACGTACGCCGAGCAGGTCACGGGCCTGATCGGCAGGATCGAAACCGAGGAGGCCGGCGCCATCGAGGCGGCGGCGGAGCTCATCGCCGACCACATCACCGGGGCGGACCGGCTGCTCTACGTCTACGGCCCCGGCGGGCACTCGAACCTCGCCGCGCAGGAGGTGTTCTTCCGCGCGGGCGGCCTGGTCAACGTCAGCGCGATCCTCGACGAGGGCACGCTGCTGTCCGGTGGCGCGCTGCGCTCGATGGCCATCGAGCGGACCCCCGGTTACGGTCGCGTCGTCATCGAGGACAACCGGCTCGGCGCGGGCGACCTGCTCATCCTCGTCAACGCCTACGGCATCAACGCCGCGCTCATCGACGCCGCGCTGACCGCCCGCGAGCGCGGCGTCGCCGTCCTCGGTGTCTCCTCCAGGGAGCACGCCGACCGGACCGCGCCCGATCATCCGGCCAGGCACCCCACCGGGCAGAACCTGCACGACCTCGTCGATCTGCACATCGACACGAAGGTGCCGGTCGGCGACGCCGTACTCGAGATCGAGGGGGTGCCCGAGCGGGTCGGCGCCATCTCGACGTTCGCCAACGCGTACACGCTCAACTGCGTCATGGCCGCCGCGATCGCCGAGCTGGCCGAGCGCGGCACCGTTCCGGAGATCTGGCGCAGCGGGAACGCGCCGGGCGGCGACGAGCGCAACGCGCTCTTCCTCGACCGCTTCCGGGGGCGGGTCCGGTGGTTGTGACAGGGGAGGGCCTGCTCGCCGGGGCCGCGGTCGCCGACATCACGCCGCGGCCCGGCGGTTCGCTCGCCGGTTACGCCGCCAGGACCTCCCCGTCCACGGAGGTGCACGATCCGCTGCTGGCCACCGCCGTGGCGGTCTCCGACGGCACGACCACGTCCGTCGTGATCTGCGCCGATCTCGTCGCTCTCGACCCGGACACCACCCGGCACATCGCCGGCGACCTGCGCGAGCGCACGGGCATCCCGGAGGAGCGGGTGGCCGTGGCGGTGACGCACACGCACGCCGGGCCCGCGGTGACCAGGGGCGGCATCGGCGGCGTCGCCGACCCTTCGTACGTCCGGCACGCCCGCTCGCGGATCGTCGCCGCGGGGGAGGCCGCGCTCGACGCCATGACCCCCGCCGTGCTCCGCCGCGGCAGCGGCACGCTCGACGGCGTCGCGAGCAACCGGCGCGGCGGGACCCTCACCGACCCCGTGGTCCCCGTCGTACGGCTGGAGCGCGAGGACGGCGAGCCCATCGCCACCGTCTTCTCCTACGCCTGCCACCCGGTGACGCTCGGCCCCGACAACCTCCAGATCACCGCCGACTGGCCCGGGTACGCGCGGCGGCACGTGGAGTCCGGGGCCGGCGGCGTGGCCGTGTTCCTCCAAGGTTGCTGCGGCCAGCTGAACACCGGGCACACCGCGATCGACAGCCTGCGCGGCGCCGGGCCACGGCCGGGCAGGACCTTCGAGGCCGCGGAACGGATCGGGACCCTGGTGGGCGAGGCCGTGCTCGGCACCGCGACACGACCACTCGCAGCCCGGCCCACCGGGTCGTCCACCGGGTCGTCCACCGGGTCGCCCACCGGGTCGCCCACCGGGTCGCCCACCGGGTCGCCCACCGGGGCGGGGCGGGTGTCGGTGGCCGCCGCGCGGGTCGAGTTGCCGCTCGGCGAGCCCCTCCCGCCCGACCGGCTGCGGGAGCTCGCGGACGAGCCCGGCGGCATCTGGGCGGCGTGGGCGCGTGCCCAGCTGACCGGCACCGGGCCGGCGGCGGTCGAGGTGCAGGTCGCCGTGCACCGGTGGGGCGGCGTGCCGCTGGTGTTCCTGCCCGGCGAGCCGTTCGTCGAGTTCGCCGTGGAGCTGCGCGCCGCGCTCGGCGATCCCGGGCTGCTCGTCGCCGGCTACACGGGCGGGGTCCCCGGCTACCTGCCCTACCCGGAGACGCACTATGAGGCGGGCGGCTACGAGATCTGCGAGGCCCACAGGGCCTACGGGCTGCGCGCCGCGTTCACGCCCGAGGCCGGCCACCTGGTCATGGCCGCCGCCAGGGCCCTGGCAGGGGAGGCGGGGGAGGCACGGTGAGCGTCGAAGGCAGGCTCGCGGACGGGCGTCCCGTCCGCGTCGATCTGGACGGACCGCGGATCGCCACGGTCACCGAGCTCCGTGACGCGCCCGACGTGCTCATCCTCCCCGGCCTGGTGGACATCCAGGTCAACGGGTACGGCGGGCGTGACTTCAACGCCGACGACCTGTCGGCCGGCGACGTGGCCGAGCTGGTCCGCGAGTTGTGGCGGCACGGCACCACGACGGTGTGCCCCACGGTCATCACCGCGCCGGAAGACAAGATCGTCAGGAACCTCCGCGTGATCGCGGCGGCCCGCGAGGCCGATCCGCTGGTCCGGCACGCCATACCGGCCCTGCACATCGAGGGTCCCTGCCTGGCGGCCGAGGACGGGCCGCGAGGCGCGCACGACGCCGCGCACCTGCGGGATCCCGATCTCGCCGAGTTCGGGCGCTGGCAGGAGGCGAGCGGCGGGCTGGTGCGGATCGTCACGCTGGCTCCCGAGCGGGCGGGCGCCGTCCCCTACATCGCCGAGCTCTCCCGGCGGAACGTCATCGTGTCCATCGGGCACACGGCGGCCGCGCCCGCCGGCATCCGGGCTGCCGTGCGGGCGGGCGCGCGGCTCTCCACCCACCTCGGCAACGGCGCCCACGCGGTGATCCGCCGGCACCCCAACTACATCTGGGCGCAGCTCGCCGAGGACCGGCTCGCCGCGACGTTCATCGCGGACGGGCACCACCTGCCGGCCGACACGTTCACCGCGATGGTGCGGGCCAAGGGGACCGCCCGCGCGCTGCTGGTCAGCGACTCGGTCGCGCTGGCCGGTTGCGCTCCGGGCGACTACACGACCCCGGTCGGCGGCCGGATCACCGTACGCGGGGACGGCCGGGTGACGTTGCCGGGGAGCGAGCTGCTGGCCGGTTCCGGAAGCTCGCTGATCGAGTGCGTCGCATGGGCGGTCACCCACACGGAGATCGACCTCGGCACCGCGCTGCGCCTGGCCGCGGCGAACCCGGCCCGGCTGCTCGGAGCCGAGTGCGGCCGGATCGAGCCTGGCGCGCCCGCCGATCTGATCGTCACCACATCCGATATATCCGACCTGTCCGTCCTGCGCACCTTCGTGAACGGCGTGCCCGTCCACGGCGCCTGACCCCCTCCCCACCCCCCGACCTGGGAGATCTCATGGGCTTTCTCGACTGGCTAGTGATCTGCGGCTACTTCGTGGTGATGATCGCGATCGGTGTCTGGGCGAAATCCCGCATCCGTGACGCCAAGGACTTCTTCACCGCCGGAGGCAGAATGCCCTGGTGGTTGTCCGGCATCTCCCACCACATGTCGGGCTACAGCTCCGCGGTGTTCGTCGGCTACGCGGCCATCGCCTACACCGCCGGATTCACCCTGTACGTCTGGTGGGCGATCGGCATCACGTTCGCGATGCTGGTCGGATCGGTGCTGTTCGCGCCGCGCTGGCCACGGCTGCGGCAGCGGCTCGGGATCATCTCGCCGCTGGAATACCTCGCGACCCGCTACAACGTGCCGGCGCAGCAGGTACTCGCATGGAGCGGCACCGCGCTGAAGGTCTTCGACGTGGGAGCCAAGTGGGCGGCGACCGCGCTGCTGCTCCAGGTGTTCGCGGGCGTGCCGATCGCCTGGGGCGTGCTGCTCACCGGCGGGGTCACGCTGATCTACTCGACGATCGGCGGGTTGTGGGCCGACGCGCTCACCGACCTGGGCCAGTTCGTCATCCAGCTCGTCGCGGGGATCACGCTGTTCGTCGCGGTGCTCGCCCAGCTCGGCGGCGTGTCCGCGATCTGGACGCTGTGGGACAGGCTTCCCGAAGGGCACGGCCAGCCGTTCAACGGCACGTACACCATGGGATTCGTCCTGGTCTACCTGCTGATCAACACGCTCTCCTACAACGGCGGGACCTGGAACCTCGCCCAGCGCTTCATCGCCGCGCCGACCGGCGAGTCGGCCAGGCGCGCCGCGCTGTTCTCCGCGGGCCTCTACCTCTTCTGGCCCCTCGTGCTGTTCTTCCCGATGTGGGCCGCACCGGTCCTGCTGCCCGGCCTGGCCGAGCCCGACCAGTCGTACGCGCTGCTGACCCAGCAGCTGCTGCCGGGCGGGCTCATCGGTCTCGTGCTCGCCGGGATGTTCGCGCACACGATGGCGATGACGTCCTCCGACGCCAACGCCATCTCCTCGGTGGTGATCAGGGACATCATCCCCGCGGTCTGGAAGCGGGCGAACCGGCTGTCGTCCGCGTCCGAGCTGCTGGCCGGCCGGGTCTCCACGTTCCTGTTCATCGCGCTGTCGATGGGCATCGCGCTCGGCGCGGACAGCTTCGGCGGCGTGCTGGGCCTGCTGATCCTCTGGTTCGGCGCGCTGGTCGGCCCGATCGCCATCCCGATGTTGCTCGGCATGTTGCCGATGTTCCGCCGCAGCGGTCCCGCGGCCGCGATCGGCTCGTGGGCGACCGGGCTCGTGGTCTTCGCGCTGCTGAAGTACGTCTTCCCGGGCCAGGGCCAGACCGTGGAGGTGGCCGCCCCGGTCCTGTCGGCGCTGGTGGTGTTCGTGCTGGTCGGCCTGGTCGCTCCCGCGCGCGACGCCGAGGCCGACGAGCTGGTCGACTCGCTGAACACCGAGCAGCCCGAGACCGCCCCGAGCCGGTGAACGGCCGTACGGGGTGGACGCCGTGACGTCCACCCCGTACGCGGTCACCCGCCGGTGCGGTAGGCGGCGACCCCCGTCAGCGTCGGGCTGTACACCTCGCCCGGCAGCCGGTCGGTGAGCGACACGCGCAGCCTGGACGTGGTGACGTCGCCGAAACCGGTGACGGACGCGTCGTGGCCGATGCCGTCGGAGCCGCGGGCGAACGTCACCCAGGCGCCGGTGCCGGCGTCCCACCGTTGCAGCTCGTACGACCTGACCCGCGGATTGGTGCCCGAGTCGGTGTACTCGTCCAGGTACACCTCGTCGAAGGTGGTGTCCGCGCCGAAGTCGACGTCCAGCGTGACCGGGTAGGAGGCGTCGTCGGCCGCCGCCCAGCGGGTCGCCGGATCGCCGTCGGTCAGGTTCTTCGCGACGAGCGTGCCGTTCGCGCCCGGGTGGGTCGAGCTGGCGGTGACGGGCTTGCCGAGGGCGAGGTTGACGCGGTCGTCGCCGGTCTCCTCCTCGATGGGATCGTCGTCCACCGGGTTGGTGACCTTCCTGCCCTTGCGGCTCTCGGCCATGCCGATGTCGGGCGCGTCGCCGTAGTAGATGTGGGTGCCGAGGAAGTCCTCCGTGCCCAGGCGGGGGTTGTAGCGGCCGGCGTCGATGAGGGGAGAGTCGTTGCGGAGCCTGAAGTGGGCGGCGGCCTTGCGGATGTTCTTCACGCCCGCCCCGGTGACGTATTCGGCGGGGTCGCCGGCGAACTTCGGATCGACGCGCAGCCCGCGCCGGTCCGCCGGTTCCTGGGGAGAGTGCGTGCCGCTCGCCTCGTAGTAGTCGTTGTTGGAGAACACCGCCTGGCGCAGCGCCCCGGTGCGGCGGTACCACGGCGTGGCATCCGTCTTCGAGGTGTTGTAGAAGATGTTGTTCAGGAAGTAGACGGTGCTCAGGAACGTCTCGTCGTGGAACGTGTCGAGGTCCGCGCCGTCGTAGACGAACGTGTTGTTCACGAAATAGGTCGGCGAGTAGTTCGTCGACAACATGTTCTTCACGAGCACGCCGTTGTCGTTCACGCTCAGGTTGTAGCGGGCGACCGAATTCGAGCTGTTACCCATGTACGCCATCCAGCCCGCCGCGTTGTCGTGCGAGTAGTTGAACTGGTAGGTGACGTTGAAGTTCGTGTACTCGAGGTCCCACGGGGTGCCGTCGAACTCGTTGTCGGGGCCGCCGTAGACCTCGTTGTACTGCATGACCGAGTCGGCCCCCGCCCACAGGTACAACCCGCACGACACCGCGTCATAGCGCTGGAGGAAGCCGTTGACCTCGTTGTACTCGGAGATCAGGTTCTTGCTGTTGGCGAACTGGAAGGCGCCCTGGCCGATGCTCTCGGCGTAGTTGTGGCTGATGGAGACGTCCCGGCTGTACAGGTCGCGGGTGCGCACCCAGAGTTGTTCCCAGCCCTCGTGGAACTTCCCGCTGTCGTCGTACTCACCGGCGTCCTGCCCGTCGGCGGCGAACCAGTTGAACGCGAACTGCACGGCGTGCAGCTCGACCTTCTTGAAGGTGTTGTTCTCGATCCGGACGTCCTTGAAGTGGTGGCCGCCGGTGCCGTACTCCTTGTAGCTCTTGCTGCCGAAGACCTGGAAGTTCACGCCGCCGTAGTGGATCTTCTGCCAGGTGCTCGGGCCGTCGAGGTCGTGGACGTACACGTCGGAGACGCGGAAGTGGTCCATGACGCTGTCCGCGCCCGGCTCCAGGAGGTCGGCGTTGATGGAGACCGAGATGCCGTCGCGGACGTACGTCCCGGTGGTGATGTCGGTGGCGAAGTCGTCGTCGTTGGACAGCTCGACGTGGTCGATCTCGAAGTACTGCTGGTTGCGCAGCACGATGGCCCCGGTCAGGCCGACCGTGTCGGGGTTCTTGGTGCCGTCCGCGCGGAACGGGTTCGGCACCTTGCCGTTGGTCGCGATGTAGGGCAGGCGGGCGCGCGCGTCGCCGTACGCCGAGATGGTGATCGGCCGGTTCGCGCTGCCCGAGCCCTTCGGCCAGAGCTGCTCGTCGTGCCACTGCTCGCCGGCCTTGAGCAGGATGCGGTCGCCAGGGTCGAACGTCGTGGCGTTGACCTTTGCCAGGCTCCGCCAGGCGGTCTTCCGCGAGGTGCCGGCGGCGTCGTCGCGGCCGTTCGTGGCGTCGACGTAGTAGTCGCTGCCGCCGGTCCGGTTGGGCTTGTTGCCGGGCAGGTCCCGCTCGGCCGCGGCGGTGCGGCCGGGAGCCGCCGCGGCGTGCGCCGCGGGGGCGAGCGAGGCCGCGACGAGCGCGGCGAGCAGGGCGGCCAGGCCCGCGCGGAACGCCCGCGCCACGGGTCGTCGCCGGACCGGCGCGCCGGGGGATGTGGTGCCGTCAGGTTTCACTGTGAACATCCTCTGCGTTGATGGACTCCACCGCCGCCGTGTCGGCCGTGACGCCACGGTCGTCCACGCGGCGCTGGAGGTAGGAGCCGAACTTCCTGTCGATGAGTGACTGCCGGATCCGCCGCGCGTACTCGGCGAACGCCGCGTCCTCGTCGACGGACTTGCTGGTGAGCTCGTAGTAGGTGACCTGGCCGCCGCCCCGGACCGGGGCGGAGATCTCGCCCGGCGCGAGCTTGCCGAGCACCGCCATGAGGTCCTGCTCGTGGGCGGCCGAGCCGCCGCCCTGGTGCGTGGCCTTCGTGAGCCGCGCGCCGGGCTCACGGCCGGCGAGGTCCGCCAGCCGGTCGGCGGCGTCCACCCGCCGCTGGAGCTCGGCCAGGTGCCCGGCGGAGGCGCCGTCGGGCACCGGCACCACGAGCCTGGCGTACGCGTACGTCGTCGCGTTGGCGCTCCAGGCCGCCGGGTCGGCGTCGAACTCCCGCCGGACGTCGGCGTCGCTGACGTGCAGCGGGCCGTCCGCGGACGCGCTGAGCCGCTGTTTCAGGCGGGTCGTGAGCTCGGTGAGCCGGTGCGAGTAGTACTCGTCGGGAGAGAACTCCGTCAGGCCGTACACGACCTCGCCCCTGGTGACGGCCTCGGCGCGCCGCTCGTTCTCGGCGGCCAGTTCGGCGAGGAAGCCGGCGTGGTCGACCGACTCGACCAGCCCCTGCTCCTGCGCCAGGATGAGCACCGTCTTGTCCCGCCCGACCTCGTCGAGCGCGCGCGCCGCCAGCCGCTGGAGCGCGCTCCGGTCGCCGGCCCGCGCGTTCCAGTCGACGGCGCCCTGGAGGTGGTAGCGGTTGCGCAGCTCGTTCTGCACGCTCGGCGCCAGCCGCCGCATGTGGAAGAGCAACTCGTCGCGGGTCACGGCGTGCCCGTCGACGGAGGCGACCTCGCCGCCGCGCTGGCTGATCACCGCGCCGGTGAGCAGCAGCGCGGCGAGTACGGCGCACACGCCGGCGACCAGGACGGCGGCCCTGCGCGACGGCCTGCGCGCCGCGCTCTTCGCCGCCCCGCCCTTCCTCGCGGCGCTCTTCCCGTGGCCCTTCTCGCCGGCGCCCCTTCCCGCGGCGCCCTTCTTCCCGGACGTCTTCATGGCGTCCCCTCGATCGCGGCCACCCGGGCGACGACGGGAGTGTCCCGGAACTGCGGGATCTCGACCCGCACGGCGTGCACCTCGGCCGGCGGGAACGCCAGGATGCGCTGGTAGCCCACGGCGTTCGCCTCCGCGAGCGGCAGCCAGCCGCCGTCCCCGAGGCCCCGGACGACGACGTGCTCGATGCGCTGCCCCTGCGCGATGTCCTCGCCCACGACGACCGCCTCGATCCGGCGGGGCTCAGCGAAGGTGAGCGTCACGCCGGGCAGGGGGTCGTCGCCGTCCGGCCGCCACGGCGTACGGCCCCCACCAGGCCACGCGGAGGCGACGTCGCCGGGGGGACCGGACGACACCGTCGCGCCCGCCTCGGCGCGCCGCCCGCGGAAGCCGTCGATGCGCCGCCCGAGCTGCTCCAGCACCGCCACGTCGGCGTCCCGCATCCGCCCGTCGCGGGCCGGCGGGACGTTGAGCAGGAAACAGGAGTTGCCGCCGACGGCACGCAGATAGATGCCGAACAGTTCGTCCGGCGACCGGACCGCGTCGTCCTCGGCGGGATGGTGGAACCAGCCGGGGCGGATCGAGGTGTTCACCTCGGCCGGATACCAGACCAGGTCGCCCTCGTGCCCCGCCAGCGCGGCGCGGCTGCCGAGATCGCGGTCGTCGCTGCGGACCAGCCGGGCGAACGCGCCGTCGTCGGCCTGCTGCGAGCGGTCCGCGATCCGCTCGGCGTCCTGGAGGGCCCGCGGGACCACGCTCCACTCGTCGAGACGGGTCGCCCCGGCCTCGTTGCCGCACCACCGCACGTCGGGCCCGCACACGTTGATGACCGCGTCGGGCTGCAGCTCGCGGACCACCGCGTAGTACCGCTCCCAGTCGTACACCTGCCGCCGGCCGTTCGGGCCCTCCCCGTTCGCGCCGTCCAGCCAGACCGTGAACACCGGTCCGTACCGGGTGAGCAGCTCGGTGAGCTGGGCCACGTAGAAGTCGTCGTACGCGGCGCCGGAGCCGTACGAGGCCTCGGTGCGGTCCCAGGGCGACAGGTAGATCCCGAACCGCAGCCCGTGCCGCCGTGCCGCGTCCGCCACCTCCGCGACCACGTCGCCCCGGCCGCCGCGCCACGGCGACGACGCGACGGAGTACGTCGTGACGTCGCTCGGCCACAGGCAGAAGCCGTCGTGGTGCTTGCAGGTGAGGATCACGCCGGTCATCCCCGCGGCCTTCAGCGCCGTGACCCACTGGTCGGCGTCGAGGCCGGCGGGGTCGAAGGCGGCCGGGTCGTCGTGCCCCTCGCCCCACTCCCGGTCGGTCATCGTGTTCATGCCGAAGTGGATGAAGCCGTAGAACTCCATCGCCTGCCAGGCGAGCTGGCGCCCGCTCGGCCGTACCCGGGCCAGGGCCCGCCCGTCCGGCACCGGCCCGGTCATCGGCCCGGTCATCGGCCCGGTCACCGGCCCGGTCACCGGCCCGGTCATCGGCCCGGTCACCGGAACCGCCGGTTGTACGAGGCGAGCACGGCCAGCAGCCCGCACAGCGCGACGAGCATGATCGCGAGGCTGCCCCACCCGACCGTCGCGCGGGCGACGACGACCACGGCCACGCAGAGCGCCGCGACGAGCGTCCGGGCGGTGACGAGCAGCACGCTGCGCGTCGATTCCTTCATGGGTTTCCTCTCTCCGGGAGGCGCCGGTCAGCCCTTCACGCCGCCGGACGCCATGCCTTCGATGAGCCGGCGCTGGATGAGCGCGTAGAAGATGAGGACGGGGACGATGACGATGACCATGCCGGCGTACAGGCGCCCGTAGTCGGCCGCCGCCTTCTGCGCGGTCATCAGGTTGAGCAGCCCGACCTGCAGCGTCTTGCCCTCACCTGGGAGCAGGGTGAGCGCGATGATGTAGTCGTTCCAGTAGGCCAGGAAGTTGAACAGCAGCACGGTGGTGAGCGCGGGCCGCGCCATCGGCAGCATGACCCGGGTCATGATCTGGAAGCGGGAGGCCCCGTCCAGGGCCGCGGCCTCCTCGAAGTCGACGGGGATCGACCGGAAGTACGCGGCGAGCAGGTAGATGGTGAACGGGATCGAGGTGGCCGCGTAGACGAGCGAGAGGACCGCGGGGTTGTCGATGAAGAAGCCGCCGGGGAACACGTCGACGAGCGCGCGATCCCAGCCGACGAGCATGAGGAAGATCGGCACGACGATGTAGTTGACGTTGACGAACAACCCGGCCAGCAGCGCGACCTCGACCAGGCCGCGGCCGCGGAACTCGTACCTCGCGACGACGTAGGCCGCGGGCACCGACACGGCCACGACGAACACCAGCCCGAGCACCGTGACCAGCACCGAGGTGAGGAAATACTGTCCCATGCGCGCGGTGACGAACGCGTCGACGTAGTTCTGCAGGTGCAGGCCCTCCGGCAGCACCCAGGGGCTGCCGTAGAACTCGCCCTTCTGCTTGAGCGAGGCGAGCAGCACCCACGCCACCGGCACCGCGATGGCCAGGGCGATCGCGATGACGAGGACGTAGGTCAGTGCCCTGCCGGTCCTCGGCCGTGCGGCGCTTCTGATCGTGGTCATGGTGAGGGTCCTCTAGAACTGGAGGGGCTCGCGCCGTGTCGCCCGGCTCACCAGCAGCGACACGAGGAACGAGAACGCGAAGATGACGACGCCGATGGCCATGCCGTAGCCGTACGACGAGTTCGTGTAGGCCTGCTTGTACATGTAGCTCAGCAGGACCTCCGACGAGCCGTCGGGTCCGCCGCCGGTCATGGCGCGGACGAGCACGAAGCTGAGGTTGACCGCGCTCATGACGAAGAACGTCAGCGTCGTGCGGAGGTTCTGCCAGATGAGCGGCAGCGTGATGGCGAAGAACTGCCGTCCAGGGGACGCGCCGTCGAGCGCGGAGGCCTCGTAGACGTCCTCGGGGATGCTCGCCATGCCGGACATGTAGAGGACCATGTAGTAGCCGAGCGACTGCCAGACCATCGCGATCGCCACGGACCAGAGCACGAGGTCCTGGTCGCCGAGCCAGACCTGGCGCAGCCCGTCGAGCGACAGCGCCCGCAGCGTGCCGTTGATCAGGCCGTTCTCCTGGTCGAAGACGGCGGAGAAGATCGCCGCGATGACGACCACGGACAGCACGCTCGGGACGTAGAGGACGAACCGGTAGAGGGTCCGGCCCCGCAGCCGCTGCCGGGTCATGATCGCCGCCAGGAACAGGCCCATGCCCATCGTCACCACGGTCACGACGACCAGGAGCGCGACGGTGTTCTGGAACGCGCGGACGAACTGCGCGTCGTCGAGGAGCGCGGTGAAGTTGTCGAGCCCGACGAAGCGCATGTCGGGGGAGAAGCCGCTCCAGGTGTAGAACGACATCCGGAACACGTTCACGGTCGGGACGATCATGAACAGCGCGAAGAGCACGAGCGCGGGCGCGAGGCAGGCCAGCACGAAGAGCCCGTTGCCGCGCCGGCGCGGGGCGGACCCGGCCGCGCCGCGCCGGCGGGGCGCGGGTCCTGCCGCGCGGCGCGCCGCGGGGCGCGGCAGGGTGCCCAGTGAGGTGCCCAGTGAGGTGCCCGGTGAGGTACCGGGTGAGGTGCCCAGTGAGCTGTCCGGTGGGTTGCCCGGCACGTCAGCTGCCCGCCTGGCGCAGCTTCTCGCTGGCCTCGTCGAGCGCGGCCTGCCACTGGTCCAGGGTCTTGTCGCCGCTGATGATGCTGTTGGCGGTGTCGAAGAGGGTGGCCTTGATGTCGACGCCCTTGACGGGCGCGGTGCTGGCGAACCCGCCGACGAGCGCGGAGACCGACGGGTCGTCGTAGACCTTGTAGAACTCGGCGTTCTCCTCCGACAGGCTGCCCGCGATGCCCTCGATCGGCTGGATCGCGTTGGACGCGGCGAAGATCTTCGCCGCCGCGTCGGAGTAGAGGTAGGCGACGAAGTCCTTGGCCGCGTCCTTGTTCCTGGCGGCGGCAGGGACCCAGACCGACTCGACCGACGTCGTGATGTAGCGCTTGCCGCCCTCGGTGACGGCGGGCAGCGGGGTCAGGCCCCACGCGAAGCCGTCGGCGCGCGGGGCGTCGGCCATCTCGCCGACGATCCACGTCCCGTTCGGCATGAACAGCGCCTTGTCGTCGAGCACCGACTGCTGGTTCTTGGTGAAGTCCTGCTCGTTGGCGTAGCCGACCGTGGTCGGCGCGGCGTACTTCAGCAGCCGGGCGGTGAGGTCGAGCGCCTTCCGGGCCTGCGGCGTCTGCCACACGCCCTGCTTGTACGTCATGACGTCGGTGTAGAACTGCTCCCCTCCGACGTCGGCGAGCAGCGAGAAGAAGTAGGAGTCGAGGTAGCCGGCGGTCGGGTAGGTGAACAGCGCGATGCCGTCCTTCTTGGCCTTCTCGCCGAGCTCGAACATCTCGTCCCAGGTGGCCGGGACCTTCCAGCCCTTCTTGTCGAACAGGCCCTTGTTGTAGAACAGGCCGGTCGGCGCGTAGTACATCGGCATCGTGTACGTCTTGCCGTCGCCGTAGGGGTTGGTGTTGAGGTTGCCGACGATGCCCTCGATGAGCTTGTCGCCGACGGTCTTGTCCTCGCCGGGGACCTTCGCCTGCAGCACGGGCGTGAGGTCCTCCAGCGCCTTGTCCTTGATGAGGGTCTCGGTGAGCGCGGCCTTGCGGCCCTGGCCGAGCACCACGACGTCGGGGAACCGGCCCGCCTTCATGTTGGGGGTGATCTCGTCCTCGATGCTCTTCGAGATCTGCAGCTGCACGTCGACGTCGGGGTGCGCGGTTTCGTACGCCTGGATGACCTTGGTGTACATGTCGCGCCCGTAGCCGCCTTCGAGGGCGGCGACGTTGAGGGTCGTCTTGCCGGAGTCCTGGCCGTCCCCCTCGGCCGCGCAGCCGGTGAGCAGTCCGAGCGCCGTGATCGCGGCGCCGGCGAGGACGAGTGATCTCCTCATGGTTCTGGGATCCTTCCGTGAAGGGCTGCCCACCTGACGGGGCGGAGGAACGAGTCCGGGATCCGGACGTTGTTACAGTGGCATCGATAACATGGCGGCGCAAGAGGGTACTTCCTGGAATGGCCGGCATGGGGCTCAGGGAGAACGGGGTGGCGCCGTGGACGCGCGCACCGAGAGCGACGCGGTGACGAGCGTCTCCCCGGCGTCGGCCTGCCGCAGCAGCAGGGCGACGGCCGCCGCGCCCGAGCGGTAGAAGTCCTGGCGGACGGTGGTCAGCGGCGGGGTGCAGTAGGCCGCCAGCTCGATGTCGTCGACGCTGACGATGGACACGTCCTCCGGCACCGATCTGCCGCCCTCGCGCAGGGCGCGGATCACCCCGAAGGCCATCTCGTCGCTGGCGGCGAAGACGGCGGTCACGTCGGGGATCATCGCGAGGACCTGCCCCTGCCGGTAGCCCGAGTCGGGCGACCAGTCGCCCTCCAGCGGGGGCGGCGCCTGGATCCCCGCCGCGGCCAGGCACTCCTGCCAGCCCTGCCGCCGCTGGCGGGCCTCGATCCACTCGTCGGGCCCCGAGACGTGCCACACCTGGCGGTGTCCGAGGTCGAGCAGGTGCCGCGTGGCGATGCGGCCCGCCTCCTTCTGGTCGATCCCGAGCACCCGGGCGCTCGCGGTGCGGGAGCCGTCGAGGGTGACGGTGGGGATGTCGCGCGTGATGTCCTCCATCTTCTGCGTCACGGAGATCAGCGGCACGGCGATGACGATGCCCTCCACGCCCTGGTCGGCGAGCTTGGACAGGGACCGCTCCATCAGGCCGGTGTCGAGCCTGGCGATGGTCGCGATGCTCACCGCGTAGCCCTCCTCGCCCGCGGCCGCCTCGACGCCCGCGGTCACCGCCGAGCGCGAGTAGTAGCCGCCCGACTGCAACAGCACGAGCCCGATGGTGCGGCTGCGCCCGGAGGAGAGCACCCTGGCCGCGTTGTTGAAGCGGTAGCCCAGCTGCTCGACCGCGGCGAGCACGCGCTTCCTGGTCTCCGGGTTGACGTTGGGCGAGTCGCGCAGCGTGCGGGAGACGGTCTGCGCCGACACCCCGGCCGTCCTGGCCACGTCGGTCATGCTCGGCTGCCTCGCGGGCCGCTCGATGGCTCCGGTCATGGCGCTCCTCTCTCGCGGCCCGCCCGCGGGGTCGTCAGGTGGATCCTACCGCGCTTGTTACATATGGCATCGATAACATAGGCTCTCGCCCCGTGATCGAGCCTTCCCCGCCTGACGCCTCCCCGGACCAGACGACGACCACGGCCGACGCGATGGCCGACGAGATGGCCGACGCGCCGGCCGACCCTCCCACCGGCGCTCCCGCCGGCCCTCCCACCGGTCCTCCCACCGGTCCTCTCACTGGTCCTCTCACTGGTCCTCTCACTGGTCCTCTCACTGGTCCTCTCACTGGTCCTCTCACTGGTCCTCTCACTGGTCCTCTCACCGGTCCTCTCACCGGCCCGCTCACTGGCGCGCTCACCTGGCGCGGGCGCCGCCTGCACCGGTACGGCGTCCCCCACCGCATGGTGTCGGGAGGTTTGCACTACTTCCGCGTGCACCCCGGCCTCTGGCGTGACCGGATCCGCCGCCTCGCCGACCTCGGGCTCAACACGGTCGACACCTACGTCGCGTGGAACTTCCACCAGCCCCGCGAGGACGCCGAGCCGTGCTTCGACGGCTGGCGGGACGTCGAGCGGTTCATCCGCACGGTGGGGGAGGAGGGCCTCGACGTCGTCGTCCGGCCCGGGCCGTACATCTGCGCCGAGTGGTCGAACGGCGGCCTGCCGAGCTGGCTCACCGCCCGCGACGTCGCGCTCCGCAGCTCCGACCCCGCGTTCACCTCCGCGGTCGGCCGCTGGTTCGACGAGCTGATCCCGCGCATCGCCGCGCTCCAGGCCGGCGAGGGCGGGCCGGTCGTGGCGGTGCAGGTGGAGAACGAGTTCGGCAGCTACGGCGACGACCAGGCCTACCTGCGCTGGAACCGCGAGGCGCTGATCACCCGCGGCATCAGGGAACTGCTGTTCACCGCCGACGGTCCCACCGACCTGATGCAGGACGGCGGCACCCTGCCCGGCACCCTGGCCGCCGTCACCCTGGGCTCCAAGCCCGACGCCGCCCGGCGCCTTCTCGCGGCGCGGCGGCCGGACGAGCCGTTCGTCGTCGCCGAGTTCTGGAACGGCTGGTTCGACCACTGGGGGGAGCGGCACCACGTCCGCGGCGCGGACAGTGCCGCGCGCGTCCTCGAGGAGATCGTCTCCGACGGCGGCAGCGTGAGCGTCTACATGGCCCACGGCGGCACCAACTTCGGGCTCTGGGCGGGCGCCAACGAGGCGAGCGGCCGGTTGCAGCCCACCGTGACCAGCTACGACTCCGACGCGCCCGTCGCCGAGGACGGCACGCTCACGCCCAAGTTCTTCGCCCTGCGGGAGGCGCTCGGCGCGCGCGGCCCGCTGCGGACGCCAGAACGTATGCCCACGCTGCCGCCGGCCCACGTCCCCCTCGCGCACCGTGCCGACCTGCTCGCCGGGCTCGGCGCCGTGCCCGCGCCCACCTCGACCGGCCCCCGCCCGGCCTCGTTCGAGCGGCTCGGGCTCGACGCGGGGATGGTCCTGCACACCGCGCACCCGCGCATCCCCGCGGGCGAGCACCGGCTCGTCCTCACCGACGTGCGCGACCGGGCCCTGGTCTTCTGCGACGGCACGTTCCTCGGAGAGGCGGGCCCCGACCGCCAGGAGCTCCCGGTACGCGGAACGGGCGCCGTCGTACGCCTGGAGGTCCTGGTCGAGAGCCTCGGCCGGGTCAACTACGGGCCGGGCCTCGGCCGGCACAAGGGCCTGATCGGCCCGGTGCTCGTCGACCGGCGGATGGTCCAGGGCTGGGACAGCAGGCCGATCGCCCTGCAGGAGTGGTCAGAGGGGGAGACGGCCCGCGCGCTCGCCGCCGGCCCCGCGACCACGCGCACCGGGTTCGCGGTCGCGACCGTGCGGATCGCCACGCCCGCCGACACCTTCCTGGCGCTGCCGGGATCGGGCCGCGGCCTCGTCTGGGTCAACGGCTTCCTGCTCGGCCGCTACTGGGAGATCGGGCCGCAGGTCACGTTGTACTGCCCGGCGCCGCTGCTCCGCGCGGGCGAGAACACCGTGACGGTCATGGAACTGGAGCGGCTCGGCGCCGTCCTGGAACTGAGGGACCGTCCCGAGCTGGGGCCGGTGGAGGAGTACGTCGAGGAGTTCGGCTGATCGGCCTCTCCTGCCACGCGGGGTGCGTGATCGTGCAAAGCCGGGGTAGGGGCACGCGCATGGCACTCATGGATCGGGTACGCGCGTACATGCGCAGCCCCAAAGGCAGGCAGAACGTCGAGAAGGCCAAGCGGATGGCCCGTGACCCGCACACGCAGCAGCAGGTACGGCGCTTCCTCAGCCGCTTCAGGACCCGGCGGCACTGATCCTGGGACCGGCTCGGGGCAGGGCGGCACGGCGTACCCCCGCGCCGGGGACGGGCGGCGGGGTCATCCGCGGCGGGCCGAGCGGCGGAAGGCGAGCAGGGACAGCGGGACGAAGACCGCGACCACCGCCAGCGACCAGATCACGGCGGCGGCGATGGGGTGCTCCAGCGGCAGCCGGTCCTGGGCGGCCATCCCGAGCGGGTTGCCGAACAGGCTCCTCGCCGCGGTGACGACGGCGCTCACGGGGTTCCACGCCGCCACGGTCTGGAGCCAGTCCGGCATCGAGGAGATCGGGACGAACCCGTTCGAGACGAAGCCGAGCGGCAACACCCAGAGCAGCCCGGCGGTCCCGGCCACCTCGGGGCTGCGCACCGACAGGCCGATGGCGATGCCCACCCACGTCATCGCGTACGCGAACAGCAGCAGCACCCCCAGCCCGGCCGCCGTGGACAGCGGGCCCGCGTGCGCCCGCCAGCCCACCAGCAGGCCCACCACCGCGAGCACGCCGGTCACGAGAACGGCCCGCACCAGCTCGGCGTTGGCGCGTCCGACGAGCACCGCCACGTGGGCCATCGGCAGGGCGCGGAACCGGTCGATGACCCCTCTGCTCATGTCCACGGCCAGGCTCGTGCCGGTGCCGACGCCCATGAACGCCAGGGTGTGGGCGAAGACCGCCACGACGACGTACTCGGTGAACGGCCCGCCGCCGGGCAGCGGGATCGCGCCGCCGAAGACGTAGCTGAACAGCAGCACGAAGATGATCGGCTGGGCCAGCTGGTAGGCCAGCTCGTCGGGGACGCGGCCCATGCGCAGCAGCCCCCGTCTGGTCATCACGGCGCAGTCGCGCAGCGCGAGGGCGAGGTCCGAGGGCGCGGCGCCCCGGTCAGTCACGGCCATGCTCGTCCGCCTTCCTGGTCAGGGCGAAGAAGACGTCGTCCAGCGTGGGCCGGCGGACGGTGAGGTCGGCGACCTCGACTCCGCAGGCGTCCAGTTCCCTGACCACGTCCGCCATCCGGCCGGCGCCGCCGGGCAGCACCGCCGTCACGCTCAGGGTGTCCTCGTCGGCCTGCGGCTCGGGGAGGCCGGCCGAGGCCAGCGCGGCCAGCGCCGGGGCCAGATCGCCGGCGTAGCGCACCGCCACGTCGAGGTGATCGCCGCCGACCTGGTCCTTGAGCTCGGACGGCTTGCCCGTCGCGATCTCCCGCCCGTGGTCGATGACCACGATCAGGTCGGCGAACTGGTCGGCCTCCTCCAGGTACTGGGTGGTGACCAGCGCGGTCGTGCCCTCCTTGACGAGGTCGCCGAGCGCCCGCCACACCTCCGCCCTGCCGCGGGGATCGAGGCCGGTCGTGGGCTCGTCGAGGAACAGCACGCGGGGGTGGGCCATCAGCGCCACCCCCAGGTCGAGGCGGCGGCGCATGCCGCCAGAATAGGTGCGCACCGGGCGGTCGGCGGCGCGGGTGAGGTCGAAGCGTTCGATCAGCTCCTCGCCCCTGGCCCGAGCCGCAGCCGGGCTCATGCGGGCCAGCAGGCCGAAGATGTCGAGGTTCTCGCGGGCCGTCAGGTACTCGTCGACGGCCGCGTACTGTCCCGCCAGGCCGACGACCCTGCGGACGGCCTGCGCCTCGCGCACGACGTCGAAGCCGCACACGCGGGCGTGCCCGCCGTCGGGGCGCAGCAGCGTCGCCAGGATGCGCACCAGCGTGGACTTGCCCGCCCCGTTGGGGCCGAGCAGGCCGAGCACCTGTCCTTCCGGGGCGTGCAGATCGAGACCGTCGAGGGCGCGGACCGAGCCGTACTGCTTCACCAGCCCTTCCGCCTGGATGCCGCCGTTCATGGCGCGCTCCGCGCGGGGGCCGGGCATCTGAGAGCGTTCATGCGCGCCAGCATGGCGCGGGCCGCTCGAGCCCGGGTGGTGCGCGCCCGCTCGCGGACCGGCGCGCGGCTCGACCGGGCGTCCAGGCGATCTCCAAGCGGCGCTGTCACGGTGGGCTGCCGGAACTGGACCCCGGAACCGGCCCCCGGGACCTCGGGACCGGACCGTGGAACCGGGCCCCGGGGGCCGGTCAGGAGCACCTCGTGAACACGATCGAGTCTGGATGGTGACGCCGTGAGCACGTCAGTCAAACCGTTGCGGATCGAAGGGGCCTTCCTCGTCGAGCCGGAGATCTTCCCCGACGAGCGCGGGCACTTCGCCGAGCTGTTCCAGCAGCGCGCCATCGAGGGACCGACCGGCGGCCGGATGCCGGTGGCCCAGGTCAACTGCTCCGTCTCCCGGCGCGGGACGATCAGGGGCGTGCACTCCTGCGCGACACCGCCCGGCCAGGCCAGGTACGTCACCTGCGTGAGCGGGGCCATCCTGGACGTCATCGTGGACATCCGCCCCGGGTCCCCCACGTTCGGGGAGCACGTGGCGGTGCCGCTGGACGAGTACTCCCGGCACGCCGTCCACCTCGCCGAAGGGCTGGGGCACGCGTTCGCGCCCATCAGCGAGCAGGCCACCGTGGTCTACCTGTGCTCCACCGCCTACAACCCGGCGCTGGAGATCCGCGTCAACCCGCTGGACCCGGACCTCGCGCTGCCGTGGGCGGCCTCGCCGCGGATCCTGTCGGACCAGGACGCCAAGGCGCCGACGTTGCGCGAGGCCGAGGCCGCCGGGCTGCTCCAGGCATGCGCGGGCAGCGCGCCGGCCGGCGTGTGACCGTACGCGCGGGGGGGGGGGGGGGGGGGGGGGCCGGGGGTAGACACACCCTTTCACCCGTCTGTGCGGGAGGGTGCACAAAAGCAGCCCTCTTCCCGCGCCCGCGAAGCCCCGCGGGG
>NZ_JBVJHP010000020.1:215277-223180 GCF_055586745.1 Nonomuraea sp. NPDC049378
CCTCCCCCCCCCCCTCCCTCCCCTCCCCCCCCCCCTCCCCCCCCCCCCCCCCCCCCCCCCCCCCCCCCCCCCCCCCCCCCCCCCCCCCCCCGCCTCGTGCCCGCTGCCGTGACAGGCGGCTACCAGGGAACCTGCTTCCCGCCGCGCAGGAACGCTCCGGTGGGGCCGTCGTCCGGGAGGGTGGCCGCCCACACGATGTCCTGCGCGGCCTGTTCCGGCAGCCGTTCGGCCTGCGGGCGCATCCGCGTCCGCACCTGACCGGGGTTGACCGCGTTGACCAGCACGCCCGTGCCCCTCGTTTCGGCGGCCATGAGCACGGTCAGCGCGTTGAGCCCGGTCTTCGACACCGCGTAGCCCGGCGTGTGCGCCGAGAGCCCGTTGCTGAACGCCCCCGTGCCGCTGGAGACCATCACCACCCGGCCCCAGCCCCGCTCCACCATGCCGGGCAGGAACGCCTGGCACATCCGCCAGGCACCCAGGACGTTCACCTCGAACTGCCGCCTGACCAGCTCGACCGGCACCGCCAGCGGCGGGCGCCCCCAGTCGAGCTGGATGCCGGCGTTGTTCACCACGATGTCCACGGGCCCCACCAGAGCCCGCACCCGCTCCGGCGCCTCCTCGTCGGTCACGTCGAGCGTGGCCGCCCGCGCGCCGGGGCCCAGCGCCGCCGCGGTGCGCCCGGCCTCCTCCGCGTCCCTGGCCGCCACCACCACCCGGTGCCCGAGCGCGTGCAACCGCTCGCTCACCGCCCGGCCGATGCCGCGATTGGCGCCCGTCACCAGAGCAGTGCGTGATTTCGCCGTCATGCGATCTCCATTAGGCCGTCTTATCGCGCGATTCTCGTCATGGCCGCTGGAGGATCGCTGGAGAGCGCCTATAAGTTTTCTCCATCGCGGAGCGGCGTTTTGACGGTTTTCTCCGCATGGAGATCGTGCTTATATCAGAACACCAGCGTCACTCCATGGGCGACTTCGACCATGGCGGGCGTTCGGCTGGGGGTTGATCGGAGGAGGTCGGGCTGAGGGAAACGAACGAGTGGTAAGCGCAACAGGGCGGACGCAGCACTGCCGCGCTCGGGGTATCGCTCTTTGTGACACTCTGCCCTGAGCGGCTGTGGTGGGGCGTCTCCCCGGTCAGAACGTGGGAAGGCGATGGATTTCCTGGTGCTTGGCCCGTTGGCGGTGCTTGGTCGTCAAGGTGTGGAGCTGACCCCGACGCCGCCGAAAGTCAGAGAAGTGTTGGCGCTGCTTCTGCTGCGCAACCAATCTCTCGTATTAACGTCGGAGTTGGTCGACGAACTTTGGCCGGACAGCCCGCCGGTGAGCGCGTTGTCGACTCTGCAAACTTACATCTACAAGCTGCGGAACATCTTGTCCGAAGGTTACGGAGAGCGGTCCACCGTATTACGGACGAGGCCGCACGGCTACATGCTGGCCGTGCCTCCGGAAAGCGTTGACTCCTACCATTTCGAGAGACTGACGTCGGAGGGTCATGCGGCACTCGCGGACGGCGATCCGGGCAGGGCGGCCGATCTGCTCAGCCAGGCGCTCGCGCTGTGGCGAGGACCGGCTCTGGCCGACGTCACCGGCGGCAGCCTGCTGTCGGCGTACGGGACCGCCCTGGAGGAGGGCCGCCTGCGCGCCCTGGAGTTGCGGATCGACGTCGACCTGCGGCTCGGGCGGCACCGCAAGGCCGTCAGCGAGCTGAAGACCCTGGTCAACGACCATCCGTTGCAGGAGGTCTTCCACATCCAGCTCATGCTGGCCCTGCACAGGTCGGGCCGCCGTCCCGAGGCGCTCGACGTCTACCAGAGGCTGCGCACGCTCCTGGTGGAGGAGCTCGGCGTGGAGCCGTCGAGCCGCGCGCAGGCCATGCACCAGGCGGTTCTCTCCTCTGCCAGCTCCCTGGAGGTGCCCGCTTCCGAGGAGCCGGTCACCATCAGCTCCGCCGACCGGACCGAGGAGGAGCCCGCACCGCCCCCCGCGCAGCTCCCGCCCGACGTCCTCGACTTCACCACCCGGGTGGACAGCCTGCAGGCGATCCTCGACGGGCTCGCCTCGCCGCGCAACGAGCTCGCCCCCGTCGTCTCCCTCAGCGGCATGACCGGCGTGGGCAAGACGGTGCTGGCCGTGCACGCCGCGCACCTGCTGCGCCAGACCTTCCCCGACGGCCAGCTCTTCGCCCGGTTGCGCGGCAGCACCGGCGACCCGGCCGACCCGGCCGACGTCCTGGCCGGCTTCCTCAGCGCCGCCGGCATGACCGACGACCGCATGCCCGCCGGTCTGGAGGACCGTGTCGCCGCGTTCCGTACCTGGGTCGCCCCGAGGAAAGTGCTCATCGTGCTCGACGACGCGGCCACGGCCGCGCAGATCCAGCCGCTGCTGCCGGGCTGCCCGCCCAGCGGCACCATCATCACGGGCCGTGCCGGGCTCAACGGGCTGGTCGGCGCGGTGCACGTGCGGCTGGACCTGCTCACCGCGGCCGACTGCGTCGAGCTCCTGCAGAACATCATCGGCAGGACGCTCGCGGACGGCGAGCGCCAGGCCGCCGAGGTGATCGCCCAGCTCTGCGGCCGCCTGCCGCTGGCGATCAGAGCGGCGGGCGCGCGCCTGTCATCCACCGGCTGGCCGCTCAAGAAGCTGGCGGAACGCCTGATCGGCGCCGGCAGGCTGCTGGACGAGCTGGCCTTCGCCGACCTCAACGTACGCGACCGCCTGCTGGAGAGCTACCGGCAGCTGGGCGAGGAGGAACGGCGTTTCCTGCGCCTGCTCAGCCTCCTTCCTGGCCCGGTGTTCACCGCGAGCGGCGTGGCCAAGCTGCTGGAGTGGGACTCCGACACCGTGGACAAGCTGCTGCTGCAGCTCGTCGAGAACCACTTCCTGCGGGTGCTCATGCACAACGCCGACGACATCGTCTACACCCTCCACGAACTGGTCCGGTTCTTCGCCTACGAGCAGGTCGAGCAGGAGCTCGGCCACTACGACGGCTCGAGCGGCGACTCCGACCTGCTCTGACGCCCCTCAAGCCGGGCTCGACCCGCTGGACGAGCGCGACTCCATCGCTCCTCCAGCGGCGCCGGGCAGCCTGCGCTTGTCCATGGCCTCGTCAGGCAGGAATATCCATGAAGGCTCTCGTCCTTGCGGGTGGGCGGGGAACTAGGCTGCGGCCCCTCACCCACACTGTCCCCAAGCAACTGGTGCCGGTGGCCAACAAGCCGGTGCTCTTGTACGGCCTGGAAGCCATCAGAGAGGTCGGCATCACCGAGGTCGGCGTGGTCGTGGGCGACCACGGCCCGGCCATCCGCGACGCGCTCGGCAACGGCGGCACGCTGGGGCTCGACATCACCTACCTGCACCAGCACGCCCCCCTGGGCCTGGCGCACTGCGTCATGTTGTCCCAGGACTTCCTCGGCAACGCGGACTTCCTGCTCTACCTCGGAGACAACGTCATCATCGACGGGCTCGGCCCGCTGATCGACGCGTTCTGGCACTCGCGGCCGGACGCCATGGTGATGACCGGCAAGGTCGCCAACCCCTCCGAGTACGGAGTGGCGCAGGTCGGCCCCGACGGCGTCGTCACGGGGCTGGAGGAGAAACCCGCCGACCCGCGCAGCGACCTGGCCCTCGTCGGCGCGTACGTCTTCACCCCGGCCATCCACCAGGCCGTGCACAGCGTCAAGCCGAGCTGGCGGAACGAGCGCGAGATCACCCACGCCATCGAGTGGCTGATGCGCAACGGCTGGCGGGTCGAGGCGCACCTGCACGGCGGCTACTGGAAGGACACCGGCCGGGTCGAGGACCTGCTGGAATGCAACCGGGCGGTGCTGGACACCGCCGAGCGGTCGATCCGGGGTCAGGTGGACGCGTCCTGCGAGATCCGCGGCCCGGTCGTCATCGAGGAGGGCGCTGAGGTCAGCGGCTCCCGCATCACCGGGCCCGCGGTGATCGGCTTCTCGGCGGTGGTGCGCGACAGCCGGATCGGGCCGTACACCAGCATCGGCGCCGACTGCGACATCGTCGGCGCCACCATCGAGAACTCGGTCGTGTGCGAGGGCAGCACCGTGCGCGGCAGCCTGCGCGACTCCCTCATCGGCCGGCAGGCCAGGGTGAGCGGTGACTTCGGCCGGCCCACGTGCCTGGTGCTCGGCGACCACAGCGAGGCCAGGCTGTACGGGAGCGCGTCATGACCGTCACCCTCGAAGCCACGTGGCTGATCTGCCCCGGCTGCTCCGACCTGGTCTTCCGCCCCAAGTACGAGCGCGTGCTGCGGGTCTGCCCCGGGTGCGGGCACCATGCCAGGCTCACCGCCCGCGAGCGGCTCGACTGCCTGCTGGACCCCGGCTCGGAGAAGCCGGTCGAGACCGCACTGCCGGCCGACGACCCCCTCGGCTTCGCCGACACCCGGCCCTACGCCGAGCGGCTGGCCGCCGCGCGGGCCGCCACCGGGCTGCGCGAGGCCGCCCTGTGCGCCACCGGCACCATCGAGTCCCACCCGGTCGTGGTGGCCTGCCTCGACTTCGCGTTCGTCGGCGGCTCGCTCGGCTCCGGGGTCGGCGAGCTCGTGACGGTCGCTGCGGAGAAGGCGCTGGCCGAACGCGTGCCGTTGCTGATCGTGACGGCCTCGGGCGGGGCGCGGATGCAGGAGGGCGCGCTGTCGCTCATGCAGATGGCCAAGTGCAGCCAGGCGCTGGCCCGGCTGGACGAGGCGGGGATCCTCACCGTCGCCCTCGTCACCGACCCGACGTACGGCGGCGTGGCGGCCTCGTTCGCGACGCTGCCCGACGTGCTGGTCGCCGAGCCGGGGGCGCATCTGGGGTTCGCCGGGCCGCGCGTCATCGAGCAGACCATCCGGCAGCGGTTGCCGGAGGGGTTCCAGACGGCGGAGTTCCTGCTGGCGCGCGGGCTGATCGACGCGGTGGTGCCCAGGCCGGCCCTGCGCCGCGCCCTGGCCCGCCTCCTGGCGGCCGCCCGCCCGGACGCCACGGGCGGCCCCGCGGACGACCCCGCGGACGGCCCTACGGGCGGCCTGTCGAGCGGCCCGACGGCTGCCTCGGCCGGCGCACCGGCACGGCCTGAAGCCGACGGGCTCGTACGGGATCCGTCGGTCCTGCCGCGCCGCACCCCGTGGGACGTGGTGCGGCTGGCCAGGGAGCCGGCCCGCCCGACCACCCTCGACTACGCCGGTCTGCTGCTGGAGGACTTCACCGAGCTACGCGGCGACCGTGCGGGCAGCGACTGCCCGGCCATCGTGGGCGGCATCGGACGCCTGCGCGGCAGGGGCGTGATGCTCATCGGCCACCAGAAGGGGCACGACACCCAGGAGCGCGTGAAGCGCAACTTCGGCATGCCGAGCCCCGCCGGATACCGCAAGGCGGCCCGGCTCATGCGGCTGGCCGCCAAGCTCGGCCTGCCGGTGCTCACGCTCGTGGACACCCCCGGCGCCTACCCCGGCATCGAGGCCGAGGAGCAGGGCCAGGCGTGGGCCATCTCCGAGAACCAGCGCCTGATGTCCGCGCTGCCCGTGCCCGTGGTCACCGTCATCACGGGCGAGGGAGGCAGCGGCGGCGCGCTCGCGCTGGCGGTGGCCGACCGCGTGCTCGCCCTGTCCAACGCCGTCTACTCCGTGATCAGCCCGGAAGGGTGCGCCGCGATCCTCTGGAAGACCGCCGAGGCGGCCCCGCAGGCCGCCGCGGCGCTCGGCCTGGACGCCCGCGAACTGCTCCGGCAGCGCGTCGTCGACGCGGTCATCCCCGAGCCGGACGAGGGGGCGCACGTCGCCGCCTCGCGTACGGCCGAGCGGATCCAGGCGGCCGTACGGCAGGCGTTCGAGGAGCTGGCCCCGTTGCCGGTCGCCGAGCTGGTCGAGGCGCGGCGGCGGCGCTTCCGCAGTTTTGGCGCCCCTTCGTCCGAGGAGACGTGATGTCCGACCACGGAGAGCTGATCGAGACGGTCCAGCGGCATGCCGCGGGGTTCATCGACGCCATCGGCGGGCCGATCCGCCGCCTGAAGGTGACGGTGGGCGAGGTGAGCCTCGAAGCCGAATGGGCCGCCCCCGACGGCCAGGACCTGCCTGTGGAGCAGCGCCTTTCGGCGGCGAACGGCACGGCCGTCAACGGGCGGGCGCCGGACGGCGCCGCGCGGGCCGCCGTCACCGTCACGGCGGCGGCGCACGCCTCCCAAGGCGCCGCGGCCCCGGCGAGGCAGGTCATCCCGTCGCCCATGGTCGGCACCTTCTACCGCTGCGCCGAGCCCGGAGCCGAGCCCTTCGTCAAGGAGGGCGACCTGGTCACCGCGGGACAGCAGGTCGCGATCCTGGAGGCGATGAAGATGATGAACCCCGTCCATGCGACCACCGCCGGCCGGATCACCCGGATCCTCGCCGAGGACGCCGCCGCCGTCGAGTACGGGCAGGCGCTCTTCGCCCTGGAGGAGAGCTGATGTTCGGCACGGTTCTGATCGCCAACCGCGGGGAGATCGCCCTGCGGGTGGCCCGCACCTGCAAGGAGATGGGCATCCGCACGGTCGCCGTCTACTCGTCGGCGGACGAGGACTCCCCGGTCGTCCGCGTGGCCGACGAGGCCGTGCGGATCGGCCCGCCTCCGGCCAAGCGGAGCTACCTGTACGCCCCCGCCGTCCTCCAGGCCGCCCTCCAGACCGGCGCGGAGGCCATCCACCCCGGCTACGGCTTCGTGTCGGAGGACGCCGACTTCGCCGAGATGTGCCGGGCGGAGGGGCTGACGTTCATCGGATCGCCGCCGGAGGTCCTGACGATGCTGGGCGACAAGGCCGAGGCGCTGCGCGTGTTGTCGGCCGCGGGACTGCCGGTCCTGCCGGGCTCGCACCGTCCCCTGTCCAGCGTGGGGGAGGCCGTCGAGGCGGCGGCCGGCATCGGCTTCCCGATCATCGTCAAGGCGCTGTCGGGCGGGGGCGGCCGGGGCATGGCCATCGCGATGCGGCCGTCCGAGCTGCCCGAGGCGTACGCGCAGGCCCGCAACGCCGCCCGGGCCGTCTTCGGCGACGAGCGGGTCTACCTGGAGCGCTACGTCGAGTCGGCCCGCCACGTCGAGGTGCAGGTGCTGGCCGGGACGAACGGGCAGGTCCTGCACCTGGGCGCGCGCGACTGCTCGGTGCAGCGGCGGCGGCAGAAGCTCATCGAGGAGACCCCGGTGCCCGGCCTGCCCGAGGACGTGGCGGCCGGGCTGTGCGAGCGGACCGTCGAGGCGGCCCGCGCCGTCGGCTACGTCGGGGCGGGGACGTTCGAGTTCCTGCTCGACGACGCGGGCGAGTTCCACTGCATCGAGGTCAACTGCCGGATCCAGGTCGAGCACCCGGTCACGGAGCTGGTCACGGGCGTCGACCTGGTCCGCGAGCAGCTCCATGTGGCCGCGACGGGCGCGCCCGGCATCACCCAGGACGACGTACGGCTCAACGGCGCGGCCATCGAGTGCCGCATCAACGCCGAGGACCCGGCGCGGGGCTTCCTGCCCACGCCGGGCACGGTCGACTCGCTCGTGCTGCCGGGCGGGCCGTTCACCCGCGTGGACGACCACGTACGGCCGGGCATGCGCGTCTCGCCCTTCTACGACCCGCTGCTGGCCAAGGTCAGCGTGTGGGCGCCGGACCGCGACCAGGCCATCGCCCGCATGGAGCGGGCGCTGTCGGAGTGCGCCGTCACCGGCGCCGGCATCAGCACCACGACCGGGTTCCTCGCGGGTCTGCTCGCCCACCCGCTCTTCCGCGACGGCAAGCACACCACGGCGCTCGCCGAGACCGTGGAGCCCGTCTGACCTCTCACCCCGGAGGAC
The DNA here is from genome assembly GCF_055586745.1 of Nonomuraea sp. NPDC049378. Classification (NCBI taxonomy): domain Bacteria; kingdom Bacillati; phylum Actinomycetota; class Actinomycetes; order Streptosporangiales; family Streptosporangiaceae; genus Nonomuraea; species Nonomuraea sp. NPDC049378. The sequence continues at coordinate 223,082 of NZ_JBVJHP010000020.1, forward strand.
GCCACCGGCCCGGGGGGGGGGGGGGGGGGGGGGGGGGGGGGGGGGGGGGGGGGGGGGGGGGGGGGGGGGGGGGGGGGGGGGGGGGGGGGGGGGGGGGGG